>NZ_JBEPSU010000001.1:0-926520 GCF_040549175.1 Exiguobacterium sp. PvP048 | reverse complement strand
ACGGCAAGCACGAAGTGCTCTGAGAGTAACTGATCGAGTGTTGCACGGAGGTCAGCGGCTTTTGTTTTGACCGTGACGTTCTTCGCGCTCTCCTCATGTTTCATGTCGTCTCCGCCACCGGAAGCGAATGCTGCCGTTCCTGGTAATACGAGTGCTGCTGCCATGGCTGTTGCTGCGAATTTTTTCGTGTTTTTCATCTTGTCTCATCCTCTCAAATTTGGGTGTTGTTTTTGTATATTTGGTAGTTGTTGTCTGCATCGTTCTGAACAGCATACGCACCCGGATTTTGTTTGGATTGAAAAAATTGAAAAATTTTTTTAAAAAAGACCGGATGGTTCTGTTTCTTCCTTATATATAAAATGCAGAACTTTTTTTACAAGTTCACGGTTTGTGCATGTTACACTTAAAAAAAGAACCGTTTTGTAGCTGAACTGCAACTATTTAATACCAGGTACTAATATGCTATACTGTTCTTTAGACTGAACCAATGAAAGGTGATCAAGATGGTACAAAATCAAGCCGGAACGGACCAACCGACCCGTGAACGTCTGAAACGTAATCAAGAGGTTAAGAACGAACAGCCGCAAGAACAGGAACCGAAGCAACGTAAAAAATTACGTCAGTATTCTTCACGTCGCGTTCCGATTATTGCTCGTTTATTGATCATTGTTCTTCTTATTGTCCTTGCGTTAGTGATCGGCGCAATGGTTGGATATGCGACACTTGGTGGTGGCGAAGCGATGGATGTCCTTAAGCTCGACACATGGACCCGCATCACCGATTTTTGGACAAAATCTTAAATTAACCAGTGATTGGAGCTGCGCTATATGTATACGATTGAACAAATCAAGGAAGTCATTCCGCACCGTTATCCGTTTTTGCTCGTCGACCGGATTCTCGAAGTCGAGGAAGGAAAACGGGCTGTCGGAATCAAAAATGTCACGGCAAATGAAGAATTCTTTAACGGCCATTTCCCGGATTACAACGTCATGCCCGGTGTGTTGATTGTCGAGGCGTTGGCGCAAGTTGGTGCTTTTGCTGTTCTCAAGATGGAACAAAACCAAGGCAAACTGGCCTTTTTTGCCGGCATCGAGAATTGTCGTTTCAAGCGTCAGGTCGTTCCCGGTGACCAGCTCCGACTGGAAGTCGAACTGACGAAACTGCGTGGACCGATCGGTAAAGGGCGTGCCACAGCAACAGTCGATGGGGAAGTCGCCTGTACTGCTGAACTGACTTTCGCAATCAAGTGAATCCGTGATGAAGCGTTTGCTGATTCCCTTGGCAATCTCGCTGCTTGTCATTCCCGGTTGTCAGCGTGCTGACGAGGTGGAGACCGCTTCCCCGACGGTCATCATCGATCCTGTCACGCGTGCCGGACAAACGGAAAACATCTCGGCTCAGATTTCAGCAACGGACAACGACCGGATGCGTCTGACGATTCGGACGGCCAATGACATCCGGCTGGATGACCAACAGGTTGATATTCGACTGGATGTCGCCAATCAGTCGATTCCGTTCCCCTTTGTTTCGTTTACGGCGAAAAAGATGGGGGAAATCAGAACGTACACGTCGGATACGACGATTGAAAAAGAAGTCTTCGATGAAAACCGCTTGCCGGTCCTGATCATCGATGCAGGCGCCGGACGTGGCATTGAAATTCCGCTTGAAGTCGTCCGTTAATGGAAAAGAACCATACGATAACCAGTTGTTCCCCGGTTATCGTATGGTTCTTTTTTTGTTTTAAGAGAGTGTATCCGGGGAAGAAGGATACTAGCGTTTACTTAGTCATCACTTCAAAGGGGGAATCATATTATGCACGAAGCACATCAGGAAGCTCTAACGACACTCGAAGCCTGTATCGTCGCCTGTAACACTTGTTTTGACGCCTGTCTGAATGAATCCCACGTTACTCATATGACGGATTGTATTCGTCTTGACCGGGACTGCGCCGACATTTGCAGCCTGCTCAGTCAGGCCATCGTCCGAAACAGTCCAAACATCGCCGTGCTTGCGACGGCCTGTAAGGAAATCTGTTTAGCCTGTGCCGAAGAATGCTCGAAACACGATCATGACCACTGTCAAAAATGTGCTGCAGCCTGTGAAGCGTGTGCGAAAGCCTGTGATTCACTCGTATAATCTTAAGACGACTGATCCTTTTTGAGGGACAGTCGTCTTTTTCTTGGACGAATTTCGGAAATCAGGTGGTTTATTTTCCCTTTATTGTTTAAAATCTAGGTAACACATATTTTAGAATGGAGCGAAAACAAACATAATGCGAAAAATTGGAATGTACATAGCAGCGTGTCTGCTTGTCTTTGGTATCATCACACCAGCTCAGGCAGAAACGATTTCTGCATGGGATGTCACCGGAACGGGAACGAATCCGTATACGTTGACATTCACGGGAGAAGGGACAGTCAATCTTGAATCTGAAACGGAATTGGTCTTTGAAGGCGGATTGACGGGACAAGCAATTGATATCGTCAAAAACCCGACCGTCACGTTTACAGCGGAAACGGCACCTGTCGTGAAAGTAACATCGACGGATCAGGCGAAGACGATTTTGATTCAATTCGGCCGCGAAGTCAAAGCGGAGCCGACACCGGAAGAACCCGTGACAACGGAACCAACGCCGGAAGAAAAACCGACACCGGAGGAGCCGGAGACGGAAGAACCAATCAAAGAAGAACCCGTGGAAGAAGAACCGGTCAAGGAAGAACCGAAGCCGGAAACGGAACCCGTCAAGGAAGAGCCGGTAAAGGCGACGACGGGAATCATCAACGGACTCATCTGGTTTGATGAAAATGAAGACGGGATCCGTCAGGAAAAAGAAACACGCATCAGTGACGTCCCGGTGTACCTCTTAAATAAAAACTACGATGTCGTTGAGGAAGTTTACACGAAAGACGGACTCTACACGTTCAAGGACATCGAGCCGGGCACGTATTACATTGAAGTGTACGGCATGGACATCGGGTACTATTACACGTCTCCTCAACACGAAGGAACGGATCCGACGATCGATTCGGATCTTGACGAAGATGACCTGGCAAAAGTGAAGCTGCAAGCAGGGGACATCGTTCAAGTCGATGCCGGTCTCTACGGTCTCGAAGACGAAGAAATGGACATGGCGAACCTTCTGATCGTCACGAACTTCCTCGATGCGAATAACGATCAGATTCCGGGTTACACGGAGCAGACGATTCCTGCAACCTATACGATTACGGATGCCATCACGGGGAAAGACGTCTACACGGAAGAAGTCGGAAAAGACGATGCCTTGTCGATCGAATTGACACCGGGAACGTACACAGTGAAGACGGAAGTCGCTGCCGGATACACAGTCGAAGCGATGCACCACGTCTCGCTCGATGAGATGATGGATTCGTTCGAATTGACGAAAGCCGGAGCGGAAGCCCTTGCTGTCGGTATGGCAGATGAAGACGAAGAAGAATTCCCGGGATACGATGAATTCCTCAAACTGTTCAAACGAAAAGCAACGACGGATTCGGTCACGTTGACGGATGAGACGATGGGGTATTTCCTGCTTGCTGAAATCAAGAAGGCGAAACCGGTCGTGGAACCGAAACCAACGCCGCAACCAACGAAGACATCGACTACACCGGCACAAGCACCGGTTACGGAAGTCAAAGCAGACAATCCGGATACAAGCACAAGCAATAGCAATGCATCCGGTGAACGACTCCCGCAAGCAGGGGAAGAGAAACCGTTCCCGTACGCAGCGACAGGAGCAGGACTGGCAGTCGTCGGACTCTGGTTACTGTTACGACGCGCAGGATAAGGACAACCCTCTGGACCATACCGGTTCGGAGGGTTTTTGATGTGTGTATTGATTGACACACACGCACACACGTGTGTATAGTAAGAGTATCAAATGAATGGGAAAGAGGGATTACGATGTTAACGACAAAACAGATCAGTGAATTGTTACGCGTATCAGAAGAGACGGTCCGCCGCTGGATCCGCACAGGCGAATTACATGCGGAACAGGACGGTAAAGGGTATTTGGTCGACGAGCTGGCACTCAAACGTCTGGTTGACGAGAAGTCACAGATCCCGGGCAACGCGATGAATAAAGTTTTGCCGATCATCAACGACCTGTTTGGTCCGGAAGCGGCGAAGTTTGCCAAGTCAAACCTGTTTGATCCGCTCCGTCAGTCAATGGATCAGTCGGCACCGCCACGCCCGGAAGCGTCACCGGAGTCGGTTGCAGAAGAACTGAGCCAACTGAAACGGAAAAAACGTCGCCTCGAACTCGAACATGAACTGAAGCTGCTAGAAATCGAAGAGAAGATTGCCGTCCTCGAACAAAAGGCGTCACGTCTTTAATCGAAGTGCTGAACGATTCCGTCAACCGGAATCGTTTTTTTGTGCGCAAAAATCCTTTGACGAGCAAACGAGTACGGCTTCCGCAACAGGCTATGCGACAATGAAAGCATCATAAGTGGAGGAGTTGGAAAAATGTTCGAACGTGATATCAAGAATCATTGGCAAGTGACATATCAACAAAACGGTTATCCCCATGTCCAACAGGGCTGGGTGCTGTCACCAGACCGGAAAGACGAGTTTGATCCGTTTATCCTGATGGCGGAGGACTGGTTCAAACGCGGAACGTTTTCCGATCATCCGCACCGCGGCTTTCAGACAATCACGTATGTCATCGACGGTCGGCTCGAACATATCGATAATCATGGCGGGCACTCCATTCTTGACGCCGGAGACATCCAGTACATGAATGCCGGCTGGGCGGCGCGGCATGCTGAAGAAGCGGTCGATGACGATTTGATTCATACGTTGCAACTTTGGCTCAATCTGCCGAAGCGTTTGAAAGAGACGACGACATCGTATCAAAATGTTTTGCTCGAACAGGCTCCGGTCGTGACGTTTGACGGAGGACACGTCCGCGTCTATTCCGGTGAGATTGCCGGCGTGACGGGACCGCTCGACAGTCTCGTCCCGATTACCATGAGTGAGGTTTCACTTGCTCCTGGAGCGACGTATACACATGTTTTACCGGCGAATCATAACGCTTTTCTGTATGTCCTGGCCGGAGAACTGGAAGCAGGAAACAGCAGGACCCGCCTCGCGAAGACGATGGCTGCGACGTTGACGTTTGACGAACAAGCAGCAGGGGAGAGTTCACTCGAGCTGACTGCAACCGGTCGGACGAAGCTATTGATTTACTCGGGTCAACCGATCCGGGAGGAGACGATTGCCTACGGACCGTTCGTCATGAATACGGAAGAAGAAATCCGTCAGGCATACCGTGACTACCATGACGGGAAATTCGGACCACCGGCCGTCCTGTAACGACAAAAAAACCAGTTCCGTTGATCGGACTGGTCTTGTGTGATCGATAGGCGGACACCGCTCGACCTCAATTTGAGGCAGAACCGGTCGTCCGTTTTTTCTTGCGGCGCCAAAACCAGTAACCGAGCCCGAGTGCAATCGGGATCGCGGCCAGGTAAGGGTTCGCTTCTAAATAACTGATGATCTCAAACAGCGCGAACCATCCACTGAGTAAACCGAGGATGAGTAAGATCGTCCGAATCGCTTCGGGAAGCTTGCGGATACGATATGCGAAGAGACATACGAGGCAAAAGATGATAATCGCCACGAGCATTCCTCCCATTCCCGTATTCAGTATAGCGTATTCGAAAAGCTTTTTCGATGCACAAATCACTTTCGCTCCCGTATAGTGAAGACAGGGAAACTGATGAAGGATGTGATGAGATGCAAGTGACGGTAATTGGGACAGGATATGTTGGTCTTGTGACCGCGATTGGATTAGCCGATGCCAAACACGACGTGGTGTGTGTCGATTTAAATAAAGAGCGGATGGAACAATTAGCGCAAGGGATTGCACCGATTACGGAAGAAGGAATTGAAGAGGCCTTACAAAAAAATCAAAGTCGTTTGACCTTTACGACCGACTATCCGCTATCCGACCTGTATTTGGTGGCAGTCGGAACACCGGAACGGGCAGACGGAAGTTGTGATTTGTCGGCAGTGCAGGCAGTCGTTAAATTGATTCATTCCATTCAACCGGATGCTGCGGTCGTTTTGAAATCGACGATTCCACCGGGAACGACGGAATCCCTCCAGGAAATGTATCCATCGTTACGCTTTGCAATGGTACCGGAATTTCTTCGAGAAGGGACAGCGATCCGGGATATGCGTAATCCGCACCGGGTTGTTATCGGGACGCACGATCAAGGATTGGCGGAGAGTCTGGCTGACTTATTTAAAGCGAATGCACCAATCGTTCATGTCGATCCGACGACGGCCGAGCTGACGAAGTATGCCGCAAACAGCTTTTTGGCTGTCAAAATTAGTTTTATCAATGAAATTGCACGGCTGGCGGATATCGTCGGAGCGGATGTCGAAGATGTAGCCCATGGGATTGGTCTAGATCCACGTATCGGTCCGGCGTTCTTAAAAGCGGGTGCCGGTTACGGCGGCTCATGCTTTCCGAAAGATATTGCCGCTTTGACGACGTTAGCTCAAAGACAAGGTGAACACCTTCATGTCATTGAGGCAGCGGACCGGACGAATGAAGCCCAGCTCGAGTATGTTCTTCAAAAAATCGATCCACGACCCGGTCTCCGGATTGCTCTGTTAGGTTTGTCGTTTAAGCCGGGAACGGATGACTTACGTGATGCTCCGGCATTACGTCTGGCAGAGCGTCTGACGAAAATGGGTGCCATCGTCACCGGATACGATCCGGCTGCGAAAACTCTGCTCGATCAAAAAAATACGCTCGAAGAGGCCGTTAAAGGGGCAGAAGTCGCTGTCATCATGACGGAGTGGGACGACATCAAGCATGTCACGCCAAAACAACTGACAGCGAACATGAAGACCGCCCGTTTGATTGACGGACGTAACTGTTGGGCATTCGTTGATGAGCCGGGTGATGTCCAATATGAAGGAATCGGTCGACCGAGTAAAACATTTTCGAACAATCCAACTTCCTGACCTGTCATATAGGGTGAGTCCATCAAGGATTCATCCTATTTTTTACGGAAAAGGAGAAGAAGGATGAAAATCGATTATTTCAGCGTCATGCCGAGTGGTCCGAAAGGCGCACTGGAAACACATTGTCTGACAAACGGAAACTGGTACGAACGAATCAGTGAGGAGTGGGAACGGGCGATTCATTACGGAGCGGGTCTGATCCGGATCAAGGACAAAGGGGCCGAACTACGGATTCCGATTGAATTCGGACTCGGTTATGTCCTGCAATACTTACGGCAGTTCACGGCAGCAGAACGGCATACGGTCGACCGGGCGAGACGGCATCTCCAGCAACAGCTCGAATGGATCGGGCGGGGGCTGCCGATTCAGTTGCGTCGGCTCGGGGACATGATCGAACTGACGGCGGACGCGGATCACCGGTTTCAGCGGGAAACGTTTTTAGAAGCCGTGGAGCAAGCCAATCGAAGCCTGTCTTAATTGTTGAAGCTGTCACGCAGAGAAACGTGACAGCTTTATTATATTTCAGGAAAACATTAATTTTATTGAAATAACGTAAAATGTAAGCGTTTTCTTAAAAAGGTATGACCAGTTTTTCAATTTCCATATACGACCTGTAAATATATTTTAATAGTTACTACTATTCACCTAATTTTTACAAAAAACCTATTGTCGTTAGTTTCTGAATTTTGTATATTTGAGCTGTAGCTGAGTGATTCACTGATTTCAAAGTGAGGCTTGGTACGAACCTACGACATACCGAATTCCTTACCTGTAAGGCGTTCGACAGCATGTTCCTGTTCATCCCAAACTGGATACATAATGGATCACTGACGATCGTCTACTGAATAGGCGATGGATCGGCGTGTGAAACAGAACGTATTCCTCCGAAGAAGGCAGGGACTTTGTTGAATGGATTAAAGTAAAATATTTGTAAATATTTACTTTAAGTGTAGGTTATCTGGTTGGGATTGTCGCATTTAGTTTTGAAAGACAAGAGGAGGAATTGTAAACATGGCTTACACGAAAAAATCAAACAAATTGTACGCTGCTGCAGCTGCACTCGCAGTCACTGCATCTGTCGTCGCACCGGTTGCTGCTGACGCGGCTTCGAAGGTCTCTGTTAAATACATCGCTCCAATTTTGATGAAACATGCAGGCGGTGACAAGTACGCTGTTAAGAAATTGACATTGCCTAAAAAGGTCAAAGTCAAGCTCACAAACGGCAAGTACGAAATGCGTTCAGTGAAGTGGAACGGTACCGTGAAGTTTGAGAAGAAATACATCAACAAGTTCCAAGTCTTGTACGGCACAGTTGCCGGTACTTCGAAAAAAGCAGTCCTCAAAGTAGAACTTCAGAACTATCCGGTTGATGTCCTCGAACCAGTCCTCGAACCAGTTGCAGTCGGAGGGAAAGTTGTTCTTCCAAGCACAATCAGCATTCGTTATAAATCGGGTATCATCGTCAAACGTCCGATCAGCAAATTTAACCTGAAAACACCGGATACTTCAAAAGCCGGCAAATATAAACTTGCTTATTCATACAAAGGTGCGAACTCTGTCATGACAGGTTCAATCAAATATGAAGTCAAAGCAGCGAACATCATGAACGTCATGGGAAGCGTCGACGATCAGACACTTTCTGTTAAAGCGGACGTCATGTACGCAGCGGCAGGCGCAATGGCAGAACTCTTAATCTACCCGGGTAAAGATATGTCAAAAGCACCGATCGTCGTCAAAGGATCGCTTTCGAACGGGAAATTCATGGCTTCGAAAGGCGGAATCCCTGAAGGCACACACAGCTATGTTGTCAAAGTCGGCGATGTGAAATCAGCAGCAATGGACTTCACAGTAGCGAACACGATGCTGACATCAGCAAAAGCAATCGGCAACAAAAAAGTCGAAGTTTCATTCTCACGCGCCGTTGACAGCGCATCAGTCGATAACTTCAAAATCGCAGGCGGAACAGTTACAGCTGTTACCCTCAGCCCGGACAAAAAATCAGCACTCCTCGACGTGTCAGGTCTTGATTACGATAAAGACTACACAGTGGAAGCGAAAGGCATCAAGATCGGCGGCGTCGCTCGTGACCTTGGTTCAATCAGCTTCATGACACAAGGCGTTGAAAACCTCTGGATGCTGGAAGTTTCACCGAAAGCCTCGACAATCGTCGCAAACGGAGCTGACAACACAGAAGTGACGTTCTTGCTCAAGGACAAAGCAACGGGTGAAGTCGACAAAAACGCAGACGATATCGTCTTGAAATTATCCACATCATTCGGTGCGCTTGCAAAAGACCGCGTGACAATTCAAGACGGAAAAGCAACGGTCATCCTCACTTCAGAGTTCAGCAATACGGACCTCGAAGCTATGATCCGTGCAGAAATCATCGAAACGGCAGCAGGCGATTACAAAAACCTCATCGGTAAGATTTCAGGAGAGACGAAAGTCAAGTTCAGCACAATCGCTGTTACTCCGGCTCCGATCGAGATGATCAATGTTCTTGCAGCTGAATCAAACCAGGCAGATCGCGTGACGGTCTTCCTCGATAAAGCCGTTTCACGTGAACTCTTACTCAAATCATTCGGACTTGATAAAGTCATGCAAGGTCTTCACGAAGAAGATTACCTTGCAAACGACAACATCCAAATCGAACAATTTGATGGTATGAAACGTGTCATCGGTGTTAAAGCGATTCCTTCGAATCCGAAAGCATTCGAATTGATCCTGGACAAAGAAACACCACTCCAAGACAATGCAGTCGTTAAGCTCGTCGCAAAAATCACGAGCAGCACGGATACAGAAGTGAAATCAAAAGCAAGCTTCAAGTTGACGGATGCTCGTCCTGCTGAAGTAACATCTGTTAAAGCAGTCGGTCTGAACCAACTCGAAGTGAAATTCTCTGAAGCGGTCGATTCTGCGAAATTCAAAATCGACGGTCAATACGGAGAGAAGTACTTCAAAGTCATCCATTACGGATTTGACAACAAAACTGGTGTCGATCGCCGCGATACAGTCCGTATCATGCTCGATGACAACTATCCAGGTGTCAAAGAAGGTTACTTCGCTGCAGGTAAACACTCGCTTCAAGTCTGGGATACAATGGACTTCGCAGCACTTTCAGATGAAAGCAACATCGGAACGACACAAAACCTCGACTTCACGGTTGCGGCTGACACAGTCAAACCGACAGCTGGCGTCGTTGTTGAGTCACCTGAGCAATTCCGCGTGTTGTTCAGCAAAGGCCTCAAAAATGCGAATATCCTGGCATTGCTTGATAACGAACTGAAGTTTGAGCGTTACAACTCGAACACGAAGAAATACGAAGACTTCAGCAAGTATGTCAATGTCACGTCTTACAACAAAGAGACGGGCGAAGCTGTCATCGAGTTAATGAAAGACTGGACGGAAATCTACGATACAGTCAACACGAAAGAAAACTACTACAACGATAAGTTCCGCATCACGCTCGAAAAAGGTGCCATCCAGGCCGAAGCGAACGGTGAGAAGAACGACGCGTTAATCCTTGACCTCAGCTATGAAGGATCGCCGCTCAACACGCCGGACCTGAAGAGTGCTGAAATCAACACGATCGACCGCGTACCAATGACAAACGACTTCGTTGTCATGATGAGCGAGCCGGTGAAAATCCGTGACCTCGATGAGTACAACACGCCACTCATCAATGCGGACGGTATCGTCTTGCCTCCGAAAACGACAGTTGAATTCATCGGTAAGAACAAAGATGGAAAAATCGTTACAATCGACGGATCTGTCGTCAAGTACACGGATACAACGGACAAAAACTTCCAAGTCAAAGCAAACGAGAGCCTGCAAAAACTCGTCGACATGGAAGGGTACGGCGAAGACTGGAAAGTCGTCGTCAAATCATTGTCTGATGATGTCGGTAACACGGTTGCAACAGCGACACATGACTTCAAACTCATGAAAACGCCTGTTAAACCAGTCTTGACGCCGTTCGAAATCGTTAAAGTATCAGCGAACGAGAAAAACGAGAAAGACGTCATCCGCATCAAGTTCACAGAGGGCGTTCAATACTCTGGTATGTACGATGCGACAAGCACAGCGAACTACATCCTGAACGGAAAATCACTTCCGGTCGGAACAAGTATCTCGCTTGCTGACTCAGATGACATCGTATCGAACGGACTTGATATCGTTAAAATCAAAGTCCCGGCTGGTACACTCAAAACGTTGTCGAACGTCATTGTCGTCAACAAAGATCTTCAGTCATACGACAACTCAGTCTTGACTGGCGGTTACGAGAAAGCAGTTCTTCTTGGATTAAACTAATTCCCTCGAACACCTTTCGTCCGGAAATGGATGGAAGGTGTTCTTTTTTATGACAATTAGTGCAATCGATTGCATTTTGTTGAATCTATTGACTTTTTTTTAAAAATAGAAGGTGTTATCTTGAAAGAAAGATGTTAAATTATGTGATGTTGTTTAGTAATTAAAGGAAAAAATAATCAATTAAATACAGATAGTAAAGGAGACTTATATTGATGAAGAATAACAAAAAAGTATCGGCTGGACTGCTTGCTACCCTCGTAGCAACAAGTAGCTTCGGTGTAGCACCAAAACAAGCAGCAGCTTATACGTCAGGTGAGAAATTGGATAACCATGTCATCTTCCAGAGCTTCAGCCTCTACCAACCATATGACAGCAATATGTACCGGACTCTTGCTAAAAAAGGTGACCTGTTAAACTCATGGGGAGTAACAGATGTATGGATGCCGCCTGCGTATCGTTCGTTTGATATGGCGCGCTACATGGAAGGGTATGCTATTGCCGATCGGTATGACTTAGGTGAATTCCCACAAGGACCAGGCGGGACAACGGCAACGAAATACGGTAAAGCCAGTCATCTCGAGATGATGGTCGACATGTTGCATGATGATAACATCAAAGTTCAAATGGACTTGGTTCCAAACCAGATGCTTGGATTAAACAAGCGGGAAGCTGTTTTCGTACGTCGTGCGACAAGCTCAGGTGAGTTATTCACGAATCCATACACGGGCGGACAGACAACAAAAACGCTCGCGACACCTTACCTCGCCTATACAAAAGGCGGCGGACAGGGACAAGAAAAATACGGGTACCTCAAAGAGTGGAACAAAACCTTCTTAAATGGAACATCGCTTCAAGGTCAAGGTACAGGACGTGTCATGACGGACAAAGACGGTAAACCGTACCGTTACTTTGGACCGGAGAATGAGAAAAACTATTTACCTGAATGGTTGATTGAAGCGTCTAAAACTCAAAACTTGAATGTCGTCGATACTTATCTCGCGGCTGACGGTTGGTATGAAGTTTCACCGCAGAACTGGAAACCGATGTTATCGCAATACGCGAAGGATCCGGGTTACCTTGCTTATATGAAAGAAAATGGTTTCGAGACAAAAGAAGCACTCCTCGCGTCAGCGGACAATGGAACGATTGCGAAGTTGACGGAAGAATACATGAAGACACAAGCAACTTACGGATACGGAACAGAAGAACGTTCGTATCAAAACGATAACTCGGGCATCGATATCGAGGATCAGTTCCTCTTCGTAGATGAAACAGGATTCCCGCTTCAAGCCTATAACAAGACGATGACGAATAACGATGAGTTCTTACTTGGCGTAGACTTAGCCAACTCGAACACAGAAGTCATCAAAGAACAAAAGAACTGGATGAAGTGGATGCTTGAAACATACAAGTTCGACGGCTTCCGGATCGATGCAGCGTCACACTACGATACGGCGATTTTAAAAGCGGAAGCAGAAGTCGCAAAAGAACACTTTGGTAAAAAAGAGCATTTAAGCTACATCGAGAGCTATAAGTCAGAGCAAAAAGCATACATGAAGGCAAATAACGATGAGCAGCTGATCATGGACTCACCACTTTACTTCACGATGCGGAATGCCCTTGGAAATGAAGCGTCAAAACGTCCCTTAAGTGCCATCGTGACAGGTTCAACTGTTAATCGTGCAGCGACTTCAACAGATGTATCAGCTAACTGGTCATTCGTTAATAACCACGATCAAGAGAAGAACCGCGTCAACCAGATCATGCTCGATCTGTACGGCATCAAAACAGGTATTCAGTACAAAGCAGGCGAAGAGCCGAAATCCTTTGAAAAAATGTACGATAAAGATACAGAAAAGAAAGCACTCGCAATCTACAATGCAGAACTCGCAAGCACAAAGAAAAAGTATTCAGTGGATAACGTCGTCTCACAATATGCGTTCTTGCTGACGAACAAAGATACGGTTCCGACTGTTTACTACGGTGACTTGTATCAGACGGATGCTTCATATATGTCTAAGCAAACGCCATACTATGACGAAATCACGAACTTACTGAAAGTCCGTAAGCAATATGCATACGGTGCTCAGAAAGTGGCGTATCATACGACGAACACTTCAAAAGTCGCCGGCAGTCATTTGATTTCAAGTGTCCGACTCGGTAAAGACCGTAACACGGGTGTTGCGACAGTCATCGGGAAGAAGTCAACACTTAACACGACAATCAAAGTCGATATGGGCAAACAACATACGAACCAAGTCTTTGTCGATGCGAGTGGTGTAACCCAAACGAAACTTGTCACAGACAAAAACGGAATCTTGACAGTTCCGGTTAAAGGGATGAGAACGGCAGAAGTAAATGGATACCTCGGTGTCTTCGTTCCACAAACAACAAAAGCACCGACGGCAACAATCGAGAAAGCAAGTGTCTATCAAGGAAAAGGTATCAACCTGAAAACAAAAGTCTTGAATACGTCATCAACTGTATCATCGATTCGTTATCAAGTAGCGGACACGTCAAAAGCAACAGTGGATACTACGGGACGTCTCGTTGGTAAAGCATCAGGCAAAACGACTGTGACGGCAACCGTGACATTAAAAGACGGATTCGTCCTGACAACTACATTGCCGATCGAAACGAAAGTCAATGAAGTGAAGCTGAAAGCTACGCAAAAAACATTGAAAAAAGGTCAAACAACGACAATCGGTTATGCGTCAACAACCGATAAAATCAAATCTGTCAGCTATGCTTCGCTCAATAAAAAAATCGCGACGGTGAGCACAAAAGGACAAGTTAAAGCAGTCACTAAAGGAACAACATCAATTCGCGTTACCTATACGACTGTTGGAAATTATAAGGTCGTTAAAACCTTCAAAGTCATCGTGAAGTAAAACAAAAATCCATCACCTGTTGAGGTGGTGGATTTTTTATTTAAAAATAAATAAATTAGGTAAATGATTTTTAATATCCCACATTATTCCAAAATTTACGGGTATATAGATGTAAGGACCTAAGACAATTGGAGGGTGAAGGAATGAAAAAAATCGTCGCAGGAAGTCTTGCTGCGAGTTTGTTCATGGGACTCAGCGTAAACGGGGAAGCCGTCGGGCAACAAAAAATTGCTGGTACAACACAAAAAACCGTCAGTGCAAAAAAAATCAATCAAGCGAAAGCTTTACCGACATTCCATGGCAGTTATGCCGGAACACCGATGAGAGGACGATTTGATGAAGACGGATTTGCTATCTGGTACATGGACGCCAAAGACTTTGTTCAGGACGGAACGCATCTTGAATTTGAACTGGATTGGGATGTCTACGGCACGATGTTTACGAGTAAGGCAGACATTGATGCGGGACGCGTCTACAATCGTTATTTCCAGCGTAACGACGAGACGATGTATTTCCCGCTCAGCTGGAGTGGACGGCAGTACTTGATTTTAGAAGGTTACCCGGGCGATACATATTCCGTCCCGTTCAGTGTCTCGCGTTACGAACCGATTGATGCGACGAGCAGTTCCTCTGTTAAAACGAAAGCGAGTACGACAACGGCTCTTATCATCCAGACAAAAGCGGGTATGGTACGCAGCAGCAGTCTTGGTGCCAAGTCTGTCGAAGCTTTTGCTCCGGAATTGCGTTTAGAAAAATTGACGTATCGTTCAGCGGCGGAAACGAAATTAGCGAAACAAAAGTTTGAGCAGTCGAGTGCGACGGCCTACGTCGAATATGATACGCCGATTCAAGCGTTCGGAACGGACGCTTTCAAGCATCATCAATGGTCGCTCCTGAACACCGGTCAGAAAAAAGGGTTGAAAGGAGCGGATATCGGTCTGACGGCGATGCAGAAACGGATTGCGAAGAAAAAACAGTCGACAACGCTCGTTGCGGTCATCGATTCCGGTATCAATCCGAGTTATGCCGATTTCGCCGGGAAAGTCCGGATGGATCTTGGTTATGATTTCGTCAACCGTTCGAAGACGGCGTGGGATGATTACGGGCATGGGTCGCATGTCGCCGGTATCATTGCAGCCGGAAGTGACAATACGTATGGGATGACAGGGATTAATGCCAAAGCCTCGATTATTCCGATCAAGGTCCTCGATGAGAACGGTGCCGGCTATACGTCGGACTTGGTCAGTGGAATCAATCATGCGGTGAAAAAAGGTGCCAAAGTCATTAACCTCAGTCTCGGTGGCGATACCTCTTCCAAGGCGGTCGAGTCGGCACTGGCTTATGCGAAAAGTAAAAACGTGTTGATTGTCGCCGCTTCCGGCAATGCTGGAAAAAAGGCATTGTCTTATCCGGCTCGTTCGAAATATGTACTGTCAGTCGGTGCGACCGACCGGACGGATAAAAAAGCGTCCTTCTCGAACTACGGAACGGGACTCGATCTTGTCGCACCAGGTGTCGCGATTCCGAGTTATCTCGCAGACGGAGAACTTGCCTTTGCGAGCGGAACATCGATGGCCGCGCCGCATGTCGCCGCTGTCGCCAGTGTCTTGTACAGTTTCAAGCCGACGATCAAGTCAGCGGACGTCGAAAGTATCCTCAAAAAATCAGCGAAGGACCTCGGTTCGAAAGGATATGATACGACCTATGGTTCCGGTCGTCTGAATGCTGACCGGGCGACGAGTTACATTAAATGAAGCCGAAAGTGAATCCAGTTGATGCTGGGTTCGCTTTTTTTGTTGCGCAGCTAAAAAACAGAAAAAATTGCTTCGAACGTAAAAATTAGGTGTTTAGCGTAAAATTTTCCATTATACTGGTTCTGTAGGTCAAAAGGTGGATGAAGGAGTGGAGAAATGAAGAAATGGATCGCAGGATTAACAGTAGCAGGTCTCCTTGGGACGATGATCCCGACTCAAATAGAAGCGGCAGGAACCGGCGCACAAAAATTACCGACGCTGGACACGAAAACAAAGAAAGCCTATATCAAAGGCAAGTTTGACAGTAAAGGAAAAGCGTTGTTCTACTTTGACACGAAAACCTACCTGACAGGTGGCACGCATTTGAAATTCGCTGCCGACGACACGGAAGCGGTCACCGTCTATGAATCACAATCCGACTACAAACGGCAACTCGTCTACGGCCGGTACGATCAAGTCACGGATCAGTCACTCGTCTTCCCGCTCAGTTGGAGCGATCGTCAATACATAGAAATCGAAGGAAAGAAAAATGCGTCGTTTGTCGTGCCGTTTAAGCTCGAACGGTTGCAACCACTTCGGGAATCGATTGGTCAATCGGGTACGGTTGCGAAGTCAAGCAGCCTCGTAGTCAAGATGACAGGAGAGAACAGCCAGAAACAACAACTGTCCGTGAAAACGGCAGCCGTCAAGCACGAAACAATTGATGCCGGCCTCGGCCTCGTCAAGTTCACGTACCGGACGGTCATGCAGGCATTGGCGGCGAAACAGCAACTCGCAAAATCGAACAGTGTTGCGTATGTCGAGCTCGACAGCTCCATGCATGGACTCGGAGGCGACGTCTTCAAATCGTATCAGTGGTCACTAAACAATACAGGGCAACGCGGTGGCGTCAAAGGCGCCGATATCAACTTCGATGCGATGAAGAAACGGATTGCCGGGAAGAAACAATCGACGGTGCTCGTCGCGGTCATCGATACCGGTATCAATCCGACGTACGCGGACTTTGCCGGACGTGTCCGGATGGACCTCGGCTACGATTTCGTCAACCGCCGGCAACAGGCAATCGATGATCACGGGCATGGCTCGCATGTCGCTGGTATCATCGCTGCGAACAGCAATAACACGTACGGCATGTCCGGCATCAATGCCAAGGCTTCGATCATTCCGATCAAAGTGCTCGGCGAAGACAACTACGGGTCGAACTCGGATATCGCGAAAGGGATTTTACATGCTGTTAAAAAAGGTTCCAAAGTCATCAATATCAGCATCGGCGGTGGATTTTCATCCCGGGCTATCGAAGACGCTCTCGCATATGCGAAGCGAAAAGGGGTTCTCGTCATCGTCGCTTCCGGAAACGAAGGACAAAGTAAATTGTCGTATCCGGCCCGGTCCCAGTATGCGTTTTCAGTCGGATCGACGAACCGGTTCGATAAACGGTCGTCGTTCTCAAACTATGGCAAGGGACTGGATTTAGTCGCTCCGGGACAAGATATCCCGAGCTACCTCAGTGACGGAGTCTCTGCCTTTTGGAGCGGAACTTCGATGGCAGCCCCACACGTCGTCGGTGTCGCGAGTCTCCTCTACAGTCTGAAGTCGACGATCAAAGCGTCGGAAGTGGAAGCAATCCTTAAAAAATCAGCACAGGATCTTGGTGCCAAAGGATATGATCCGTCATACGGATACGGGCGACTCGATGCGGATAAAGCTGTGCGGTTACTGAAATGAAGAGAGTAGGGACAGTATGAAAGTTTTGAAACAACTGGTGTTGATGCTGGTCATCGGTGTTCTCTGCTTAAGCGGGACACTCAACGGACAAGCAGTATCGAAGGAAGAACAACGTGCATTAAAAGACTATCGGTCGTTTAAATTTGGTCTGACGCTGACGCAGGTCGCCAAAGTCATGTACGGTCCATCATACAAACAACATTTGAAACAGACGAATGGCACGACAGTTTTTAAGAAAAAAGCCGATTGGACTCAGAATAAATAAGGATACCGGTCGCGGGAGTATTCATTTTATGATCAATCGAAGACGTTACCACGACTGATAATGTTTGAATTCCACACGAAAAAGAATCAGAAGACGTATTTCCTGGTCCAAAAAATATTACAGTTTGCAGCGGACACGAATAGCGGATTACGTGAAAGTAACCGAACGCTCAAACACGTAACCTACATTCGGGGAGATGAAACGGAAACTGAACTCGACGAGCTGTTATCCGGTAAAGGTCTTGGTCAGGTCGCGATGCGATGGTCCTGGGACTTTACATCCGTCCAGACCAAACAGGAACGAAAAGAATATAAGTACCGCGGTCAGATCAAAATCTATACGTTCAAAAGTTCAAATCCGAAAAAGCAGATTGAAACGACGATGAAGTTTGATAATTCGAGTAAACAGTATAAATTGAATAACTATACAATTCTCCCGATTAAAACGAAGTAAAAAGGAGCAGTCTTTCATGCTAAGAGAAATTTTGAAATATGCGGTCTTGGTGTCGTTCATGACTTCGACTGTAGTGAGTATCCCGGTCGACGCGGCCACGAAACAGGAAAAACAAGTCACGACGGATTTTACAAAGTATAAGACAGGCATGACGATCGCCGAGTTTGCGAAACAACGATATGGAAAGACATATAAAAAACACCTGACGAAAAAGAATGGACGGACGATTTTAAAGGAAAAGTCACCAAAAGAAGAGACGTCTAAGGATTTAGACTTCACAGTGTACTTCGTTCCCGGCAAAGAGGAAAAAAACTATATGACCTTTTTGTTTGCAGCTAAGCCGAAAGATAAAGTCTACCGTTTGGCATTAAGGTCCCTTGATTTCAGTGGGGAAAATCCTATGGGCGTCCGGCAAAGTGATCGACAACTCAAACGAGGCAAACAGGTCCAGTACGATATGACGGAGCAGCAGCTCGACAACGTATTGACAGGAAAAGGTCTGGGTGACTGGATGACATGGTCGACAACAGACTTCAGTCATAGCTTTTCCAAACAAGAGCTGAAAAAAATGGGTCTTGGTGAAGGCGAAACAAAAATCTATATTTTTCGGACAAATCATCCGAACAAACGATTACAAGTCCATATGACATTTGATTCA
The DNA here is from genome assembly GCF_040549175.1 of Exiguobacterium sp. PvP048. NCBI lineage: Bacteria > Bacillati > Bacillota > Bacilli > Caryophanales > Exiguobacterium > Exiguobacterium sp. PvP048. The sequence goes on along the minus strand of NZ_JBEPSU010000001.1, from coordinate 907,467 downwards.
AAGAAAAAAGCCTATCGTGTCGATTGGATGGAAAATATATCGAGTACGCAAGAACTCTACTAATCCTAAAACAGAAAAGAGCGACTACACATGAAAACAACATTTGGTAAACTCACAATCGCGGCATTAATCGCCGGATCAACACTGATCGCCGGAACAGCAGAAGCGGCAACGAAACAAGAAACAAAGGTAACGACACAATTCAAGACGTTGAAGAATGGGATGACGATTGAACAGGCAGCAAAAGTTCTTTACGGAAAAGACTATAAAAAACAATTAACTAAAAAGAACGGAATGACCGTCCTCAAGCAAAAAGCAGAGGCGACGAGCACGACACAAGGTCAAAAGACGACGATTTATAGTTTTTATGACAAAAAGGAAATCGTGCCTTCTGATATTACGACGCTGATGTTCATGACGAAGAAAAATAGTTCGGTTTATCGTTTGACATCGAAGTCGCTTGATCTGTTCCGTGACTCTTCGACAGGCGCGCGTGAAAGTAAGATGAAACTTGCAAAAGGCGCGAAAATTAAAACAGGAATGACTGAAAAACAATTGGATGGTGTATTGTCAGGAAAAGGATTGGGCGAATGGACAGGACTGGATTCAATTGATATGACATCTGTCCAAACTAAGCAGGAGATCGATTTAGGACTTGCGATTAAATCAGAGTTTAAAACATATGTCTTCCCGACTTCGACAAAACAGAAAAAATTTGTCATGCTCGAATACAATGTAAAAAAGAAAACGTACACTGTCTCAAGTCAAATGTCATATTAATAAGGACGAAAGAGTCTGCCAACCGGTAGACTCTTTTTTTCATCTTTTCCCGTTTTTTACAATTCCCGGTCGATTTTCAGTATACTCGACTGTAAGATCGTTTTTATTTGACCGATAGTAACGAGAACTCATGAAGTTACATAGGAAACAAGCAACGTATAATAGAAGGGAACGTGGGAAAGTGGAACGTGTCAAAAAAAGAAGGAAAGTCAAAAAGCGCTGGACGCCGTTAAAGGTTATGCTGTTAATCGCTCTAGTGCTGGTCATCGGAATCGGAGGGTTTATCGGCTACACGTATTATCAGGTTGATCAAACCGTCAAAAAGATCCAGTCGCCAATTAAAAATACGGGTGACGAAGTCGTCGAGAAACAAAAACCGGTGTCTGTTTTATTGCTGGGTGTCGATCGTCGTAAAGGCGAAACAAACGGACGAAGCGACTCGATTATGATCATGACGCTCAACCCGACACAAAACGAAAGTCGTTTGATCAGTATCCCACGCGATACGAAAGTTGAGATCGTCGGTAAGGGGAAAAATGATAAAATCAACCATGCCTATTCGTTTGGTGGACCGGAAATGGCGATTAAAACCGTCGAGAAGTTTCTCGATATTCCAATCAACTACTATGCAGAAATCAATATGGAAGGATTCACCTCACTCGTTGATGCGGTTGGTGGAGTGACTGTTAATAACGATCTAGATTTCAAAGTCGGCGATAAACAGTTCACGGTCGGAAAAATTAACTTAAACGGTGATGAAGCCTTAAAGTATACACGGATGCGTTATGAAGATCCGCGTGGTGACTTCGGTCGTCAAATGCGTCAACGCCAAGTCATCGAACAAGTTGTCGCTAAATTATCATCGGATGTTTCCGTCAGTAAGTTCAATGCGATCATGGATGTCGTAGGTAAAAATGCTCAGACAAATGTATCATTCAAACCGATGCGGACACTTGCCTTTGATTACATGGATGCGTTTAAAAATCAAAAGAATTTAAAGCTTGAAGGAACAGGTGGAAAAGAAGCGGATGGCATTTATTACTGGCATCCGACTGATGATTCACTGGCCCAAACGAAAACCGCATTACGTTACTCGCTTGGTCTGGAGTAAACAAAAGGGACAATCCGAAAAATGGATTGTCCCTTTTACTGTTATAGATTTTGTTCAGCCAATCGCACCCGGCTGGTACTTGTTTCTGTTTGTTCAAACCGTTGCAGGCGATAAGAATTACTAGTCACAAGACCAGTCGTCTCTGTTTCGAGTTGGAGAGGAGCGAGTGTCGCTAGTTCAGCATTGGTGATGGCTGTTTCAGCCCAGTCAATCGCAATGACCTTGTTATTTTGAAGGGTAAAAAAATGAGTTCCGTAAAACAGATACGTGTTGACTTCATCGGAAAACGTCCGTTCCGGTGGACCATAAGTACTATTTAAATCTTCGGCTTTTTTGCCGATAAGGTCAATGAGCATCTCGGTGACGAAGCTTGTATCGAGATTGTCATTGACCCACGTCAATAGGGATTCGTCAGCAATCGCGTCTCCTTTTAAAGACTTCGTCGTATCGTTATTTTTGATATAACCTGTCAATTCATCCGTCAATTCAATCTTACTGATAGAGTCGGTCGTTTCAAGAACCCGGTAACCGTCACCAAAGTCAGCTTCAAAAAGTAGATCGGTCAAGGCAGAGTCACTATAGATGTTGCTGTTTCTGCTTTTGACGTAAAGGACATTTGATTCTTCTTTGACCTCCGGCGTTGGTTCTTTTGTTTTTTCCTTTTCTTTTTCAACAGTGACCGGTTGTTCGATTGTTGACTTCGGTTTGCTGGAAGATGGACTCGCGATGTAATTGGAATAGACATATGTTCCACCGGCACCAAGAAGGAAACATAAAATCAGTAGAGCAACCCAACCCCAAGGGAATTTTCTTTTAATGCGTTGTTCTGGTCGGGTTTTCACTTTGTTTCGACGGATGGCTTCTGGTTCACGGTGCGTCCGCGATAGGGATGGAGCAATTTCGATGTCCTCTTTAGGTTCGACAGGGCCATCTTCCTCAAGAATCGGACGAGCCACGAGTGTCCCATAAAAATCCGCCAATTCATGGTGATGTTTGCCGGCTAAAAAAGCTGACCATTCTTCGGCGGTCACTGTATCCTGCTTGAATGGAACAAGTGGTGTTTGGCCGGTCAAACGAATCATCGTATCCGTTAACGATTCTGTCGAAGCAAGGCTTAAACGAATCCGCTCATGAAGGCGACGGATGTCTTCTTCCGAGTGCGATGTATAGTATTGAAGGGCTTGTAGAGAGCGATGCATGAAGATCTTCCTCCTATGTTGATATCCGGAAATTCATGTAAAACGAAACATGTCATTCTTTATTATACGCAACAAATTTCAAAAAACGTATGTTATTTCCTTAAATTTAATCAACCATTTCCCAATTTTTTGTTATACTGAGTTCTAGTTGATGAAAAAAGACACCGTATTAGACAAATAAAGGAGAATAATTAAACTATGAATGAAACGATCAGCTTACAGGAATTATTTTCAATTTTGAGAAAATCGCTTTGGCGGATTCTCGCATTGACCATCGTCGCAGCCGTCATCTCATTTGCCGTCAGTACCTTTTTGATCAAACCCACATATCAAGCCGGTACGCAAATTTTAGTCACACCGAAAAAACAGGAAAACGATGTGATTGATGCTGCGCAAGTCCAATCGTCCGTCACACTTGTTAATACATACCGCGTCATCATCAAGAGTCCGGCCATTCTGGAAAAAGTTCAGGCAGAAGTCGAAAACGCACCTGACAATATTGGTACTTTGAACAATATGATTACTGTCGAAAGTGAACAAAATTCGCAAGTCATCAACGTCTCCGTTCAGAATACGGATGCCGCTCTTGCGTCGAACGTCGCAAACTCGGTTGCGAGCGTGTTCAGTGAAGACATTACGGATCTGATGAATGTCGATAACGTCAAAGTGTTATCTGTTTCAGGCATTCCGACAGCTCCGGTCAGTCCAAACATTATTTTAAATACAGCCATCGCTGCAGTGGTGGGCTTCTTATTGGGAGTAGGCCTTGCCTTCTTACGTGAAGTGCTTGACCGCCGGATCCGGACAGAGGAGCAGGTTCAGCAAATTCTTGATCTGCCTGTTTTAGGAAGTATTCCGGATATCGACAGCAAAGTCTTTAAGTCATCAGCGAAAGCAGCAAAACGGGAGGCGGCAAAACAATATGGCTAAGAAAAATAAGATGAACAAAGATGCCCGTAATTTAATTACGGTCACTCAACCGAAGTCGCCAATTGCAGAACAATACCGGACCATCCGGACAAATATTGAATTCATGGCAGTGGATAAAGAGATTCAAGTCATACTCGTAACATCAGCCACACAAAGCGAAGGGAAATCGACAACGTCTTCTAATCTTGCCGTCGCATATGCGCAACAAGGGAAAAAGGTATTGATTATCGATACGGATATGCGCCGTCCGACCGTGCATTATACGTTCCGTGTCGCAAACGGTCTTGGTCTATCCAGTTTATTAACGCGGCAAGCGGAACTTGAAAAAGCAATCATGCCGACAAAAATCGAAAATTTATCGATCCTGACGGCAGGACCAATCCCACCGAACCCGGCTGAATTGTTATCATCCAAATCAATGGAAAACCTCATTTTAAAATTACGGGAAGAGTACCATGTCATCATCTTGGACGCACCCCCGCTACTTCAAGTCGCGGACAGCCGGATTACGTCTAAATTGACGGACGGAGTCGTCCTGGTCGTCAGCTGTATGACGTCAGATCGTCAACGGGTCTTAAAGGCCAAAGAACAACTCGAACTGGCAGAAGCGAAGATTCTCGGTGTCGTCTTGAACCGCCGGGAGCTGACGGATGATTCAGCGTATCAATACTATTATTCCTATGAATAAGGGGTGCCATTATGGTTGATCTTCATTGTCATCTATTACCGCTGGTCGACGATGGTCCGGCGAGTGTCGAGCAAATGTTACAGCTGGCAGAGCAGGCCGCGAGTGAAGGTGTCACACGAATCATTGCGACACCTCACCTGTTCCATCCGCAGTTTGAGACGGAAGACGTCGATGTGAAACTGACCGTCGATGAACTAAACGTATTACTCCATCAACGAAATATTCCGATTGTTGTTTACCCCGGGCATGAGATTCGTTTGACGGGGGATTTGATCGAAGAAATTCAAAAGAGCATAGCGCTACCTCTCGCGAATTCCCGTTATTTACTGATTGAGTTTCCTTCGACCGGAATTCCGTCGTATGCACGACAAATGTTTGCCGAATTGATTTCAGATGGTTATGTTCCCGTCATCGCTCATCCGGAAAAAAACAAAGCGATCATTCAAAACCCGACATTGTTGTTTGATTTGATTTCAAACGGGGCAATCAGTCAGGTGACATGTGCCAGCCTGATCGGTAAGTACGGTAAAGATGTCCAACGTTTTGCCGTTGCGTTACTCGAAAACGGTTTGGCGCATCTTGTGGCATCAGACGCCCACCATACTGAAAAACGCCCGTTTTATTGGGAACAATGCCGGACATATTTGGAGCATGAATTAGAAGACTGGTTGTATGAAGAAATTTATGAAAATAATGAAGCGGTTCTTTTAAACCAACTCGTGACAATCAATCCTCCGAATCCGGTTGAAAAAAACTGGAAAGGTCAGTGGGTATAAAAGGTGTAATGTCAAGAAATTGTAAAGAGAGTGGAAATACACTCTCTTTTTTCGATGATATCGTTTACATTTTAGGTATATGGAAAATTTTATAGAAGTGTCATTGATGGATGTGTTAATGTAAATTACATAAAGAATTCCAAATTAATTATATTATAGGAGAATTAAATGAGATGAGGAGGGGTATCATGACTCGTGTCAAAAAGGCTGTGATTCCAGCTGCCGGGCTCGGCACACGTTTTTTACCGGCAACCAAAGCGATGCCGAAGGAAATGTTGCCGATCGTCGATAAGCCGACGATTCAATATATCATTGAAGAAGCGATTGAATCGGGGATTGAAGATATTTTAATTATTACCGGTAAGGGGAAACGCGCGATTGAGGATCATTTTGATTCCGTTCCGGAACTGGAAGCGAACTTGATCGCCAAAAATAAATCAGAGTTGTTACATCTCGTTGAAGCGACAACTAACATTAACATCCATTTTATTCGTCAATCAAAGCCGAAAGGTCTCGGAGACGCGATTCTCCAAGCAAAAGCCTTCATCGGCAATGAACCGTTTGTTGTCATGCTCGGTGATGATATTGTGCAAGCAGAAGTACCATGTACACGGCAGCTAATTGAACAGTATGAGATTACGAATAGTTCCATTATCGGTGTACAACCGGTTGCGGATAAAGATACGCACCGTTATGGAATAGTTGATCCAAGCAAAAGCATCTCAGAGCACTTACATAAGGTAAAATCGTTTGTTGAAAAACCGGCTCCGGGAACGGCACCATCAAATTTAGCAATTTTAGGTCGTTATTTATTGACACCGGAAATTTTTAAATACTTAGAAACACAAGAAGTCGGATCTGGCGGTGAGATTCAATTGACCGATGCGATTACACGACTCAATGAAATGCAACGTGTCTTTGCCTACGAATTCGACGGAAAGCGTTATGATGTCGGGGAAAAACTGGGTTTCATTCAAACGACACTCGAATTTGCGTTGAAGCGGGATGATCTAGGGGACGATGTAGCCAAGATGATGGAAGAATTACTGGCAGAACGAGCAAAAGCATCTTCACTTGTCTAAATACTTTTCACCAATCATAAATAGAAAGGAGATTGCTTTTTGAAATTCTACTATTATTACCGAACCCTGACATTAGCGTGTATTGATGCCGTCGCTTTAGGGCTTGCGATGGGATTTACTTATTTTTTCTTATATCCTAAAGAATTATTTGAACTCATTGATAGTCAGTTGTTACTGCAATCAGCTGCTGTCTTTGCTTTGTTGTTCGTCACATTGGCTTTCTTAATGAAGCTGTACCGTGTCAATTGGAAGTACGCAAGTATTCAGGAGGCACTGACGTTATCGTTGTCACTTGGTGCAAGTTCGATTGGCTTAATGGTCTATCAAAACTTTGTGTTTGGACAAGTGCTCGAACGGATCACAATTCTTAGTTTTTGTATTTCTTTATTATTGCTCGGTGCGATTCGTGTCGCGTTGCGCTTACTTGGAATTGGTCAACATTGGCGCAAATATGCATTACCTCGCCGGATGGTCAAGTCACGTAAACGCACGCTTGTAATTGGAGCTGGTCGAGCCGGACGTTCGTTAGTCCGACAATTGTACGCGTCACCGTTTCATGAGTTAAAGCCTGTTGCTTTTTTGGACGATGATCCGAAAAATATGCATTTCGTGATTCAAGGGATTGAAGTTGTTGGAACAACAAAAAACTTGAAATCTGTTATTGAAAAACACCAGATTGAAGCAATTGTCCTTGCAATTCCATCACTCACACAACAACGACGGATTGAACTAATCACGGAAGCGAAAACGCTTTGTAAAAACGTCCAAACGTTGCCAATGATTGAGGAATTGATTACAGGTAAGATTTCTGTCAGTGCGATTCGTGATGTTTCAATTGAGGATTTACTTGGTCGTGAGCCGGTCGAACTCGATATTTCAGGAATTAAATCAGAGATTGAAGGACGAACAGTCCTTGTCACCGGAGCTGGTGGGTCGATCGGATCAGAAATTTGCCGACAAATCATTCAATTTAATCCAACAACGATTGTACTACTTGGTCATGGAGAAAACAGTATTTACCTGATCGAACGAGAATTACGTGGACTTCAGTTTCCAATTAACTTAGTTCCAATTATTGCAGACGTTCAAGATAGAACGCGATTGGAAGAAGTGTTTGCGACACATAAACCACAGGTTGTTTTCCATGCAGCAGCTCATAAGCATGTCCCTTTAATGGAAGCAAATCCGTACGAATCAGTCAAAAATAATGTATACGGAACAAAAAATGTGGCTGAAGTGGCTGACTTATTCCAAGCAGAACGATTTGTCATGATCTCAACCGATAAAGCCGTGAATCCAACGAACGTCATGGGCTCAACAAAACGAATTGCAGAAATGGTTGTCCAAGAACTGGGGCGTCGCAGTAAAACGAAATTCGCTGTTGTTCGTTTCGGAAATGTATTAGGTAGTCGTGGATCTGTCATTCCACTGTTTAAGTCACAAATTTTAGCGGGTGGACCTGTTACTGTCACTCATCCAGAGATGACACGTTTCTTCATGACAATCCCAGAAGCAAGCCGTTTAGTCATTCAAGCTGGTATCTTAGCAGATGGTGGAGAAGTGTTTGTTCTTGATATGGGTGAACCGGTTAAAATCGTGGATCTTGCAAAAAATATGATTGAGCTGAGTGGGTTTACAGAAGACGAAATGCCGATTGTGTTCTCAGGGATTCGTCCGGGTGAGAAAATGTATGAAGAACTTCTGAAAGACGGTGAAGTGGATCCAGAAGCGATTTATCCAAAAATCTTCGTTGGCCGAACACGACAAAAAGAACCGGTCATGAACATTTTAAATTTAGTTGATCGACATAAAGAAACACCACTGCAGTTAAGAAATGTTTTACTCGATATTGCGAATGATGTGGTTGTACGCGAAGAAAATTTAGTTTGATAAACCGTATATAAAAAGGAGGAATGAAATTTGAATTACTTAAAAATCAAACGTCCCCTGGGTTTTTTGATTGCCCTTGTTGCTTGTTTCGTTTTAATTCCTGTTTTTATCTTGATCATGGCTGCAATTAAGATCGAATCAAGAGGTCCAGTATTTTTTAAACAAAAACGAGTTGGTCTAAATAAAAAACATTTTAATATTCTAAAATTCCGAACGATGTATATTGAAACACCTAATGATACTCCAACGCATTTATTAGCAGATCCAGATGTATACATTACGCGTGTTGGTAAAGTTTTGCGTAAAACTAGCCTCGATGAATTACCACAGTTATTTAACATTTTGAAAGGTGAGATGGCATTCGTTGGACCACGTCCCGCTTTATGGAATCAATACGATTTAATCGATGAACGTGATAAGTACCAAGCTAATGACACATTACCGGGTTTGACTGGTTGGGCACAAATCAATGGTCGTGATGAACTACCGATTGAGATTAAAGCTAAGCTTGATGGAGAGTATATTCAACGAATGGGAATTTTGATGGATACACGTTGTTTCATTGCAACAATCTTTAGCGTTCTAAAAAGCGATGGAGTGGTTGAGGGTGGTACCGGGAAGATTGCTGTAAAAGAAGTTGCAAGTACGAAGGAGTAAACAGCGATGAAAAAAGTTCTTGTTACAGGTGAGAATGGCTATATAGGAAAGAAGTTTAAACAATGGATCCAATTAGTCAATAAAGAAATTGAGTTGAATTATATTTCTGTAAGAGGAGAAGAATGGCGTAAAGCTGATTTTAGTGCCTATGATACTGTTTTACATCTTGCAGGTATAGCCCATGTTTCTCGTAATCCAAAGCTTAAAGAGTTATATTACCAAATCAATAGAGACTTGACGATTGAGTTAGCTGAAAAAGCTAAGAAAGAAAATATAAAACAGTTTATTTTTATGAGCAGTATTATTGTTTATGGATTAGACAATAGAATTGGCGATTATAGTAGCATCAACAACAATACAATTCCAACTCCCGCAGACTTTTACGGAGATAGCAAATTACAAGCAGATTTACAAATTCAATCAATGAATAGCAAAGAATTTAAAACAGCAGTAATTCGTACACCAATTGTATATGGACCAGAGTGCAAAGGAAACTTTAAGAAAATAATAAAATTAGCAAAAATTACTCCTGTTTTTATCGATTTAAATAATAAGAGAAGTATGATCTATATTGATAATTTAAATTGTCTAATTGAACAAATAATAATTAACAAGAGTTCAGGGGTATTTTATCCTCAAAATACAGAGTACGTAAGTACAAAACAAATCATTGAAGTTGCTGCCAGATACAATGGCCGTAAAATATATTTTACTTCTTCATTTAACTTTTTAATAAGATTAGCCAGTAAAAAAATCAACATCATTAATAAAATATTTGGGAATAAAATCTATAATAAAAATCTTTCGAAATCTAATGAATATCAAGTTTGTGATTTTGAGACGTCAATACAAAAAAGTATTGTTAATAGCTAGGTGAGGATGAGTAAATATGAAGCAAAAGAAAGTCATGCTACTTGGGAATCATGCATTTGTTATTTATAATTTCAGAAAAGAATTGATTCAAAAGTTATTAAAAGATGGATACGAAGTTTATTTGTCTATGCCTTATGATGATGATAAAGTTCCTAAAATGATAAAATGGGGTTGCAAATTTATTGAAACAAATGTTGATCGTAGAGGAACGAATCCTATAAAAGATTTAAATCTAATTAAACATTACTTACAAATTCTAAAGAGACATAAGCCGGACATAGTCTTAACTTATACTATAAAACCAAATCTCTATGGAGGTATTGCTTGTTCTTTATTGAAAATACCGTACTTAACTAATATTACTGGATTAGGTAGTGGTTTTAAAGAACCTAATATCTTAAAAAAAATGTTGGTGATGTTATACAAATTAGGCTTAAAGAAATCTTCTAAGATTTTTTTCCAAAACACTAATGATGAAAGGATACTTTTAACAAATGGAATTGTCAAAAGTGACTACGAGGTGATTCCTGGATCAGGTGTTAACCTTACGGAGTATACTTTAAAACCTTTGCCGAGTATAGATGAAATTCGCTTTATATTTGTTGGAAGAATAATGAAAGATAAAGGTATTGAAGAGTATTTAAATGCTGCGAGAATAGTAAAAAAAAATCATGATGTAAAAGTACGGTTTGATGTCGTTGGTTTTATAGAATCTACAGAAAAAGGATTAATTAATAAAATAAATTCTTATGATGAACAAGGTATTATAAATTATTTAGGATATCAAGCAAACGTAAAACCATTTATCGAAGATGTTCATTGTTTAATTCAACCTTCACATGGTGGAGAAGGCATTTCAAATGTATTGTTAGAAGCTGGTGCAATGGGAAGAGTACTAATTGCTTCGGATATACCTGGTTGTAAAGAAACTATAGAAGTTAATAAAAACGGATATACTTTTGAAGCTAAGAATTATACAGATTTAGCTAAAAAAATTGATTCTTTTTTGCTAACATCTACAAGTAATTCAATACAAGAGATGAGTAAAAATTCTAGAGAGAAAATTAAAAATCAGTTTAATAGAAGTATTGTTGTTAAAAAATATATATCTGCAATAAAAAAACATAGCTGATTAATTGTATGAAAAGGTGGAGTTAAGTAGTGGATTATAAAAAGATTATAAAAAATCAAGAAACTAGATTTACCTTGTTAAATTTAGTGAAATTTGTACCGGATAAAATAATGTTGAAAATACAATACAGAATAAAGTTAAATAGAAAATTAAATTTGAAAAATCCTGAAAGGTATTCTGAAAAAGCCCAGTGGTACAAAATAAATTATCGGGATCCGCTCATGACAAAGTGTGCTGATAAATTTTCAGTCCGAGAGTACATAGAGAGCAAAGGCTTAAAAGACATCTTAGTTGAACTTTATGGTGTCTACAACGATCCAAATTCAATCAATTTAAATCAATTACCAGATAAATTCATAGTTAAAACAACAAATGGAAGTGGTACAAATTATATATGTACAAATAAAAATGATTTTGATTTACAAAAAGTTAAACAAAAATTAAACCATTGGATGAATAGAAATATATTTTCTGCTAGCAGAGAATGGGCGTATAAAAATATTGAATCTAAAATTATAATCGAAGAATTAATTGAAGATAACGAAAACGAATTTTCTGGAATAAACGACTATAAAATATTTTGTTTTAATGGTAAAGCAGAATACATAGTAGTAGACGTAGATAGAGATATAAGCCATAAAAGAAATATCTATACTAGAGATTGGGATTATATTAATACAAGTACTGATTATCCTAAAATCGAAAAAAATGTTGAGAAACCAGAAGGCTTAGATAGAATGATTGAAATTGCAGAAAAATTAGCTCAAGATTTTCCGCACGTTCGAGTTGATCTCTATTGGGTTAACAATAAAATTTATTTTGGTGAGCTAACGTTCTATCCATGGACTGGATATATTTATTTTTCGGAAGATCAATTTGATTATATTTTGGGTGAAAAGTTTGTATTACCTAAAGTTAAGAGAGGATAAATTTATGGAAAGTGTAAGTGTGTTAATGTCTACGTTCAATGGAGAAAAATTTTTAAAAGAACAAATAGATAGTGTAGTTAACCAAAAACAGATAGATCTTAAAATTTTTGTTAGGGATGATGGTTCTACAGATAATACAATGCAAATTCTTAGCGAATATAAAAAAAAATATAATAATATCTATATATTCCCAGGTGAAAATGTAGGATACAAAAAAAGCTTTATGAAACTAATTGAACTTAGTAATCATAGTTCTAATTATTATGCATTTTGTGATCAAGATGATTATTGGGAAGAGACAAAATTAATAAGCGCTATAAAGTTACTGAAAAAAAATAATTATCAAAGTAAATATGAGTTGTATTTTTCAAGTTTAGAAATAGTAAATAGCAATTTAGAAAAAATAGGATTTAAAAGTTACGATGAAAATAGTCTAACTTTAGGTTCTGTTTTAAGCAGGTTCAATATATCAGGATGTACAATGGTCTTTAATCAAAATATAGTTAGTGAAATAATTTCTAAAGGATTAGTAAAATATTCTCTAGGTGGTCATGATGCGTGGTTATATAAAATTTGTCTTTGTTTGAATGCCAAGATTAGTTTAGATAAAAATTCTTACATAAAATATAGACAGCATGGTAATAATGTTACAGGTATTAATCAGGGTTTTTTCGGAAGATTGAAAAAAGAGATAAAAATAATTAAACAGAATAAAAATTACAATTATAATACAGCTCAAATATTATTAGAAAATTTTCTAGATATTGAAAATACTTCTCTAAGTAAAGAAAATAAAGCTATTTTAGAAAAAATTGTTAATTATAAAAAAAATAATTTTAATTATTTAAAACTTATTTTCGATAATAAAATCAAAACAAATAGCTTAATTTTAAACCTTCTTACAAAGCTAAAAATTATTTTGAAGGTATATTAATTAAGGAAAGGACTAATAAATGAAAATCATGGCTGGAATAGTTACATATAATCCTTTAATAAATACACTAGCTCAAAATATTAATAGCATAATAAACCAAGTTGAAAAATTAGTTATTATTGATAATGATTCTGAAAATATAAATGAAATAGAATTGTTAATAAAAAAATACAAAAAAGCGATTTTTATTATTAAAAACGACGAAAATTTAGGAATTGCGACAGCTTTAAATTTGTTAATGAATCATGCCTTTGAAAATCAAATAAAATGGGTGCTAACTTTAGATCAAGATTCTATATCACCTGAAAATATAATAAAAGAATATGAAAAATATTTAGAGATTGAAAGAATTGCAGTGATATCTCCGAAAGTATTTGATAGAAATATAGGATTTATAGAGGCACAAGACAATAAAATAATAGAAAAAGAGAGCTTTATTTACGTAAAAAACGCAATTACATCTGCGTCTTTAAACAATGTAATGGTTTGGAAAGAAGTTAAAGGGTTTGATGATGACTTGTTTATTGATCTTGTTGATTTTGAATATTGCGAACGTGTCCTAAAGAAAGGTTATTTTGTAATAAAGGTCAACAATGTAATTTTAAATCATGAAATCGGAAACAGTGAGGTCAAAAAAACTCTCTTCGGATCTCATACTGTTCAAAATCATAATAAGCACAGAAAATATTACATTTCAAGAAACTTAATTTATTTATCTGGTAAATCTAAAAATAAAAATGAAAAAATAAAGAAAATACTCAGTGTTGTAAAATTAAGCTTGAAAACTATTTTATTAGAAAATGAAAAAAAAGAGAAATTTTTGTACATTTTGAAAGGTATTAAAGATGGTATTAAAATGACAAAAAGGAAGAAAGGATTATAAGATGATTTTTATCCTAGTAATAATGTTATTGATGTTAACATTAATATCTTACTTTTTATCAGGAAAAGATATTATCTCTCCATGGTTTATATCAAACTCTGTATATCTAATAAGCAGCTTTGCAGTTATGTTAAACTATACAAATTGGAATATTGATATTTCTCAAAAAACAGTGATCATAATCTTTTTAGCTTCTATATCTCTTGGAGCTGGGGAACTGTTAATTCGAATGTTATTTAACCCTAAAAAGAAAAAAAACAGAGAAAAAATATTTGATAATAATGCTGATAAAATTCATTTAAGTAACCTTTTTTTAACATTTAGTATTGTGTATATGACAATGGTATTTATTTGGACATTTATAGAAATATATAAATTATCCATTTTAGGCGGTAACAATGAAGGCGTAATGATGATGTTAAAGTATGCAAGAAGTCAGACTTCAGAGTATGGATTTAACACGTTTTTATCGATTTCACTAGCCTTTAGTAATTCGATTGCATATTTTTACATATTTTATATTATATATAATAAAGTTTTTTATTCTAATGACAAATTGAATAAATTTTTATATCTACCAATTATTTTATTTTGTTTGCAAATGATACTAACAACAGGTAGACAAATATTTATTCAAATTTTAACGATGACATTAATTACATTTTTTATCTTATATAAAAAGAAGTATGGGTGGAACTCGAAAAATACAAAATTATTGGCCTATTCATTAATATCTGTTGCTGTATTTATGTTAGCATTTTTCCTCTTAGGATTTTTGACTGATAAAAGTTTTTTAGGGTTTTCTAGAACTTTATCTCTCTATGTTGGAGGATCTATAGTAGGACTAGACATCTTTTTAAAAGCACCAGTATTTTATTCAAATGAATGGATTGGTAGTAATACTTTGTTTGGAATATATGCATCTTTAAACCAGTTAGGATTTAATTTTCCTAAACTAAGAGCCCCTTTAGAAAATTTTTATATTGGCTATGATAGCGTTAATGTATACACACCTTTAAGAAGATATATTCAAGATTTTTCAATAGCAGGTATGATATTTATTCAGTTTTTTATAGGAATGATGTACACAACCATCTTAATGATTATTAAAAACACCTCCAAAATAAGTAGCTTAATAATAATATTTGCGATGTTTTATTATCCAATTTCAGAGGGAGCCATTGAAGAACGATTATTCATGTTAGTTCTATCTTTAAATGGAATAGTAAAAGCTTTAGGTGTATTTATGCTTTATTATTTCATTATTGAAAAGAAATCACCTTTAAAAATTAAAAATAAGAAACTAGGCTTAGAAAAATGATATTAAATTTAAAGAAAATAAAAAATCCTTTATTGGCAAATTTTTTATATTCAATAAGTGCACAAATACTTTCATTGATGGTCAACGTAATAATGATATTAATTGTTCCAAAATTTATGGGAGTAATTGATTTTAGTTATTGGCAACTTTTTTTGCTGTATACAGCTTATATTGGTTTTTTTCACTTGGGTTTGAACGATGGAATATATCTTAAAGAGGGTGGGAAAAAAAGAAGCGAAATAAACTTAATAAATATCTCCTCTCAATTTAAAATATCTTTATTATTTCAGTTATTTGTTTCATTGATCTTACTCGTTATAACTAACTTTTTTCAATTCTCTATGGACAAAAATTTAGTATTTTTATTTACATTTATACTAATTCCTATAACTAACGGAAGTTTCTTTTTAATGTATTTATTACAAGCAACTAACGAAATAAAAAGATACGTTACTTCTATTTTTATAGAAAAATTTTTTTTCGTTGGCTGTATATTTATTTTGATTATAAATAATATCGGTGAATATGAAGCATATATTTTTGTTTTTACTCTTAGTAAGGTTGTTTCATTTGTCTATTTGATATTTAATTTTCGAGATTTAGTTTTTTCTAAGTTTGGAAGTCTTAGTTTTACGCTTAAACTAATTAGAGGAAATGTTACTGTAGGTATTTCCTTGTTATTTGCAAATCTGTCAGGATTGTTTATTATGGGATACCCTAGGCTAGTGATTGAAAGTGAATGGGGAATAAAAACATTTGGAGTAATATCGTTTTCACTAATAATAGTAAGCTTTTTCCTGATGTTTGTTAATCAAATTGGGTTGATATTATTTCCACACTTAAGAAGAATAAATGTCGATGCTTCCAAAAATATATACACTAATTTAAGAAGGAAATTAAATATTTTTCTTCCTATAATTTTTGTGATCTATGTTCCATTAATAGTGATCATGGAAATGTGGTTGCCACAATATAAAGATTCTTTTAAATATATTTATTTGATTTTGCCTATTGTACTATATGAATCAAAAGTGAATATTTTGTACAATACTTATTTAAAAGTTTATAGAAAAGAGAAACAGATATTAGTTGTCAATATTTTTGTTTTAATGTTTTCTATATTTTCTATTAATATCATTGTTCAATACTTAGAAAGCGTTACGTATGTGTTATTAGTACTAATTTTAAGTATTGCTTTACGAAGCATAATATTAGAAATTATCGTTGAAAAATTACTAGGATTGAAGAAAAGTAAAAGTATTTTTACACAAAATTTAGTTATCATGTCGTTTATTATCATTTCAATGTTATATCAAAGTAACTATGAACGTTTTTTGATTGGTGTAGTATCATACGCATTTTATTTATTTACTATCAAATTTAATAATAAATTGGAGGAATAATGTATGAAAGGAATTATCTTAGCAGGAGGAAGTGGAACAAGATTGTATCCACTCACTAAATCAATTTCTAAGCAATTGCTACCGGTATATGATAAACCGATGATTTACTACCCCATGTCGACTTTAATGTTAGCCGGAATTAAAGATATATTAATTATTTCAACTCCAGAAGATACACCACGCTTTGAACAACTACTTGGTGATGGAAAAGAGTTGGGTCTTTCGTTATCTTACAGAGTCCAAGATTCACCTGACGGTCTTGCCCAAGCCTTTATCATTGGAGAAGAATTTATTGGTGATGACTCAGTAGCCCTTGTATTAGGCGATAATATTTACTACGGTCATGGGTTTACGGACTTGCTTCAAAAAGCAGCTTCCTTAAAAGAAGGATCTACTGTTTTCGGATATCATGTTCACGACCCTGAACGTTTTGGTGTCGTTGAATTTGATGAGAATCAGAATGTGATTTCAATTGAAGAAAAACCTGAAATGGCTAAGAGTAATTATGCTATTACTGGACTTTATTTTTATGATAATCGAGTCGTGGATTTTGCTAAATCGTTAAAGCCTTCGCCAAGAGGAGAACTTGAAATTACAGATTTAAACAAATGCTACCTTGAAGACAACTCCTTACGTGTCGAGTTACTTGGTCGCGGATTTGCATGGCTTGATACAGGAACACATGAATCATTGCTTGAAGCATCGACGTTTATCGAAACTATTGAAAGACGTCAGAAACTAAAAATCGCTTGTCTTGAAGAAATCTCATATCGAATGGGATACATTTCTAAAGAGCAGTTGATTGAATTAGCGCAACCATTACAAAAAAATGCTTATGGTCAATACCTACTTCATGTTGCGAAAACAGTGAAAGATACTTCTGAGAAGAAAGCAGGTCTTACTTTATGAAAGCAATAAAAAGTAAATTAGAAGGCGTTCTTTTACTAGAACCTAACGTTTTTGGCGATCATCGCGGTTTTTTTATGGAAAGCTATAATCGTCAAGTTTTTCACGATTTGGATATTACACATGAGTTCATTCAAGATAATCATTCGCTTTCTAAAGAAGCCGGTGTGCTACGCGGTATGCATTATCAGTTGGAACCAAAGGCACAAACAAAACTCGTTCGAGTGGGAACAGGAGCAATCTATGATGTAGTGGTTGATATGCGAATTGGTTCACCGACCTACGGAGAATGGGAAGGATTCATTTTAAGTGAACATAATAAACGTCAGTTACTTGTTCCAAAAGGCTTTGCGCATGGTTTTTGTACATTGACTGAGGATGTCAATGTTCTTTATAAAGTAGATGAATTGTATTCGGCTGAACATGATCGTGGTATTCAATGGGACGATCCTGAACTCAAAATTAATTGGCCAGTATCAAGCCCAATTTTGTCAGAAAAAGATACAAAACACCCGATGTTGAAAGATGCGGAAAATAACTTTAAATGGAGTGAAAAATAATGAATTTAATTGTTACTGGTGGTGCTGGATTTATTGGAAGTAACTTTGTCCGTCATATGCTTAATACATATCCTGACTATACAATCATCAACCTTGATTTACTAACCTATGCAGGAAACAAAGAAAGTTTGGCTGATTTAATCAATAATCCTAAACATGTTTTTGTAGAAGGAAACATCACAGATCGTGATTTGTTAGATCAACTGATTACAGATTATAAAGTAGACGGCATCATTAACTTTGCTGCTGAGTCGCACGTGGATCGCAGTATCTTGAATCCAGAAGTCTTCGTCGAAACAAATATTCAAGGAACATTGGCACTGTTAGATGCTGCTCGTAAGCACAAGTTGAAGAAATATGTTCAAGTCTCAACAGATGAAGTGTACGGTTCGCTTGGAGCTGAAGGATACTTCACGGAAGATACACCGCTTGCACCAAATAGTCCATATTCAGCTTCTAAAGCTGGTGCAGATATGTTAGTCCGTTCATATTTTGAAACATACGGTATGGATGTCAATATTACGCGCTGTTCAAATAACTATGGACCGTATCATTTCCCGGAAAAATTAATTCCTTTAATGATTACGAATGCAATGGATCAAAAGAATCTCCCGATTTATGGAGATGGTGAAAATATTCGTGACTGGCTTCATGTAACCGATCATTGTGCGGCAATTGATTTAGTTTTCCACAAAGGTAAATCCGGTGAAGTTTATAATGTAGGCGGACATAACGAGAGAACAAATAATCAAATCGTTGATTTAATTGTTGACCGCTTAGATGTTTCGAAAGACTTGGTAACATATGTTGAAGATCGTTTAGGGCACGATCGCCGTTATGCGATTGATCCAATCAAGTTAGAGACAGAACTAGGATGGAAGCCAAAATATACGTTTGATACAGGGATCGTTGAAACAATTGACTGGTACTTAGCAAACGAAGCTTGGTGGCGTCCACTTAAAGAAAAAGCAGAACTCGTGAAATGAAGAAAATTATTTTAATTACAGGTGCCAATGGACAATTAGGTACGGATTTAGTTCATTTAGTCGACTCCTCATCATATGAAGTTGTAGCTTTTACGAAGCAGGGTTTAGATATTACGGATTATCTAGTTGTTGAAGAAACAATTCAACGAATTAAACCGGACTGGATTCTACATGCAGCTGCTTATACAAATGTCGAAGCAGCTGAAGATGAAGGAAAAGAAATGAATTGGCTCGTCAATGCGACAGGTACAGAAAATGTTGCAAAAGCAGCGAAGCAAGCTGGAGCAAAAATGATTTACGTCAGTACGGATTATGTATTCGATGGCACAAAAACAACCGAGTATGAAGTGACAGATCAAGTTAACCCATTGAACGAGTATGGCAAAGCTAAGTTGGCTGGAGAACAAGCTGTACAGAATATTTTAAATAAAGATGGGTACGTTATCAGAACTTCGTGGGTATTTGGAGTTCACGGTAATAACTTTGTTTATACAATGATGAAACTAGCTGAAACGCGCTCTGAACTCAATGTAGTTGCTGATCAATTTGGTCGGCCGACGTTTTCAGAAGACTTGGCACAATTTATGTTATATCTTGTTGGAGATTCTAAAATTCCAGGTGGAGTCTATCACTTTTCTAATGACGAATCATGTTCATGGTATGAATTTGCAACAGAAATTCTAGCAGACACCACTACAACAGTAAATCCATGTAATTCAGATGCTTTTCCACAAAAAGCAGAGCGTCCGCAAAATTCAATCCTCAGCTTACTCTCTATAAGCAAGTTGAATTATACAGTGCCAACATGGAAAACTTCTTTAGCAAGATTTAAAGAAAAAACTCTAGAAAATAAGGTGTGAAAATAGTGAATGTCACTGCGAAAATTTTAGTCACAGGTGCCGCTGGTTTTATTGGTGTGCATTTATCAAATCAGTTAACGAATCATGGTTATAGCGTAATAGGTTTGGATAATATGAATACTTACTACGACTTAAATTTAAAAAAAGATCGACTAGCTCAGCTAAACGATAATAGAAATTTTACGTTTGTTGAATGTGATTTAACGGATCGAGAGCGCATTAATAAAATTTTTGAAGAACATCGACCGGCAGTAGTCATTAATTTAGCAGCCCAAGCAGGAGTCCGGTATTCTATTGAGAATCCTTATGCCTATTTAGATTCAAATCTAACGGGATTCCTTAATATCTTAGAGGCTTGTCGGAACTATCCAGTCGAGCATTTACTGTATGCCTCGTCTAGTTCTGTATACGGTGGAAACAAGATTGCACCGTTCTCGACCAATCATAATGTTGACCATCCAGTCAGTCTTTATGCCGCGACTAAAAAATCGAATGAATTGATGGCACATACATACAGTCATCTCTACAATATCCCAACGACAGGACTTCGATTCTTTACAGTATATGGTCCATGGGGACGTCCAGATATGGCTTACTTCTCCTTTACGAAAGATATCCTTGAGGGCAATCCAATTAAAGTGTTTAATCATGGAAAAATGGAGCGTGACTTCACCTACATCGATGACATTGTAGAAGGAATCGTCAAACTCATTCCACTTGAACCAGAAAAGAATCCGAACTGGGATGAAAGTATTGACGAACTGGGTGCGAGTTTCGCCCCTTACCGTGTTTATAACATTGGAAATAATAGTCCCGTCCCATTAATGAAGTTCATTAATGTGTTGGAAGAAAAAATCGGTAAAGAAGCGAACAAACAGTATATGGAGATGCAGCCAGGTGATGTTCTTCGCACTTACGCAGATGTCTCCGAACTCGAGCGTGATATTGACTTTAAACCAAGCACAACAATTGAAGACGGTCTTGGAAAATTCGTTGACTGGTATAAACAGTACTACAACGTCAAATTATAAGAAAGGAGAGACTTGAAATGAAAATTACAGTAGCAGGAACAGGGTACGTCGGTCTTTCTATGGCGGTTTTACTCGCCCAGCATAATGAAGTCACATCGATCGATATCATTAAAGAACGTGTCGAGCTCGTCAATGATCGGAAATCACCAATCGTTGATGCTGAAATCGAAAACTTTTTACAAAACAAAGAATTGAATCTCCATGCCACTACCGATAATTTCGAAGCATATAAAGATGCTGAATTTGTTATTATTGCGACTCCAACGGATTACGATCCAACACGGAACTACTTCAACACTCGAACCGTTGAGAGCGTCATCGCGACAGTCCTTGCCATCAATCCGGATGCGACGATGGTCATCAAATCGACGGTACCGGTTGGCTACACACAAGAATTAAAAGAGAAGTTTGATACACCAAATATTATCTTTTCACCGGAATTCTTGCGTGAAGGACAGGCACTACATGACAATCTTTATCCATCACGTATCGTCGTCGGTGAACAATCAGAACGGGCACAACAGTTTGCTGATCTCTTACTTCAAGGAGCCATTAAAAAGGATGTGCCGATTCTTTTGACAGATTCAACAGAAGCTGAAGCCATCAAGTTATTCTCCAATACGTATTTAGCGATGCGTGTCGCGTTCTTTAACGAACTCGATACGTATGCAGAAGTCCGTAATCTTGATACGAAGCAAATCATTGAAGGTGTCGGGCTTGATAGCCGAATCGGAAACCACTACAACAATCCATCGTTTGGATATGGTGGTTATTGTCTTCCGAAAGATACGAAGCAGCTGTTGGCGAACTATGATGAAGTACCGAATAACATCATCGGGGCAATCGTTGAAGCAAACCGGACACGGAAAGACTATATTGCGGATACAATCATCAAACAAAACCCAAAAGTCGTTGGGGTTTATCGTCTAACAATGAAGACTGATTCAGACAATTTCCGGGCATCGTCGATTCAAGGCATCATGAAACGGATCAAGGCAAAAGGAATCGAAGTGACAGTCTTCGAACCTGTATTGATGGAAGATACATTCTACAATTCTCGTGTCATTCGTGATCTTGAAGCGTTTAAGCAAGAATCGGATGTCATTCTTTCGAATCGGATGCATCCTGAGTTGAGCGATGTTGAAGATAAAGTATATACACGTGATTTGTATAGTCGTGACTAATTTAGGAAATATAAACTTAGAATTCTTTTAATGTGACTCAGTAATATTAAAATATTACTGAGTGTTTTATTGTATTTAAAAAAGTTAAAAGGAGAAAGGAGAGTAGAATTGAAAACGAGATACGAAGAACTCGATTCAATCAGAGGTATTGCTTCATTAATTGTTTTAATTCACCATTGTTTACTAGTAATTCCATCAATATATGCATCTCATCTTCACCGCGATAACTCAGATATATTAATTAATATTATTTCATATTCTCCGGTGCATATTTTGTGGGCGGGACATGAGATGGTTATTTTGTTTTTTGTACTTAGTGGTTTTGTATTGTCATTACCTCAGATTGATGGGAGACCATTTCATTATAAAAATTACTTAATAAAACGGATTTGTAGAATATATATCCCGTACGTATCCATTTTAGTTTTGTCTTTTTTGATATATAAGGTCTACACGAATTTTTCCCTAATGGATGATAACTTTAAAGTTACGAGCATTTGGTTTAACTGGATGTGGTCAGAAGAAGTTAGTTTAAAATTATTTGTTTCTATGTTGCTTATGTCAGGACAAGGAATACATAATTTAAATACCGTTACTTGGAGTTTAATTCATGAAATGAGAATTTCTATAATTTTACCATTTATAATAATTTTTATTAATAGAAAAAAATTGAATAAAACAATTTTATTTAGTATATTCTCTTTTCTTATATTCATATTTATTTGGATTTTTTGTGTGTGTTTATACTTATATTTGCCGCCTAGCAGCTTTTCATTTTTCATAAACAACATCGGATATACATTTTATTATTCAATCTTTTTTCTCTTTGGAGTATTGTTAGCAAAATATAAGTTGTGTTTATCAAAAGTATTTGAAAAAATGACTATAAAATTTAGAGTATTTGTCGGATTAGTAACACTTTTAGGAATTACAAACGAATGGATTATTCCTAGAATTGGCTCAATGAAATATAGTAAAGAAATTAGTACAAGTTTATTTTTTAATTTTATAGTTGATTTTACTATAGCGTTTAGTGTTTTTTTGTTGTTTATTTTAGTACTAAGTTCAAAATATATAAAAGTTTTTTTAGGAAATCCTTTTTTACTATATCTAGGGAGAATTTCATTTAGTTTATATTTAGTTCATCCAATTGTATTAATGGCTTTTGTTAATATGTTACGTGGTACTGTGAAAATTGAACTTTTAATATTAATCGTAATTTTAAACTCAATCTTTTTTGCTCACTTTTTACAAAAATATTTAGAGATTCCTACAATTAATTTAGGTCTAAAAATAATTAAAATAGTGAATAGGCAAAGAAAAGTTGCTTAGTTTCTTCAAAAAAATAAATATTCAATAGTTTGATTTTTTTAGAAAAATGACTAAATAATTAGTCAGAATAAAACGATTAGCTTAAAAATAAAATGGGGATTTATATAGGACACTCTTTAAAGGAGGTTTGCTTAATGAATCACTTTATATACTTGAATTATTACTTGGGAAATGAAACTAATTACAGTAAATCGACAATCAAAGCTTATCGAAGTGATCTACGGCAGATGAAAAATTCTTGTGTGGGATGGTCGGTCAAGTCTCTTCAAGCATATTTTGATCAATTGATTCAACACTATAAACCAGCAACGGCGATGCGACGATACCATGCGTTGATGGCACTGGGAAATGAACTGGTCCGAGCAAAACGGATCAAAATAAATCCGATGAAACAAGTCCGTCCAATCGTTCATCAGCACGTCCAACAACGTGAGCATCATCCACTCGAAGAATCGATTCAAACAATTCGCCAAATCAATCATCCGACCTATCGTGTTTTCTTTGAGTTAATCAGTCAAACGGGCCTCCGCTTTATGGAGGCCCGTTTGTTGTCGATCGAGGATATTCAGTTTGCGAAGTCGACGTTACTTGTGCGACACGGGAAAGGGCGACGCTTAAGAACAATACCGCTTGGAGAAGGACTTGTGAGTAAGCTTCGAACGTTTTTAGAAGGACGGAAGACAGGACTCGTCTTTCAGTCTGTCCGAGGCAAAGCCATCAATGAACAGTCGGCTCGTGATGCATTACTTAAACAGTCGCTTGCTATGAGCGGGAGACCGTTACATCCGCATGATTTACGTGTCTCGTTTGCGACCTATCTCTATCAGACAGGCAACCGTAAATTACTTGAGATTCAACGATTGCTCGGTCACGGCAGCTCTCGAACAACGGAAGGCTATATCCTGACGGAGGAAACGAAGCTCCAACACATCATCAATGCGTTATCGGCATGAGACGGTTAATTGAAGAACGGGCGACTTCTGATGACGGTAAGATATACTGTTGCGTTGTCTTCGCATCACTATGTCCGAGCAGACGCATGACGGTCAGTAAATCCGCTCGATGTTCCCGGTAAATCGTCGTCGCGAACGTGACCCGTAAATCGTGTGGTCGGAGTCTACGTTTTAAGATCTGTTGACTAGCAAGCCGGAGTTGTTTTCGCGTCTGATTCGGATCCAGCAAGCCGCCAGTCGTGTTTTGAAATAAGGGTCCATCATTGGGTTGGACATCGAGATAGCGCATCAGGACAGTGACCAACTCGTCATGGAGCGGGACGTAGCGTGTTTTCTGTCCCTTGCCATGACGAACAAACAGTTGCCGTTCGGTCAGGTCGAGATCGGTCCGACGTAATTGTCGGGCTTCGTTGAAGCGAAGACCAGTATGTAAGAGCAGAAAGTAGAACGTATACATCGTCTCGTCGTGTAATGTCTCGATGACACGCCGGGCATCGGTGTAGCTGAAGGCAGTCCGGTGTTTCGGTAACGGACGGGTCGGTTTCTTAATTCGGGATAAGGGGTTCGAGGGAATAGATTTTTCAGCGACTAAGGCGTCAAATAGTGTTGCAAGCGCGTTGATTCGCCGGGAGACAGTTGTCGGGGCGTAGGTTTGTTTTAACAACGTGATGTAGCGATGCATGGAAGGGATATCGATCGTTTCGGCGTGGGTACAGAAATGACGGACGTCGGCACGATAGGCCTTTTTCGTCAGCGCACTGTAGCTCGGTGACTGTTCGATGATCGTCAGTAACCGCTCCAAGTAAAACGTCATCATAGTAGGATGTCCTGGACTTTCTGTTTGAGTTCCGACTTAAGAGATCGGAGGCGGGCCGGTGAGTAACCGAGGGTGTCCTCATTACCGTGAAGAAGAGCTTGCAGGATCGCGAATTCCTTCCGGGACAGTTCCTGTTTCAGTTGATCGAGTAAGTAGGTGAACGAGACTTGCTGCTGACGGGGGAGTTCCGGTAACGTCTCGACGGCGACTTCACCGGCGAGCGTCCGGTTGCGGGTTGCTAAGTAATCGAGCATCGCTCCCTTCGCACGAATCCGGGCGAAGGTAACGGTCATGACCTTGCCTTCTTCGATCGACTTCCAGAGTCGGAGTAGTGCGGCTTGGCGGCATTCATCCTGTTCATTCGGATGAATCGAGAGACGGGAGAGAAGAGAGTTGACGAGGGGTATCCATTGTTTTAACGCTTCATTCATTATAAGAGAATCCAATCTGAGATATGCATATCTATGTATTCCGCGGTAGTTTCAGTATAAGTAGAGTTATCCTGAAGCGAGTGGCGGAAACAGGTGGTTTTTCAAGTGGTTTTTTGTTTTGGACGCGAGAAATAGAGGGATTTTGCGTCTCGAAAGTTTAGAAAACCGTTGGCATGATTCAAAAAAGACGATTTGAAAACAGAGGATAACTCTACTTATCCAAGAGGGTGTTCGGGAAAAAATAAAAAACCTGAATCCGAAAGGGAGACAGGTTGAAAAACTAAGAAATAAAGTGTGACTCAAATTAAAATCGGTTATCTTCAGCGGATACATCGTTGGATACTTTCCCGGTGAAGATGAAGTGATAGACTTCGATAATGAGGCAACAAACAACAATAATATACAGAAAGAATGAAATCCAACTATAGTTAAATGTTGCTGGGATTAAGTAACTTAAAAACGAAAACTGTTCATTAATTATGGTATAAGCGAACGCTAAAATCAGTGTAAAAATCATCAATCTTCGATTAAAGTTCAATGGTAAACGATTAATAAATTTCGTTACTCCAACAATAAGACAAATAAATGCTAAGAGGAAAAAGGCAGAATTGATTTGATTAACAATCAACAGCTCATTGAATCCAGTCATATTACTCGAAATGTGAATGATCCATCCGACGACTAAAGAAAATACACCTATCTTTAAGTTTAACGATCCCGCGCGTAGTTGAGGAATTAGTTCATGATGATGCTTGATTATCACAATAATGATAGCGATTAAAGAAACTCCCAGTAAAAATGACATAATTAATCTCCTTTGTTTTATCAATATAAGGATAGTATAAATTAAATTTCCCTTAATTTTACTAATTTATTTGATGGATAAGGAAATGATTACAGTGTAAAGGGTGATAGATTCAAATAAGATAAAAAAGTATAAAAAAAGAATGGTTTAAGCGGAACAAGGGTAACTGTAACTGTTAGCTAAGGAAAGAAAAACTGACATTTACGGAGGCGGGCAAAATGAAGCAACTGGATGGATTTCCAACATCGTACTGGCGGACTTCGATTGAACCTTCAACTTATCCACAGCTAGACGATAACCTGACGAGTGATGTCGTCGTCATAGGGGCCGGAATTGCAGGGCTCGTCACAGCCGTTCAATTGATTGAACGGGGCTATGACGTGACGTTGATCGAGGCTGACCGGATTGCGAGCGGGACGACCGGTTATACGACGGCGAAGGTCTCATCACAGCATGGCTTGATTTATGACGAATTGATTCAGACATTCGGCGAAGAGAAAGCGAAACTCTATCACGAAGCAAATGAAGAAGCGATTCGGTTCCTGCGGGATCAGACGACACGTCTTGGGATTGAGTGTGAGCTCGAGGAACAGGATGCCTATCTCTATGTTGCTTCAAACGGACCAAAACACAAGCAACTGACCAAGGAAGCGGATGCCTACAGCCGGCTTGGTATTAATGGAGGGGACGCGACGGACGAGGTTAAAGCCAAGTTGCCGTATCCGGTCGAGCAGGCACTCGTCATCCGTCAGCAAGCCCAGTTCCATCCGGTCAAATACTTACTTGGTCTTGCCCGTCATTTCACGGAACGAGGCGGGAAGCTGTACGAACAGACACGGGCGACGTCTGTCGAGTCGAAACGGACGCCGACCGTGTTACTTGAATCGGGTCATCAGATTGAAGCGAAAAAGGTCATCGTCGCGACACACTTTCCGTTCAACGATTTTAAGGGACTCTATTTCTCGAAACTCGAAGTGGACCGGTCGTATATCGTTTCGGGACTGGTCCAGGAGGATTTCCCGGACGGTATGTTCATGAGCGCCGATAAACCAAGCCGCTCGCTCCGTCATGTGCACACGGTAGACGGGAAACGGCTTGGACTCTTCGGCGGGGAAAACCATCTGTCGGGCCATCAGACGGATACAAAAACGAACTATCAAGCGTTGGCCCATTTCGCGGCGAGTGAGTTTGGTGTAGCTGAAATCGACCAATTCTGGTCGGCGCAGGATCTGATCTCACTTGATAAAGTGCCGTATATCGGACAGATGACGAGTGACGATCCGAACATCCTGATTGCGACGGGCTTCGCCAAGTGGGGGATGACAAACGGAATTGCGGCAGGCCTTCTCTTGTCCGATTTATTGACCGGAGCGCCAAATCGTTTCCGCGGATTGTTTGATCCGAACCGGTCGAAGCTGCATAAGCAGGACGCGAAACAATTCGCGAAGAACAATGCCGATGTCGCGATTGAATTGCTGAAAGGAAAAGTGACACGTGCCAGTCAATCGGCAGACGACCTCGGCATCGATGAAGGGGGACTCGTCCGGCATGCCGGGAAGACGGTCGGCGGGTACCGGGATTCAGCCGGTGAACTCCATCTTGTCAAGACGACGTGTACGCATATGGGATGCGATGTTAAATGGAACAACGGGGAACGGTCATGGGATTGTCCGTGTCACGGTTCGCGATTTGATTACGAGGGGAACGTGCTTGAAGGTCCGGCTGTGAAGCCGTTGAAAAAAATGAATTGATTTCCTTTTTGAATGAATGAAAAAAAGAGCACGAAAGCTGAGCTTAGTTATAGTCAGCCTTCGCGCTCTTTCGATTATTTTGAGACAGTGATTGTTCTGACAAGCGTTGTATAATTCGGTTTTGTTACTTTTAAAATCAATTTTGTTCCTGCTTTTTGTTTAGGTAAATTCAGCTTGAAAGTGCCCGTCTTGTTTGCTGTGACACGTTGAATTTGTTTTCCTGACTTATACAATATCAGTGTAGCTGTAGGGGTAGTTTGACTTGAAAGAGAAGTCGAGCGGCTCGTAAGCTTAGTCGTACCGAGTGATAAGATACCGCTTACTTTTGTATTCATTCGTGATGACACGTTTCCGGCTGTGTCACGTGTAATTGCCGACACGGTCGTTCCAGCGATGAATCCTTTTTGCGAGAGTGAGAAACGTCCCTTGGCATCCACTAGCGTTTGATAGGCTTTGCCGTTAAACGTCAGAATGACTGTCGAAAACGGTTCAGCTGTTCCTGTGATGGAAACAGACTTTGTCGTTACAGGTAATAGTATTGGTACTGCCGGATTAATCGTATCGGAAAACTTATGTTCGAATGTGCTGAACACGGTTCCCTCGAAATTCGTGATATGGACACGGACGACGGCATGGTTCGGTAACGGGTTTTTTAACTGGTAGCTCCATTTCTGTTCCCGAACAGATGTGTTAGAGACCTTGACCGAACCTTCCACGCGGAAGTGCAGTTGATTCCAGTAACTTGCATTCGTTTCCATCGTCAAAGTCTTTCGATCCGGTGACAACATCATTTTTGTTACGCCGATGATTTTTATTTTAGTCGGGTTATTGCTAAGGTTTCCTGCTTCATCAAGCACCTTGACGGATACGAGATCTCCTGTCCGGAGAACAGGAACTTGGACGGAGAACTTACCATCTTTGTTTGTTTGATTTTTGTAGATTTTTCCGCCATAGGTCACCTGTACGGTCGAGTCCATTTCTGCGGTTCCGGTGATGAAGGTTTCACCCGGATAAGCATGATTGACTTTTGCGGATGAAGGTGGAGTCGTGTCAATCGGTTTTAAGAACAGTGATTTTGAAGTGTTACCTGCTTCATCTGTTGCAGTGAACTCGACTTGATCGATGTCAAATAAGTTTTTATTATGAATCCAAGTGCCTTCTGGCGACACATCATGTCGAACTTCCTCTTCCACTGTACCGTTGCGGTAATAGAAGCGGAACGTCAAGAAGGTTGCATCCGTATTCGTCCAAGAAAATGAAGTGCTATGCTGGTTAAAGCGTCTAACATTTAACGTTGGTGGAGTCGTATCGGGTGGCGGTAAATCTTTATAAAATAAGTTTACAGACACCATATACAAATGATCTTGGGTTTCGATAAATATCTGCCGTGGAAAATAATTTGCATTGATTGGGAGACGGAATTCTCCCTTATCATTACTTGTCGTTGTGACGCGTTTTTCTTTTTCGTCGATGTACATGACATAGTAGAGCAACAGGTTAGGCGCAGTGATTCCGGTGATTTCGGTCGACCGATTTGTCAGTTCTTCAAGTACCGGTTGCTCTAATGGAATGTATTTCCCTGAAATACTGGATGAATTCATGCCGGAGCTGTCTTTCAAATAAATCGTAAAAAGGTCTCCTTCGTTCAGTATAAACGGTTGTGTGGATAGTTGACCTGAGGATCCGGACATCGGTATACTTCGAGATTTGAATGATCCATCTGTACGGATAATGGACAATTCAGCACTCAAAGTGGTTAGCTTCTTGTGTTGGGCATAGACGACCAGCATGCCGTCAAAAAAGGTATAGGTAGGTGTAGAAATTGGGCGGATATCATATACGGAACGGCTTTCAGACATTGCCTTATAGCTGATACCACGATACGTAGATTTTCCAGTCACTACATATGTTCCACCGGCTCTTCTCGGGACATTGACTTGGAAATTTCCAACTTCATCAGCATGTGTTTTAAGAGTAAAAGGATTTTCTCCATAGTAACTGATGGTAAGCGTGGAATGAGGTAATGCTGTACCGGTCAAACTTTCTGTCTCATTGGTAATAGGGTCGATTTTGATACTCCACCGATCATAAGCGTTTGCTGCGACTTCTACTTTTTTGTCACGACCAGTTCACCGTCAGGAGAGAAAACAAACAGTTCTACCGGAAAAGTGTCAGAGTCATAAAGACAACTGAAGTATCCTTCATGATTAGAATTGGTACACAATTTAAGCGTTCCGTCTTTTTTCTTTAAATAGATGTTGTGATTTGGATAGGTCATCCCTTTGATGTCACTCGTAAGCCAAAAATGATCTTCAGATACAGTTGTTACCGGATGCAAGGAATCGACCTTAGGAACTGTTAAAGGCTGTTTTTCACCATTCATGTTCGTTAGTACGGCATCACTTCCCACATTTGGAAGTGAAAGCTGATAGCTTACACCATTTCGATAAAGTAACGGGACTGTGAGTGGAGAATCAAAATTCCCATCTTCATCTGCTATAATACTTTGATCAAAGTTTATCGGTCCTTGGTAATCTGGAATATTAACCCCAGTATAGGTAATCTTGATGGATTGATACGGAAGGGTTTTTCCTGTAATTCGCCGCCCGTCTGCTGGTGATTCAGTTAGCGTGAATGGAACCATTGGAACACGTGTCAAATCAAGGATTGTGATTTTGCTCCGTTTCCCGTTGTTTTCGATATATGCTTTTGCTTCTTTTGCATCTGTCACCGGTACGTGCAGTAATTCATGGCTGCTGTACACTTTTCCATCGATTAAAACGGACAATTCACCCGTGCTACCATAGAAGATCCATTCTCCGTCACGTTTACCAAGATAGAGCGGGGGTTCTATTTCATCCGGTTCCGGTATCAACGATTCCTCGTGCACGAAGTCCCCATCTTCTTCACTTTCAAGATACATTGTCCGTTGACCGGCTGAAGATAAGAGGTCAAAACGAAATATTCCTTTTTCATCAGCTCGTGTTTTAAGCCAAGCTTCTCGATGGAATAACATTAATTTTTGATTTGCTTTTGCTGTTCCCGTAACGGTCATATCAGTTGGCTTGACCGGATTCATGTGTGCTTCAGCATTTGCGTTACTACACCATAGCAGACAAAAAAAGCAGGTGCTGAGAAAAAGTCTTACTGTACGTTTAATCATTTTGTTTCCTCCAAGTAAGTCCATTAAATTTCATTACATCTAAAAAAAGTCCTCCCATTTGGGAGAGACTTTCATCAATCTAAAAAGCGTAAAATTCGCCTTCTCTTTGTCCTCTCAAGTCTGGATAATACTGATGCCCACTATGACTGTGATCGCAGACTGGGCAGTAAACATCCCAGGACTCTCCAACCTGCCAATTGTAATTGCCTGTTGCGTATTTCAGTAGACGTACATTGCGTAAGCTAGAAGGTGTATGGTGTCTTCTGTGCTTACAAATGTTATCGACCCAAACTTCATCACACGTACAAATATAGGTCCACTTATAGGCTTCATCCGAATTTGTTTTTAACGTTGGAACTCCTTCGGTTACATTACCACAAGAAGGACATACTTCATGACGGTTATTATGATGATGAAGCAGACGTTTGATATAGGTGTTTAGATGTTCCTTTTGACCAGGGGCAATAGGGAAGTGAGAGTAGGTATGGAGTCCGCCGTCAAGGCGTGCGTTCCAATGGTGAGCGCCGGAAACCACATCACTGTGAATAAGTGTTGCACTTTTCATTGGTAGTCCTTCGTTTATGAAATCATCGGTATACCTTCTGGCAGAACGATTGAAATCTTCTAAGAGTACACTTTCTGGGAATGATCCGTACGGTTTGTATTTTGCATCTAGCACATGAACATTACGTGTTTGTGTTTCAGCATGGCCATAAGACAATAAGAAGTCAGGTTTACGCTTCTGGTGGTTTTGGAGAAAAACCTCACGTTCATAAGCGAGCCAGATTAAGTCTTGTGTGTATGGGTGATAAAAATTCAGTTCAATACCACTTAATGTCATCCGTTGCTCATAGTAGTCAAAAAGTAAGTCGGTGATGGAATAATCCTTTGTCTTAAAGCGAAGTTCCTGAAGTGCGGTACATAGTTGCAATAATGTCCAAACTTCGAAGAGCAAAGGAGAATTAGTCATTTGCTGTATAAAAGCTTGTTTCCGCGGATTTAGCTGCGGCAACAACATTTGTATGTTCTCGTACAGTTCGAAAACCTCTCGATATCTGGCGTCATGGATAAAAATATGTGTTTCTTCGATTTCCATTGGAAATACCTCGAATAATTGAGTGGAAAGAAACGAATCCATAAGAGTTATTAATTGTCGCAAGCGAGCCGTTCGTTTCGAAAACCGTTCGAGTTCTTTTCTTGTACGCTCATGTCGTCTTGCAAGAGCTTCTGTAACACCGTTCTCCTCGCGAAGAGCTCCTAGTTTTGAACGACGTTCTGACTCTTCGTGTGTAAGAGAAAAAATCTTACTCGTTTCAATTGTCTCAGCTTGTTTGAGTAGCTCTGAAATAGACTCTAACATGGTTCGGATCATATGATGTTCCGGTATATTAGTATGTCGTGAGGAAACATCTGCCCTTATTTTCGGTTGTCCTTTTCTTCTCTCATGCTCAATGAGTGTCTTGCTTGTCCATCGTTTGATACGTTCAGGTGCAAGCAACACTTCACTGGATTTCAATCCCTCCATAGGTGCATCGATGATCTCATTCAGTGCCAAACGTAGGTCACTGACATGTCGCTCGATTGCATCGAGAGGAAAGAGTGAATGAAGCACTTCACGTTCGTTTTCAGACTCGGCAGGTCGTGTGTCTAAAATTCGAAACAACTCACGAACTTCAGCCTGCATAGTCTCATATTGTTCGAAGGACATAGTTTGTGGATAGATGATGACAGTTTGCTGAGCAATCAACACGTCATTTGTGTCATAGGCTTCTACAATGAAACGGCCGCACGCATTCATTCCGAAACGAGCAGACTGTGATGTTAAAAATCCATCATTGTACCAAAGGTCACTTGCTTCGTACCATAGATTTTTATGACCTGTGGCTTGAACAAAAGAAATTTCTGGCATTCCTTTTACAGAAATACGAGCAGCATCTATTTCTATACCGATTTGAACGAGACGATTAGTTCTACGAGTATATTCTTGACTACGGTAGATATCATCTTTTTTTTGAAGTTCAGATTGAACAGAGATGGTTGGCTCAACTGGTATGAATATTTGATCAAACATTTCGTGGATGGACGGTAGTTGTGTCATCTGTACTTGACTCATTTGTGAACGTAAGCGCGGACGAGACACGATGATTTCAAATAATTTCATCTAATCTTTCACCTCACTTGAAGAAATTAATGTAACGTCCGTCATCTTTCATGTGTTCAAGACGACGTAATGTATCCGGATATTTTGAAATTGTTCTCAAAAATGCATTAAAAGCATTCATTGCGGCTTCATTTCTTGTTGAGAAATGCAGGCGCGGCAAAAGTTTCGCTTGTAATAAAAGATCAAGGGTCTGCTCATTCAAATTACTGTATTGTAGATAACGAATCATTTGTTGACGTCCGCGGGCGTTGATTCTGGCATCAGGAATCGAATCAAGTCCTTTTGATAGATCAATGATTAAGTCAGCATACTCTTCAACTTCCTCGACTTGATTAGAGGGAGTCGTGAGAAGAGAAAGTGGTGCGTCCAAACGACCAGTGAGTGGTAACGACTTAATTCGTTCTATTGTTTCTTCATCTAAAGCGACATGATCAAGCTCAAGTAAGAGACTTCGATCGATGACTTTCGGGCTAAGTGGTTTAACAGTATGATCCATATTTAGCGTACCGATGAAGCGAACATTATCCGGTATAGCAAGTTTCGAAGGATAAGAAATTAAGGCCAAAGCATCTCGATATCGAATGTCTTCTACATAAGTAGTTTCACTCATACTTTCGTATGTGAGACAAAAATCTTTCGCTTCTTTAAAGTAATGGAAAGGATAAAGTGGCACGGTTGGATTTTTTTGTTCGCGTAAACTCAGAAATTCAGCAAAGTAATATTCAACATGAGACAAGTTCATTTCGTCAAGGCAAATCAAATGAAGTCCGTCTGTTTCTTTAGCATCAAGAAGTGCTCGTAAAAAAGGTGTTTCCACATAGCGGCGCTCACTTGGGCTGAAGTAACCAAGCAAATCTTGTTTATCTGTCCAGCTCGATTGTACTGGTACAATGGTTGCTTTTGCTCCTTTGAAAGCACTAGCGAAAGCATGGACAAGGCTTGATTTACCGGTACCAGAAGGACCGTTCAAAATGAGTAACAAATTGGTCTGAATCGCTCTTAAAAATAACTCGATCTTGTCTAGAGGATAAAGAAGCGCACTTTCATTATTATGATAAAAAAGTGACTGTAGTGTTGGAAGAATGTTCTCCTGTTCGAATGGAAGCAATGGTACATTTTCTTCATCTAAAACTTCGCTTAAACGAACTTCAGTCAAAAGTTCAAGGAGTCGATTTTCTTCACGAGTAAGTTCTTTAGTTTTTTCGCTCAAGCGATTTTTAGTTTCGTTAAATTTTTCTTGAATCTGTTGGAGTTCCGATTCAAGCTCTTTTTTTTCCGATTCGTGCTGTTTACGTTCAGTGTCTAAGCTCTCGAGTGAAGCCGCGATTTCTTCTTCCTTTAAGCGCAAAACTTGTTCTACAACGACAGTTGAAATATCCGTGCCGAAGGCATCTTCTGCTGCTTGTACTAATGTGTTACCACCAACTAACCTAAGTCTGTCAGGGAGATTGAGAGTAACAGGAGTAAGTGAATTCGGTATAAATGTCAGTAACTCGTTAAGTGTCCGTGTGTTGCGCATATGTGTATAACTACATGTGTAGTATATAGAGTCGGTAACATCAAGCGTACTTGGACAAATGCTTGAAATTTCCCATGAACGATTTGTATCAATTGGGTGTGGACAGGGGACGTAGCCATTAGGAGTTGGCTTCATTACAAGCATTCTGACAATCTTACGTTTGGGATCGTTTGATAACATTGTTTCCTTAATTGTAGAGACAGTTAAAGATTCACCGAACACACCGGAGTTTTTAAAACGTTCATAAAAAGATTTTGTATCCTCTGTTGTAGGGTTGTGTAACTCATTTAAAAAATTACTATTGTCTTCTACCCAGTTCTCGAAAAAATCAGTTGATGAATTAGTTGGTATCGTCATATAAAACGTCCTTTCTTATTAAGGGAAATAATTACTTTATCATGATAATAATACAGTAATTATTGGTAAAGAAGGGATTTGTTTTTGAATGAAATTTAGTAGCGATATCTTACGAAATAATAAACAAATTTAAAAAATTGTTAACTGATACAATTATCTTAAAAATCACTTCTGTTTATAAAATAATTTTACGACCGTCTGACCTTAAATAATTCGAATGATATCAGAATTTAATATTCAATCCGATTTTTTATGTGCTATAATTACCTGGTAATAAAAATATTCAAGCGTTTAACTATATCGGTCGGGTCGATCTTCATGTGGATGTTACGAATTCACCGTCACGAACGCCGTTTACAGGTTTCATATCAAGTTCATTTCATTGTAGCGTCGTGAACGCTGTACGAATTCGAGGAGGAAGCAACACATGAGTAAAGAAAAAATCGCCCAGCTTCGCAAGACCGTTTCGCCTTTTGAGAAGGCAGACGTCAAATCAAGCGTCCGGCAAATGATCAATACGATCCTGCCGTTTCTCGTCGCCTGGTTCCTGGCCTATCAGGCCTTACAGATTTCCGTTTGGCTCGCTGTTCCGCTTGCGATCGTCGCAGCCGGTTTCGTCGTCCGGATGTTCATCATCTTCCACGACTGTACACACGGGTCATTCTTCAAAAACAAAAAGGCCAACGCAATCGTCGGAACGATTACAGGCATTCTGACCCTGTTCCCGTACGAAAAGTGGAAACGGGAACACTCGATTCACCACGCATCCAGCGGGAACTTGGATAAACGCGGTGTCGGTGATATTTGGGTCATGACGATTGAAGAATATATCGAAGCGTCAAAATGGACGCGTCTGAAATACCGTCTCTACCGCAATCCGCTCGTCATGTTTGGTCTCGGACCACTCCTGTTGATTTTAGTCGTCAGCCGCTTTAACCGAAAAGATGCCCGGAAAAAAGAACGGATCAACACGCATGTCATTAATGCGTCACTGATCGTCTTATACGGTATCCTGATTTACTTTGTCGGATGGCAGGCGTTCCTGATCATCCAGGGAACAACGATGTTCACGGCCGGCGTGCTTGGGATTTGGTTGTTCTACGTCCAGCATACGTTTGAAGACTCGTATTTCGAAGATGAGAGCGAATGGGATTACGTCAAGGCCGCGATCGAAGGCAGCTCATATTACGAATTGCCGAAAGTCTTGCAGTGGGTGACGGGGAATATCGGTTTCCACCACGTTCACCACTTAAGTCCACGTGTCCCGAACTACAACTTAGAAAAAGCGCATACGGCAACACCACCGCTTCAAAAAGCAACGACAATCGGCTTGTTCTCAAGTCTGAAGTCGCTTCGCTATAAGTTGTACGATGCGAAAAACAAAACATTCGTGACGTTCGGTGAAATCAAGCACCTGGTGCGTGAACCGAAAACGATGGCTTCATAATCGAACATGCCTTGCTACCAAACGGGAGCAAGGCATTTTTTTGTCATGTCCTCCGTCTTTTGACGTATGTCCCGTCTCAAAAGTCATGGTAAGATGGCAAGTATTGAAGGAGAGATGAAACATGCGTCGTATACCCGTAGCTTATCTTGCAGCAGGAGCCATTTTACTATTATTGTTCGGATTCAGTTCGATGACGTATCAGCAACAATCACTGATTCCGTTTCTGACGAATCATATTCCACTCGGATGGGTGTATCATTTATCGTTCGTCTCGTTTCATTATGAGGTGCCGATCAGCGTTGCAACGCTTGGTCCAGCAGCCTTCCTTGAATTCTTCATCCGCAAAGGAATGCATGCCGGTCTGTTCTTCATTCTCGGCACAAGTATTGTCCATGTCTTGCGTTTACGCGGCTACCGTCCTGTTCCGGCTGCCTTTTTCGCAGCGACGACAGCAGTGACCGTCGGGGTCTTCGATGAGTTTCATCAGCAACTGACCGGCGGACGGACCCCGCTCGTCGGGGATGTCCTCATCGACGGGAGTGGCGCCGTCTTCGGAATCGTCCTCTATACAGCCCTGCGGCTCTTTCTGAAAGCCGACCGGCTCGTTAAATCGGAATACCAGCAATCGAGCTGAACACAAAAATACCCGATCGTCTCAGCAAGCGTGAGGCGATCGGGTATTTCAACGATTAAAACCGTTGGACCCATTCGATTTTGTATTGTGTCCGACCGAATTGTTTGCGGAGCATCGTGTCTGCCTTTTTACGTGCAGCAGTGTGGTCACCGGCTTTAATGATTAAGCGGTCGGTATCGACGACTTCTTCCTGTTCAAGGACGTGGTACTGAACAGTATATTCTTTGTTAAACATTCCGAGAAATCCCAAGAACTTCACTCCCATATTCTTCATTCTATTAGTTATTATATGGTATTGAAATGTGGAATGCAATTTAAATAAATGACTTTCGTCTTACCTGTGACAAAAAGGAATATGGTTCAAAAGAAGGATGGCTTTAATATTTCAAATGTTACAAGAGTTGTTGGTATAACACGATAAAAATCAGAAAAATATAATATTTCTACGTGTAAGTTATATTAGAGATAGGTCTTTAGACATCCCTTAAAAAGATTCATTTTCATCTCTAAAATATATTCTGGAATAATGTTTTTATTCATTAACAAGAATTGCCTTGGAACTCTTATGGAATTATCGGTATGATAAGAGCAGTGAGGAAAAAGAGGTGAACCGATGAGTGAGGAAATAAATCAGGAAAGACAATCCATCCACATGCGTATAGGAAGACGGGAGCGTGTTCTCTTTACGCTGTTATTGATCAGTACCGTAGTGACGGTGTGCGGACTCATTGTGGCGTTGTTTACGCTCGGGATCATCGGTCTTGTCCTGTTGCTGGCAGTTCTCGTTCTGCTCGGCATTCTTTGGACGTGGCAGCTCGTCCGGGTAATGACGATTCGGGCAGACGGAATTCTGCTGAGCGAACAGCAACAGTCGGTTGTCTATGCACACTTGCGACAGGACGCGGAACGATTAGGGTTTTGGAAAGTGCCGGAAGTCTTCGTGACAAACCACAGAACCATCAAACGTCCCCGGACGATCGGTGTGTTTCAAAAATATTTCGTCGTTTTGCCGGCGGATAATCCGATGGATGGAACAACACGTTTCGAATTGATCCGCGAGCTCGTCCATTTAAAACAAAATCATAAAGAGAAACAGCTGTTGCTGGTACTCGGAAGCTGGATACCGTTTTTGCGAAGTGCTTACATTCGGGCATGTGAGGAGACGGCGGACCGTGCCGCCCTGGCCTGTCTTCCGGAAGAGGAACGTGTTCCGTCACTCGTAAGAATGATTGTCGGTCCACTGTCATGGTCGCGATTGAACATGACGGCTTACGTCGAACAGAAGCGGCAGCCGGTGTCCGTTGCAGCAACGATCAGCGAGCTGTTCCGGCATCAATCGTCCGCTTCCCGTCGGTTGACGTTTGCCGGATTGGAAACGGTTCCCCGTCATCGTGGACGAATCGTCCGAGGGCTTTTGGTCAGCCTGAGCAGTCTGGCGCTTGCCGGCTTCTTATTTTTTGTGACACAAGCTGAATGGCCGCAATGGCTGACGGACTGGTCCGACGGTGTTGAACAACAGCTCGGTGCAGAAGAAGACTTAGGCGAAACGAAGCTGATGGCGGCGATTCAGAAAGGGACGCTCGAGGAAATCAAGATGCTGATTCCAAAAAGCGACATGACGGCGGTTGACGCGGACGGAGATACAGCCCTGCATTATCTCGGATACCGCAAGTCGAGTAAGGGATTGGAAGAAGTCTTTAAAGCGTTGCTGGCGGCCGGAAGTGACGTCGACGCCGTCAATGATTTCGGCGAACGCCCGTTCATCACCGCGGTCTACAGCAATAACGATGAACTGGTCGAGCTGTACTTAAAACGGGGCGAGGATATCAACCAACAGGACGACGAAGCGTATACACCGCTCCATCATGCCGTTGAAGGTGAGGGCAAGCAGACCGTCAAGCTGTTGATTGAAAAGGGAGCCGACCGTTCGCTCAAGAATAGTGACGGTTATACGCCGTTGATGCTGGCGGAAGAATATGAACTGGATGAAATCATCGTCTTACTGAAACAAAATCAGACGCAGACGTTATGAACACAAAACAGGAGGGAATCTCATTCGCCTCCTGAAGACGCAAAAAAGACCGGCTGGTAAGCCTGGTCTTTTTTTGATGACTTATTTTGTTTCTGCTTTTGTATCGACGATCCGGCCTTCGATCGAGTAGTTGACTTGACCAAGTGATTTCGTGAAGTCGCGGAGGTTTTCCCAGTCTGAAAGACCAAGATCCGTCACGCGGCCGTCTTTGTATGCCACTTCGAACGGTGTAAGACCGTCGCCGCCTTTAGCAGTAAAGGCGTTTGTTGCGATGACGTACGTTTTCGTTAAATCAAGTGCTTCAAACGTGTCGCCGTTTTTGACTTCGACTTTCGTGACACGGTCGCCTTTTGCGAGTTTGCTGCTGTACTCGAACTTCATACCAGAAACGTGGAGGAATCCGCCGTTTTCGATTGGAGCGACGCCAACACTGATTTCAAGCAGGTCTTTGATTTCCTGACCTGTCAATTTCGCTGTTGCAAGTGTGTTA
Organism: Exiguobacterium sp. PvP048; assembly: GCF_040549175.1. NCBI lineage: Bacteria > Bacillati > Bacillota > Bacilli > Caryophanales > Exiguobacterium > Exiguobacterium sp. PvP048. Next base: position 867,460 of record NZ_JBEPSU010000001.1, on the reverse strand, counting down.
CCGAACGGAAGTGTCGTTAAGACTTCACCGACTGTGAGTGGTCCGGCGTTAATTGCAGCACGGATACCACCACCGTTTTGCATCGCGATGACTGTATCTTTGTTGTATTCTTTTGCTTTTTGGAGCATGCCGTCCGTGATCAGGTTTCCGAGTGCCGTTTCGCTGTTGCGGACATTGATAGCGAAACCATCACCGGCTCGTGGGTTCGCGAGTTCGTTGACGATGTTCGCGCCAACTTCTTCGTTTTTCAGTTCTGTGATTTGATCCGCGTATGGTTTAAGGATCGTTGCGGCCGTTGCATCTTCTGCTGCTTTTGAAACGTCGATCAATGATCCTTTATACTCTGTCAATTTCCCTTTGTAATCAAAAGTCAGGTTGAGGTTCCCGAGGAAATCCCCGTATTGGTAGGCTTGGGCGATGATTGTCGGTTCTGTTTTACCCGGTACGACCGTATCATCGACGACTGTTCCGTTCTTAACATCGAATTTTTCGAGTTTCGTATGCGAGTGACCACCGACGATGACGTCGATACCGTCGACGTTACGTGCAAGCAACTGATCGTTGTCGACAGCCGGGTTGTCATCAAAACCGATGTGCGTCAACGCGACGATTTTGTTAACACCACGGTCCTGGAGTTTCTTGACGGCCGCTTTCGCGCTGTCGATGTAGTTGGCGAAGGCAACAGATCCCGGGCTCGAGATGTCAGCTGTTTCTTCCGTCGTCAAACCGAAGAAACCGATTTTTTGACCTTTGTATTCTTTGATGATGCCTTGATAGATTTTACCTTTTTCAGGACCGGCTGTGATCGTTTTCGATTGCAGACCACCGAGTAATTCGTTTTTGCTGAAATCGACGTTCGCTGTAATGAACGGGAATTTCGCTTTCTTGACGAATTCCTGTAAGGCAAGATGGTTGTCCGCATCCCCAAGATCGAACTCGTGGTTACCGAACGTCATCATGTCGTATTTCATATAGTTCATGAGCTCGAGATCGGCTTGTCCTTTGAACTTGTTAAAGTAAAGGGACCCTGAGAAGACATCTCCAGCATCAAGTAATAGGGATGGTGTACCGTCTGCTTTATAGGCAGCGCGGAGTTCTTTAATGACGGTTGCGCGTTTTGGTGCTTTATCAAGGTTTGCGTGCGTATCGTTCGTGTGCATCAAACCGATTGAGAAATCATCTTTATTGATATCGAGGACGTTGATTTTTGCTTTGAGTGTGATTGTTTTTCCGAGACGTGTGTAACTCGCGACGGCATATTTCACGCCGGCTTCGCTCGTATCGACTTTCGACCAGCGAACCGGCTTGTCGTAGACACGGCCTGTCGCATAGAGGACAGCCAATGTTTTCGGAAGTTCCGGTTTTTCACCGACATAGATTGTCAGTTCTTTGACACTTTCAACGAACTTGACGGCATAGTTTTGAATGAGGATTTTCACTTCGATCGGTGATTTCTTCTTGCCATACGTTCCTTTGACCGTCTGATAGCGGTTAAAGATGTGACGATCATAATTTTTCCACGTGATTTTCTCGCCCTTGTATGTAGCAGGTAACTTGATCGGGGCACCTTTTGTGAAGACGAGTGACTTGAGTTTGACCGTTTTGACTTTGACATGCGTTGCTGCGGATACAGTAGTCTGTGCAACCGGCACGATTGCCGATGTCGTCAGGGCGACAGCGACGGCTGCCGCGTAAAGCGGTTTTGATTTATACATACGTAAAAATCCTCCTTCAAAGTGGGTGTATGAATACAAGGTCGAAATGCGATCGTTGACCTCTTCTTCTACTATAAGTTGTTCCGAGCAGATGATGCGATAAAACTTTTGTAAAATTCGTAAATTCTTAGGTCGGACGACATGACAACTAACAGGAGACGTCCGTTTCAGTCCGTTTTTCTGGTTAATTTGACCTAAACACACAAAATGATAACGCTTTCATTATAATCTGTCTGAATGAAAAAAGAAACGGAAACATACATCAATTCGTCAAACATTTCCATTAATTGATAATCTGTTGGTGGAGTTCAGTGCATGAATTCTGTATGATGGAGAAATGAGGAAACTGCGGGAGGAGAGCAACGAGAAGATGAAAGAGACGATTCAAGGCACGATGGTACTGGTGATTTTATGTGTGATGAGTATTTTATTAATTTGGGGATTGTCATCCCCGCCGACGACAATTGAATTTCCACTTCTGTCCCATTCGGAACCAGTCAGCAGCGACGTCCTTCATACCGCTGCCGACTGGTTTTTTTGCCGGTCAGAAAGCTACAGTTTGGTGTCGGTTTGCCCAATCGATTGACATGAATTTTAACGATAGCTAGAATTGATTAAGTGTATGGCACCCGGTGCCTGCTTTTTCAATAGGAGAAGAGTGTTTTGAAAAGGGAAGGGAGGAATGGACAAACGTGCAGGCGTCTGCCTGTCCGCGGTCGGTCGTTCGTTTGAAGAATCGCGAACGGAGTCCGTTTTTTATTTTGATGTGGATGCAACGGAACTAAAATACATGTACCTTTACAGATCGGAAGGAAATTAATTATGTGGAAAGAAATGAAAAGTATCATCCGCGAACAAGTGGAGAATTTTCCTCTGATTCGCCGTCTCGCCCGGTATGAGATTAAATCGGCGCACGCGGAACAACGGCTTGGACTGTTATGGGAGCTGCTCAATCCCGGCTTACAGATCTTTATTTATTGGTTCGTCTTTGGTGTCGGTCTGAAAGGGAACAGAAACGTCGAAGGCGATACGCCGTTCATCGTCTGGCTCCTGTGCGGGATCGTCGTCTGGTTCTTCATCAATGATGCCTTGTTGCGTGGATCGAACTCGATCAACAGCCGCCTGGCGATGGTGACGAAAATGCGGTTCCCGATGAGTGCGATTCCTTCGTACGTCATCTTATCCCGGATGTATCAGCACTTCGCGATGCTTCTGATTGTCTTTATCGTCATCATCCTAAATGGTATTCCGATTACATGGAAGTTACTCCAGCTCCCGTATTATATGGCGGCGACTTATATTTTCGTCTATGCGTTCTCACTTTGTTTCTCGACATTGATTACGCTCGTCAAAGACATTCAATTGTTCCTGCAGTCAATGATGCGGATGCTCTTTTATCTGACACCGATTCTGTGGAACATCGAACGGTTCCCGGACGTCTTACATGGTGTGCTTCGTCTGAACCCGGTCTTTTACCTTGTTGAAGGATACCGTGCCAGTCTGCTTGGCGGTGCCTGGGTCTGGCAAGAGTGGCCGACGGGACTTTATTTCTGGAGCGTGACATTGCTCTTGTTCACAGCCGGAACGTTTTTACACATCAAGTTCCGTAAATCATTCACCGAGCTCGTTTAAGGAAGGAAATCGCCATGTCTATGATAAAACTCGACCATGTCACGAAACGGTTTGATATGGTCACGACGACAAAAGAAAAATTTAAGTTACTGTTTAAGAATCAAAGTAAAAACGTCAAGACGTTCACGGCGCTCCGGGATGTCTCACTCGAAATCGGATCCGGTGAAGTCGTTGGTCTTGTCGGAATCAACGGTTCCGGGAAATCGACGTTATCGAACTTGATCTCCGGCATCATCTACGCGAACGAAGGTGACGTCGAAATCAACGGGGAAGTGGCGATCATCGCCGTGTCCCAAGGATTGAAAAACGTCTTGACCGGTCGTGAGAACATCCACCTGAAATGTCTGATGCTCGGGATGGACGATGCGGAAATCGAACGCCGGATGCCGGGAATCATCGATTTCGCGGACATCGGAGATTTCATCGATCAACCGATCAAAAAATATTCAAGCGGGATGAAGTCACGACTCGGCTTTGCGATCGCCGTCAATGTCGATGCCGACATCCTGATCGTCGATGAAGCGTTGTCGGTCGGTGACCAGACGTTTTACAACCGATGTATCGATAAGATGAACGAGTTCAAGAACGAAGGCAAGACGATCATCTTCGTCAGTCACTCGTTGAACCAGATCCGGAGTTTCTGTGAGCGGGTCATCTGGCTCGAATACGGACAGGTCAAGCTCGACGGGACGACGAAGGAAGTCGTACCGGAATACAAGAAGTTCCTGACCGAATACAAGAAGCTGACGAAAGAAGAACAGCACCAGTACCGGCGGGATCGTCTGAAGGAACAGGGTGCCCAGGCGAAACCGGGCAAGAAAAACATGGATGCCGAAGATACGGTCAAACATCCGGGATGGATCTTGTCAGGGATCAGCTTACTCGTACTTGCAGCCGGCAGTCTGATGGTCATCGATGAGACACCGTCATTTGCGACATTCACGGAAGCCTTAACCAAATTATTCTGAGTGACAGACCAGGGACAGATGTCTCTGGTCTTTTTTTGGCTCAAACAGGGAACAAGAGATTAGAAAGCGAATGTTTATCTATAACCGATCCAGTGCGGAGGAGGAATAGACGTGTCGAAAGTCAGAAAAGCCATCATTCCGGCAGCCGGTCTCGGGACCCGGTTTTTACCGGCGACCAAAGCGATGCCAAAAGAAATGTTGCCGATTTTAACGAAACCGACCATCCAGTACATCGTTGAAGAGGCGGTGGCGTCCGGAATCGAACAGATCATCATCGTCTCTGGGCGGAGCAAACGGGCAATCGAAGATCATTTTGACCACGCACCGGAACTCGAGAATATCCTGCGGCAAAAAGGAAAACTTGATCTGTTGAAAGAGGTCGATGCTTCGACGACGATGGCGGAGATACATTATATCCGTCAAAAGGAACCGAAAGGACTGGGACATGCGATTTGGAGTGCCCGGCATTTCATCGGTGACGAACCGTTTGCCGTTCTGCTCGGGGACGATATTATCGTCTCGGAAGAACCAGGTCTGAAACAATTGATGGATCAGTACGAAGAACTCGATGCGTCGGTCGTCGGTGTCCGGCAGGTCCCGACGGAAGATACGCACCGGTACGGGATCATTGATCCGTTGAACCAGACGGGACGCCGTTACCAGGTCCGGCAGTTTGTCGAAAAACCGGTTCAGGGAACGGCACCGTCGAATATGGCGATCATCGGACGGTATATCCTGACGCCGGCGATTTTTGAATACTTGGCGACGCAGGAGGCGGGGGCAGGCGGAGAGATTCAGTTGACGGATGCCATCGAACGGCTGAACGGACAAGAAGACGTCTACGGATATGAGCTCGAAGGGAAACGATTTGATGTCGGGGAGAAGATGGGGTACGTCGAGACGACATTAGCCTTTGCGCTCGAGGATACAGAGATTCAGGCAGATGTCCGGCAGTTACTCAAGCGGTATGTCGAGAGCTGGCAAGATTAAAAAAACAGGGGTGACGGATGAGAGTTCCGTTACCCCTGTCGAAAGAGAGTGGTTGTCAGCTTGATGTGTCACGTTTGCTTTGTGTTCATGTACGTTTTCACTTGCGGTGCCCGGTAAGAGCGGAAGCGTTCGAGCAACCGTTCCGGATCCGATTCGACGAGCAGCATCGACGCGTGCTCGGCAATCAGGAAACCTTGTGTCTCCATTTGCTGAAATAACGCGACGAGCGGATCGTAATAGCCGTCAATGTTTAAGATGCCGCAGGGCTTTTCGTGAAGACCAAGCTGTGCCCAGGTAAAGACTTCGAAAAACTCTTCCATCGTTCCCGGACCACCGGGTAAGATGATGAAGCCGTCGGCCAGTTCTGCCATCTTCGCTTTCCGGTCATGCATCGATTCGACGAGGTGAAGTTCCGTCAGGTTCGGATGGGCAATCTCCTTTTCCTGCAAGAAATGAGGCAGGACACCGACTGCCTGTCCGTTGGCTGCGAGGACAGCATCCGCAACGGCGCCCATCGTCCCGACACGCGAACCGCCGTAGACCAGTCCGATTTGATGCGCTGCGAGCGTCGTCCCGAGTGTTGTTGCGGCTTGCCGGAAAATGGGTGTTGCTCCGTCTTTAGAACCACAAAATACTGCTAGCTTTTTCATCCATAGGTCCCCCTTTTAAAAATCGTCTTCTGTCACCATATCATATCAGTAAGTTTTGAATAAGAGGAGTCTTGTAAGGTTTTGACGAAGAAAAACAAATCAGGAAACGTCGAAGTGGAGGAGGAAGTAATGAGACCTAAAATCATCGTCTGGCTTGTCTTATTGATTGCGGCAATCAATCTTGCAATCGGTCTGTGGATTCCGGAATCACCTGCCCGAACGACGGTTAGCAGCATTTTGCTCGGACTGGTCGTCTTGCTTGGAATAGGATATTTCGTTGCACTGCGCCGTTCGTCTAAATAAAACAAACCCGTTTCGTTTGCGCACAGCAGACGGAACGGGTTTTTGTATGCAGCACAATCATAAAGTAGATAGTGATTGAATATTCTAAAAAATCTATTTTCATACACTTTATCGACACAATGGTGGATAAAATGTAAATAATATGCACATTTCGGGACGTATGACCTAAGTCAAAAGATACGGTTAGTGTAAATAATGTGCAAAATACACTAAATATTCGTATTCGAATATTCAAAGGGGGTCTAAGGTTATATGATGTTGGTACAGAGCTAGACAAAAAAATTAGGAGGTTATTCATTATGAACTTGAAAAAGAAGCTTGCCATTGCAGGTATTTTCGTTGTATTAGGAAGTGGTCTTACTATAAATAGTAATACATCACATGTAGCAAAAGATCTTCTACCAGGTGAGTTCTCGGTCAAACACGTAGCAAAAGATCTTCTACCAGGTGAGTTCTCGGTCAAACACGTAGCAAAAGATCTTCTACCAGGTGAGTTCTCGGTCAAACACGTAGCAAAAGATCTTCTACCAGGTGAGTTCTCGGTCAAACATGTAGCGAAAGATCTTCTACCAGGCGAGTTCTCGGTCAAACATGTAGCGAAAGATCTTCTACCAGGCGAGTTCTCGGTCAAACATGTAGCGAAAGATCTTCTACCAGGTGAGTTTACAGAAAAGAATAAAGCGTAATAATCATTTTCTTATAGACTATTTATTGTAAAAATACTTTATTGTTACGTAAAAGAATTTGTTTATATTCATTCATTCCTAAAATATCAAATAAAGTATAAGCCTTATGATAAGCACTTTCTATTTCTTTAAAACTAGAATTGCACATTTCTAAAGCATACGCCTTTTGGTAATAAAGTTGTCCTAATAAAGACATATCTTTAAATCGTAAACTCTGCTCAATACCATCTTCTATATATTTTAGAGCTTCTTCGGGTCTGTTTTTGGCTACTAATACTTTAGAAATGTTGTACAACAATCTTATTTTCTCAACTAATAGTTCATCACTATCTAGGCTAAGTGATAGTAATTCTTCATAAACCTTCAATCCATGTAAATAATTCTTTTTCTCATAATAAATTGTAGCGATTGCAGATTTGATACGGATTAGCATTTTTGGCGAGTAATAAAAGGTGACATACTTTTCTGATAGTCTTTGCATCTCAACGATACACGTTCTATAGTCTATCCTTTCCATACGATAGGCACTTAAGTGCAAGTAATAAGAATATAGAGAATGTAATTCTTCATCTTTCTGTAAAATAGCCAATTTTTTTTTAGATTCATTGTATATAGCGGTATAGTCTTTATTTTGAAATTTAGTTAAAAGTTCATCATCTATTATTTTAATTGAATCCAAATGATGTTCCTGATTTAAAAATAATGTAATTGGAACTTGTAACCTTCTTGATAATGCATATAACAAATCAACGGTCGGAGAATGTGTTCCACTTTCAATTTTACTGATTTCCGCTTGGCTGCAAATTCCGTTCGCCAAATCCTTCTGCGTCAGATTATGTTTCTTGCGAAGACGGCGAAGGGCAAGACCAATCTGCGGTGACGTGAATTGATCCATCGGGTTCTGTCCTTTCTGTCCAGTGGATTTGAGAAAACGATACCCTTTTCCATTATAAGAGGGAACGGGACCTGATACCAAATTTTTAGTTCAACAAGTCGTCAACGTGTTGTCTGCCATTTTAAACGAATGAAAGGGGTAACTCCTATGAATCTCATCTTTAAAGAATCGCGCCGGACCATGACATCTTACGGCTGGTGCTTAAATGCTGCTGCTGTCTCGGTTGCACCCTTGGCAAGTCGGGAAATGGACCGGATCAAACCGCCGGCGAAACGAGAACTGAAAACTTCATGATGACGTCTCTTGCTGACGTGGCTTCATTCCGTCACAGGTCTGAAGCCTTTTTTAATATTACTTGGATGAAAGGAGCATGGATATGATCGGACTAACGGTTCTTTCTGAAAGCGAAGGCTGGTTACACCAACTCGACCCGACCGATGCCCTTAAGACTTTTTGTGAGCAGCACCGGTTCTCAATGGATCGTTATGATTACGATCAACATACGTTTTTGGATTTACTCGACTATATGGACTTTCAGGAATTCGAACATTATTTGTTTGTCCTGCGAGGACCGGGGGAGCGGACCTTGCGACTGGTCGCGTATTTACAACAGCGGATGCTACATGTTCAGTTTCATCTGATTAATGAGCGGGGCGACGTCTTGTTCGGAGACCCGTATTTCTTGGATAAGACGATTCCGTTAGAAGGGACGACAGGATATACGCAACCGATTGAATTACAGGATGCCTTGATGTCACTCTTCACGGGTGTCTATCCGGATACGGCGTCGCGTCAGCCGCAACCGCTGCGTCACGTCTATGTCGAAACGACGGATTTGCTCGATTCGATTACACCGACTCTGTTTGATCAGATGACGATCAACAGTTTGTTATACATCGATCAGTCGACCCGGCATGACTTGCCAGTCATCGAACTGATGAGCCGGACACCGGTCCTGCTGGCGTTTTCCGATACGTTACCCTTTAGTGTCAGAGACCGGTTGGCGACGTTTGAGCGCAGTGAGCTCGATGCTGCCATGCAGCAGTGGCATGAGATGGGTGTCGTCTTAAATCCGGAACAGCGGATCGGGATTCTTGATTATGCGACGCTCACCGGCATGCCGTCCTCCCATCGTTTGTTCATTCACAGAGACGGAATCTATGCAGATTATGGAAAGCGGCTATTGCTCAGCGAGGCGTTTGACTTAAACATCTGTCAGTTACGTCAAAATCAGTTGGCGACATGGGAAGCGCTCCTTCCGATTCCTCAGCTCGCGTTATATCCAATCCTGTTTCAACTAGCTTCGGCGTTTCAAGGGACCAGTCAGTTCGTTACTCCGTACAGCGTGTTCGAGTTGCCGCGGACGGAAGGAAAGCTTGGTCCGCTGACGATGATCGGGATTCAAAATAAAGAAGGCTGTTTTGCCTTCGAACTGTTGACAAATCAATTGTTTGAGACGGATGAAGTCTTTCTCGCGATTCTCGAAGCCGATCAAAAGGAACGGTTCGATGTGTTGCCGAAGCGGCTTGGGAATGATTATGAATCGGCGGTTCGGACGTATAAGGAGTTGATTTATCATGGATGACACACCATTATTCGGTCCATTTGCGCGAAAAGGGAGTTATTCACGTGTTCAAGTTCTCGATCATCTGTTTGCAGATGACCGGTTCACGGCACTGTATCAAGAAACGTCCTCCTTACCGGAAGTCGACGAATTGATGTTATACCGGCGCTACCTTCAAAAAGAAGATCGTGTGCTGGTACATGGGAACTTTTCAGCAAAGTTATTCAATACGTTATGTGCGGAAGGATACGATCTGTATCTCATCGAGTCGGAGTTAAACCGAATTGCCGGTATCTCCGAGCAATACCTGAACCGCGTCTACGGACTCAGTAATGAGGTGGTCGATGTCATGGGAAGTCATGCGTTTCATAAAATCGTCTTGCCGGGTACGACGATTGCCCAGTATTCACGAGGAGAACTGCTATTGTTCTTCCGCAATATCCGTCACTTACTGGCAACGGACGGTCAATTACTGATCAGTATCCATAACGCGGATTATTTAAGACAAAACGTCCAACCAATTGCCTCGCGACGTATGGAGGACTGTACCTTGTTTTACGGTCAAAAAGTCGACCGTGACCTGTTGATTTTTAATACGTATCTGAAGTCTGCTACTGATGAGAAGGTTGGTTATGTAGTGGAGCATCTCTATGAGACCGATACATTGTTTGAATTTGCGAAACTTTCCCGTTACCGGGGACGGACATTATACGCAGGGAAAAGCATCAGTATTTTAGAATTCGATAAAATCGGATGACGTTCAGTTCAATTTTAAAGACAAACAGGGGTGGATGTGTGAACTACTCACCACTTATTTGCTTCGCAAATTGAAGTGGGAGCTTCTTGGGAAGACCGTACTTTTACGAGCTACGGTTATTGACCAAGCTCATCGGGTGGTTCCCACCCTGAAGGGGTTTCAGTCTGCTAACAGCAACAAGTTGATACTTGCGTTGATATCTCGATCATGATGCGCCCCGCAAGGGCATGTCCACTCGCGCACATCCAACGTTTTCTTCTCGCCTTTCGTTCCACAAGAAGAACAGATTTGCGTTGAGGCGTACCATTGGTCCGCTTTGATCAGTGTTCGTCCGTAGAATGTGCATTTATAGGCCAACTGCCGGACGAACTCATACCAACTGACGTCTCCGATCGATTTGGCGATCGTATGGTTCTTCATCATGTTCTTCGACTTCAGTGTCTCGACGACGATGACTTGGTTCTCGTCAACGATCCGTTTCGACAGCTTATGAAGAAAATCTTGACGTTGATTTACAATCTTCTCATGCTTCTTGGCGAGGATGACCCTCGCCTTGTCTCGATTCTTACTCCCCATTTTTTTGCGGGACAAGGCACGTTGTGCCCTCTTGATCTTCTCTTCGGACTTTCGAAGGAAACGAGGATTGGCAACTTTCTCAGAAGTCCACTCGTCGTTTGTCATGATGGCGAAGTGTTCCAGACCAAGGTCAATTCCTACTTTATTCTTAGCGGGAACCCATTGCTCTTCGGATTGATCGACAAGAATGGAGATGAAGAATTTTGAGGTCTTCGTCATCGAGACCGTAGCGGACTTGATCACACCATCGAACGGACGATGTTGCTTCAACTTTACGAAACCGATTTTAGGAAGTTTCACCTTACGATCTTCGATTCGGATGCTCCCCTTCAGATTGTTGGTCGTGTAAGAGGCACGGGCGTTGTGCTTCGATTTGAACTTCGGAAACCCGACAGACGGATCTCGAAAAAAGTTGTTATACGCTTTGTTCAAATCCATCTGAGCGTTCGCAAGGGAAAGACTGTCGACTTCTCTGAGGAAAGGGAATTCCGGCTTATACTTTGCTGGTGTCGGGAGCTTCTGTTTCGCGTCAGGGTTCAGTTTCGAATCTTCATACAATCGGATCCGCTCTTCGAGCATCTTATTGTAGACGAAACGGACACAACCGAACGTCTTCACGAAATATTCTTGTTGGGATTTCGTCGGATAGAGTCGAAACTTGTACGCCTTCAGCAAAGCAATCACTCCTTTCCTGTTGATTCGTTACACTGATTGTATCAAACAATCTCAGTCTTGAAAAAGAGGGCGATTCATCTCCCACCTATGCTGGGCTTCGCCCTGAGACGCTTAGAGGTGGGAGAATTCTCGCTAAATTTAGTTAAAATCTGCCTCTGTTTTTGTTGTGACGGTTTGTCAAATTAAGTGCAACACTTCTTCCGTGAAGACCTCGTATGCAGTTTTCCAGTTAAGACATTTTCGTGGTCTCCCATTAATCCAGGCGAGCGCTTGAGCGATTTCAGAACGACTGACCTTTCCGAAATCTGTCCCCTTCGGGAAAAATTCACGGAGAAGACCATTGGCGTTCTCGTTACTACCACGTTGTCAAGAAGAATACGGATCTGCAAAATACATGGGTAAGCCTAACGTGTCACGAATTCGTTCATGACAGCTAAACTCTTTTCCGCGATCTGTCGTCGCAGTTTGGAACGTTCCCAACGGGAAGGAAAGATGTAATGCTTGAATCGCAGACTCCATCGATTGAGCGGACCGATTTTCCATCGGTACAGCGAGATAAAAACGACTCTTTCGCTCGACGAACGTTGCGACACAGGCTTTTGACGTTCCTCTACCCGATACAACAGTATCAAGCTCCCAATGTCCAAACGTTTGACGCCCTTTGACGTCGGACGGACGTTTACTGATTGGCAGTCCGACGTTGAAGCGTCCGCGCGTCTCACGTGGTTTCTGACGCTTTCCCTTTTGCCGAAGAAGTCCAGAATCGGCCTCGACGAGGCCACTATAAATCCAACGATAAATTGTCTTGAACGAGAGTCCTTCTTCTTGGAATAATCGTCCGGCAATTTGTTCAGGGGACCACGTCTCCCGTAATTTTTCGAGGATGCAGATTCCTTTTTCGAGCGTAAACTTCGTACGTGCACCGCACTTCTTTTTTCGCTCCGCATAACGCTGGTCAGCATGAGAAGAATCGTAATGAGGATTTCGTTTCAATTCTCGTGAAATCGTAGAAGGTTGACGCCCCAGGCGTCCCGCAATCTTTCGGACAGAGAAACCTAGCTCGAGATACGTCTCTATTTTGACTCTTTCTGATATGGTAAGATGAATATAGCTCATAACGAATCCTCCGTTGAATTTTGTGTGGCAACTCTATTCTACACGAGGCCGTTATGGGTTTTTTTTGTGTTTTCAGCTAGGTGTTGCACTTAATATTAAAATTCGTCTTGTAGAAAAAATCTTGTGCACCATGTTATTTTCAAAAAAATAAAGTTTTAAAAATTCAATCTGTTTCCAGAAAAATAATCCCTTATATTGGATAAAAATATTTTTAATACTAGTTTAGCTAGGTCTAAAGGTGGGGTAATAAAGAAAAGTAGTCCTTATCAATCAGTTTAATGATGCCATGCTAAAATCGGAGGATAGGTAAACGTTATGGATGAGAAGATAGCCAAACTGAAAGCCAGTTGTTTATCGTTTATCGAAACGTTGTTTCCAGAAGAGGTTTTTGAGTTTGTGGATGCTGTCATTCTTCCTGATGCCTTTGGGAAAAGCGGTACACATTTGATGTTCCAATCAGATGAGCGCGAGCTCAAACTCAGTTTCGTCGATCAAGCACATAGTCGCTTCGAACGTGTTTTCTTAGCTGAAAAAACATCGGAATCTCCATTTTTCAGCCGGATGATGGAAGCGACATATGAAGACGGTCAACTTTACATTCATCATGTCTTAAAATCTGATTAACACGGTAATTTAAAACACGATGAGATGTGTACAGGAAACATCCTGTCCGCCTCTCATCGTGTTTTTAGATTAAATCTCAATCGATTGTAAACCTTGTTGCAGTGCTTGATTGATAGTGGTCGCCATATGATCACGGACTTCCTGCGTCAGGAGACGGCCATTGAAGTAGACTTCCGGCGAAAGTGTCAAGTGGACGAGAATATCTTCCAGGACCAGTTTGAAATCGAGCGGTTGTGTCGGTTCGAGGGATTGAGCCATAAACTCCTGCAATGAAGGATGTTGCACATACTGAGGGTCAATCAAATCGATCACAGTCGTATTCAGAGCGAGCGCAAGGCGTTCTAATGTTTGAGGATTGGGCATCCGTTGGCCACGTTCGTAAGCGGAAATCGACGTGACCGTTTCTCCACAACGTTCAGCGAGGTGCTTTTGAGTGTATTGGTGTTGTTTACGCAACTGCATGATTTTTTTTCCGAGCGCACGTTTCACAGGGCTCAACTCCTATTCTTGCATCCTTGCTTAATAGTACTAAATAACCACTTTCATTATAGCGCAAACCTTTAAAATGTAAAAAAAAGTTTTTAGAAAAAAATAATTGCATGATTATGTATGTAATGGGTTGAAAATTCAGAATATCATGCATTATTTGAAAATCTTAGGAAGGATCAGAAAAGAGAACATGATATTCTATTATGTAGTGAGAATAGGAGGTCCTATATGTTGAGAAAAATACCATGGTCGGGTTATGTGACCTTGTTGATTTTGGCCATCTTGTTCATATCGAGTTCGATGCCATACGAAGAACAGTCCCTGAAACCGGGTTTGTCACGATACTTTGATTTAGGTTTCGTCGAGCATCTCCGGTTCATCTCGTTCGACTATCACGGCGAAGTCAGCGTCGCAGTGCTTGGTGCTTCCAGCTTTGTCGAGTTTTTCATTCGAAAGGCAGCCCATCTGTCGATTTTCATTCTTCTCGGAATCGCGCTAATCGATTTAACGTACCGCTTGATCCGTCCGTATGCGTTGGCAGGTCTGTTTGCCTACACGGTCGCGATTACAGTTGCCGTCTTTGATGAGTTCCATCAAATTTTGACCGGAGGACGGACGGGGCTGATCCAGGATGTTCTGCTGGACGGGACAGGTGCTTTGATCGGCATTCTATTGTACCGGTTATTTTGGAAGAAAAGACCAAGTGAACAGTGGATTCGAAAGTGAGTCTTCGGTCCTAGTTTTTTTGAAAGAAAAGCAGGGTTTCAATAGAGCAGGTCGAAAAAGAAAGGTTAACATCATTAATTAAAAGGAGTGAATCGGATGCAGAAACCTCATCTATTGATTACGAGCGCCGGTCGCCGGGCAAAGCTCGTCGAGTATTTTGTCAAAGAGTTTAAGACGGGACGTGTCAGCACAGCGGATTGTAGTCCATTGGCATCGGCGTTATACATGGCAGATCAGCATTACATCGTACCGAAGATAGATGAGGTCGATTACATCGATCATTTACTTAAGCTTTGTCAGAACGAAGGAGTGACGGCTCTCCTGACATTGATTGATCCGGAACTCGGTTTGCTCGCACAAGCGACGGAACGATTTCAAGCCATCGGTGTGACAGTCATCGTCTCGCCGTATGCTGCCTGTGAGCTCTGTTTCGATAAATATACGATGTATGAGTACTGTCTGCGACAAGGGATTGCCCATGCAAGAACATATGCGACGTTGGCGTCGTTTGAAGAAGCTCTGGCTGCAGGCGAAGTACAGCTGCCGGTCTTCGTCAAACCGCGCAGCGGAAGTGCCAGCATCGAAGTACGACGGGTCGAAACCGTCGAAGAAGTGGAGCAGTTGTTCTCAAAGAACACCGATTTAATCGTCCAGGAACTACTCGTTGGTCAAGAGCTCGGGGTCGATGCGTACGTCGACTTAATTTCCGGAAAAGTGACGTCAATCTTCATTAAGGAAAAATTGACGATGCGGGCGGGAGAGACCGATAAAAGCCGTTCTGTCCTCCGGGACGATGTCTTCGAACTGGTCGAACATGTCTTGGACGGATCGGGGCTGGTCGGACCTCTTGATTTTGATTTGTTTGATGTCGCCGGTACGTTGTATCTGTCGGAAATCAATCCGCGTTTTGGCGGAGGATATCCCCATGCCTATGAATGTGGTGTCAATTTTCCGGCGCAACTGTATCGGAATCTGATGCATGAGATCAACGTTCCGCAAATCGGACAATACCTCGATGATATCTACATGCTGAAGCATGATACCGTCACCTTGATTTCAGCTGCTGAACTGCAGCGGATTAAACGATGAAAAAAGTAAGATGATATAAAAAGGAATCACTCGTTCTTTCACGCCCTTTCCTCAGGCGAGACACAAGCCAGATTTCCTGCCTAACCGAGGCAGAAAATCGGGTCTTGTTTGTCTCTGACAGCGCAAGCAACCTTGCGCTTTTTCCTGTAGGAGTTGCGTGAGCGAGTGATTCTTTTTTTTTACAAGATAAGGATTGGCAGAATTGTAATCTGCCAACCCTTATCTTTATTGAGACCGACTTTCGAGTCAGCTCTTATTAATCTTTTGACAGGAAGACTTGTCTGTCTGATGATTTCTTGAAGCAGTAAGTAAAGAGGCGGACGTTTTTCGTCCGCCCCTCATTGAGCATGTCAATCAAGAAATCGATACACGCGACCGTTTGAGGCACTGTACGGCAGATGTCCAGCTCCCGAACAAAGCATTGATGGTCGACGTACTCGGAACCGAACGTCCTTCCGCCCATTTCCGGTAATGGATGATGCTGAGCGATGGCAGTTCTTGTTGGGCCTGGCGTAAAGCATCGAGGACATCTTCTTCAACCCATTTCCGGCGGGGGGGAGCGATGTCGAGACACGTAAGGGCATCGACCCATGAACCATACTTTCGGGCAATCGTCGCGACCGTCGGATGTCCGTTTTCCTGTGCCCAAATTGAATACGTCTGGGTCGTCAGGCGGGGAAGGACGTCCGATGCTTCGAGGAGTGCATTGATAATCCGTTCTTCCGTCATACAGATCGAACGTGTCATCTCAATGTGAGCTTCCTCAAGGGCCCGTGACCATGACCCGAATCGTAAGTTGATCAACGTCAAAGAAGGTCCGTGTTTTGCTTTGGCCCATTCCCGGTAACTGTTGCTGTGGAAAGGATGGAGCCGTTCCGAAGCTTCTTTGATAAAAGCAAGAATTTCCTGATCGGAGTAGTACGGACGGATGGAAGATAAGCCGGCCGCATGCAAAGCTTCGCGCCATGAACCAAACACGTTGATGATCGTCGTAATTGAAGGGATCTCTTTTCCGTTCGACCAGCGGGCATATGTCTTGGCGTCCAACGCAGGATAAGCGATGCTTGCCTCGATTAAGCTGTCGATGACTTGTTGTTCTGTCCATTTCTTCATGATGTCATACCCCTTTCATGTAGGTGTTCGTCTAGGTGTGGGTACTTTCTTGTGAGGTCGCGCGACGCCGGGTCGCATAAATCAAAAGACTGAGCCAGATGAAATAAAATCCGCTCGGCCGGATCAAGACACTTTCCGTGAACTGAAGCAACAGCAACCAAAGACTAAGTAACAGCAAACTGATCGATAACGAATCGTCGTAGCGATAATCCTGAATGAGCCGGACGAGTATCAACAGAAACGATGCGGTATAGAGCAACAATCCAATAAATCCAAGTTCATACAGATAGACGATCGGTGTACTGTGAAACGTATACAGTGTACTCGGCCCGAGTTGCTGTTCGAGCCCGATGGCAGCGGAACCGAGCCCGTGTCCGAACCAAAACCGATCGAGTGAAGCGGTCAGACCCGCTTGCCATAAGTCGCTCCGGCCGTTAAGACTGATCAACTTGGCGAATAACGTGTGGTTCAGAGACAGTGAGCCGATGAGAATCGCGGCACCGATCAGGTAAAGTCCCGTCACCTGATAACGCAACCGGTTGGTCGGGATCAATAAAATCGTCGTCAGCAACGCAAGCAGACAAAACGAGTAGAGACCGGTCTGTGAGGCACTGAGCACGAGTCCGATTAAAATCACGGCGAGAATCATTCCGAAAAGCACGCATGACCGGACATTTCGACGGTTGAAGGCTTGTAAGACAGACATCCAGGCGATGAGACTACCGGGGACGAGCCATGCCGCCAATGTATTCGGATTGTTGGTCAGACTGGCTGACCGGAGAAAGCTGCCTTGTTCACCGACATACAGTTGCGATAGAGATACGGGACCGAGTTTCAACGACTGGATGTTCTCGATCGGCACGTACTGTTTTCCAAATGAGACGATCAGGGCATAAACAGCGAGACAGAAGGCTTGATACAGAAGGATGAGGTTCATCAGCTGAAACCAGCGGATGTAAGGCTGAACTGAAAGTGACAGCACGATGAGGACGAAAAGTCCTGTCGTAAACAGATGAAGTAGGACAAGCGAAGAATCGACCGCTGGACGAAAGAAGAAAATAATAGCATGAAACGTAAGATAAAGTAAAAACGAAATGACAAGTCGTTGCGTTGAGGCACGGGGCGGAAAATACAAGGGACGGTTAACGAGATAAAGACCAACAAACAGGATGAGATAGATTAGTGCCATCCAGATGTTCCAATGACTCGGCAGGACTTCGTCCGTGAAGGAGAGCGGACGCGTCCATAAATCGATCAGGACCCAGAAGGTCAGGAGGAATAAGCCAATCGATTCAGGTATATTGTCTGATTTTAACATCATTACTAGTATCTATCCACCCTTCATATAGGACTTATTACCGAATTTTCAGACTTTTAATCATCAAATTGGTATTTACCCTTTATTACTTAAAAATCATGCAGTTTTTGTGGATGATTTTGAAAAAGCGGCGATCTTTTTTTTGTGAATCGTCTTTTTTTTGTGAATCAATCTTTTTCGATGAACTAACGATACGCAAACATGATGACTCCTCAAAAAAATATAATCATTTCCACCAAGCTCTAATTGTTTTGGCAGTCGTTTGGAAATAAGGTGTAAGCATAACCAGTGTCCATCCAACCTGTCAGGTAGCGAGAAAGAGGTGAACCATGTGAATTCCATCCATCAAAAAAAGACATTCGGTGACCATCTGATGACATTAAAGAAAGGGTGGTGGGTACTCTGCTTACTGACACTGCTCTTAGCGGGTGCCGGATATGCCGTCAGCACCTATGTGATTCCACCGACGTATGAAGCGACTGCCTATATCCTGGTTGTCCCGCAACAAAATGCGGAAACGACTTCAACGACGACGCTTGTCAGTACCTACCAAGATATTTTAAGAAGCCCGGAAGTCATCGATCAGGTTGCTCAAAAAATGGACGTTACGGATAAGCGGATTTTCGATTTGACGAATCGTCTGACCGTCGCCAGTAATCTCGATTCGCAAGTTATCGCATTATCGGTCACGGACCGCTCGGCGGAACAGGCAGCGATCCAGGCGAATACGATGACGGAAGTCTTCCAGGATTATGTTCCGCAACTGATCAAAACGAGCAGCACCGAAGTATTCTCGACAGCCCGGATTCCGACAGAACCGGTCTCGCCGAACATTCTGATGAATACCGCAATCGGCGGCATTCTCGGACTTCTCTTCGGCTTACTGATCGTCTATTCCCGGGCACTCGGAAAAAAGTCAGTCGCTGAAGAAACGAAAGAAACCTCTTACCCGCAAGCTGTCAGTCATCCCAGTCGTTCTTGATTTGAGAAAGGAGGAGCCGCTCATGCAAGCCCCGCCATTCCAGCAATATCGCCGGCATATGAAGATCGGTCTATTGCGACTGATCGATGCCTCGATCATCATTGCTGCGACGGTCGTGACCTTTTACTTTTTTAATCCGCTGAACCTCACGGCCAACTTTGAACTGATGGATGCTATCGAAATCGCTTTGATTCAATGGGTCGCCTTGACACTCGTCGCCCACTGGATGCGTTTTTACCAAATCATCTGGCGGTATGCCAGCCTGCGTGATTTAGGCGTACTGCTCGTCGTCGTTGTTGCGAGCAGCTTCGTTCTTCTCGGACTCGAGTACGCTCTGTTCGATTTTGCCGTCGAGCGTGCCGTCTTCCTTCAGACCGGTTTAGTCCTGAATGGCATCTTGTTCGTCCGACTGTTGATCCGCGGACGAAGTCTCGAGCTGAAACGGGAAAACCGGACGCTCGGGAAACGGACGTTAATCATCGGTGCCGGTGCCTCGGGGCAGATGATCACAAAAGAGCTGAAACAGAAAAAAGCCCATATTCTGAACGTCGTCGGGTTGCTCGATGACTTGACGGAACTGAAAGGAATGATGATTCACGGTGTCCCCGTCATCGGAACGATTGATCAACTCGAATGTATCATTGAAGAACATAAAATTGAAGCTGTCGTCCTGGCCATTCCCTCACTTGCCTATCCGGACCGGGTTGCTTTACTGAACCGGATCAAACAGACGAAAGTCGAAGCCCATACATTACCGATGCTTGTTGAATTGGCGTCCGGCAAGGTATCTGTCAATCAGATGCGCGAAGTATCGATTGCTGACCTGCTCGGCCGGGAACCGGTTGAACTGGATATCACGGAGATTGAAAAGAGTGTCAGTCAAGCAACGGTGCTCGTCACCGGAGCCGGCGGATCAATCGGCTCCGAGATTTGCCGACAGCTGATTAAGTTCAAACCGGATCATCTGATTTTACTCGGGCACGGAGAAAACAGCATTTATCTGATCCGACGTGAACTGGAAGCCGTCACAGAAGGAATCACGCTCCATTCCGTCATCGCCGACGTCCAGGATGCGGACCGGATGATGGATGTGATGGAACGGTTTAAACCGGATCTCGTCTACCACGCGGCAGCACACAAACACGTGCCGTTGATGGAAGACAATCCAAGCGAAGCAGTCAAAAACAACATCTACGGGACGCGGAATGTCGCTCTTGCGGCAGAAGCGGCCGGAGTCAACCGATTCGTCATGATTTCAACCGATAAGGCGGTCAATCCGACCAGTGTGATGGGAGCGACGAAACGAATTGCCGAGATGGTCATCCAGCAGATTGCCCGCAACAGTGAGACGACATTCGCGGTCGTCCGGTTCGGCAACGTGCTCGGGAGCCGGGGTTCCGTCATTCCGCTCTTTAAGGACCAGATTGCGAAAGGCGGTCCGATCACCGTAACGGATCCGGCGATGACCCGGTACTTCATGACGATTCCGGAAGCCAGCCGGCTCGTCATTCAAGCGAGCGTCCTCGCGGAAGGCGGGGAAGTCTTTGTCCTCGACATGGGTGAACCCGTCAACATCACGACGCTCGCCCGGAACCTGATCCACCTGAGCGGTTTTACCGAACAGCAGATTCCGATCGTCTACAGCGGCATCCGAAAAGGTGAAAAGTTATATGAAGAATTACTCGCGACGGAAGAAGTACATGAAGAGCGGGTCTTTGACAAGATTCTCGTCGGGAAAACCCGACCGTTTGGATCAATTGATCCGTATTTACGGAATATCGCCTTGACGCTCGATGATGAACAAGCGTTACGGACGTATCTACTCGAAGCAACGAACCGGACCGACATGATGCCGGAGACGATTCCGCCGGCGATTCGGATCGCCCGGGAATGAGGGGGAGACGAGATGAAACCTGTTCGGCAACTGTCACGATTTAATCTGATTTTCATTGCAGATACGGCCTATTCCCTGCATCAGTGGATGATTTTGACGCTGCTGATCAAGTGGAGCACACCACTTAACATCGGTTACTTCAATTATGCACTCGCTTTGACGGCACCGATCGTCATGTTTTGTTGGCTAAATGCCAGCACGATCCTGACGGCAGAACGGTCGGGCTTAAAAAACTTCAACCTGTTCATCAAGACCCGCTTTTCCTTATTATCGGTCGGGGTCTTCGTCCTTCTCGGTGTCTATTATTTCTTCGGTGAAGCCGATATCCTCTGGCTGACCTTACTCGTGTACCTGAACAAGTATATGGAATCCTTCGCCGATCTCGCGTACGGATTCCTCCAAGGACACATGGCATTCAAGGAAGTCGCCTTATCGAAGATTTTCCGCAGTCTCGTCAACGTCTCCGGAGCGGCCTTGATTCTTTTTACGACCCACTCGATTCACGGCTTCGTCCTGGCACTCGTCGCCGGTAACCTGATCATGCTGATTGTTTACGATTTACCGACCGTCCGGCGTGTCGGTCACGGATTCGAAAACCAGCAGATGAGTCAACGTTATCAAACCGGACGGCAATTATTCTTCAAAGCTGTCCCGCTCGGATTCGTCGCCTTATTGATTGCGCTTAACGCCAACATTCCCCGCCTGTTCGTCGGACACGCGATCGGAACGGAAGAGCTCGGTTATTATGCGAGCATCGCCTATCTGCTCGTGCTTGGCAGTTTGTTCATCCATTCCCTTGTCGCCGTTCTGCTGCCAAACTTCTCTTCCGACAGCGGGGAACGGCAAAGCTTACCGGAATTACGGAAGCTGACCCGGTCGATGCTGCTCATGACGAATGCAGTCGGTATCCTGTTGATCATCGGTTCGATCTTCTTCGGCAAGTGGGGATTAACGATTTTCTACAATGCGTCGTTTGTCCAGTACCACACGATTTTCGTCCTGATGATGGTCGCCTCGCTGTTCTTCTATAATTCGACCGTCATTCAAGCGTTGTTGACCGGATTCCAGCAATTCCGGGTTCAAACGATTGCCATCTTCGGCAGTGTCGTCGTCAACATCGTCGCCTGCAGCATTCTGATTCCGATGTACGGTTTGTACGGCGCAACGACCGCTTACGGTTTATGTGCCGTCACCCAGATCGGATTATTGATTCCGGCACTTTACCGTTGTCTCTACCCACGAAAAATGGCACTGGCGATTGAACAAAGCAGCTAAAGGAGGAAAAAGCATGCGGCCGATCCTGATTGTCGTCGTTCTCGAAGCCTTGCTCAGCCAATTGGTCCGACCGCTCTTTTTGACTTCCGAAGGTTACGTCGCAACCGTCCTTGCCATCAACTCGGTTTTGCTGATGTTTTATCTTCTCCGGCAAGCCGAGACGACCCCGTTGTTCCTGATTTTCGTGACGGCATTCCTGATCCGGCTGACCTTGATGCTGGTCGATCTCGAACTGTTCCGGCTCCCGCCGCACAGCGGGGACGATACGGAAGCGTTTCATCTCGAAGGATTGCTGATTTATACCGATCCGACGATGTTCAATGAAGTCGTCCGGGGGAGTTACTCCAAATTTTTAGGTATCTTTTATCTCGCATTTGGTCCGGAACGGATGCTCGCCCAGTACTTCAACGTCATTCTCGGCGTCGTCTCGATCGTCATCCTGTCGAAAACGCTGCTGCTCCTGAAACTGCCGATGCATTACGTGTTGATTGGGACCGGTGTGTTTGCTTTCTTCGCTCAAGGGTTACTGCTTTCGCCGATCCTTCTGCGCGATCAGCTCGTCGCACTCGGCATTGTCTACACCTTGTATTATATGGTGCGCTGGACGCTTGATAAGTCGGCGGCGAGTCTGATCTTTGCCTATCTCGGTTACTTCATCAGCACCGTCTTTCACTCGGGACTCGCGATCGGGATTCTGGTCCTGCTCGTCTACTTCTCCTTTTATAATCACGAGACGCAACGGATGGACTTTGAAGCATCGAAAGTCCAACGGCTGATTGTTCAAGTCGTCATCGTCGGGTTCATCGTCTACAGCTTCCAGGACGTGTTGTTCGCGAAGTTCACCCACGTTTCGGAAAATGGTCAGCTGTTCAGCGGAATGAGTTATGACCGCGGAGGGTCGGCTTACTTGAACGGGCTGTCGGTGACCGGACCGTCGGATATGGTCCTGTACGCGCCGCTGCGGATGATTTACTTCCTGTTCTCGCCGTTTCCGTGGCAGTGGTCCAGTGTCATGAATATCGCGATTTTCTTCGCCGATGCGGCTTTTTATCTCCTGTTAGCCGTCTTGACCCTGATGCATCTGAAGTATTTAAAACAACATCCGCTCGGAAGTGTGCTGCTGTTCATGCTGATTCTCTTCATCGTCAACGCCGTCATCTTCGGTCTCGGGACAGGGAATGTCGGAACAGCGATCCGCCACCGGTATAAACTGTTTCCGATGTTGCTGATTGCTTATACATCAATCCATTACATCCGCTATCAAGTGCTCCACCACTTCGAGGAGGTTGAGAAACGTGCAGAATAAGACGATTTTAATTACCGGGATTGCAGGATTCATTGGATTTCATGCGGCACGTCGCTTTATGGCGGAAGGATACCGGGTCATCGGGCTGGATGAAGTCAACGATTATTATGATCCGACATTAAAAGAAGCCCGCTTGATGGAACTGGATCCGAAGCGCTATACATTTTACCGGGTGTCACTTGAAGATGCGACAGCAATCAACCGGATTTTCGAGACGGAACAGATTGACCTGGTGCTCCATTTAGCCGCCCAAGCCGGCGTCCGTTACAGCATCGATCGTCCCGATGTCTACATCACATCGAACATCGTCGGATTCTTGTCCATCCTCGAAGCCTGCCGGCATCATCCGGTCGAACAATTGATTTACGCATCTTCAAGTTCCGTCTACGGATCGAATACGAAGATGCCGTTCGCGACGACGGACGCCGTCGACCATCCGCTCAGTCTCTACGCCGCTTCGAAAAAAGCGAATGAGCTGATGGCGCACACATACAGCAGCCTGTACGGCATCAAGACGACCGGTCTCCGGTTCTTCAGTGTCTATGGACCGTGGGGACGACCGGATATGGCCTTGTTCAAGTTCACGGAAGCGATCGCAAACGGACAGCCGATTGATCTTTACAACTACGGAGAGATGGGTCGGGACTTCACTTACGTCGACGACATCATCGAAAGCATTTACCGGCTGATGCAGACAGAACCCGCCGCCGACCCGGCATTTGATCAGGAAAATCCGTTGCCCGACCGGAGTAATGTTCCATACCGTGTCTTTAACATCGGCAGTCACAGTCCGATCCGGCTGAACGAATTCGTCTCCCTGATTGAAGAGCGGATTGGTAAAAAAGCGATCAAACATGAAATGCCGCTGCAGGCAGGAGATGTTCCCGAAAGTTTTGCTGATGTTGAATCGTTGTTCGAGACGATTGGTTACCGGCCGCAAACGACCATTGAAGCAGGTGTCCATGCATTCATCGACTGGTACGAACAGCATTACCGGCTGAAGGAGGAAGTCCAGGATGGCGCTTAAAGAAGAGATTTACTACAACTCCCCGATATTTATTCAGAATATTTTGACATCTATGTATGGAAAAAAGCTGATGCAGGAACGGTACGGTCCGGGATATGAGAAAAAACTTCAGGAGTTGCGGGTCAAAGACCGGACCGTCGATTACCGGATCGAACAGCTCGAACGGTTGAATACGTTCCTCCTGTTCATCCAGGAACACACACCATATTACCGGAAGCTGTTTCAGGAGCACGACATCCGTCTTCCTTTTACGTCACTCGACCAGCTACAGACGATTCCGATCCTTGAAAAAGAAACGTTACGGCAACAAAACGAAGCATTCATGTCAGAAGTCGACGCTCCGGTGCGCGGCCGGACCGGCGGGACGAGCGGGAAATCGCTCCAAGTCGCCTTCATGCGGGAAGACGTCCAGGAACGGATGGCGCATCTTGATTACTTTAAAGAGTTGCACGGCTTTCATTCCGGGATGCGACGCGCGAGCTTTACCGGACGGACGTTAACGGCGATCGATCAAAAAAAGCCGATCTTTTGGCGGATGAACCGACCGCTCAATCAGTTGTTATTGTCGATTTTTCATATGAAGGAAGAAAACTTTCCGGCCTACATCGAAGAGCTGAACCGGTTCCGACCGGCGGCACTCGACGGGACACCGACCGCGATGCTCGAGATTGCCTTATATCTGCTGAAACATGATTTGCGGCTCGACTTCTCACTCGTTGCGATTTTTCCGACATCGGAAACGGTGACGCCGGAGATGCGGCGCTTACTTGAAGAAGCATTTCAAGCACCGGTCTTTGATCAATACGGCTCATCGGAAGGGGCACCGATCATTTCGGAATGCCGGGAACGTAAACTCCATCTCCATCATGAAACCGGCATCATCGAACCGTATGGAGACCTGGGAGAAGTCGTCGTCACGTGTTTTACGACCCGCGGCACACCGCTCGTCCGGTACCGGATCGGCGACCGGATGACACTCGGACGGGAAGCCTGCACCTGCGGACTGAACGGACCGGTCATCGAGTCGATTGACGGGCGGGGAACGAGTTTCATCGTCAGTGAAAAGCGCGGCAAGGTC
Source organism: Exiguobacterium sp. PvP048 (assembly GCF_040549175.1). NCBI lineage: Bacteria > Bacillati > Bacillota > Bacilli > Caryophanales > Exiguobacterium > Exiguobacterium sp. PvP048. The sequence continues at coordinate 842,012 of NZ_JBEPSU010000001.1, read as the reverse complement.
TTTGAAGGCGACATCACGACGATTGCCCGGGAACTGCCGAACTCGGTTCTACGCCTGCAGGTTGAACAACATGAGCTGAATCATGTAACACTGCGCTACATTCCCGACGAGCAACGATTCGTACCGAAACATGAAAAAATCCTCTTGCGGGAGATGCAGAAACTCCTTGGATCCTCGATGAAAGTCACGCTCGAGCCGGTCCAGCAGATGAAGCAGGAGCCGAATGGAAAAACACTGATCGTCAAACAGTCGATGAAATAGGAGGAATCCATCATGAACAAGGCAGTCAAACACATCGTAGATACGACAGCAGCCGAAACACGATCACTCCCCATCGCCAACCGTTCGATTGCCGTCGTCGGTCTCGGATATGTTGGTCTTCCCGTCGCCGTCGCCTTTGGCGAAAAAACGGAAGTCGTCGGCTTTGACATCAAAGAACAGCGCGTCGCTGAACTGAAAGAGGGCATTGATGCGACGCTCGAACTCAGTCCGTTCGTCCTGAAAAATGCCGACGTCGAATACGTGACGGACGCAACAGCACTCGGTGCGAGCGATTTCATCATCATCGCCGTTCCGACACCGATCAATGCGCAAAATCAACCAGATTTGACGCCGCTCCTGCGTGCTTCCCATCTTGTCGGACGTCAGTTGAACAAAGGGGACATCGTCGTCTACGAGTCGACCGTCTACCCGGGAGCAACGGAAGAAGATTGTATTCCGGTCCTCGAAGAAGCATCCGGTCTGAAGGCCGGGGTCGACTTCTTCGTCGGCTACTCGCCGGAACGAATCAATCCCGGCGATCATGAGCATACGTTCAAGACAATCAAAAAAATTGTTTCCGCACAAAACGAAGAAACGCTTGATATCGTCGCGGAAGTTTACGAAGCGGTCGTCGAAGCCGGCGTCCACCGGGCATCTTCGATCAAAGTCGCCGAAGCCGCTAAAATCATCGAGAATACACAACGCGACCTGAACATCGCCTTGATGAACGAACTGGCGATCATCTTCGACCGGATGAACATCGATACGCTCGAGGTCCTCGAGGCTGCCGGAACAAAATGGAACTTCCTGCCGTTCCGACCGGGCCTCGTCGGCGGTCACTGCATCGGGGTCGACCCGTTCTACTTGACGATGAAAGCCGAGTCGCTTGGTTATCATCCGGAAGTCATCCTCGCCGGACGCCGGATCAACGATACGATGGGACGCTTCATCGCGACGTCGCTCGTTAAGAATCTAATCAAACAAAACATGCCGGTGCTCGGTGCCCGGGTAACGGTGCTTGGTCTATCGTTCAAGGAAAACGTCAGCGACATCCGGAACTCGAAAGTCGCGAACCTCGTCAAGGAGATCGAAGAGTTCGGCATCGAAGTCCAAGTGACGGACCGGCTCGTCGAAAAAGGGGACGCGAAACGTGAATACGGCATCGATCTTGTTGATCTCGCCGACCTGAAACCCGCCGACGTCGTCATCTTCGCTGTCTCGCATGAAGAGTATGTTGAAGGCAACTGGCTGCTTGCGCAACACCTGCTCAAAGTCGGACGCGGCATCGTCATCGATATCAAAGGGATGCTGACACCGTCGGAAAAACCGGAAGGAGTGCATTTATGGCGACTTTAAAAATCCTTCAGGTCTGCGCGCTGGATACGACCGCCGAGACGATGTTACAACCATTGCTGCTCGCCTTGCAAAATGCCGGACATGACGTCGGCATTGCCTGTGCCGATACCGGAGCGGCCGCAAAACTCGCGGCGCAAGGTTTCACGATGCACGACATCCCGATCGAACGGAAAATCGACTGGACAAGCAACTGGAAGACGATCCGCTCGATCGTCCAGATTTTAAAAGACGAACAATATGATGCCGTGCATGTGCATACGCCGGTCGCGGCGGCCCTCGGTCGGGTCGCAGCGAAGCGGGCCGGCACAAAACACATCGTCTATACGGCGCACGGGTTCTATTTTCACGAAAAGATGGGACGCGTCACGTATCAGCTGACGTATTCGGTCGAGAAGTGGCTGGCCCGGTTCGCGACCGATTATCTGTTGCTCCAAAGTCAGGAAGACTACGAACTGGCGAACCGCAAACGGTTCAAAAATACGACGCGGCTGATGCATCTCGGAAACGGGATTGATTTGACCCGGTTCTATCCCCGGCCCCGCCAAACGACCGGACCGTTTACGTTTTTATTCATCGGTCGGATTGTCGAGGAAAAAGGGATTCTCGAACTGCTGAACGCTTTTGAACAAGTCGTTTCAGTTCAGCCGGACGTCCGGCTGGTGATCGCCGGTGAAATGATGGAAAGTGAACGCGATCAGACGACGAAACACACGTTCCGCAAACGGATCCGAGAGATTCCGAACATCGATTACCTCGGGTTCGTCGAAGATGTCCCGGAACTGTTGCACCAAGTCGATGCGTTTGTCTTACCGTCGCATCGCGAGGGGGTTCCACGTTCGATCATCGAAGCGATGGCGACGGCAAAACCGGTCATTGCGACAAATATCCGCGGCTGCCGGGAAGAAGTCGTCGACGGCAAGACCGGTTACCTGGTCGAAGTACAGGACGAAACACAACTGGCCCGACGGATGCTCGATCTGGTCGAACAGCCGGACGTCGCGTCCGAGATGGGGCGGGCCGGATTCGAACGGGCGATGAAACACTTTAACGAAGCAGATGTCATCAAGCGGCAACTCAATCTCTTTTCGAACTTATGAGAAGGAGGACGTCATCATGAAACGGACATTCGATTTCACTGTCAGTCTACTCGCCATCATCGTCCTGTTGCCGGTCTACGCCTTCGTCGCCTTATTCATCTACACGAAGCTCGGACGGCCGCTTTTCTTCAATCAAGTCCGTCCGGGGTATAAAGGTGAACTGTTTAAGATCTATAAGTTCCGGACGATGTCGAACGAAACCGATGCGGCCGGAAAGCTGTTGCCGGACGCCGACCGGATTCCAAAGTCGGTTGAATGGATCCGCCGTCTGAGTCTCGATGAAATTCCCCAGTTCTTTAATATCCTGCGGGGGCAGATGAGTTTCGTCGGACCACGTCCGTTGCTCGTCAGCTATTTGAACCATTACACGAAAGAACAGATGACCCGGCATGACGTCCTGCCCGGTCTGACCGGCTGGGCCCAAATCCACGGACGAAACGCAACGACGTGGCAGCAACGGTTGGAACAGGATCAGTGGTATGCTGCGAATCATACATTCCGGATAGATCTTTATATTCTTTGGAAGACGGTCAAAATCGTCATCTCGTCAGAAGGGAACTCGACCGATCACCAGACAGGTATGGGCGAATTTAAAGGCCTTGACGGGGGTGTCCCTCATGATGTCGCTAAGCAATGAACGGCTGATTCACGATCCGTTGGAATGGGATGCGCTCGTCGCCCGGTACGGACTCGATTGTTATTATGAGTACGCTTACTTTAAACTGGCCCAAGAACCGGAAGCCGTGCCGGAGATGTACGTTCATCCTTCGGAGTTCGGGATTCTGATTTATCCGTACTTGAAACGCCGGATCACCGGGACACCGTTTCAGGATTTGACGACGCCATACGGATACGGCGGACCGATCTTTGTCGGACTTTGGTCGAGCGATCAAATCGAGGACATCCGGCAGCACTTTCTCGAGTATTGTCAGGCGGAACGGATTGTCAGCGAAACGATCCGGTTTCATCCGCTCCTCGAAAATGATGAGCTCGGACGAAGCTGGTGTGAAACGACGACCGTCCTGCAACAGACGGTGACGGTCGATTTGACCGAACCGTTCGAGACGATTGAAAGTCAGTTCTCTTCGATGACGCGGCGCAACATCAAAAAAGCCGTCCGGGAAGACGTGACGGTCCGGGTCGCCGGACAAAACGAGTATGCCAAGTTCATCCAACTTTACCGGCTGACGATGGACAAACATCAGGCCGATGCCCGTTATTACTTTACCGATCACTACTTTCGCCAGTTTCATGACGGGCGGCTGCCGGCGGAGTTACTGGTCGCCGAACGGGAAGGGAAAATCATCGCCGGCTGTATCGTTCTCTACGGTCAACAGTTTGCGCACTATCATCTCGGCGCATCCGATCCGGCAGAACTGTCCGCCCGCCCGAATCATCTTCTGTTTGCGGAAATGATCCGCCGTGCCAAAGCACTCGGAAAAACAGCCCTGCATCTCGGAGGCGGAACGACACGAAACGAAGACGACAGCCTGCTCGCCTACAAACGTTCCTTCAGCAATCGTCAGACCTCATTCACGCTCGGCACATCGGTGCTTCACCCTTTACTGTACCGTCAACTATCCGAACAGCACCTCGCACACAACGTCCTGTCGTCACAGGACTGGTTTCCGGTCTACCGGACACCTGTCCGCCAACTGTCACCAAGGGGGTAGCAGTCATCATGAAACACATCCCGTTATCGATCCCACATCTCAGTGGTCAGGAAATGCGTTATGTCACGGAAGCTTTGGAAACGAACTGGATTGCGCCGCTCGGTCCGAATGTCGAAGCCTTCGAAGCAGCAATGAAAACATACAGCGGTTCCGTTGCGACACTCGCGACGAGCAGCGGGACAGCCGCCATCCATTTGGCACTGGCGACACTCGGCGTGACGGCCGGAGATGATGTCTTCTGTCAGTCGTTGACTTTCATCGCTTCGACAAATCCGATCCGTTATGTCGGTGCACGGCCGGTTTTGATTGATTCCGAACCGGAGACGTGGAACATGTCACCGGCAGCACTGCGACGGGCGATGATTCAAGCCGCGACCCGGGGACGCCTGCCGAAAGCCGTCATCGTCGTCCATCTGTACGGCGTTGTCGCGAAGATCGAAGAGATTGCCGCCATCTGTGAGGAGTATGATGTACCGCTGATCGAGGACGCGGCAGAATCACTCGGGTCGACGATCAACGGTCGGATGACAGGCACGTTCGGAACATTCGGCATCTATTCGTTTAACGGCAATAAAATTATCACGACGTCGGGCGGGGGCATGTTGGTCTCAAATGACACCGGCCTGATCGAACGGGCCTTTTATCTCGCGACACAAGCCCGTCAGCCCGTCTTACATTATGAGCATACGGAAGTCGGCTTCAATTACCGGATGAGCAATGTCTCTGCCGGAATCGGACGCGGCCAGCTGGAAGTGATTGAAGAGCGGGTCGAAGCACGGCGGACCATTTTCGAGCGGTATGTCCGGGCCTTTGAGACGGTCGACGTCTCACATTACCAGCAGGAAATCGAAGGAAGCCGCGCGAACCGTTGGCTGACGGCACTGACGTTACCGGGAGGCACGGCACAACGGGATACATTGATTCAGCAGTTGCAGCAAAAAAACATCGAGGCGCGTCCGGCCTGGAAACCGATGCACCTTCAACCCGTTTACCGGGATGTGCCTTATGTCACGGCGAATGAAGAGGATGTCAGCCGCCGTCTATTCGAGGAAGGGATCTGTTTACCGTCTGCTTCGCAAATGAGCTTTACGGATCAAGCACTGGTCATTCGTTTTGTTCGCCAGGGACTCGTTGAAGATGTTCGACGAAATGTTCAGTTATGAATGTGTGGGAGGGAGACATCGTGATGAGCGATTTGGAGGAAGCGATTGAAGCACTCCGTCTCGCTGCTAACGGGAAAAATGAACTGACGGCAAATACCTACTTTCGCTGGCAACTGAATACCCAGTATCCAAGCGTCGCGGAAATCCTGATTTTATTCGGATCATGGCAGATCGCTCTCGAACGGGCCGGTATCGGTAACGTCCGGGTAGCCTTCACCAAGTCGGATATCATCGAGGCCTTACGGGCCGCAAAGGAGGAACTGGAACCCTTCACGAGTGCGACATACCGTGAATGGGCTCAGCAACATCAGGCGCCGAGCTTGACCGATATCGTCCATCAATTCAACTCGTGGCAGCAGGCATTATCGGAAGCAGAGATCTTAAAGGAACGGGTGCAGGAGATGGAGCGCCGGATCATCGAATCGTTACTCGAAGCACAAGAGACGTTATCCGTCCTGACGAGCCAGACTTATACGAAGTGGGCAGCGGGCAAAAACCGGCCGACGGTGGCGACGATTGCGAGACGTTACGGATCGTGGAGCAATGCCCTGGAGATCATCGGGATTGAACAACCACGCAAACGCTGGACAGAAGAAGAGGTTTTACGCATTTTACGGGAAGCAGCAGCTGAAATGGATGGCTTGACGATTGCTCATTATCAACGATTCAGTGAGGGACGGGAGGCACCGAGCATCGGTGTCATCACAGCCTTGTTCGGCAGTTGGAGCAATGCGGTGATGATCGTCTCCGACGAGCAATCGTAAATCGACTTGATCCGAAAGAAAAGGGGATATCGTGATGAAAAAATGGACGTGGCTGATCATAACAGTGGTTGGTATCGGGTTACTCGTTTTTTTCGGATCAGGTGGGTACATCCAACAGGCGGATCACCAGACGAGCAAGCAGGCGGAGGTGACGGATCCGACACATGTCGAGGCGACGACGCCGTCTCAACCGGCAAAAGCCTCGAAAACCAAACTGGCCAATCAACAAAAGGCATTGTCGTTTTTATTGCTCGGTGTCGATCAGCGGGGAAACGAAGCCGGACGGAGTGATACGATCATCGTCGTCACCGTTAATCCAGCAACCGGGGAAAGCAAGATGCTGAGCATCCCGCGCGATTTGAAGACAGAAATCATCGGTGTCGGTTCGAACGATAAAATCAATCATGCCTATGCCTTCGGAGGTCCGGAAATGGCACGGGATACGGTCGAGCATCTCTTGGATCTGCGAATCGACTATTTCGCGGAAATCAATCTTAAAGGATTCACCGATTTAGTCGATGCCGTTGATGGCGTAACGGTTAAAAACGATACTGATTTCTCTTATTACGAGATGCAGTTCCCGAAAGGTCCAGTCTCACTGAACGGGAAGGAAGCGCTCGCCTATGCCCGGATGCGTCATGATGATCCGCGGGGCGACTTCGGACGACAAATCCGGCAACGGCAAGTCGTTCAGGCCGTCGCCGATAAACTGACGGCTGATTTCTCCTTGACGCGGTTTAACGATGTGTTGACGGCACTCGGTCAAAACGTCAAAACCGATATCCCGTTCCCGGTCGTCCGGAAGCTTGCGACCGATTACCGGGACAGTCTAAAACAGGTCGAGACCTTGTCGCTTGAAGGAAGCGGCGGCATCGAATCGGATCACATCTACTACTGGCATCCGACAGCGGCTTCGCTGAAACAGGTCGAGACCGAGTTGCAACAGGAACTGAAGTGATGGTTCAGCAACTGAGAAAAGCGTAATTCTTGTTAGACGAGAAAAGGGGCTGACTCAAAAAAGAAACACTCATTCTTTCACGCCTTTTCCTCAGGCGAGACACAAGCCAGTTTTCCTGCCTGAATCAGGCAGAAACCCGGGTCTTATTTGTCTCTGACAGCGCAACATGCGCTTTTTCCTGTAGGAGTCGCGTGAAAAGAGTGTTTCTTTTTTAACGCGAAAAGGGTGGCAGATTCCAATTCTGCCACCCTTCTCTTTGTAGAATCTGACTTTTGAGTCAGCCCCTTGACGTCTGAGTCGGAATAAACGAAGCTTTTTAGTTTTTTGAACGGACGATTGTACGGACAGGGAGAAACTTCACAGCCGCATAGATGAAATATAAGACCGTCATGATGGCGGCTGCACTCCAGATGAGCTGGTAGTTGGCACCTGTCGTCCCGAACCGGAGACCGACAAGGGCAGGCACGATGAGCGTCAACCAGCTGAGGACGATCGCGACACGAGCCGTCAGCGCATCGAGGCTCATATTCAATCCCATCCCGAGGAAAAACAGTCCCCAGAGGATGACCCAGAATAACCACGTCGCACCGCCGATGATGTCACCGGTACTGAAGCTGACACCGGCATAAAAAAGCGCAGAGATGGCGACGAACAATGAGAACCAGCCGACACCGCTGCCGTCGAGACCAAACAAAAACGTGATGCCGACATACAGGTACGTAAAGGCGAATAAATAAATGCTCGCATACCCGAACGTCAGCGCCGGATCACCGGCTGCCCCGATGACGAGCCAAGTCGCGATGAAGGTCTGCAATAAACCGGTCAACAAACTAAAAAGACCGGCGCTCTTCAAATCGACTTTCCCGAACAGCGACAGACTATTTAAAAAGAGGGCGACGCCTCCGAATAACAAACTTACATTTCCCACGTGAATTCCTCCATTAAGACGTCAGACGTCTGATTGTTACTTCCACCATATGATGAATTCGCTTCCATTGCAAGTGAAATTTTTCAGGTGGAAATAACAAAAAAAGACTCCGGATATCACTTTCAGCAGAAAGCGAATCCGAGAGTCTGGTCTTAACGGTTGAGGACGGAACGTAATGTCGTTTCGGTTTGCGGAAGTGTTCCTTTTAACGTAACGAGACCGTAACGTGTCGATCCTTTTTTGATGAAGAAGACGCGTGTATAGGCAGACTCCGGCGTATAACCGGTCTTGCTCGCATAAACACGTGTGTCGCCTGGAAGTGACGTGTTCGTATGATACCACGTCAACGTCCGGGCATAAGGTCCTTTAACGGTCGTCTGGAACGATTTACGTCCGCTGACCGTCATCAGATAACTGTAATTCGCATACGTATTGGCAAGCTTCTGCATATCCGCTGCCGTCGTATAGTGGCTTGGATGATAGAAGCCGTGCGGATTCATGAAATGACTGGCCGACATACCGATGCGGCTCGCACGGCTGTTCATGAGCGAAACGAACTTCGATTCCGAACCGGCAGTCCGGACGGCGATCGCTTTCGCAGCATCGTTGCCGGAGCGGATCAACATCCCGTTTAACAGTTGGCGCATCGTGACTTTGTCGCCTGAACGGAAACCGGCGGTGCTGCTGCCGGAGGGAACGGCTAACATCGAGTACGTCAACGTAAAGGTCTGATCGAGCGTTCCTTTTTGTGCCGCCGCGTCATAAGCGACGATTGCCGTCAGTAACTTCGTCGTACTGGCCGGATAACGGCGGGCAAAACTTTCTTTCGTCAGTTCATAGCCGGACGAACCGAGTTTGAAGTAACGCATCGATGCGACCGGATAGCTGCCGCTTGCCGGAGCCGGCGAACTTGTCGTCAGCTTTTTCGCGACCTGGTTCGAGACATAATAGTAGTTCGTTTTCCCTTTGACCTTATACCAGCCATTCGAATAGGAAACAGCGTTGAACTTTGATTTATATGTAGCATGCCGTTTGATATTTTTAGAAGAGGCCGTACTTGGTGACGTCCGGACATTCGCGCCTGCCGTCGAGTAAACGATAATCTTATATGTCTTGACGGAGCTGGATCCGACTTTTTTCGCGACCTGATTCGACAGGTAACGATAGGCGCCTCCGTCCTTGATCTTGTACCAACCGTTCGAATAAGACACAGCGGTAAACTTAGCTTTGTACGGGGCACGACGGGTAATGGTTGCAGATGAACTTGTGCTTGGCTTCGACCGGATGTTTGCCCCAATCGTCGACGTGACGATGACCTGATAGCTTGCTGCTTGAGCAGGCAGGGCCGGGAGACATAAGGTAAGAAGCAGGACGAGTGTCAAACCAATCCTGAATAATGATTTCATAAAAAACTCATTCCCTCCTTTTGCAAAATATGTTCTTATCATAAAACAAAAAAAGGAAATTATCTTCTTTTTCAAAAAAATAGTTTCCCTACACGAAGCGCATGAAACCGGCTAACATAGGGAATGAGAGCAAAAGACAGGTTCAAGGAGGAAATCAGATGAAAATAGCAGTAATTGGTTTAGGCGATATCGCCCAAAAGGCGTATTTACCGGTCTATGCAGAGCGGACAGACCTGGAAGTCTATCTTGTCTCGACGGATCAGGAGAAGGCAGAACGGTTGCGGAACGCTTACCGGTTTGCCGGAACGTTGTCTTCCCTGGATGATGTCATTCGGGAAGGGATTCAAGTCGCGATGATTCACTCGGCGACGAAAGTCCACGCGGAACAGGCAAAACAGTTACTGGCAGCCGGCGTCCATCTTTACATTGATAAACCGGTCTCGCTCGAAGTCGATGAAGTCCGGGCATTGACAGAACAGGCGGAAGAACAAGGTCTGCATTTCATCACCGGCTTCAATCGCCGGTTTGCATCCGCCCACCGGACGTTACTTGAAGTCGAAGAACCGAATCTGGTCGTCATGCAAAAAAACCGGACGTCCTTTATCGAAGATGCCAAGACGTTCATCTTTGATGATTTCGTCCATGTCGCGGATACACTCCGTTTTCTGACCGGTCGAGGCGAAATCGAACAGTTGCAGGTCCGCGGTAAGAAAGTCGACGGATTGCTGCATCACGTGACGATTCAATTCGAATCGAACGGTATCACCGCGATCGGTATCATGAACCGGAATAACGGCGTGACGGAAGAACGCGTCGAAGTGATGGGACCGAACGAAAAACGGATTGCGACAGATGTGACGTCGGTGGAACGGTTGACGAAAGCCGGTACGTTACGCCTGCCGCTCGATAACTGGGAACCGACCCTGCGACGCCGCGGATTCGTCGAGATGGTCGATGCCTTCATCGAGACCGTCCATGGTCATCCGTCAGCGTCCGTCACGGGAAAAGACAGCTTGGCAACCCATGAGCTTTGTGTGGAAATCGTGAAACGGTTGGACGCACTTTAAGGCAGTTGAGACAGCAAAAAACGACCGTGTCCTCTTCGATCATCGAGAGAACGCGGTCGCTTTTTTGTGTTAATCGACTTTTTTTAATTGATAGATCCGTTTTCCGCCTGGACCTTCGAAAGTTAAGGTCAGACCCGCGCGGCTGAAGACATAACTGACGAGTCCTTCGGAGAGGGCGAGACGGGCTGATAAATCTGGTTCGAAGCGGACGGTCTCCGTATCACTTCGCGGAGCATCGGGCGTTCCAAAGTCCTGATACTGAACCGTCGCGAGCAACGTATGCGGTTGGCCGAACGAGACGTGGAGCTGACCCGTGGCCGGGAAGGTTGTTTCTTCCTGCCCATCATCGAGGATGCTGCGCTCGATTTGATAAGTGCCCGCTGCCTGTTTCAAACGATCGAGCATCGCTTCAGCACTCAGCTGAATCGACTTCGCACGCAGGCGGATCGGATTATCCTGAGGCAATGGTAACTTTTCAATCGTTCTTGCAGTAGTGATGCTGTCTTCAAAACGGTAACTCGCGAACTGCGTTTCGAGCCGCACCATCAACTGAGCCGCATCATGCATCGGATCTTGACGGGACGATTGATCGACCGCCTGTGTGTATTGTCCGAGGTCCAGCTCGTCCTGGATACGCGACGGTTCCTGCGAACATCCCATCAACAAACTACAGAACAGAAGCAGAATGACAATTCTCATGCGTCCACCTCCATCCGGACGATGTGGGTGATTTGCAGATGATCCGTATGTAACCGGACGTTGTAGCGGACATCGTACGTGACGAGCTGTTGATTGACAGGCAGTTGATAGGTTTCGACCGTTCTGACCTGATAGGAATCCCCTTTTGAGACGAACCGTTTAAAATCAACGGTTTGGAGGCGCGGCGGAACCGGGCTGTCGGAAGCGGCATGAATCGTCCGTAAGGCATCTACTTCTGACTGGAAGGCATCCAAGGTCGCAAACTGGATCGCAGAGAATGTTTCCAGTGTATCCGTCGTTTTGGAATAATTGGCCGTTTCCGGAACCGTTTGTGTATATTGGCGGACGAACTTCAGGATATCGTAAGAGGCCGGAGGATTTTCCGACGAATAGGTTTGATTGTAAGCAGAGGTCTCGTCAGACCAGTCCGACAAGGACAGGGCCTGGACGGGTGCAGCCAGCGTCGTGTGGGTCGAGTCGGTTTGCGTCAAAGCGTACCACGTCCCGATCGCTCCGACTGCAATTGCAAAAACGATAATAAAAGATAAGACGTAACGGCTGGACTTGACGGGTGTGACAGATGATTCCTCATCGAATTGTCGTTTTTTGAGGACAGGATGTTTGCAGTAGGAACATGCTGTCGCTTCTGTTTCCAATGGTGTTCCGCAAAGTGAACAACGTTCCATGAACCATCCCTCCTAATTGATATGACACATTATTTTTTACAGAAAATAATATTTTTGAAATTCTAATTTAGAATAACATTAATTGGAAATCAAATCAAAAAGCAATTGGTTGAAGCCGATGGTTTTTCGTCAGATCAGAAAAAAGATTCCTTCCACGCGTGTGGAAGGAATCTTAAAAACATAAGCTCTTAAACGGAATAACTGCCGTCCGACTGCTCGGTCATTTCAAGTGTATCTTCTGCAAAGTAGGTGTCAACGACACGTGATGCCGCCGACCCGTCTTCCATCGCACAATAGGATTCCCGGAAAGCATCGAGTCGTGACCGGTAGTCGCTCGTCAACTGCGGGATGTTGGCCAAGGCTTCAACGAAAGCATCTTCGGTCTCGAGAATCGGTCCCGGTAAGTCCTTGTAGTAGTCAAGATAGAAGCCGCGTAATGTATCGCGGTATAGATCGAGATCGTACGCATAAAAGAACATCGGGCGGTTCATGTTCGCGAAATCAAAGAACACGGACGAATAGTCGGTGATCAATAAATCCGTGATCAAGTAGAGTTCCTGAATATCCGGATAACTCGTGACATCGATGAAACGTTCCCGGTGTTCAGCAGGAATCCGCGGTTTCTTCGTCACAAGAACGTGCGTCCGGATCAGGAAGACGTATTCGTCACCGAGTGCTTCCGCGACACGGTCGAAATCGAACGGATAGTCAAAGAAGAACTTTCCGTTTCCGAGCGACTGATGATCACGGAAAGTCGGAGCATATAAAATGACTTTCTTATCATCCGACAATTGGAGTTTCGTCCGGATGCTCTCGATGGTCTTTGGCTGATTGTTCGAGAAGAACAAGTCATTCCGCGGATAACCGGATTCAAAAATCGGTCCATCATACCGGAAAGCACTCTTGAAGATCGTCGAGGCATAAGCACTCGGAGACAATAAGACGCTCCACTGATTGATCGAGTTCGTCACCCGGTCGACATACCCTTCATCCCGTCCGTGAATCTCGTCCAAATCGAACAACATCTTCTTGAGCGGTGTGCCGTGCCACGTCTGAATATAGGTCGTCTCTTTCCGGCGTGTGAAGTAATGCGGGAAGTTCTGGTTGTTGACCCAAAACTTCGCTGTCGCCAGGTAATAGAAGTAAGCAGGTGACAGACGTTTAATGACTTTGGCATTCGGATCCCCGAGATACAGACGCTTATGGTAGACCCAGACGACTTTATAATCGAGATTACGTCGTTTTAATTCTTCATAGATATAACGCGGGCTGTCAGAATACTGTTTCCCGAGTCCGCTTTCAAACACAACGAGTTTCGGATCGACGGGCAGTTTTTGCATAAGACGATATGCGAGCTTCATCGACGGGAAATAGAACCGGCTCCGGCGGTAAAGACGGAACAAAATGTTAGCCGCTTCCGCTGTCTGAATTTGTTCAATCCAGTTACGGGTCTTTTTAAAGTCAACGATCGTTTGGAGAATTTTTTCCGAATACGACGATTCGACGGGCTGCAGGAAAGCAGCGGCACGTGCCTGATATTCCGGTGCCATTGAAAACGAACGGGCTGCCGTCGCATCGAGATCATCAAACAACTCTTCCAGTGTCGATGAGATCGGTCCCGGTAATTCCTGTTCCAGATCCAAATAAGATCCCTTTGGTCCGATGAAGCGGACCGGGTCAAACTGGAAGTAGTGGACCGGACGATTCAAGAAACTGAAGTCGAACGCGACACTCGAGTAATCCGTCACGAGCAGCAGACTTTCCTTCATCAATCCTTGAACATCGCGTTCACCCTGATGGATGACCGTGATCGGCAAGTCTTCAAAGTGACTTGTATATTGTTGCATGTTCGGGTGCAGACAGAAGACGATTTCGAGGTGATGTTCCTCCGCGAATCGGTGTAACCGTTCACTGGTCAACAAAGTCTGGTACTGGCGGTAGTACTCCGATTCAAAGAATTGGAGTGGTGTCTGTAACCAAGAACGCCATGTCGGGATGATTAACATTTGTCGTTTCACTTCAACGTCTTTGGCAAGCAAAGCATCAAAGCGGGACAGGCCGGTAATTCGGACTTCACGTTCCGGATAGCCCATGTCCTGAGTTACAAGGCGTTTTTCGCGCTCTGAACTGACGAGGAATAAATCCGTATCGAATGCCGGTGCAAACTTCCCGTACTGATTGTCCATGTTTTTTGTCCCGAGGACACCGTGCTGAATAAAGATCCGGTCCGCCTTCATCTTCCGTTTGAATGCTTCCGAGCGGAGCGGATACAGGTATTCCGCATGGTGCGTCCCGATGACTTTTTTCGCCATCAAGGCATGATAGATATGTTCTTTTGATTTAAACGGCAATGCATGTCCCAACTGTTCGACTTGCGAATATTCATTGGACTCAGGATCAATCACATAATAAACTGGGCGATCCGGATACGTCTCGCGCATGTATTTAAAGAAATGATAACCGTTGTCTTGTGCTTTATAAGGACGTTCGCCGACAAGCCATGTGTTCTTTTCAGCGAACAGTCGATAGAGCGGAGCAAACTTCATCATATGATTCAAATACGTATAGTTGTCATTCGTGAATTCTGTCATTTCAAACGAAAGATTCCGATGTCCGACCGTAAAGTACGGGATGATATGCATCGTCGTTTCGTCTCCTTGACCCCGTGTTTCCGGTGTCAATTGACGGGTGATGTAACGGGCCCGTCCGAGACGAAGCAAAGTTTGAGCAGAACGATGGTAGTAATCAAGGGCAACGAAGGCGTCATAAATGCCTTCCTGTAAGACTCGATGCTCCCGGTGCAGATGTGTCCAGTCGATGACAGTCCGGTACGTATAGCGGTAGAGACCGAATTTTTCGGCACTCCGGGCATTGTCGTATACCCAATCAATCGGGACCGGAATTTGCTCACCCGTCTCGCGGTGCACGAGCTGTAACGTTCCTTTGCTGATAAAGGCATGCCGGGTAAAGATTTTCCCTTTGATTTCCGTTTGATCGGCGACGGGGGAATCGATCGCATCAATCTGCATTTTTGGTTTGACCTTTGGTTCCTTATTTAATAACAGACGAAGATTGCCTTTTAAATCCGTATACAGATGGGCTGTATGTTGAAACTCCGAATCGAGCAAAGGTTTTAAAGGCGCGGCAATCCGCGTGTCTGAGAACCGGCCGAGAATAATCTCGCGTGTGAAACGATCCTCTGTCAACGTCGCACGACTTGGTAAGCCTTTTGCTTCCCACTTTTCGAGCGTCGCCGGTCGGAAATCGGCGGTGTTTTTCGAGAACTTGAGCCAAAGCGAAAAACGTCCGGAAGGCAATGCTGTTTCTTCTTCCTTTATGTCGTCAGAAGCATCCGTCTCCAGGTTTTCCAACGCATCTTCGGTCGTTTCCGGAAGAGCCGGTTGTTCCTGTTCAGTCAGTTCCTTATTTTCAAGGACACGATCAACAAGGGCAGGAAGTATGTCATGCGTCAACGAAAAAGAAAATTGATGTCCTCCTGAACTGTGCGTGTTAGGCAGTACGATGACTTCGTTCAAAAGACGATCGCGAACGAGTAAGGCTTCGACCGCTACTGTCGTGTCAGAAAGCTCTCCTGAGATGGTCTGTTCTTGGAATGTAGATTCCAATTGAAGGGACTGTTTAAATTTTGATCGGGCTGGGCTATTTTTTTTCGGTGCTGGCAAAATCGTTTTTCCGAATCGTGCCATTCGTAATAATGTCTTGGAAAGACTCACGGGGTAGAACCTCCTCATAAAAAATCGTCTGTTTTCGACGGCGAAAACAAACAGAACGTGTCGTGTGCATGACAATTATCATATCATATTTTCTTTTTTTTGGATGGTCAAATTAAAGACAAGTAAGGGGAGGCAATCAAGATGCATCATTTCATCTGTATCGACAGCTTTAAAGGCTGTATCGGCTCGGAAGATGCAGCGCGTGCCATTGAACGGGGCATCCTGCATGCTGATCCTGATGCGACGATTGACTGGAGTCCGGTCGCAGACGGCGGAGAGGGAACGATTGATACATTATTCGCCAACGGCTTTGAAAAAATCTGGGCTGCAACAATCGATTTAGCCGGTCGTCCGATTGACGTGGCCTATGCGCAAAAAGACCGGATTGCCGTCATCGAGGCGGCAAGCGTCTGCGGACTTCACTTGAAACGACCGGAAGATGAGGTCTTTTCGGTGCATACACGGGGCGTCGGTCGTCTCGTCCGGCAGGTGTTGACGACGGGTGTATCTGACGTATTTTTGGCTTTGGGCGGTACGGCGACGACCGATGGCGGACTTGGTTTCTTGGCAGAGCTGGGGGCTGACTTAATGACAGAAACCGGGGCACCGATTGCGTGGCAAACAAACCCGTTGATGGAAACAAAATACCTCCGTCTTCCAGCCATGTCCGTTCCCTTACATGTCTTGGCAGACGTCACGGCTCCATATGCCGGTGAACTGGGAGCCGCGTCCGTCTTCGGACCGCAAAAAGGATTGACTGCATCGGAAATTGTTTTACTGGATGGACGGTTAAAGGAAATCGGACACCGGCTGCATATCAATCAAATCAAAGGAGCAGGGGCGGCCGGCGGTCTCGGCGGAGCGGCGTACGCGCTTGGTGCTTCAATCGAATCGGGTGCCGCTTTTATCTTACGGATGATCCATGCGCAGGGACGAATCGAACGAGCCGATTATGTCTGGACGGGGGAAGGGCGGGTCGATCGTCAGACCGCAATGGGGAAGCTCCCGGCAAAGGTCATAGCATTAGCGGATCAGGCGGACGTTCCTTGTATCGTCCTTGCGGGTGAAGTGACGGAAAGGATGGAACAGGCATGGATTTGCGAAGTGATTCATGATCCGGATGAAGAAAAGACGCTTGATCCGTTCGTGACGAAACAACGTTTAACGCGGCGTGCTGAACAAATCGTCCGAAGGTTGCCGGCAGTGCGAGACAGGTGAATTCTTTTAAAATCAGGTGAATAGTTGAAAGGAACAGGTATGAACGGATAGGGCTTAGGGTAAAAGAAACTATATTACTCTATCAATTGGAAGGCAGGTCAACCTCATGATCAATCAGTCGATTCAACTGTCATTTCGACAAGTCCGTGCACTCGTCGAACATACCTTATTATTATTCAAGGAGCTCGATCAACAACTCGCCAACCGGGGATACGAACCGACTTTACCGGATGTCGTCCAGACAGAACACGGCATCAGTATTCATCAGACCAAGGACAGCGCCGAATCGCTTGTCCCGCATTTTTTGACCCGGTCTTACACACGTCAAAATGAAAAAGTGTTGAATCATGCTCTGATTGTGTCCGTTCAATACACGCATCCGCTTCATGAACGATTTGATCCTGTTGTTCTGGTCGGCGATGTCATGTTCAAAAATCCGAAGCAGACGACAAAACTGTTGCTTGATAAACCGTGGTTGCTGAAGTACGCCGCCTTCGAATCAACGGCTGCCGGATCATTTGAGCCGACCGGCAAACGTTTCCGGACCCAGCCGATTGAAGAAATCGAATGGCTAGATGTCTGGGGACATCCGTTTACGGAAATGCGCGACGTCGAAGATGTAAAAGTGTTGGCGGAAGAAATGATTAAAGGGCATTTGGATCCGGGGACACCATGAGTTACGTTGGATCAGCAAAAAGAAAATAGAAAAAAACGGGGGAACGGATGTTAAATCCACTCCCCCGTTTGTCTGTTTGATGGAAAGATGTGCTTCGTACGAATCGATCTTAAACCGGAACGACAATCCGTTCGATAGCTGCGACAAGATCTGTCGGATTAGTTTTTGGTGCGAATCGTGTGACTTCCCCGTCACGCGTCACTAAAAATTTCGTGAAGTTCCATTCGACATCCTGCTCGCCCGTCGTGTTCGGGGCAAGTGCTTTCAGTTCTGCGAACAACGGATGTGTCCCTTCCCCGTTGACTTCGATTTTTGAGAAGACAGGGAACGTCACGCCGTAGTTCATTTGGCAAAAACTCTGGATTTCTTCGTCTGTTCCCGGATCCTGTCCGGCGAACTGGTTACAGGGGAAACCGAGGACGACGAGTCCTTGTTTCCGGTAGTCCTGATGAAGTTGTTCCAGTCCTTCAAACTGGGGTGTCAAGCCGCATTTACTCGCTGTATTGACGATCAGCCAAGCTTGTCCCGGATAATCTTTTAACGTCGCTTCCGTACCGTCGATCCGTTGAAATGTCTGCTCCTGTAACATATCTGAATTCCCCCTTATGGTCTTAATCCCAGTGTAGCAAATGCCTCCGGCTTTCGCCTGAATGACGGTTATCAAGATGACAATCCCTTCACAATCCGGTGTCAGCCGCCCTGAATCGTACCGATATTTGATAAAGTACAAAAGACTTTGGAAGGAAAGGAGAGATGCCACATGAGAAAGATGTTGAAACAATCGCGTTTTGTCATGATCGCGACGCTTTGTCTCGTCTTGGTCGCAAGTGTTGTGACACTGCTGACCCTCGGATTCGAACGTGATATTGTGATTCTTGTTTCTGGAGTGGTCGCCCTGTGGGTGACGATGCTAGCTCCTTTGACGGTCCAGGCCAAACTGAATGAGCAATCATAACCGGTGTTGATTCAAAAAAACCGCAGTCCGATTTCCTGCTGAAGGAATGTTTCCATTCAGATGAAGGAATCGGTTTCTGCGGTTTTTTTTCGTCTATAGCATAGGCTGAAAAACACTATTTTTATAAAATAAGTCATCAAAAAGTCTGACTATATTTTTTTTAGAAATTCTATTTACAACGTCAAATAATCGGAGTAATATCCATCTCATCAACGAACACTAACATGTTAATGCTTCGATCTCAAAGTACGCCGAGTTCATGATTGAAGCGGGGGACCCAACCGTCACGACACGTGACACGGGGTGAATCTTCTCAGACAAGAGAAGTAGGGCAAAATCCTAGGTATGCCCGAATCCGACAGCTAACCTCGCAGGCGTTTTAGGAGGGAACGACTCTTATTCAGTGCTGCCATTTTTTAAGGCGATGCTGGGGCCGTTACTGCCTCGCATCGTCTTTTTGTCGTGTTTAATTGTAAAAATATTGAATAATATGGAGGTAATTTCAACATGGGGGATATTTGGAGCATTCTTTTATTCGTCTTCTTTTTCGGAAGCTCGTTTTTGATGATCGGTCTGATTGAACGGATTCAATGGCGGGCAGGTGACCGGAAATGACATGGTTTTTATTGGCGGTCGGTTGTCTTGTCTTTTTGTATCTGAGCTATTGTTTAATTTATCCGGAAAAATTCTAATCGCATAGGAGAAACAAATCATGTGGACTCAATTTTTACTTCAATTTTGGATTTTACTGGTCATCGCACTCGGAGCAGCCGTTTTGCTTGGGCGGTACATCGGAACGGTCTTTGCACCTGTAGGTATTCGAAAGACTGACTGGATTGGAAAGCTGGAGCGGCGTTTGTTGTTGCTGCTCGGTGTCGATGAACGAAAACAAGACCAGTCGTGGGTCGGGTATTCGAAAAGTCTGTTACTCGTCAACTTGCTGTTTTTTGTCGGAGGATACCTGTTACTGCGTTTTCAAGGGAGTTTGCCGCTGAATCCGAATGGAGCCGTCAATCTGGATTGGTCGACTGCTCTGCATACGACGATCAGCTTCATGACGAATACCGATCAACAGCACTACTCCGGTGAAGCGTTATCGTATCTGTCCCAGACATTTGTCCTCGGTACGATGTTGTTCGTCGCACCGACGATGGCCTTTACGGTCTGTATCGCCGTTATCCGCGGACTGGCGAATCAGCCGCTTGGAAATTTTTATGCGGATTTCGTTCGTTTTATTCTCCGGATCTTAATTCCGGTGTCCTTCCTGTTTGGATTGTTGCTGATCCTGCTCGGCGTTCCGCAGACGTTTGGCGGAGCGGTGACCGTGACGACACTCGAAGGCGCCAAACAGTTGATTTACCGCGGACCGGTCGCTGCGTTTGAAGTCATCAAACAGCTCGGGAACAACGGCGCCGGATTCTTCGGAGCGAACGGAGCGCATCCGTTTGAGAACCCGAATCAATACGTCAACTTCATTCAGATGTTTTTGATGCTGCTGATTCCAATGTCACTTCCGGTCGCTTACGGAAAAATCATCGGCTCGGCCAAGCAGGGCCGCCTGTTCCTCGGCGTGATGACGATCTTGTTTGTCATAATGACGTTCGGCATGGCGGGCAGTCTCCTCGCAAATCCGACCGCACATGGTCAAGAGCTTCGCTTCGGACAGATTGGGACAGCATTATACAGCTCGATTACGACAGCGGCTGAAACCGGTGCGGTCAATGCGATGCATGATTCGCTTCATCCGCTTGCCGGATTGATTCAACTGGGAAACATGATGCTGAACGTCGTTTACGGCGGAACAGGAGCCGGTTTCCTGAACGTGTTGTTGTATGCATTCGTCGCAGTCTTCCTGACCGGACTGTTAATCGGGCGGACACCGACCTTCCTTGGCAAAAAGCTCGAGACGTTTGAAGTCAAGCTGATGGCGATTACCTTACTCGTTCCGCCGTTTCTGATTCTCGTCGGAACAGCAGTTTCAATGTACGTGGCACCGGGTGTCGGAGCGATTTCAAATCCCGGCTACCATGGTCTGTCACAAGTCTTGTATGAGTTCACTTCGGCTACCGCCAACAATGGTTCCGGTTTTGAAGGGCTCGGTGACGCGAATGTCTACTGGAATGTCGCGACTTCATTTGCCTTATTCTTTGGTCGTTACATTCCGTTGACTCTGATGCTTGCGATTGCCGGATCACTGAAAGCAAAACCAGCTGTTCCGCAAGATGAATTTTCGTTTAAAACAGATACCCCACTATTCGGTACAGTTTTCCTCGGTACGGTCGTACTCGTCGGTGCATTGACATTCCTGCCAGTGCTTGTACTTGGACCTATCGCGGATTGGCTGACGATGTGAACAGGAGATAATGAAAGATGATGGAACCAATCAAAGATCAACCTACTGGGCAGGAACCGAACGTTCCGGAAAAAGCGTCAACATCAGCCGTTAATCCGTCAATTGCAAAACAAGCGACACTGGATGCCTTTAAAAAATTAAATCCGGCGCATATGGTCAAACAACCGATCATGTTCGTCGTCTGGATCGGTTGTCTGCTGGCAATCGGTTATACGATTTTCATCGACGAGATGCGTGGTTTTAACTTAGCCGTCAGCATCATCCTGTTCCTGACCGTTCTGTTCGCGAATTTCGCCGAATCAATCGCCGAAGGACGCGGGAAAGCCCAGGCAGATTCTTTAAAAGCCTCAAAAGCGGATGTCATAGCGCGCAAACGGGTCGGGCAGATGATCGAGACTGTCTCCTCGGCGACACTGCGGAAGGGTGACATCGTTTTCGTCCGAACCGGTGAATATGTACCGGGGGACGGCGAAATCATTAAAGGTCTCGCTTCGATCGATGAGTCGGCGATCACCGGAGAATCAGCACCGGTCATCAAGGAAGCCGGGGGTGACTTCTCATCTGTCATCGGCGGCACGTTAGTCGTCAGTGACGAAATTGAAGTCCGGATTACGAGTAACCCGGGCGAATCGTTCCTCGACCAGATGATTGCGCTCGTCGAAGGAGCAAGCCGGCAAAAAACACCAAATGAGTTGGCACTTTCGACGTTACTGACGAGCTTGACGCTGATCTTTTTACTCGTCGTCATGACGCTGCCTGTCTTTACGAATTATTTAGGCTTTGATTTGTCCGGTCCGATTCTGATTGCCTTGCTGGTCTGTCTGATTCCGACGACGATCGGCGGATTGTTATCCGCGATCGGGATTGCCGGGATGGACCGCGTGACCCGCTTTAATGTCATTGCGATGAGCGGGAAAGCGGTCGAAGCAGCGGGAGACATCCAAACGATCATTCTTGATAAGACGGGTACGATTACGTTCGGGAACCGGATGGCGTCCGACATTCTGCCGGTCGGTGCTACGACGACGGAAGCCGTCTTTGCCGGTGCGACACTCTCGTCACTCGCGGATGAGACACCGGAAGGCCGTTCGGTTCTGGAACTGGCTGAACTGCGAAACATGCCGATTGAACAAAAACAGTTGGACGGAGCGGAAATCATTCCGTTTCGGGCGGAAACACGGATGTCGGGTCTTGATTTAGCCGACGGCCGCCGAGTCCGAAAAGGAGCCGGACAAGCGATTCAACAGTGGGTCGCGGACCAGGGAGGAAAGATTCCCGGTAATCTGCAGGAAACAGTGGAACAGATTTCACGGCTCGGCGGCACTCCGCTCGTCGTTGCGATTGATTCGACGATCTTAGGTGTCATTTACTTGAAAGATACGGTCAAACCCGGCATGCGGGAACGTTTTGACCGCCTGCGGGAGATGGGTATTAAAACCGTCATGTGTACCGGTGACAATCCATTGACGGCAGCGACGATCGCCCGGGAAGCCGGAGTCGATGACTTCGTCGCCGAATGTACACCGGAAGATAAAATCCGTGTCATCAAACGTGAGCAGGACGCCGGACACCTGGTTGCGATGACAGGGGACGGAACAAACGATGCACCGGCGCTTGCCCAGGCCGATGTCGGTCTTGCAATGAACAGTGGAACGCAGGCGGCAAAAGAAGCAGCCAACATGATTGATCTCGATTCCAATCCGACGAAAATTATCGAAGTCGTCGAAATCGGGAAACAGTTGCTGATGACACGCGGCGCGTTGACGACGTTTTCGATTGCCAATGATGTCGCGAAATACTTTGCGATTATTCCGGCAATCTTCATGGTCGCGATTCCCCAAATGGAACTGCTCAACATCATGCGACTCGATTCGCCGACGACCGCGATTCTCTCGGCCTTGATCTTTAACGCGATTATCATCCCAATGCTGATTCCGCTCGCGATGAAAGGTGTATCGTATAAACCGATGACAGCGGATCAGCTACTTGGTCGGAATTTACTCATCTATGGTCTCGGCGGCGTCATCGTCCCGTTCATCGGCATTAAAATCATTGATGTCTTGCTCGCAAGCATCCTATAAGGAGAACAGAATCATGAAACAGGCCATTCGTGTGACGGTTTTCGTCACCGCGTTGTGCGGGATTGTCTTTCCCGCTTTGCTGACCTTATTCGGTCAGTTACTCGTCCCGGACAAAGCAGCCGGTTCTTTGCTGCAGGAAAACGGAAAATTCATCGGATCGGAATTGATCGCTCAACCGTTCACGTCGAAACAGTATTTTCACGGACGTCCGTCAGCGGTGGATCAATTAGCGGGAGCTTCTGCCGGGGATAACCTGGCCGCGTCAAACCCGGAGCTTGGCAAGCAGATGGCGGAATACAAAAAACAGAATCAGGTGGACGGCGCTTCGCTTCCGGACGATGCCCGCGTGACATCCGGTTCTGGCTTCGATCCGCATATCTCGCTCGATTATGCACGGGCCCAGGTGAAACGGATTGCAACGGAACGAAACCTCTCGCCTGATGCCGTTCGACGATTAGTTGATCAGGAAGCAGGGAACAATCAATATGTGAACGTTCTGATGTTGAATCTGAAGCTTGATCGGAGTCCATCATGACACGCGGAAAGCTGAAGCTGTACATCGGCTCGGCTCCAGGTGTCGGGAAGACGTATAAAATGCTCGCGGATGCACATGCGTTAGTCGGGGAAGGGAAGGACGTCGTCATCGGCTTGATTGAGACGCACGGCCGACGCGATACGGCAGAGATGATTGGACGGCTCGAGCAGGTGCCGTTACTCGACGTCCATTATAAAGAGAAAGTGTTTCTTGAGGTGAACGTCGAAGCGATCATTTCCCGCAAGCCGGATATTGTGTTGATTGACGAACTGGCACATACGAATGCGCCGGGTTCGGTTCGAAAAAAACGGTACCAGGATGTCTCTGTCCTGCTTGAAGCGGGAATCAATGTCTATTCGGCTGTCAACATCCAGCATTTCGAAAGCCTGCTGTTTAAGGTGAAAGAAATGACAGGGGTCGAAGTCCGGGAGCGGATTCCGGATCCCTTTCTCGGGGAGGCGGATGAGATTCTACTCGTGGACGTGACGCCGCAAACATTGCGCGAGCGGTTGGAACACGGGAAAATTTATAAAAAAGAGAAGATTGAACAAAGCTTGAATTCTTTTTTCTCCTTACAAAACTTAGCGAGCTTACGGGAGTTATCGCTCCGGCAAGTCGCAGATGAAGTCGACGATCAAGTGTATCAAGCCCGTCTGCTGATTGAAAAAGATCCGACATTATTACAGGAACGAATTTTGGTCTGTGTCCAGTTGAACGAAAATGCACGAAAGTTAATCTATCGTGGATTTCGGATGGCGAGCCGGATGAAAGCGGATCTCTATATCTTGACGATTCTACCCAAACCGGAAAACCAGTTGCCGGCATTTCAAAAAGAAGTACTGGCGATGTTACGGGAAAGTGGTGCCCTGTTTGACGCAGAAGTTTTAATTCGGATTCAAGGAGAACGTTCGATTGCGGAGACCATCACGGCGGCCGCAAAACATCACCGCATTACACAAATCGTGCTCGGTCAATCCGCACGGACCCGGTGGCAGGAAATCCGGCGCGGTTCGATCGTCAATCAAATCATGCGCCAAAACCGGGGCATTGATTTGCAAATCGTCGCTGATGATCAAGTCTGACAGGGTGTCTCTTCCGCGTAAATGCAGGGGACGTCTTCCGTCAGATGGTGGCGGTCAAAGCACACAAAAAAATCCAGACCACGAATCGATTGATTCAGTGTCTGGATTTTTTTGTAGTTCTTAACGCGTAAAGACTGGAATATCAAAGACGGCCGTATAGCTGTCCATCTGTTCATACAGCTTGTAGATTTGGGTTGTTTGTTTGACCGCCCAGCCCATATCCGTCGCGTACTGGTGAACACCGGGACGCATCGGACTCCAACGCATTTTGTAGAGTGTGTTTTGATCGTAAGCATTGTGGATGTATGTCGTACTGATGAATTCAGCACCACCGACGATGGCGGCTTCCGGTGTGAACCATCCTTTGCTGTACGCATATGCAGCACCTGTATTGATGGCATCGTAGTCATACGCGCCGATTCCGTACATGTTGTAGACCGTGCGTCCGTTCCAAGTGACGCCTGTCGCAAGTTTCGACGTCCCGTTCCCTGTCTCAAGTAAAGCATGTGAGATGAGGTACGCTTCGTTAACCGAATACTTCGCACCGGCATCGATGAAAGCTTGGCCGCAGCTGCCTGTCGTACATTTACCGAAGATTCCTTTTGTCGCGAGGATATTGTTCAGCGTCGCGGCTGAAGCACCTGTTGATTTGGATAGATCAAGGAACTGGTAATAGGCAGAGGATTGACGGTCGACTTTTAACGGGTCGGCCGCATTCCGGACATCGGCTTCAAGAGCGTTCAACCAATAAATCGTTGAATAGCGTGTAGTCGATGTATAGACACGCGGATAGGTCGTATAGAATCCGCTGACGTTTTGGTAGACCTTAATCATCACGTTCGGTTTGAACTGACCATAGACGTGACTGGCAGTCGTCGCACCGGAGCGTATGTTCAGCGGTGTCGTTGCCGTGACAGTGGCAATCGTTCCGTTGACAGGATCAAGTGCACCGCCGAGGCGAACGTAATCCGAACTGACATACATCAGTTTCGAAGCATATAAATCAGTTTGCGGTGGCGGATTCAGTTTCATTTGGGCACTGATGAAGCTGTCAAACGTATACGGAGTGGCGACCGAATTATAGACGTTCAGCTTGGCTGATGTCATGACCATGGTTCCGTTGTACGCATAAAGCGTCTTCCCTTCATAAGAAACTTCGTACCAGCTGCCGATTTTACCGGTGACCGGTAAAATCGTGTTCACCGGAATGGAAGCGACGAGCTGATAGGCATCCCCGACGTAAGACCGGAGCGAAGTCGTACCGGTTGCCCGGACGAATGATTTTTCAATCGGCTCATAAGCGATCGGTGAAGTCGGTTGACCGAGTTTGATGTAACCTGTTTTTCCGTTGACAGTGACTTGATGCCACTGTCCGTATACGGATGTCGTGACAAGGGTTTTCGTCGAGTAGACATTGCCTTTGTTTAAGTTGGCGATTGTTGTTGCCGTATCTTTTGCATCACTTTTGACAGCGACCGGAGCATCGAGTAAGAAGCGGACTTCTGCAATCGTCGTTGTGTCCGAGAACTCCGTCAAAGTGGAAGCAGCTGCATAACCGCTTTTACCGGCATAGGTGATTTTCACCCAGTTGCCGATTTTTCCTGTCACCGTGACGACTGTTCCGTTCGGAATGGTCGTGACCGAAGCGTACGATGGTCCGGCATATGACCGGAGCGGTGTTGAAGCTGATGTTTTATATTTTGTAGCCGGTAATGCCTGATAGTCGATCGATGTTCCCTGGTTGACGCGAACGTAACCGGTTTTTCCGTCGATTGTCATCCGGTGCCACTGTTCCGACCGGCCGTTCGTGACGAGTTGTGTCGTGTAGTAGACGTCATTTACCGAGAGTGTCGTCAACGTATCGGCTGTCGAGTGGTGCGATTTCTTTACGTCGACTGACTTCGATAAGACGAATCGTGAAGCCGGCAGTGTTTTTTTTGTAATCAATTCAGTCATCGTATCCGCAACAACATAACCGGTTTTCCCGTTAGCCGATACTTTATACCAATCTTGAATTTTTCCGATGACCTGAACGTTCGTACCTGTCGCGATGGTTGCGACAGCCGCATATGAATTTCCTGCATATGTACGCAGTACAGTCGTTTCTGTCGCTTTCATTGCCATGTTCTCTGAACTGTAATCGACAGGTGTCCCTTGATCGACCGGGATGTATCCTGTCTGACCGTCTTTTATGACACGATGCCATTTAGACGAACCATTCGTGACGAGTTGATTCGTTTGATAGATATCATTCGTCTTGAATGTCGTGACTGTGGCAGCAGTTGCTTTCGGTGCGGCTTTCATCACGACATCTGTTTGAAGCTTGATAGCTGTTTCTGGAATCGGTTGTGTCGTCACGTAGTCTGTAAACGTTGTACCTGACGCGTAACCTGATTTTCCATCGTACGAGACTTTATACCAGTTGCCGATTTGTCCCTGGATTTTGATGATAGTGCCGCCTGGAATCGTTTTGATGACACCGTAAGAAGGTCCGGCGTACGAGTGTAATGCCGTTGCTGTCGTCGTCTTTAGAGAAAGATCATGGACCGTATAGTACTTGATCGTTTTTCCTTGATTGACTTTGACATAACCGGTTTTGCCATCCTTTGAGACTTTATGCCACTGCTCACCAAGCGGATTTGTCACGAGTTGCGTCGTATAGTAGACGTTGCCCGTTTGCAGGCTGGCAAGTGTCGCAGCGGATGCAACTGGTGCGGCTTTGATTTCAACGGAGTTCGACAAAAGGAAGCGTGACGAGGCTAACTTGACCTTCGCCGTGTACTCTTTCAAAGCAGCAGTCAAAACGTAACCTGTTTTCCCGTCATACGTGACACGATGGTAGAGACCCGAAACTGCAGTCGATTTAACGATTGCTCCTTTTGGAAGCGTGACGAGCGGACGTTTTGTTCCGTCCGTCGTATCGTATAGGACAAGAGCAGATTTCGTTTGGAACGCGGTTTCCGGAATCGTCGTCACTTCTTGTTTAGAAGAGCCGGCGAACGCACCTTTGTGCATATAACCTGACTTACCTGCATAAGTGACGTTGTACCAGTCACCGATTCGTCCGGTTGTTTGCAGGGAAGTCCCTGTTGGAACGACAATCTGCCGCGGATAGGCTGTACCGGCATATTGACGGAGTATGTAACCGTCTGTCGTCTTTAAAACAGTTTTCGACATTTTCGTATAGGAGATTGGTGTCGTGTTCAAGGCACGGGCATAAACCGTCTTGCCGTCAAACTTGATACGGTACCAGATTTCGCCGAACGAATTCGTGATTTTTTGTGAACTGTAGTACGCATCCTGTTCATTTAAAGTAGCGATGACAGGAGCTGTTGCCGACGCCGACGTATGAAGGGTCGTCTTTTTCGAAACGAGGAACCGTTGTCCTTTAATCGTTTCTTTCTGATCAAATGCTGTTAGATATTTTGACGCGACATATCCCGTTTTTCCGCCGTATGCTACTCTTCTGAAAAAGCCAGAAGACGACTCATACGTGGATGAAACGATAGTTCCGGTCTTGATCGTCAACAAGCGTTTCCGTGAAGATGTCGTCTTGTCATACAGAGAAGTATCGGCAGACAGACGGTAGGTCGTTGCTTTGGTCGTCGCAGCTTCGAGTGAAGGGCTGTAAGAAACAAATATGCCGAGGACCAGAATAAAGCTGACCAGCATCTTCAAGGGTTTCGTGAATAGTGTCGTGTTCAAAGATCGTATCCTCCTAGTTAGAATTCGTCCGAAGACGTTTCGGGCTCTAGGATGTCAATTCTAAGATGTGAAATTAATTTGCCTATACTTACTATCGACAATAAAACATTTATCTACAGTATATTTAGAATTTTTTTGAAAAAAGGGGTTTAGTTTTTTGGAAAACCCTTCTGTTTTAGGAAACAGAAGGGAATTAAGTCATATCATGATTTTTTGAAAAAGTTCCGACAGATTAGTCGTCGGTCGGTCGCATTGAAAATCATGACAAAGATAGGCTGTCGCCTGTTGAGTCGGAGCATCATACGTGGCAAGGAATGGAGCGATTTCGAGCAAGTCCGTTTTTGAACCGACGAGCAGTGAAAGTTCAGGCAGGCGGCGCTGATGGAGCTGCGTCAGAAACGAGGTGACGTCCGTGTAAGATTCCGTTAACACGATTAATTCCTTTGGTTCCATCAATGTCCGCGTGTAGACACTCAGCAGACTGGCGAAACCGGTCGGTTGAGATTTAATTTCGGAAGCAAGCGTCGAGAAGTTCCGCTGGGCCTGATACCGGTAGTCGGTCCGGCCTGTCAGCTGGGATAAACGAAGCAGATTCGAGACAGCCGTGCTGTTACCGGCCGGTTTGACGCCGTCATAAACATCTTTCGGCCGCATGAGTAACGTGTCGTCCTCAAATGAAGTAAAGAAAAAGCTGCCGTCTTCGTCAGAGAAGTCCCCGATCATCCGCTCTGTCAGCCGGATTGCCTGTTTGAGATAGGGGATGTGCTGTGTCGTTTGATGCAGCTCGAGATAAGCTTCCGTCAAGAAACTGTAGTCATCGAGATAACCGTTTCCTTGAATATGACCTTGACGGTACCGGACGTGTAACCGGTCGTCGTCCATCAAATGGGTCTCAAGGAACGTCAAAGCCTGTCGGGCACGCTCTGTATACCGCTCATCGTTAAAAACACGTCCTGCTTTCGCATAGGCAGAAATCATCAAGGCGTTCCAAGACGTCAAGACCTTATCGTCACGGAACGGACAGGTCCTTTGACTACGGAAGAGCAACAAGGTCCGGCGCTCCTGCTCGAGTTGGATCAGGATATCTTGGACAGCGGTATTTCGATCAGCCGAGAGTTGCTGAATCGATTGACCGGTCCGCCGAAAAACAATCCGCCCTTCGAAGTTTCCTTGAGGCGTGGCTTGATAGAGAAGTGGGAAAACGGCGTCTTGTCCGAGTAAATCCGTCAGTTCATCGAATGTGAACGTATAAAAAAGACCTTCGCGACCTTCGCTGTCCGCATCTTCCGCCGAATAAAACGCACCGTCCGGAGAGGACAAATCGCGTTCGATGTACGCAAAAATTTCTTCCGCATATTGTTTAAACCGTTCTCTGCCCGATACTTGATACGTTTCGATACATAACGTCGCAAATAAGGCATTGTCATACAACATTTTTTCAAAATGCGGGATTTCCCAGCGTTCATCGACCGTATACCGGTAAAGGCCAAATCCAACGTGATCGGTGATTCCGCCATCCCGCATCGCGGTTAAGGTCCGCATGACCATCTGCAAGGCGGTCTCATCTTCTGCAAACCGGTAATAATCGAGCAGGAAAGTCAGCAACGAGGGCGATGGGAACTTGGGGGCTGTGCCAAACCCGCCGTTCTCCATATCAAACTGACGCATCGCCTGATCAAATGTCTCGTGGACCAATGCCTCATCCAAGGGATCCTCTGAGTCGAAGGTCGTGACCGCCGTTAACGCCTGAATGATTTCCTGTCCGACCCGTTTGATTTTGCCCGGATCAGTTCGGTAGTGTTCACTGAGTTGCAAAAGAACTTGTCGGAAGCTCGGGCGGTTGAACTGCGGTGTCTTCGGAAAATAGGTACCGATGAAAAACGGCGTCTGATCCGGGGACATGAAGACGCTGAGCGGCCAACCGCCCTGTCCGTTCATCAGTTGGGCCGCCGTCATATAAATCTGATCGATATCTGGTCGTTCTTCCCGGTCAACTTTGATCGAGATGAACCGGTCATTCAGCATCCGGGCCGTTTCTTCGTCTTCGAAGCTTTCGTGTGCCAAAACATGGCACCAATGACAGGTCGAATAGCCGATTGACAGGAAAATCGGTTTGTTCGCCGCACGGGCAGCGGCAAACGCTTCTTCCCCCCATGGATACCAATCAACCGGATTGGTGGCGTGTTGGAGTAAATAAGGACTTTTTTCATTGATCAGTCGATTTGTCGCCATCTCTAAAACCTCGTTTCTTCTATAATAATAGTCAGTCGTCTTTTGATAACCTTAACGATACCGGTGTTCGGGAGATGAATCAACAAAAGGACCCGTATCCAAAATAGAAGTTTCTTAAAAAAGATTGACTTTATAAAATAAAACGTGGTATATTAAATTTTGTCATGAATCGGGGATGATCACTCATGTGAGAATCCATCACAAAAATACACAATTTAATAATCAGGTCAGGATTTTTAGACCTTACTGACAAATGAGTCAGACATAAGTCATCGCTTTTATTTTGTCCTTCTTCTGTTGAACGAGAAGAAGTTGACCCAGCAAGATAAACCTTCCATTCGATACTTTTCAGCTCATTTCCGAGCGAAATTCTAAAAATCCCAGTAAATACGCAACCCAACGCGTAACTTGATTCTTGCTAAAACGCTTGATTCAGCTGGCGCGGCCAAGGAGCCGTAACAACGAAAGAGAGGTAGGGCTTTCGTCGTTTCAGGTGTTTTGATCACCTGTATCCTCGATTCTCATGACACCTAAAAAACAGACACGCTGAAAAGGCGTTTTTTTTATGCCGTTTTTTCATAAATATGACTACGGAAGCTGAGCATTCCATCCTGAAAGACGAATGATTAATTTTTGTAAGCGTTAACAAGTTATTCTTTTGCGAATATTAACATCTTTTTTTACATAAAACATACACTATTCATGAATTAATCTGATAATATAAAGAAGTGTCAGAAAATTCATAGGGGGTCAACATCATGAAGAACGTCAGTACGTTTGGGAAGTGGGCATTGGTCGGAGCATTAACAGCAGGAATTCTTCCACAAGCAGGCATTACGGTCGGGGCAGAAGGCGAAGGCGTCATCTTGTCCGAGTACATAGAGGGGTCAAGCAACAACAAAGCGATTGAAATTTATAATGGTTCGGGTCAAATCATCAATCTTTCAGATTACACGCTTGTTCAATATACGAATGGTGGACCGACGGAGTCAAAAATTACACTGTCGGGAACGCTTGAGCCGGGAAAAACATTTGTCATTGCCAATTCAAGTGCGAATGCAGATATCAAGGGAAAAGCACAGCAAACAACAGGTTCACTAAACTTTAACGGAAATGATCCTGTTGCCTTGAAAAAAGGCGATGTCGTCCTCGATATTATCGGTCCGGTCGGCTCAAGTGCTGATTTCGCGAAAGATACGACACTCGTTCGGAACTCAAACGTAACAGCCGGTTCGAAAACATACGAACCATCACAATGGACAAGCTTCCCGGTCGACACGTTAACGAATCTCGGGACGCACGCTGCTGAAGCCGGAGACATTTTAGTCGCACCGACGGCGTCACCGGTCGGAGAAGTCGATCGCGGCGATCAAGTGACGTTAAACGGAGAAGGTACGATCCACTATACCGTCGACGGATCAACACCGACTGCTGAAAGTCCGGTCTACTCCGGTCCGATTACAATTAATGAAGAAATGACGATTCAGGCAGTGGCCGTCAAAGATGGAAAAACGTCTGCTGTTTCGACATTCAAATACTACATCGCACCTCCAATCACGAAAATCAGCAGCATTCAAGGAATCGCGCATACATCACCATACGCGGATCAACTTGTCCGGACGACGGGTGTCGTCACCTATGTCGTCGATGCGAATAACTTCTACATGCAGGATCCAAATCCGGATAACAACAGTAAAACGTCTGAAGGAATTTTAGTGTATGCGAAGAACCACGGCGCAGCCGTCGGACAGACCGTTGCAACGACAGGATACGTCAAGGAATGGTTGCTTGGCGGATACAGCGACAAGTTTGATACGGATCTCGCGGTGACGGAAATCAGTACCGTCAATCTTGTGAAGGGCGCATTGAACTCAGGATTGCCGGCAAGTATCGTTCTCGGGGAAAACGGTGTCTTGATTCCGACGAAAGTCATCGACAACGATTCATTTGCTGAATTTGATCCGGCTGAAGATGCGATCGATCTATACGAAAGTGTGGAGGGGATGCGTGTCGCACTTCCGAATGCCATCGTTACGGGACCACAGGCCAACCGGACGATTCCAGTTCGTACGCAAACAGCAGATAAAATCTATACGAAACGCGGTACACCAATCCTGACAGAAGATAATGCCAATCCGGAGCGACTGTTCGTTGAAATGGGCAGCAGCTCGTACCGTGCGAAATCAGGGGACCGTTTCGAAGGAACAATCGAAGGGGTCATGAGCTATAACTATTCGGCGTATAAAGTATTCGCGAAAGCAGCGGATCTGCCGAAGCTGATTACGAGTGAAGTCGATCGTCAACCGACGAACATTGAAACGGGCGATTCGCGTTTGACGGTTGCTTCGTATAACGTGGAAAACTTTGCTTCAACGGCGGATGCCGGAAAAGTCGACCGTGTCTCGGAAGGAATCGCGACATTCCTGAAAACACCGGATATCGTCGGTTTGACAGAGATGCAGGATAACGATGGGGCGACGGACAGCGGCACAGTCGATGCATCGAAATCATTTGAGACATTGATTACAGCAATCGAAGCGAAAACAGGTGTCCGTTATGCGTATACGGATATCGCACCGGAAGATAAAAAAGACGGCGGACAACCGGGCGGAAATATCCGTGTCGGTTTCTTATACAACCCGGCTCGTGTTTCACTTGCACCAGGTGAAAAAGGAACAGCGACAGAAGCTGTTGCCGTTGAAAACGGTAAGCTGACGAACAACCCGGGTCGGATTCAACCGAACGATCCAAACTTTGACAGCTCACGGAAACCACTCGTCGGCGAATTCATCTTTAAAGGCGAATCGTATCACGTCATCGTTAACCACTTTAACTCTAAAGGCGGCGATGGAGCGGACTTTGGTAAAAACCAGCCGGTCGTTCGTAAGAGTGAAGTACAGCGTCACGCAATCGCTGGCATCGTCCAAAACTTCGTCAATGAACTGGAAACAGAAGTTAAGGATTCAAACGTCGTCGTACTCGGTGACTTGAATGACTTCCAGTTCTCGAAAACACTTGATATCTTAAAAGGGGACAACCTTTGGAATACGGTCGATGATCTCCCGAAATCGGAGCGTTACTCTTATGTTTATAACGGAAACGCTCAGGTGCTCGACCATGTCTTGATTTCAAAAAACCTGAAGCCGTATACATCGTCTGATATCGTCAACATCAACTCGGATTATATGGAAGCGGACGGCAGCGCGAGTGACCACGATCCAGCCATCATCTCGATTCAAGGGATGGAAAGTGCCGTTGCGGTCAACGGAAAAGCAGAAATCGGAAAATGGCGTGCTGTCCAAAAAGGAAAGCATATCTTCATCGAACGTAAACTAGCCGGGAAATGGGACAAAGCGAGCGAAACACATGCCGATCAACAAGGTGAGCTACTCGAATTACGTGTTTCCCAAGGTCGTCCGTATATCCAGGTGAAAACGAAAAAAGGAAAAACGATTTGGCTTGAACTGTCGAATGGGTACAAATTAAAAGAAACAACGAAATACTAAGCGACTTTATTGAAAAAAGCGGACTTAATTGTCCGCTTTTTTGTGTATTCGGATAAAGAGAGAGAAAAAGGACAGCAGACTAATCGTGAGGGTAAGCAGTAACGCGAGGTTTAACGGGATGACACGGAACATGTACGTAAAATGAATGATGATCAATAACAGGATAATGGCAAGACCGGGAAGAAATTGTTTGCGTAACAGATGACCGACACCCGGGACAAGGAGTTCGAAACCGAACCGTTGACTGATATGGACTTCTTCATGGGCATTAGCGAGACTGAATGAGACAGTCAACAACACTAAAATGAGCCATCCGGAAAACAGATACTGCTGAATCGGTAAAAACGTAATCGATTCATAGATAAAATAAAGTAGAATCATGGCATACTCCTTTGGAAGTGAATATTATATGGAATTTCCTTATTTTTTCCTTACGAGTTCTAATGATAGCGAGGGTTTTCAGGAACGGCAACAACATTTAAAGGGAATAAAAATAAAAGAATGTTCACACATTTTAACAACAGGGAAAGAATAATTTATTTTATGTATGATAATGGTGTGAGAATGTGATGAATAAAGACGTCAGACCTCTTTTGCACAAAAAATCTGAGATGTGTCAAAACTGTGAAGCGGAACAGGGAATCGTGTGATTTCACTTGAAACGATAGCTTAGACTGTTCGAACAGACAGATTTCTTTTAAAATGAAGTCAATAGAAGAACCGAGGAGGCAAGCAGATGAAAAAGTGGTTAGTACTCGGAGTAGCAGCGGTCGCTTTCTTTAGTTATGAAAATACCCCGATGGAACAAGCAGAAGCAGATTATCCGAAAAGCGGCGGAACGCTGATTGATCGATATACAAGTGAATACCCGGGTTATGACTGGGAAGTCAGACGGACGGCGACGGAAGAGTTCGTGGCGTTGACGAAAGACGGCAAGGATTACGGAAAGTACCGTTCGAAAAACGGTGTGAGGACGCAAGGGGCCGTCTTAAATAAAGACACGGAAACGACCCTTGCGAAAAAAGGCTGGAAAGCCGTCAAGTCGTACCGGAAAGGCAATACGAATTATTTGCTGAATCTCGATCATGCCGCCGTCTATGAAAAGAATGACCGGTACGTGACGTATTTCTTTGATCAGCACGACCGCAACAAAGTCAAAGCGACACTCGCGATACCGAAAGAGGTCGAAGCGAAGAAGAGTGGATTTTACGGCAAGGCGTCCAGTGCCTTGCGAACGACGGATGAGAAGCTGATGTTGCGTCTGATGAACTGGGACCGGGCCGATTATAAGCTCGGAGCGCTGACGCCGTACAGTACTTTAAAACCGGTCACGCGGGCACACAGTGAAAACATGGCGAAGAATAACTTCTTCTCTCATACCGATCCGGAAGGACGTGATCCGTTTAAGCGGATGAAAGAAAACGGGATCCGCTTTTCGGCAGCCGGAGAAAATCTGTCGATGGGCTATCCGAATGTCTTTGCAGCGCACTGGGGCTTGATGAACTCCAAAGGACACCGCGATAACATCATGAACAAGGACTTCGAACAGGCGGATACCGGTGTCGCGTTCCGTAACAATGCACCGTACTTTACGATTAATTTCCGGACACCCTGAAGCAACATTTAAAACGAAGTGTACGTATCACCCCGATTTTGCGAAAGCAGAATGGGGGTTCTTTTGTGTGGATCAATCTGTAGATGGATGACGCACCACCTAGATTTGAATTCTATCTTGAAAAATGAGAGAAGGCTTTTGATTGACGAAGCCTTGTCTTCTCCGCTCGCTTTTCTCGGGCGGAACGCAAGCTAGCTGTCATCTGTTTGATGACCGGGTCTCGCCTGTTCCTGACGGAAGCGAAGCTTCCTTTTCCCATAGAAGTCGAGCGGAAGACGTGACTTCTCCAAGAGTCATCATTCAATGGAAAACCCCTGAAACCGTTCCACCTCTTTTTTGTAAAGGGAGGCAGCTGTTTCAGGGGTTTTATATCATTTTTAGATAAACTGATATACAAAAAGAGTTATGTTAGTTTGCCCAGTCCGGTTTACTGAATCCTTTGAATGATTTTTCGATAACGTTATTAAAGTCATCCGATTTGACGACAGCCGTCAAATCTTTCGCCAGTTGTTTATCTGCATTAGAAGTTTTGATGGCGACCAGGTTGCGGTACTGCTCATCCATTTTTTCGAGTGCCAGTGCATCCAGTAAATCAAACTTCGCGGCTAACGCAAAGTTTCCCGGAACGGCAGAGATATCGACACTTTCAATGGCACGCGGCAGTTGCGCGGCTTCGAGCGGTTTGATGACCAGTTTCTTCGGATTCTTGACGATATCTTTTTCAGAGACCGTCAGTGGATCGGTGTCGGCTTTCAATTCAATCCAGCCTTGGTCAGCGAGCAGATTCAGTGCCCGGGCCTGGTTCGTTGGATCGTTTGGTGTCGCGACTTCAGCTCCCGTCTTGACGTCATCCAGCGATTTATAGGATTTGCTGTATAAGCCCATCGGCGCCGTTGGGACAGTAATCAGTCCTTTAAGGTCGAGGTTCTTTTCCTTCGCAAATGTCTTCAGGTAGATCGAGTGTTGGAACAAGTTGGCGTCGATGTCGCCACTGCCAAGTGCGATGTTCGGTTGAATATAATCCCCGAACTCGACGATTTCGACGTCGTAGCCTTTCTTTTCAAGCCCGGGTTGGATCGCTTCTTTGACCATGTCGCTGTAAGGCCCGCTCGTTGCACCGATCTTAATCGACTTGTTGTCTTCCTTGGCGCTGCTGTCACCGCAACCGGCAAGAATTCCGGCTCCGAGTAGTCCTGTTGCTAAAAAGGCATAACGTTTTTTCATATTCATTCTCTCCCTTACGATTCTCTATTTTTGGTTAACGTTTATCAGCACGACGGGCCAGAACATTGCCAAGCCCTTGAATACTTTGAACAATGATGACGAGGACGACAATTGTCACGATCATGACGACATTATCGTACCGGTAATAGCCGAAGCGGATGGCCAGGTCACCGACGCCGCCACCACCGACGATACCGGCCATGGCGGAAAATCCGATCAGACTGATGGTCGTCAAAGTGACGGCTTGAATGATGCCGGGAAGGGCCTCCGGTAAGAGTGCACTGATGATGATCCGAAACGGTGTCGCGCCACACGCTTCTGCTGCTTCAATCAATCCCGGTGGAATCTCGCGAAGCGATGTTTCGACCAGTCGGGCGAGAAACGGAATGGCGGCGACACTCAGACTGACGGAAGCTGCTGTCGGTCCAATCGTGTTATCGAGTAATAATTGTGTCAGCGGAATTAACGCGACGAGCAGAATGATGAACGGTAACGAACGGACAATATTAACGAAAAAGTCCAAGATGCTGCGAACGACGACGTTCTGGAAAAACAATCCCCGGTCCGTGATGAATAGCAGAATCCCGAGTGGAATGCCGATGATGAGGGCGAAGCCAAGTGAGATTCCGAC
Source organism: Exiguobacterium sp. PvP048 (assembly GCF_040549175.1). NCBI lineage: Bacteria > Bacillati > Bacillota > Bacilli > Caryophanales > Exiguobacterium > Exiguobacterium sp. PvP048. The sequence continues at coordinate 804,407 of NZ_JBEPSU010000001.1, read as the reverse complement.
CATCAAAGCCGTTTCCGCTAACGCTTTCGTAAGATCCGGTAACATGGTTTCAATCCGTTCAAGCCACATCCTGGATCACCTCAAGCGTATGGAGTTGTTCTTCGAGCCACGTCAGGGCCCGGTTCACGTGAAGGGTCGGACCGGTCAAGCTGACGATCAGGACTCCGAATGCGACGTTTTGAATATAATCGACCTTGCCGTGGAGAATGCTGACGGAAATATCAAACTGTTTGATCGCTTCCGATAACGTACTTTCACCGGTCTTTTCACCCGTGAATTGCAGGCGGATGATTTTACCGGGTGTCGTCCGTAAAATCCGTTCCGGCAATTCGATTTGGAGTGCCGTGTCGACATAATGTTTTGTGACATCATGGGCCGGCTGACTGAACAGGTCATAGGTACTCGCAACTTCGACAACTTCGCCTTGCGCCATGACCGCAACACGGTGGCAGATTTGTTTGACGACATCAATTTCATGGGTGATCAGGATAATCGTCAAGCCAAGCCGTTCGTTTAAGTCCTTCAGGAGTTCCAGGATTTGCAGCGTCGTGACCGGGTCAAGAGCTGATGTGGCTTCGTCACATAACAGGACACTCGGATTATTCGCAAGGGCGCGGGCAATTCCGACCCGTTGCTTTTGACCGCCGCTCAGCTGGCTCGGAAAGTTCGTCTCGAAACCTTCAAGACCGACCAGCGTGACAAGTTCTTTGATCCGTTGCGGGAAGTCACTCCGTTTGACACCGGCTGCCTTTAAGGCAAATCCGATGTTATCTGCAACATTCCGGGATTGAATCAGTTGGAAATGTTGAAAAATCATCCCGATGTTCAAACGAAGTTCGCGTAAGCTGCCTTTGGAGAGGCCGGACAGATTAGTGCCCGATACTTTAACCGTTCCTTGTGTCGGTGTCTCCAGTCCATTGATCAGACGGAGCAGGGTACTTTTTCCGGCACCGGATTCACCGATGATGCCAAAGATTTCACCTTGTTGAATCGTTAAATTGACGTCACGTAAGGCGAAAATGGGTGTCCGGTCACGAACGAACCGTTTTGTGATTCCTTTAAATTCAATCATCTGTCGTTTCCTCCCTATACAAAAAATCGCCTTTTTCCAGTTAAGAGCAACCAGAAAAAAGCGACGAAGTGTAAGATTTCGTAACTTATCTCTCAGAATAAAACATTCTGTAGGATGTGGCACCGTTCCTTAAAGGTGGTTGCCGGACGTCGTTGGGCCTAATCCCTCGGTCGCTCTCGATAAGTAGATATGCTGTTGGGACTTACTGTAACGGAAATCATTCCCATTTGTCAAACGTTTTTTCAGAATTATTCCGCAACGGTCTGGCGAAACAGATTCAATTGACCGATTCGTTCGGCAGCTTCAACCAGTCGTTCGGCGTCGGCAATCAAGCTGATCCGGACGTAGCCTTCGCCGTATTCGCCGAAGAAATGTCCCGGTGTGACGGCGACATGCGCTTCGTCGAGCAGGTGATCGGTAAAGCTTTGGGACGTGTAGCCGGACGGGACCGGCAACCAGACGAAGAACGAACCGCCCGGGATCGGTCCGTCCCAACCGATTTCCTGTAACTTTCCGAACAAGGCATCACGCCGGGCTTCATACAGAGCGCTCAGTTCGCGGACACACGTCTGATCGCTTGAAAGAGCGACGGTTGCTGCCTGTTGAATCGGTGTGAAAGCACTGACGTATAAGTGTTCCTGGTACGTCTCGATACTTGCGATGACGGACGGATTCCCGATGGCGAAGGCGATTCGGAAACCGGACATGTTAAAACGTTTCGATAATGAAAACAGTTCGATTCCGACGTCTTTTGCGCCTTCCGTCTGGAGGAAACTGCGGGTCGGACCGTCGAAGCTGATTCCGCCGTAGGCGAGGTCGTGGACGACGCAAATGTCGTTCGCATCAGCGAAGGAAACCGTTTGCTCGAAGGCTTCCGCTGTTGCCGTCGCCCCGGTCGGATTGCTCGGGTAGTTGAGGAACAACATCCGGGCCCGTTCGACATCTGTCGTATCAAGTAACGTGTAGTCAGGTAAAAAGGCATTTTCCGCAAGGAGCGGCAATGTGATCGGGTAAGCTCCGGCAAGGGCCGCACCGGACAGGTAGTCGGGGTAGCCGGGATCCGGAACGATGACGCCTTCGCCCGGATTGACGATCGTTTGCGGTAACGCGACGATGCCCGCCTTGCTGCCGAGCAGAATGGCGACTTCGGAAGCCGGATCAATCGTTACACCAAACTCCGTCTGATAAAAGTCAGCAACGGCCTGCTTGAGGAAATCATGGCCGCGAAACGGCGGGTACTGGAGGTTTGAAGCGTCATTGATCGCTTCTTTCAAGGCATCCAGAATATGTACGGGTGTCGTCTGATCGGGTGTTCCCTGACCAAGCGTGATGACGTCATGACCGGCAGCCTTGACGGCACCGATCCGCTGGGCGAGCTCGGCAAAGACCGGAGCGGGTAACCGATCAATCGCAATAGATGGGGCGAAATGTTTCATCTGTCTTCCTCCTTGTTGGGTATTGTCGTCAAGGATAACGAATTTTCAGAAAAAAGAAAAGAGTTTTTTAATAATTGCTGATAATTGGGAAAAAGAACCGATGGCTTTCGTGTTTTTGATACACTAAACTAGAATACGATTGAATCACAAAGGAGATGATGGGATGAATCGGGCCTGGTGGAAAGAAGCCGTTGTCTATCAAGTGTATTGGCGCAGTTTTAAAGATTCGAACGGAGACGGGATGGGCGATTTACGCGGAGTAATTGAAAAACTCGATTACATCGCTTCCCTGGGTGTCGATATCGTCTGGTTAAATCCCTGTTATACATCACCGGATGTCGATAACGGATACGACATTTCGGATTATTATTCGATTATGCCGAAGGCGGGAACGATGTCGGATCTGGAAGAACTGATTGCGTCCGCCCATGAACGGGGACTGAAACTGATTCTTGATTTGGTCGTCAATCATACGAGTGATCAACACACGTGGTTTAAAGAATCACGCAGCAGTCGGACAAACGAGAAAGCCGATTGGTACATTTGGCGGGACGGGGTCAAAGGAACGCCGCCGAACAATTGGCGGTCGTATTTTGCGCCGAGCCCTTGGACGTGGGATGAGACACGCCAGCAGTATTACTTCCATTCCTTTGCATCGGAGCAACCGGACTTGAACTGGGAACATCCTCTAGTCCGGCAGGCTGTGTATACGATGATGCGGTGGTGGGCCGAGAAAGGAATCGACGGCTTCAGGATGGATGTCATCAACCTGATCAAGAAACGGGCGACGTATGATGATGTCGCAGATCCTCTGAATTTATCCTACTTAGGGAACCAGCCGGGCATTCATGAATTCTTGCAGGAGATGCACCAAGAAGTACTGGCGGGAACCGATTTCTTTACCGTCGGTGAGATTCCGTTCGTCGGCCCGGAAGACGGGTTACTGTATGTCGGTGAGGAACGGAATGAGTTGCGAACGCTGTTTCACTTCGAAGTCGCGGATGACATGGAGACGATGGATTTACCGCGCTTCAAACAAATCCAGAAGCGTTGGTACGAAGCGCTTTATCCGAGCGGAGTCGCGTCACAGTTTTTGAATAACCATGACCACACCCGTCAGGTGACCCGGTTCGGAAGCGAACGGTATCGTGTCGAAAGTGCCAAGCTACTGGGCTTGATGCTGCACACGTTACCGGGCATCCCGTATATTTATCAAGGGGAAGAAATCGGCATGACCGGTATTCGTTTTTCTGATCCCGAGTCTTATCAGGACGTCGCATTTCGGAATCAATACGCCGAACGGATTGCCGCCGGCGAATCACCCGGAACCGTCCTGTCCTCGATGCAGTTGCGGGCGCGAGATAATTCACGGACACCGATGCAGTGGAATACCGGCAAAGCAGCCGGATTCACCGCAGCGACGCCATGGATGACGGTCAATCCGAACTACCGTGACATCAATGTCGAAACGGCGGAACAGGATCCGCATTCCGTGCTGGCTTTTTACCGGCAACTGATTGATTTACGGAAGACTCATCCGGTCATGGTTTACGGGGGTTATCGTGATCTGGCTATTCAGGATCCGTACCTGTATGTCTATGAACGGGTCCTGGACGGAGTGGTTTGGCGGATCGTCTTGAACGTCCATGATGAACCGGTGACGACGACGTTTGGTTTACTGGAAGAACAGTTGATTCTGACGAATTATGAGACCGCGGACATCAATCGATTGGCACCGTACGAAGCCCGATTGTATCAATATGAGATGCCTTAACTGGCGGCGATGGTCAACAGAAAAAATCCGGACATCTTCTACTCTTCATTTCTAAATGAGGAGCAGGAAATGTCCGGATTTTTTTGAACCAGCTGATTTTTTTACGTATAGCCGTTGCGCTTTTTCGAGGATAAGAGCTGTTCGAACCGGTCGACTGCCTGGCGCATATCAAAGCTTGGTGCGACGACGAGCGGTCCGTGACCGACTGCCAAGACGTCCGGTGTCAATTCCGTCAACTGATGTGCCGATTGGAGGGCGACTTCCTTATCCCAGGTCGCAAGTGACGGGAAGGGGAACTGCCAACGCGTGTCCCCCGAAACCGCCAGACCACCCTGAGTTTGGAAAGCGTCACCGGCAATCAAAGTCCGACTGCCTTCATGCCACAGGGAGATGGAACCCGGTGTGTGTCCCGGAGAAGCAATGACACTTAAACTGCCGATCTGTTGACCGCTTTCGAGCAGCCGGTCCGGACGGGTTTTGATGTTTTTTGGAATGCCGCCTTTCAGCGGTGTCGTCTCGCCTTCGCGCAACGACTCATCCCCGCTGAGGAGAGCCGCATCCCGGTAACTGATCGAGACTTCGGCAAGCGGGAAAGCACTTGCTAAAAAATCAAGGGATCCGACGTGATCGGCATGCGCATGAGTCAGGATGATGGATTGTAACGGTTTGTCAAACGACTTGATGACGGAATAAATCGCTTTGGCATTCAGTGAAATCCCCGTATCAATCAGGGCGAGGCTGTCCGCTTCTTCAAATAAGTAACAGTTGACCGGGAAGAAGGACGGCGTTGTTTGCAGTTGATGAAGTCGTTCGATCGTCGAAATATGCATCCGATTACACTCCCTCGTCATAATATACACTTCTGTTTTAGTATCGCCTGTTTTAGTACAGACGTCTACAAAAAAACTCCCTCTCGTGAGGGAGCAAAGGTGTTAATACGTCACTTCGAAAACGGCTCCGGCATGTTCGGAATCGTCCCCGTCTGCTGCTGTCGTGACCAGTAGACGGTCTTCGTACAGAATCGGACAAGTCGGGTTCGAAACCGGGAAATCAATCTGGGCGAGTTTTTCACCGGTTTCAAGATTCCAGCGTGTTAAGCATGATCCGGCATAATGGGCGATGAAGACATGACCTTCCGTGTCTTTGGTCATACCATCCGGGAAACCGTCTTCGTCCTCTAAGTCGATGGCCACCCGGCGGTTTGTCAACGGTTGATCCGCAGCATAGTCGAAGGCATAGACTTTTTTCGTCGGCGTATCGATGTGATAGAGTGTCTTACCGTCCTCGGACCAAACGAGTCCGTTCGAGTTCGTTAAGTTTTCGAGGAGGACATCGACGGAACCGTCATGACGCAGACGATAGAGGGAAGCGGTCTCGCCGTCCTCTTCATTGATGCTTCCGGCCACATACTGACCCGATGGATCAAGCTTCCCGTCGTTCATTCGGTCGGAGTCAGGGAGCGTCAACTGGGTTTCCAGTGAGAGATGTCCTTCTTTTAAATCAAACGTTCCAAAACCGTGTGCCGACGTGACGCGCAGAAAGTCCGGCGCATCCGTCAAAGCAATCGAGGTGATGGCACTTGGTACTTGGTACGGTTTTAAAGCCTCTGTCGTTAAATCATATGAAAAAAGAAGCTTGCCCGGAATATCGACGAAATAAAATCGTTTTGTTTTAGCGTCATAGACGGGCGACTCCCCGGTCTTACATGCAACATCAATAAAAAGTGAAACTGTCATCTGATTTCCCCCTACATCTACTATGATCTCTAATAATTACCCGTGAATGAACTCGAGGTGCAATTGGAACTTCACATCACTGCCGACCAGAACACCTCCGGCTTCGAGCGCGACGTTCCAGGTGAGATTGTAGTCTTCCCGTTTGATCTTCCCGTCGACTTCAAAACCGGAACGTGTATTACCCCAAGGATCAACACCGCTGCCTTCATACTCGACCTTAAACGTTTCTGTCCGCGTAACATCCTTAATCGTCAAATCACCGGTCACTTCATATTCGTCACCGGAGTGTTTTTTAAACGAAGTCACACGGTAAGTAATGTTCGGATACTGCTCGACATCGAAGAAATCAGCTGATTTTAAATGTGTATCGCGGTCCGCACTGCGTGTGTCTATCGTAGCGACCGGAATCGTTACGACAGCAGAAGCGTTTTCCAAATCATGTGCTTCTCCACTGACATCGAAGGTAAAGTCACGAAACTCTCCTTTAACCTTTGAAATCATCATGTGTTTGACTGAGAATGTGATGGAGCTGTGGTCCTGATCGAGTTGATACGTAGCCATATTCGGTTCCTCCTCATGTTCAAGTCACTTTTCGTCATGCCTTTTATTGTTCCTTTTTATCTCGATTCCAAAACATACAGCGGAAACAAAAATAAGTCTTGCACCACATCCAAGCAGAGCAAGACTATCAACGATTCCAAGGAATCGATTAGCGGCTTTTTACCAGCAGGTTAACGGCTTCCTTAACCAATTCCTCCGTCTGTCCTTCGCCGGATTGTTCGGCTTCTTTGACACACTCGATCAGATTGGAGCTGACGACGACACCAATCGTCCGGTCAATGGCGGAGCGGGCAGCCGACAGTTGCGTGATGACATCACGGCAATCCTGTCCTTCTTCCATCATTCGCAAGATACCGCGAAGTTGTCCTTCGATCCGGCTGACCCGGTTCTTCATTTTACGATCGTAATCCATTCATTTTCCTCCATTCTAAGATGCAATCCGTCTGTTCGATACCTTTATGCTATGCCCATCACGGTATTGCTGTCAATCTAACCGCTTTTTTCAGCTATATTTTTTAGCGGAATAGGGAATATGGATGTGGTGGACAAAAAAATGAAATAAAGTGAAAAAACTAAAACGATTTTGTGTCAGCTTGCGTATACTATATGATAAGGCTGACTGATCACCAAGGAGGAGAAGGATGCATACTCAATCCGATGAATCGCTTTATCATCAGATGCGCAGTGGAGATGAACAAGCTCTCGAAGTACTGTATGACAAGTATGAAAGACTGTTGTTCTCATTCGCTCATCGCTTTACGAACAATGATCGTTTATCAGAAGAAGTCATCCAGGAAGTCTGGATGAAGATTTGGAACGGACGGGTCGATTTTAATACCGATAAAGGAAAGTTCTCCTCTTGGATATTAACGATTACCCGCAATGCAGCGCTCGACTGTCTGAGACGCGAGAAACGCCAACCGACGATTGAAGTCGAGGAGCGGGACGGCGGATATGATGAACCGGTCGAACGGACGGTCATGCAGCGGGAAACAGCGACGGAAGTCCGCGATGCCGTCAATGAACTGAAACCCGATCAACAAGAGTTAATTGAACTCGTTTATTTTAAAGGCCTGACACAACAACAAATTTCAGATCAGCTTAATTTACCGCTTGGAACGGTGAAAACCAGAATAAGGAGTGCTATCCAGGCACTCCGGAAATTACTAGACGGGAGGGAACGTTGATGGAAGAACGTTGTCATGATTTAATCGATTACTTCAACGGAACATTATCAGCTGCCGATCGCGACGCGTTCGAGGCACACTTGGCGACTTGTGATGACTGCAAACAGGCGCTCCAAGAGATGCAAGACTTGATGCTGCCCATCGCGGAATCACTTCCGGAACGACCGATACCAACCGGCATGAAGTCAAGAATTCTCGGTGAAGTCCTTGGATCGACGAAACAAGGACAAAAACCGGTGCAAGCAGCAGTTGAAAAACCGGCTGTAGAGGAGACGCACTTGTCTGACCTCGACGCAGCACGATCGAAGAAAGAGAAAAAACGGTCTGTGCCGCTCGGATGGTTGATGAGTATCGCAGCCGCCTTGATCCTGTCACTTGGTGCCAACGCCTACTTCTTGTCGCAAGACGAGTCTTCTCCGGCGGAAGAGTTTGCGATGGACGAAGTCAAAGGAATGGGCAACTTTGAAAGTACGGCCTCAATTAAGGGGTCAAGCATGATTTTTACAAAAGATGATCAGGAATTCATGCTTGTCCAACTGAAAGATTTACCGCCGCTGAAGAAGGGTGAGTTGTATCAACTTTGGACGATTCAAGGTGATACGCCTCGTGCGAACGGGGTCATCGAACAGGACGGAGAAGCGGCAGCTGTCTTCCCGATCAAAGGAGACGGAACAATTGATGCGGTCGCCATCACAGTCGAACCTGAACCGGATTTAGAAAAACCGACCGGCGAAGTCGTGGCTTCCGTCGCGTTATAACAATCAGTGAATGAGAGATAACAGTAAGGGATGCGATATCAACAGCATCCCTTTTTTTGTTCGTTTTTCGAGTATATCCGCCTCTTTTAGAAAAAAGCACACGCATTCTAATGAAATTTCTTCAGAAGACTGAAAAAATACCGGTAAGCAGACGATACTAATAGGAATGTCAGTCAAAAAAGAGAGGCACTTATCATGAATGAATGGATCACCTTAACGAAACATTACGAAGAGACATTGGTCATCCTATCGGTCATCGTGGCCATTGTCGGATCCTATGCCTCACTTGAATTAAATCGCCGGTTGGCAAAAGCCGTATCTTTAAAGAAAAGAGCATTGTTCGTCTCTTCCTTGACGATGGGATTATCCATTTGGGGTATGCACTTCGTTGGCATGGGGGCATTTGAGTTGGCGGTACCGGTCAAATACGACTGGGTGCTGATGTTCCTGTCAATCGTCCCCGCCGTGACGGCTGCCTGGATTGCCTTTTATCTCTTATATTATTCGGAGCTGACACGGAAAAAAGTCATCATTGCCGGAACGTTAATGGGGACGGGAATCGCCATGATGCATTATCTTGGTATGGTTGCGATGCAGTTCGATGGGGATGTCCGCTATGATGCGGCGTTATTCACGTTATCGATTGTGATTGCCATCACGGTCGCTTATGTCGCCCTCCTGTTGCTGTATATGACACGGCTTGTCGATAAAAAACGAATTTTGATTCCCGTTGCCATCTTAATGGGGTTTGGTATTTCAACGATGCACTATGTCGGAATGCTCGGGACGACGTTTTGTGTTCCTGGTGCTTCGGGAGTGGACGTCTCAGCCAGCTCCGTCACATCAAATATCTTAAGCGACGTGGCAGTTCCGGTCTTTTTAATCGTTCTGTTGATCGTCGGACTGTATATTCATCTTGAACGGCGGGCCTTACAGATGATGGCGTATACGGATCATTTGACCGGATTGCACAATCGCCGTTGGCTGGATCATCATATGTCAAAAGTCGACGGACAATACAGCCGGACGAAAAAGCGGATGACGATGGCGTTGCTCGATCTGGACGGGTACAAATGGATCAATGATACATTCGGCTTTGATCAGGGAGACATCGTCATTCGGCAATTCTCGGACCGGATCAAAGCGTTACTTCAAGAAGATGAAGCCTGTATCCGTTACAATGGGACCCAATTTTTCCTGATTCAAAACATCCATCCCGATCTGCTCGAAGAGGCCTTCACGGATGTCCTGGAAGCAATCCGGCAACCGATTTTTCTCGACGGGCAGGAGATTCATTTGACTGCGACCATCGGCATCATCGTTCCGAATATTACGGATACACTGGAAATGCGGATTGGTCAGATGGAAAGCGCCCTGCGTGCAGGGAAAAATGAAGGACGGGACCGTTTTGTCATCTACGATGAACTGCTCCATTCGGATCGCCGGGAACAACAAATCGTCGGTTCCCTCCGTCGGGCCATGACGGACTTTAAAGAGTTTAATCTCGTCTATCAACCGAAAATTGCGCTGGCAACAGGCAAGGTCGAGCAGGCAGAAGTCCTGATTCGCTGGAATCATCCGAAATTCGGTTTCATTTCACCGGCGGAATTCATTCCGCTCGCTGAAAAGTACAGTCTGATCCATCGGCTGACCCAGTGGGTACTGCAGGAAACTGTCAAGCAAATGGAAGTCTGGCGGGAAGAGGATCACTTCATCCGTCAAGTCTCCGTCAACCTGTCAGCGATGCATTTCCGGTCGGAATCGCATAATTTGATGATCAAGGAAATCGTTCATCATTCGTTGAAGAACGGCGGAGAATTGCAACTTCAACTGGAAATTACCGAGACATCCGTCATGGAAAATCTGGAGCGGGCCTTATTAATGCTCGGAGAATTGAAGCAATTGAGTTTGACGATTGCGCTCGATGACTTCGGGACAGGACTGTCCTCGCTGACGCATTTAAAGCATTTACCGATCGATATCTTGAAGATTGATAAATCATTCATTGATGAAGTACCGCATGATGAGCGGGGAACGGCGATTACCGAAATGATCATCCAGTTGGCGAAGAGTCTTGGGATTGAAGTGGTGGCGGAAGGCGTCGAGACGCTTGAGCAGCATGAATTCCTGAAACGACTCGGGTGTGACTATGGGCAGGGTTATTATTACAGCCGTCCGGTCAAGGTCAAGGATCTCGACCAGCAGACGATTGAACGAACTGTCCTGGATGTGGGCTGACAGCACATCCGTTCAATCCAATCCGTGTCTTTTTACGTATACTGGATAAGCACACGAGGAATATGTGTGCGATCATGGGGGACGCAATGGCTTCGTGAACGAATTCCGGGCAGGAATTTGTTCGACTTGTGCAAGATGCAGACAGAATCGCCGTACATTTCGATGGTTGCTCAGCTCTCTACTCAATCCAGTACCTGTCTGTCCATCACACTACAAAGGCAGCTTTCCACAAGGGAAGCTGCCTTTTTTGTCGTCTTACCGGTTGGCTGTCAACTGGCAGCCGGTCTGATCGGTAACGAGGACGTTCGTATTGAAGTATTGACCATCACTTTTTAGAATCAATGATTTTTTCTCGGGATTGTAATCAAGCGTCATTTCCTGATCGAGAAAATGGCTTGACCACCGTTTAACGAGGACCGGTCCGACGTTTGAATCAATCGTCATATCTTCGTCCGCCGCCCCTTCGACGAGCCGGATGCTGAAGATGCCGGAGTTCCCGCAACCGCATCCTTCCGTATCATAATAAAGATGCAGTTGACCGGGAGTATCCCCGCGTAACTGGTCGATGCGTGCCAGAGCCGTTTCTGTAAATGTGATATGCATGACATTCACTCCTTTGACTTCATTATACGCCGAACCGGGCAGAAAATAACGTTAGTTGCTCACGCGCATTTGCCGGCGCATCCGGACGAGCAGGAAGACATATCCGGCAAGCAGGACGACGACACTTCCGAGAACAACTGTATCAACAAGCCCGTTATCCGACTGGAAGTTGATTGCAATGTAAGCCCAGACGAAGACGAGCGGATAAATCGGATCGCGGTTAAAGAACATGAACAACAAGGCGAGAACTACACCAACACCAAGCATGATCATCGTCCAACCGGCATCGCCGATTCCAAGCCATGAGTTGATGTTTTCGGTATCGATGGTCAAGAAGATATTGGCAATCGTCGCAACCGATACCCAACCGAGGTAAAGCGAGAACGGCAATTTAAAGCGTAAGGCTTTTGTCTCGCGGTCGATTTTTGAGTAAATCACGATCAGTGAAACGAGAAGACCGACGATGACGACGACCGACAGCGGGAATAACTTGTATGAGAACGTAACAATCCAACCGGCATTGAACAGACAACTGATCAAGAACCACGGTCCGATTTTTTTTGCGATATCATGTTCCTTGAATTTCGGAATCGTCTGCATGATCAACCAGACGAGCAAAACAAGATAGATAAGTCCCCAAATTGAGAAAGCATAACCTGCGGGTTTGAAATAGGTCATGATCGTGTCCGAAATCCGTCCTGTCTTTCCACCGTCAAGCGCATTGACAGCGATCGTAAAAACAAAACCAAGCCAGTTGAGCCAAATCCATTTGTTTTTCAATACAAAAACCTCCTTTAATCTCTAAAGGAGGTTTACCCGGATATTTGACTCTTTAGACATCAGCGTCGGCTCGTCGGATTTAAGAACGACATGCCGATGGCCGGATTACCGGTATGTGAACCGAGAACAGGCGTTAAGTTATCGATGCGAACCGTGACATCGAACCGCTTTTCGAGATTCGTTTTCCACTCGAACGCCAAATCGTAGGCAGTTGCATGGAATAACGAAACATCAGTGACCGTTCCGCTCTCAAGCATTTCAACGAGATGGTCATAAATCTTCCCATGCGCTTTCTTGAACGTTCGAACCGTCTGATACGGTACGATTTTCCCTTCTTCGAAATGAAACAGAGGCCGCAATTGAAGTAAATTACCGACAAACGCCTTCGTAGAGGAAATGCGTCCGCCTGCCTGCAGCTGATCGAGGTTCGCGACCGTGAACTCGATATGATGATCGAAGCGGCGCTCTAAAATGTACTGCTCGATCTCTGTGACTGCCATTCCATCTGCTGCGAGTTGCATCGCTTCCGCAAGCAATTGGCCCGCCGGATAGATACCGCAACGGGAATCGATGGCAATCAACCGGAATCCGGCAATTTCCGCACCTTGGACAGACGCATTGTACGTACCGCTCAGCTCGCTTGAAAGATGAATCGCAAAACCGACATCATACTGTTCTTTTAACCGTTCATAGTGTTCCGTGAACGTCCCGATGGACGGTTGGCTGGTCGTGACCTTATGTTTCGCATCGATCCATTGATAGACGGTCTCAGCTTCGACATCGACACCGTCCGTAAAACTTTCACCATCCTTCATGACGAGAAGAGGGACGACGGTCAAGTCTTCGTGCCGAGAAATCGAATCGGGCAAAATCGTCGTACTGTCTGTAATCCATGCAATCTTCATGCTGTTTCCTCCTTATTTTAGTACCTGGTATTAATTGTAGTTGTAAGCGTTATCGCTGTCAAATGAACCCTTAAATTTTTGAAACATTTTAGTTGATTAACTGGCCCAATACGCTATAATCGGTACGTGATTAGTAAACTTGAAGTCGTCTTATACTAAACTGTTATTTGGAAAGGAGGGCGCGGATTGCGGACGATCGGAAACAAAATCAAAAATCTGCGTCTTCAAAAAGGCTTGACGCAAGAGGAACTTGGCGAACGGACGGATTTAAGTAAAGGATACATCTCGCAAATCGAACGTGAGATCAGTTCACCGTCGATTGAGACGCTGTTCAGTCTTCTGGAAGTACTCGGCATCTCGGCGAAGGATTTCTTTGATGAAGACACATTAAATCAAAAGGTCGTTTATTCGCAAAAAGATGTCACGCGTTATGAGGACCCGGAACAAGGGTATCATGTGACATGGCTGATTCCGGAATCAAATGAAAAGGAAATGGAGCCTGTCTTACTGCGATTGGCACCGGGCGGACACTTTAAAGCATACGAACCGTCCGGATCGGAAACGTTCGTCTATGTACTTGAAGGGGCGGTCACGTTGAAGCTTGGCCGGGAATCATTCGTGGCGACGCAAGGCGAGACGCTCTATTATAAAGCTTCAGAAATTCATCAGTTACGAAATGATTCAAAGGCGGAAACGAAAGTACTCGTGACGGCCACGGATTCGTACTTATAAGGAGGAATAAGATTTGGCAGACAACAATACGATCATTCAATTTACAGACGTGACAAAACGTTTTGACGATCAGACGGTTCTTGAACGCGTCAGTTTTGAAATTGAACGTGGAAAATTTTATACGCTGCTCGGACCATCCGGTTGCGGGAAAACGACGGTTTTACGGCTGATTGCCGGGTTCACCGAAGCGACGGAAGGCGATATTCTGTTCAATGGAAAACGGATCAACGATGTTCCCGCCAACAAACGGCAGGTCAACACGGTCTTTCAGGATTATGCGTTGTTCCCGCACCTCAACGTCTTTGAGAACATCGCGTTCGGATTGCGGATCAAAAAGATGAAAGACGCGGAAATCAAGACACGTGTGCTCGATGCGTTAAAGTTCGTCAACTTATCCGGATACGAAAACCGTGAAATCACGGAGATGTCAGGCGGACAGCGCCAGCGTGTCGCCATCGCCCGGGCGATCGTCAACGAACCGGAAGTCATCTTACTGGATGAACCGTTATCGGCACTCGATCTGAAACTCCGGACGGAAATGCAGTATGAGCTGCGTGATTTACAGCGTCGTCTCGGGATTACGTTCATTTTCGTCACGCACGATCAGGAAGAGGCACTGGCGATGTCGGACGAAATCTTTGTCCTCAATCACGGTCTGATTCAGCAGTCGGGTACACCAACGGATATTTATGACGAACCGATCAACCGTTTCGTCGCTGATTTCATCGGGGAATCGAATATCATCCCGGGACGGATGTTGATGGATTACCGGGTCTCGTTCGCAGAAAAAGAATTTGAATGTGTCGACCGCGGTCTCGAATTAAATGAACCGGTCGAAATCGTCATCCGTCCGGAAGACTTGGAAATCACCAGCGTCGCCCAAGGGAAGTTGCGCGTGACCGTCGATTCCCAGCTGTTCCGCGGTGTTCACTATGAGATTGCCTGCATGGATGAAGTCGGAAACGAATGGCTCGTCCACAGTACGAAAAAAGCGACGGTTGGGGAACAGATCGGCTTGACGTTTGATCCGGAAGCGATTCACGTCATGCGTCTGAATGAGACGGAAGAGGAATTCGACAAACGGCTTGAGTCCTACGATGGGGTGCTGTGATGCAGAAGACACGTAACTGGTACCTGATTCCGTATAGTTTCTGGATTGCGTTGTTCGTCATTGCGCCGATCGTCCTCGTCGTCTATTATTCGTTTCTCGATCTCGAAGGACATTTCTCACTCGTCAACTACCAGAAGTTCTTCACCTCGACGTATCTGACGATGACGCTCAGCTCGTTTTGGTATGCCTTTTTGATCACACTGTTTTCACTGGCAATTGGTTATCCGACCGCCTATCTGCTGACGAAAACAAAGCATAAACAATTGTGGCTGCTGTTGATCATCTTGCCGACCTGGATCAACCTGCTCTTAAAAGCCTATGCATTCATCGGTCTGTTCAGCACTTACGGATGGGCGAACCAAACGTTGGAAGCGATCGGAATCGGCCGGAAACAGATCTTGTTCACGGACTTCAGTTTTGTGTTCGTTTCCGTCTACATCTTCATTCCGTTCATGATCCTGCCGATCTTTAACGCGATTGAAAAATTGAATCCGTCACTTGTGTTTGCGGCCCGCGATCTCGGGGCTTCGAATTTCATGACGTTCCGTCGTGTCGTCTTTCCATTGACGCTTGACGGAGTTAAATCGGGCTGTCAGCTCGTCTTCATTCCGGCGCTGTCGTTATTCATGATTACACGTCTGATTGCCGGGAACCGGGTCATCACGCTCGGAACAGCGATTGAACAACAGTTTCTTGTCACGCAAAACTGGGGAATGGGCGCGACGATTGCCGTCTTCCTGATTATTGCGATGGCAATCATTCTGGCATTAACGAGTACGAAACGGAAGAAAGGAGCGACGACATGATGAAACGATTAAAATTAGCGAATCTGTACCTGATCGGTGTTTTCATCATCTTGTACGCCCCGATTCTTTATCTGGCCTTCTACTCGTTTAACAGTGCCGACAACATGACGAACTTTGATTCCTTCACGTGGGATTGGTACAAGGAAGTGTTCCAGGATTCCCGACTTTTGATCATCGTCTTAAACACGCTAGTCATTGCGCTTCTGTCCGCAGCGATTTCGACGATCATCGGTGTTCTTGGAGCAATCGGGATCCAGGCGGTCCGCAAGAAACGGATCGAAACGTCGCTGTTGACGCTCAACAGCATCTTGATTGTCAGTCCCGATGTCATCATCGGGGCGTCGTTCCTGATCTTCTTTACGATGCTCGGCATTCAGCTCGGCTTTACGTCGGTCCTGTTGTCACACATCGCGTTCTCCGTCCCGATTGTCGTCATTCTGGTCCTGCCGAAACTGCAGGAAATGAGTCCGACACTCGTTGATGCAGCGCGTGATTTAGGAGCGAGCCGGCTTGATGTTCTGACGAAAGTCATCCTGCCGTACATTACACCAGGTATCTTTGCCGGCTTCTTTACGGCATTGACGTATTCACTCGATGATTTTGCGGTGACATTTTTCGTTACCGGAAATGGATTCACGACATTGTCCGTTGAAATCTATTCGCTTGCGCGGCAGGGGATTTCGATGAAAATCAACGCCTTGTCGACCGTGATTTTCCTGTTTACATTCTTACTCGTCATCGGCTATTACTTCCTGAACCAACGTTCTGCGATGAAGTTGTCCCGACCGGAGGTGAAATAATCGATGAAAAAACTCATTCAATTGTTTGTCGCGATTTTCTTGATTTCCGGTATCATCCTGTTTGCGTTGAACCGGTTGAACGCGACGCAAGGTTATTCGGGCAAAAATGTCCTGAACATCTATAACTGGGGCGATTATATCGATCCGGAACTGATTGATCAGTTCGAAAAGGAATCCGGTATTAAAGTCGTCTATCAGACGTTTGATTCAAACGAAGCGATGCTGACGAAAATCGAACAAGGCGGAACGACGTACGATATCGCTGTGCCGTCCGATTATGCGATCGCAAAGATGATCGAAGAGGATTTAGTGTTGCCGATCGATCAACAAAAGATTCCCAATCTGAAGAACACCGATCCACGGTTCCTCGATTTATCGTTTGATCCAGGCAACAAGTATTCGATTCCTTATTTTTGGGGAACGGTCGGGATCGTCTACAATCAAAAACTGATTGACGGAAAAAAACCGACCAGCTGGAAAGATCTCTGGGATCCGGCATTGAAAAATCAAATCCTTCTCGCAGACGGAGCACGTGAAGTGATGGGGATGAGTCTGAACAGTCTTGGCTATTCCTTGAACGAGACCGATGAAACGAAACTGCAGGAAGCCAAAGCCAACTTGATGGATTTGACACCAAACGTCAAAGCGATCGTCGGGGATGAAATTAAGCTTTTGCTTGCCAATGAAGAAGCAGGAATCGGTGTCGTCTGGTCCGGTGATGCCAATGAGATCATGAGTGAAAATGAGAATTTGAACTATGTGATTCCAAAGGAAGGATCAAATGTCTGGTTCGATAACGTCGTCATTCCGAAAACGGCTAAAAACGTCAAAGGTGCCCATGAATTCATCAATTTCATGCTGGACCCGAAAAATGCCGCTAAAAATGCGGACTATGTCGGATACTCGACGCCAAACAAAGCAGCGTTGAAATTGCTCGATCGGGACGTACGGGAAGACAAACGTTTTTATCCAGATAAAGAGGTCACGGATACACTTGAAGTATATGAAAACTTAGGGAAAGAAATGCTCGCTCATTATAATGAACTATTTTTAGAGTTCAAAATGCATAAGAAATAACAGGAAAAGTTGTTGCCCGATCCGGGTAACAACTTTTTTAAAAATATTTTTTAAAGAAATGTATGTAAAGTGAATATTATTTCGAAAATGGGGGAATGAGATATTTATCAAAGCATTTCAAGGGGGAGCACATCATGAAACAAATTTTTGGTCTTATCTTAACTGCCGCACTTACCATGAGCCTCGTCTCAGGTCCTTCATATAACCAGTCTGCCGAAGCTGCGAAGCCGACGGATATCGATTGGTTGAAACAAGTTAAAACGACAGCGTCAAAAGCCAAATCCGTCGATGGAAAAGTGACATTGGAAAAAACGACGTTAGCCCAGGTACATAGCGCGTACAAAGGGGAAAAAAACTCGACGTGGTGCCAAAGCGGTAAAGGATTGGTCGCTCCGAACAAAGCAGTTCACTACTGCTCGACATTCGGTGTGCCTGACCGCAAAGCGAAAGTCTCAGCCATCGTCTACAATCCAAAAGTGATCGGCCGGACAATTACCGTCAAAGAAGTCAAAAAAGCGTACTCAACGGCAAAACTCGACAAAACATTCAACCTGATGACCGTTTCAACAAAAGAGGTCAACATTTATCTAAATTTAAATTCTGAACGTACACAAGTCATGTCAATTCTAGTAAAATATAACTAACGAACAAAGGATGACCTTTTGGGCCATCCTTTTTATTGAATTTTTTTATAGATTGGCACGAGTTGTTCATAGGTATTTCGAATCAATTTTACTAGATCTTCGTGCGACATCGCACTGACTTCTTCGGCAGAGACATGACGGCCGACCAAAAATTCCGCTTTCTTGACATCACGGAATCGTACCAGTCCTTGTTCCAGACCGATCTCGTCAATCTGTTGTGCCTCTTTCTTCATATGATCGTAAGAAACAACGAAATCAGACGGAAGAGCGTGCAACAGTTCCTGATGATTCAGGAGTTTTGTCGCGTACTGTGATTTATTCGGAAGTTCGTAAATGTAAGCGAGCCAGATGAACAGATGATCATCAAATAAGCCGACTTGGAAATGCGGATGCTTTTTGTAGCCGCGTTTGTTTGGGGAAAAAGCCATCCATGTGTCCTTCGGGGGATTTACTTTCCGGCGGGCATGCTGTGCAATATGCACATACATATCTTCTGCCAGGTTGACCGTTAAATCGGGTAAGACTTCCTGTCCGATTTGTTTGAAAACGGGTTGAATCCGTTCCCGAATCGCGTGCATCCGCTGTTCCAGTCCTTCAATCTCAAATGTATCAAATGCTTCTTTTGTAAATTGTGTAGTCACTGATTTATCACCTCTATTGCTAGTGTAACAAATCAAAGCGTGAAGAATAGACCTCAATGCTCAAATGAGTGATAATCAGATTGTTTTTTTCATATATACACAAAATGTGTTAGGAAGGGGAAGTCAACATGCGTCGCTTTCAACAATATCTCCTTCGAAGCTGGATTGTATTTTTTCTTGTCGTCATCGGAATTGATTTACTGGCGAAATCAAGAGATTACAACCTGAGCATCGACTTTTTTACGTTTACGCTTGTTGTTGCACTCTCCACCATCTTTGTTATTGATCCGGTGCGCAGAAGACATATGAGCTTTACGTTTCATTTCGGATTCGTCCTGTTTACGTTTTTAACGTATGGACTCCTGTCTGCCATCTGTGTTGGACAATTGACGATGTTGATTTACCAATTGCGGACGTTCCATACCGCAATCGGCCGCCGGCGTATGCTACATAATTACCCGTTTAATGTCACGCTCGAGCTGTTATTGATTTTGCCTGCCGGACTAGCTTACAATGCGCTCGGCGGGACGCACGGAAAAGATTTTTTATTAATTGAAAACGTCGGACCGTTGCTCGTCATGGTCTTGATTTTATGGATCGTCTTACTGTTCCAGTATAAATTGTCGAACTTTTTACTTGGTGAAAACATCCCGAACAGTGTCATGCTACCGTTGCTTCGGTTTGAGGCAGTTGTCATTGCCGCCGAATTGCTGTTTGGAATTTTCAGTACATTGATGGTTCAAAACAACGGCAACAGCGGTCTTGTCATGACAGCTTTTGCGCTGTTCATCATCAAACGGTCGCTTGGCAGTTCCGTCCATGCCAGTGACCGGATCGAGCACTGGGAACAGATTGAACGATTGAAGGAAGCAGCCTGGAAAGACGGCGATGCCCAGTTCATCATCGAACGGTATTTACGCCAATTGAACCATTTCGTTCGTCCGGATATCGCCTGGATTAAGTTTGATTTCGGTGAAGGCGAGTCGATTTATTATTCGTTAAAGGACGGTCGGAAATTAAAAGCGGATCATGTCCACGGCATCATCATTGAAGATATCATTGACGAAAAAGAAGAAGTGTTGCTGTACGGTGTGCAACAGGAATGGGATATCCGCCTGTATGATTGTGTCCCGGAAGAAACGCAATCGATTCTGTTTATTCAGCCGGAAGCAACCGAAAAAATCAATTGCTCTTTATTTTTAGCATCTGAAGCGAGCGGCGAGTTCACAAAAGACTTTGGTTATGAATTGTACCGCGCGTTACGTGTCCTCTCCTGGGCAGTTGAACGGGCACAGGAGCGGGAACGTCTGTTGACGGACAGCCGGACGGACGCGATGACGAAATTACCGAACTACCGGGCGTTGCAGGAGTGGGGCGATCGCCGGATTCGGCAACGTGATCTATATCCATTCTCAGCCTTGATGATCGATTTGGACCATTTTAAACAGATCAACGATACATATGGGCATGAAGTCGGGGATATCGTTCTGTTTGAAGTCGCCAAGCTGTTAATGCAGGCGACGCGAATCACGGATCTTGTGGCCCGTTACGGCGGCGAGGAATTTGTTGTCTTGTTACCGAATACGGATCTGGAATCGGCTCAAATCGTTGCCGAACGGATTCGCGAGACGTTACATGCCAATCCGATTCAGGTTGAAGGAGATTCGTTAAGGATTACGGCAAGTATCGGTGTCGATACGTTAAACGAGCTGGGTGATTTAGCGAGTCTGATCCGCAATGCCGACCGGGCAATGTATATCGGTGCGAAGTTCCAAGGACGCGACCGTGTCGCATCATACCAAGAATGGAAAGAACGTGTCATCTAAGCTTAAGATAAAGGGGCTGACTCAAAAGTCGGATTCTACAAAGAGAAGGGTGGCAGAATTGGAATCTGCCACCCTTTTCGCGTAAAAAAAGAAACACTCTTTTCACGCAACTCCTACAGGGAAAAGCGCGATTTTGCGCTGTCAGAGACAAAAAAGCCCCGTTCTGCAAGAGAAGGAGGCTCAGTGATTATGAATGTATTTGAAGGAAAAATAAAAGCAGGATTATTGAGCTTGCTGGTTGCTCGTACGGATTTCGCTTTCAATCGCATGGATGGCCGCAGACCAAGAACCATACCGGTGCAGTAGAGCTTTCGTCGACGGTTTGTTGTTTCGTTTCGCCCATTCACGATAGGCTTCGAATGAGAGCGAGAAACCGACTTCTTCAATCGCTTGGCGCAGCGACGCAGCAAGCTCGGCTTTTGAATAGGTGACGCTTGCTTCTAATCCGGCGGCCGTACAGGCATCATGCCAAGATCCGAACATCTTCACGATATGATAATGACTCGGAGCATGATGAACCGATTTACGCCAGATTTGATATTTCTTTAAGGTGATGGTCGATCCGACATCCTGGGCGTACCGGTGAAACGACTTCAGGATTTCATCTTTTGTATATTTCGGAGCCCGCTCGAGTTCTTCCGGCTGTTGATCGATATGCCATTCATAACCGGCTGCTGATAAAGCTTCCGGCCAAGATCCGAACTGACGAATGATGGTTTCCGGTTGCGGCCAACCATGTTCGATGGCATAACGACGATAAATCGTCCGGCGGGGACGATCCTGGATGAGTTCGCCTAAAGCTTGGATGGCTTGAATCATTTCAAGTTGTTCTTCCGTCCATGTTTGCTGACTCGTAAGTACACGTTGTTTCAAGGGTGAGTCCTCCTTCCTAGTAAATCGTAATAGTTGAGGCAAAAGTCCTCTGTATAGAATATATCGGCACTTTTCCATTAATTATGAATAATTACCGTGAAATATTGTAAATAAAGTGAAAATCATTCTTCTGCTAAGTATAAATGGAAGTAATCCAAATGAAAACAGAATGTTACCAATTTTTAATGAACCGTATAAAAACAGTACATTTGTCTCATATGGAAAAAAAGACCAGACCCGCATGGAGCGAGACTGGTCTTAGGTCATACTTATTTTCCTTCGATATACGTCCATTTGAACGAAGTATCCGCACCGACTTTATGGTTGACGATTCCTTTAACGTACGGTTTACGTAAGAGGGAAGCACCGCGTTGGTACATAACTGAGATCGCTTGATCGTCTTCAAGTAAGATTTTCTCCGCATCTTTCAGTGACTGCCAACGTTTTGCTGCATCTGTTTCTTTCATCGCCGACTTGATGAGTGAATCGTACTTGTCGCTTGTGTACTTACCGCGGTTGTACGGTCCATCTGTCATCCACATGTCGAGGAATGTCATTGGATCCTGGTAGTCAGGGCCCCATCCTGCGAATGAAAGTTCGAACTGACCTTTAGACTCGAGGTCCAATTTGTTTTTGAACGGTTGCTGTTTGATTGTAACTTCAAGACCTGGAAGGTTTTTCTCCCACTCGCCTTTGAGGTATTCGGAGATTTTCTTCGAGTTGTCGTCATCGTATGAAAGAAGCTCAAGCTTGACGGATTTCTTACCGATATCCTTCAGACCTTTTTCGAACGAAGCTTTAGCCGATGAAGCATCGAATGATCCGAAACCTTCGTTGCCGTCACGGAAGTCTTTTCCGTCCGGACCTTTAGCGAATTCTTTTGGTACATAGTAGTAAGCAGGGATCGATCCGTTGTTTAAGAGGACTTTCGCCATCTGCTCTTTATCGTAACCAGAGTCGATTGCTTTACGGATGTCTTTGTTTTTGAGCAATTCGTTTTTGAAGTTCATTTGGATGTAGTACATCGACGCGTCAAGACGTGTATCGAAGTCTTCGCTATCTTTGTACTGATCAACGAACTCACTTGTCAGACCAACTGTATCGATATCACCTTTTTCGTACAGGTTGACGGCTGTTGATACTTCTTTAACGACTTTATAGTTGACTTCTTCGAGTTTGACCGTATCTGCATCCCAATACTGATCGTTTTTCTTGTAGCTCCAGCCGACTTCTGTTTTCCAGTCCGTCAGTTGGAACGGTCCGTTGTAAAGGAAGTTCTCCGGGTTCGTCGCGAAGTCTTTGCCTTTTTCTTCAACAAATTCCTGTTTGAGTGGCATGAATGAACCGAAGCCAGTCAATGCTTTGAAGTATTCGGCCGGTTGTGTCAGCTTGACTTCGAGTGTCTTGTCGTCAACCGCTTTAACACCAACGTCAGCCGGTTTTCCTTTTCCTGTGTTGTAGGCTTCAGCGCCATCGATGATATACATGATGTACGCATATTGCGATCCGCTTTTCGGATCAAGAACACGTTTCCACGCATATTCGAAGTCTTTTGCCGTGACGTCACTGCCGTCCGACCATTTAGAATCACGTAATTTAAATGTGTATGTAAGACCATCTTCAGAGACGTCTACACTTTCCGCAACACCAGGTGTCGGCTCTTGTTTTTCGTCGAGACGGAAGAGACCTTCCTGGACGTTGTTTAAGACTGTGAATGAAACTGAGTCTGTCGCAACGGTCGGGCTGAGTGCCGGGATGTCTGAACCGCTTGTGAGGTTAAGAACCTGTTTGTCCGACGCCTTTTTCGTATCAGTCGAACCTGAAGTATCTTTTGAATCATCTGTCGATGTACAAGCAGCGAGGCTTGATCCGGCGATGGCTAAAGCACCAACAAGTGCAAGTGTTTTTTTCGTTTTCATAATAATAAGTTCCCTCCCAAGAATGAATATATATGATTGAAAAATGAGTACCGATTAGAATAGCGATCCGGTGTCCTATTAAAAAAATAAGAGGGGTCATCGCCTTTTATTTTGTTGAAGGAAAGCACCGGATCAACTTGTTACCAATAATAAATACAATATTCAGAAAAATCAATAGCTTATTTTCAGATTATTTCAAATTGATTAAAATTTCGTGTAATATCAACGGTTTTTTTGTAAAAATAATTTTTCGGAAGGATAATATTGGGAGGTAAAAATGATTCCAAAATTAAAACACGCGCATCAAATGGCGTGTTTTAATCCGGTCAGTTCAGTTGTTCGAGGAAGGAAAGTGCCTCTGTGACATGATCTTTGACTTTCACGGAACGCCATTCCTGAATCAATTCACCAGATTCATTGATTAAAAAAGTAGAACGAACGATTCCATAATATTCCTTTCCGTAATTCTTTTTCAACTGCCAGACACCGTATTGCTCACAGACGGTATGGTCGACATCAGACAATAATTCGAATGGAAGTTCGTATTTTGAAATAAAATTTTGGTGACGCTTTTGGCTATCAGCGGAAATGCCGAGAATGACCGTGTTCTTTGCAGCAAAGGCTTCCGACGCATCACGGAAGTCACATGCCTCCGTCGTACACCCCGGTGTCGAGTCTTTCGGATAAAAGTAGACGATGACTTTTTTTCCGCGGAAATCACTTAGTGAAATCATCTCTCCTTGCGCATTCGGCAGTGTAAAATCGACTGTATTCATGAATGGTCCTCCTCAACCCAGTTCCATATTCAACTGGTCAGCGTATTTTTCGAGTTTCTTTTGCAGACTTTCCTTTAACGGATCGAGCGCAATCAAATACTTTTCAAAGTCAGTGCCGGCTTTTGCCGTCTTCAGTAATAAGGCTTGTTCCTCCCCGTACCAGTCGGCATAATCCTCATAGTAATGGACAAGGGTCTCCGGGTTTCCCTTGTTCCCAAGAGCCGGACCGTAAATCATCAGGATGTTGCTGTTCATTTCAAGCGCCATGTAGTCCGTCTGGGCATTGACCCGGGTAAAGACTTCATCCTGCTTATCTTCTTTCGTATTCCCGACGGCTTCCGCTGCTTTCGCATTGACGCCGTATTCATCGGCATTAAAGGATTCAAACAGCGAGGCGAGGGTCGTAAAGACTTCGGGATCAAACTTCGTCGGCACGATGACGACTTTCCATTCACCGTCCTGTTTTAAAAACAGTTTTGAAGCGCGGTTCGGTAAAGGCAATCCGTCTTCATCGTTGAATTCGTGAATGATGTAGGCGACGTTACCTTCCTGAAAACTTTTGACGACTTTACCCGGTTTGATCTTTAAATTCTTGGCACCGAGTGTCGCGGCCCGCAACAACTTTTGATCCCCCGTATACTCAATCGCGGCAAGTGCTTCAGCATCAGCTGTACCGGACTGACCAACAGTTTGTTGATACGTCTTGTAGACATCAAGAACGTCTTGACTTGCCTGTTTCGTTTGTTTCGTTTCCGTCGACTTCGGGGATTCAGTATCAGTAGACGGAGCGGAATCGTTTCCGCATCCGGCGAGGATGATTCCCGTTGATACGAGTACCGTCAATAATCGTTTCATATTTCAGTTCCTCCTATATGAACAACATCTTTTATGAACAACATCTTTCATTATGTCTTCACCATACAGGAAATTCGCTTTTTTGAGTAGGGAATAGGTACACTAACATAAAGGAGAGTGGGTTCAACATGAAAATTCACGTAACAGACGAGGCACTACAATATTTCAAAGAAGAGATGGAAGCAAAGGAAGGCGATACGATCCGCTTTTTCGCCAAGTACGGCGGCTCTACCGATTTAACGCAAGGGTTCTCAGTCGGAGTCCACATGGAGACCGTTGACCGGGCAGCGGTTGAAGAAACCGTCGACGGGATTCATTTCGTCGTTTCTGATCAGGATGACTGGTTGTTCCAGGGACAGGATGTCGAAGTATCTGTTCAAAATGAAGAGATCGTCTTTTCACAGGCTAAGCAATGAATATGAAATGAAGAGGACCTCCACGGTCTTCTTCATTTTTTTGTCTAGAATAATTGTAAGCGGCGACATGCTTCTGTACAATGGAGAATGTAAGCGATTAAAAGCAAGTATAAAAGGGGGAATAGAGATGATTCCGTACAAACACGAACCATTCACGGACTTCTCACAGGAAGCAAACAAGAAAGCGTTCGAAGAGGCGCTTGAACTTGTATCGAAAGAGCTTGGAAAAGATTATCCGCTCGTCATCGGGGGAGAACGTGTGACGACAGAGGACAAAATCGTTTCTGTCAATCCGGCAAACAAAGAAGAAATCGTCGGACGCGTTTCGAAAGCGACACAAGCACACGCTGAAGATGCCATGCAGGCAGCTGTCAAAGCATTTGAAACGTGGAAATTCGTCAATCCGAGTGTTCGTGCGGACGTCTTATTCAAAGCCGCAAACATCATCCGGAAACGCAAACATGAATTCTCGGCTTACCTCGTCAAAGAAGCAGGTAAACCATGGAACGAAGCAGATGCGGATACAGCGGAAGCGATCGACTTCCTCGAATACTATGCGCGTCAGATGCTTGTCTTAAAAGAAGGCAAGAAGGTCGAGAGCCGTCCGGGCGAATACAACCGGTACGACTACATTCCACTCGGTGTCGGTGTCATCATCTCACCATGGAACTTCCCACTGGCCATCATGGCAGGAACAGCGGTTGCTGCGATCGTGGCAGGTAACCCGATCCTCTTGAAACCAGCATCGACGACACCGGTTGTCGCTGCTAAATTCGTTGAAGTCATGGAACAGGCGGGTCTTCCGGCCGGCGTCTTGAACTTCATTCCGGGACCAGGGGCGGAAGTCGGCGACTATCTCGTCGATCACCCGAAAACACGCTTCATCAGCTTCACAGGTTCGCGTGATGTCGGACTCCGCATCAACGAACGTGCTTCAAAATTGAACGACGGTCAAATCTGGCTTAAACGTGTCATCGCGGAAATGGGCGGAAAAGACACGATGGTCATCGACGAGTCGGCTGATCTCGATTACGCGGCAGACATGATCACAAAAGCGGCATTCGGTTTCTCGGGACAAAAATGTTCAGCTTGTTCACGTGTCGTCGCACTGGATTCGGTATATGACGAATTGCTCGCGAAAGTCGTCGAAAACACAAACAAACTCAGTATCGGTAACCCGGTCGACGTAACAAACAACGTTGGACCTGTCATCGATGCAGCAGCTTTCAAAAAAATCACATCGTACTTCGATGTCGCAAAACAAGAAGGCCGGATTGCAGCAGGTGGTACAGCGGATGATTCGACAGGATACTTCGTCGCACCAACAATCGTCGCTGACGTCCAACCGACGGACCGTCTGATGCAGGAAGAAATCTTCGGACCGGTCGTTGCGTTCACAAAAGCAAAAGACTTCAAAGAAGCAATCGACATCGCCAACAACACGGAGTATGGTTTGACAGGTGCCGTCATCACTCAAGATCGTACGAACCAGGAATACGCACGTGCGAACTTCCATGTCGGTAACTTGTACTTCAACCGCGGTTGCACAGGTGCAATCGTTGGGTACCAACCGTTTGGCGGATTCAACATGTCAGGAACGGATTCAAAAGCAGGCGGACCGGATTACTTGACTTTACATCTTCAAGCAAAGACTACTTCTGAAATGTTCTAAAATGATGTTTAATAGATGAAACGGGTATGCAACCTGCATACCCGTTTTTTTTAGAAAAGGGGGAGCACGAGATGAACGGAATGTGGTTCGCGATTTTGTTGTATCTGGGTTTGATGGTCACACTAGGTGTCGTCGCGTATTATCGGACAAAAAACATGAACGATTATATGCTGGGAGGACGAACAATCGGACCTGTCGTCACAGCGCTCTCAGCAGGAGCCAGTGATATGAGTGGGTGGCTGTTGATGGGATTACCGGGTGCGATGTTTGCAACTGGTCTGTCCAGTGGTTGGATCGTCATCGGGTTATTGCTCGGTGCCTATGCCAACTGGCTGCTCGTCGCACCACGTTTACGTGCGTATACAGCACATGCCGGGGATGCCATCACGATTCCTGACTACTTTGAAAAGCGGTTCCACGATAAAAGTGGTGTCCTGCGTACAGTTTCAGCTGGAGTTATCTTAATATTCTTTATAATGTACGCTTCAAGTGGTTTTGTTGCCGGTGGTCGTCTGTTTGAATCGGTCTTCGGACTCGAATATACAACCGGCCTATGGATTTTGGCGGGGGTCGTCATTGCGTATGTCTTCCTCGGCGGATTCCTTGCCGTCAGTTGGACGGACGTCGTTCAGGGCATGATCATGGTCATCGCCTTGCTGATCGTTCCGGCTGTCACGCTGGCACTCAGCGGCGGAATCAATGAAACGCTTGAGACGATTCGTTCAACGGACGGTTCGAAACTCGAGTTGTTCAAAGGAACGACCGTGATCGGTATTGTTTCCCTGCTGGCATGGGGACTTGGTTACTTTGGTCAGCCGCACATCATCGTCCGTTTTATGGCGATTCGTAACCTGCACGAAATGAAATCGGCGCGTCGGGTCGGAATGATCTGGATGACGTTTTCGATTGTCGGGGCCATGGTGACGGGATTATTCGGATACGCCTACTTCACACAACAAGGCGGAACACTCGATAATCCGGAGAACGTCTTCATTCAACTGTCACGTGATTTGTTCCCAGGTTTCATCACGGGATTATTACTCGCAGCATTGCTCGCAGCGATCATGTCGACTATCTCGACGCAACTGCTCGTCTCGTCGAGTGCTGCAACCAATGATTTCTATCAGCGTTTCCTGAAACGGAATGCATCAGATAAAGAGTTGATGGTCATGGGGCGGATCATGGTTCTCGTCGTTGCACTGCTTGCGATCGCCTTATCATTCGGTGCGCAAAAGTCCATCCTGACGTTGGTCGGATATGCGTGGGCCGGATTCGGTGCCGCCTTTGGACCGGTCGTCCTGTTCAGCCTACTCTGGCGCCGGATGAACAAAACAGGGGCGCTTGCTTCGATGATTACAGGGTCAGTCGTCGTCATCGCCTGGATTTTAGTGAAGATGTACGTCAAAGATCTTCCGTTTTACATCTCGGAGATGTATGAAATGATTCCTGCATTCATTGCGTCCACCGTCGCACTTGTTGTCGGCAGTCTCTTGACGAAGGCACCAAGCCAAGCGATGTATGATGAATTCGATGAAGTACAAGCTCAACTTAAAGGAGCGGAGCAACAACGGAAAGTAGTTTGATGTTAGCAGAGAGAATGTCCGGTGCCTTGTGCGCCGGACATTCTTTTTCTATAGAAGAAACTAACTTGGTGAACATATCTTTACATAAAACATATATGTTGCCTATACGCAAAAAAAGCGTATACTAACAACTAAAGAGAGGTGAGGCAAAGTGGTAAGTCAACCGATCGTTCCAGTGGAGCGTTTGAAAAAAAGACACTATATCGGACCGGCTTTTGTCGCCGCCGTCGCTTACCTCGATCCGGGGAATTTTGCGACGAACATGACGGCAGGAGCCCATTACGGATTTTTACTGCTCTGGGTAATTGTTGCCGCCAACCTGATGGCCGTGATGATTCAGACACTATCGGCCAAACTGGGGCTGGTCAGCAATACGAGCCTTGCGGAAGTCATTCGGGATGAACTGTCGCCGATCATGCGAATTCTTTATTGGGCGCAGGCCGAACTCGTCGCGATGGCAACGGATTTAGCGGAGTTCGTCGGGGCGGCACTCGGTTTTAACCTGCTGTTCGGCATCGATTTGAAAATCGCCGCCTTGCTGACAGCGGTTGCTTCGTTCTTCATCCTTGGATTTGAACGGAAAGGGTTACGGCATTTTGAAGCTGTCATCGGAGCGTTGGTCCTCGTCATCGCTCTGGCGTTTGCGATTCAGGTCATTGAAGTTAAACCGGTCCTGCGTGATGTCGCCGGCGGATTGATTCCCGGATTTTCCGGAACGTCGAGCATTGTCCTTGCAGCAGGGATGCTCGGGGCAACGGTCATGCCGCATGCGATTTATCTCCATTCCGATTTAACGAAACGCCGGATGGGAACAATCGCGGATAAAAAAGGGTTGTTACGGATTCAAAAGATGGATATTTGGGCTGCGATGCTGATTGCGGGGGCAGTCAACGGCGCAATGCTTGTCATTGCCGCGACGGTCTTCTTCGGAACGAGCCAACAGGCAGAGACACTGGAAAGTATTTTTCACGGACTCGGGACGTCGCTCGGCGGCGCGGCACCTTATCTATTTGGCGGGGCGTTACTGATTTCCGGACTTGCCTCGTCGAGTGTCGGGACGATGTCCGGGGATGCCATCATGCGCGGATTCCTGAAGATGGAGATTCCGATTTTCCTCCGACGCAGTGTGACGATGTTACCGGCGATCCTCTTATTGTTATCCGGCTTTGACCCGACCCGGGCGTTGATTTGGAGTCAAGTCGCCTTATCGTTCGGAATTCCGTTTGCGTTAATCCCGTTGATCCGTGCCACATCCAATGAACGGATCATGGGCAAATATAAAAATCAGCCGTTAACGAAAGGGATTGCCTGGACGATCGTCAGTATCGTCATCGTCTTCAATGTCTATTTGCTGAGTGATCTTTTATTTTGAATAATCAGATTTTTTGTTTTGCTTACCGACAGCACGGGTAATTCATTACTAGAAGCTTTCTGCCCGGAAGCTTTGCTACCCCTATAAGGACGATGGTGCGGACCTCCCCCCGATGCACCATCGTCTTTTTTGTCTGGACAAAAAGTGCTATGATTAAAAATAGTGTAAAATATATTGAAAAAGTTCCGGAGGTGGAATCAGATGGCAAAGATTAATGAAGAACAAGTCCGCCATGTGGCGCATTTAGCACGTCTCGCCGTAACAGATGAAGAAGTCCAACAATTTACCGTTCAACTTGAGAAGATTCTCGGGTTCGCTGAACAATTAAATGAGCTTGATACGACAGGCGTCGAACCGACGACACACGTCCTCGATCTCAAAAACGTCTTGCGTAAAGACGAAGTCCGCCCGTCGCTACCGCGCACGGAAGTAGAACGACTCTCACCTGATTGGGAAGACGGACAAGTCCGTGTCCCGGCAGTATTCGAATAAGGAGGAGACCACCGATATGTCACTTTTTGAACATGGTGTAAAGAACTTACACACACTCGTCAAAGACGGGGAAGTCAAAGTATCCGAACTTGTCCAGGAATCCTTTGACCGCATTGACCGTGTCGACGGAAACATCGGCGCATTTTTATCATTAAACGAAGATGCTTTCGAACAGGCAAAACGGATGGACGAGATTGCGAAACACGAAGCAAACCCGTTATTCGGTTTACCGATTGGTGTGAAAGACAATATCGTCACGAAAGGGATGACGACGACGTGCGGTTCGAAGTTCCTCGAAAACTTCGAACCGGCACACGATGCGACAGTCGTCGAGCGTCTACATGAAGCAGGATCCGTCACAATCGGGAAACTCAACATGGACGAGTTCGCGATGGGCTCATCAAATGAAAACTCGGCCTACAAGCCGGTCCGTAACCCGTGGAACACGAAACACGTCCCGGGCGGCTCGTCAGGCGGCTCAGCAGCTGCTGTCGCGGCCGGAGAAGTCCTGTTCAGCCTCGGTTCGGATACGGGTGGTTCCATCCGTCAGCCGGCCGCTTACTGTGGTGTCGTCGGCTTGAAACCGACTTACGGTCTCGTCTCGCGTTACGGTCTCGTCGCATTTGCGTCGTCACTTGACCAAATCGGCCCCTTGACACGGACAGTCGAAGACAATGCGTACTTATTAAGTGCGATTGCCGGACATTGTGACATGGATTCGACGTCAGCGAACGTCAACCCGACCGATTACACGCAAGCATTGACAGGGGATATCAAAGGACTCAAGATTGCTGTCCCGAAAGAGTACTTCGG
Organism: Exiguobacterium sp. PvP048; assembly: GCF_040549175.1. Classification (NCBI taxonomy): domain Bacteria; kingdom Bacillati; phylum Bacillota; class Bacilli; order Caryophanales; genus Exiguobacterium; species Exiguobacterium sp. PvP048. The sequence continues at coordinate 772,949 of NZ_JBEPSU010000001.1, read as the reverse complement.
CGAAGGAATCAGTGAAGGCGTTAAAGAAAATATCCGTGCCGCGATCAAGAAACTTGAATCGCTTGGCGCGACAGTCGACGAAGTCTCGCTTCCGAACTCGAAATATGCGCTCGCAACGTATTACCTGCTTGCTTCTTCAGAAGCTTCCTCGAACCTCGCACGGTTCGACGGAATCCGTTACGGTGTCCGTGCCGAAGCCGATGCACTCGAAGATGTCTTCAAGTATTCACGCGCTCAAGGTTTCGGTGACGAGGTCAAACGCCGGATCATGCTCGGCACATATGCCCTCAGCTCAGGTTACTACGATGCCTACTATAAAAAAGCACAACAAGCGCGGACGTTGATCAAACAGGACTTCGACCAAGTCCTTGCCAACTACGACGTCATCATCGGACCAACTGCTCCGACACCTGCGTTCGAACTCGGTGCCCAAAACGACGATCCGGTCACGATGTATGCCAACGATATCCTGACGATTCCAATCAACCTGGCAGGTGTTCCGGCAATTTCGGTCCCAGCCGGTCTTGTCGACGGATTACCGGTCGGTCTGCAAATCATCGGAAAACACTTTGACGAGGCGACGATTTATCGTGCGGCGCATGCATTTGAGCTTGCGACCGGCGGATTCGCGCTTCCGAAGTTATAAAGGAGAATGCCTTATGAACTTTGAAACGGTCATCGGTATTGAGGTCCATGCCGAATTAAATACAAATACAAAGATGTTTTGCGGCTGTGCCCGGGAATACGGCGCAGAAACGAACACGAAGACGTGCCCAATCTGTCTCGGTCATCCCGGCGTGCTGCCGAAAATCAACGAAAAAGCGGTTGAACTCGCGGTTCGTGCTGCGATGGCGTTAAACTGTCATGTCGCCGATCAAACGAAATTCGACCGGAAAAACTATTTTTACCCGGATACACCGAAAGCCTATCAAATTTCGCAGTTTGATCAGCCGATCGGTTTTGACGGCTACATCGATGCGGAGGTCGACGGCGAAACAAAACGTTTCCGGATTGAACGCGTCCACCTCGAAGAAGATGCCGGGAAGATGAACCATACCGGTGCCAACCATTCGGTCGTCGACTTCAACCGGACCGGTGCCCCGTTGATCGAGATCGTCAGTGAAGCGGACATGCGCTCACCAAAAGAAGCAGTTGCTTACCTCGAACGACTCAAGGAAGTCCTGCAATATGCCGGTGTCTCGGACGTCAAGATGGAAGAAGGTTCGTTACGTTGCGACTGTAACATCTCCGTCCGTCCATACGGTCAAGAGAAGTTCGGAACGAAAACCGAGTTGAAGAACTTGAACTCGTTCGGAAACGTCTTAAAAGGACTTGAGTTTGAAGAAGACCGTCACCGTAAGCTGTTGTTATCCGGTGGCGTCATGCGCCAGGAAACACTCCGCTTTGACGAAACGAAAAAACAAACCGTCCTGATGCGGGTCAAAGAAGGTGCGTCCGATTACCGTTACTTCCCGGAACCGGATCTCGTCAAGCTGGTCCTCGACCACGACTGGAAAGAAGCGATCCGCGCCGGCATTCCGGAATTACCGGATGCCCGCCGCGTCCGCTACCAGGAAGCGCTTGGCCTGTCGGCGTATGATGCGAAACAATTGACGGTCACACGTGAGATGGCCGAGTACTTCGAAGCGACGATCGCAGCCGGTGCGGAACCGAAAGCCGCTGCCAACTGGACGGTCGGGGAAGTCCAAGGTCACTTGAACAAATCGACGGAAACGTTCGACACGATCAAGCTCACACCGGCCCGTCTCGCCGAAATGATCGAACTGATTGCCGGCGGAACGATTTCATCGAAAATCGCGAAACAAGTCTTTACGGCAGTCATCGAACAAGGTGTCGAACCGCGTGCTTACGTCGAAGAACAAGGACTCGCGCAAATCTCGGACGAAGGTCTGCTTCGCGGACTGGTCGTCGAGATGTTTGAAGCGAACCCGGCAGTCGTTGAAGAACTCGTCAACGGCCGCGACCGGAAAAAAGGGTTTGTCATCGGTCAAATCATGAAAAAGACAAAAGGAATGGCGAATCCGGCACTGCTCGATCAGCTGTTCTACGAAGAACTCGAAAAATTAAAATAAGCCCTGCTGAAGCACTGCTTTCCTCTCTTAAACCAAGGGAAGGAAGCGGTGCTTCTTTTTTTGCCTTTGTAATGTGCCGGTACTTCATGTAAAATAAAACAGTTATGTATCAAATGGATCGGTTGAGTAAAAAAGGAGAAAATCTTATGAGACCTAGAGCGCGAGTGATTTATAACCCGACTTCCGGGAAAGAGATGGTAAAGCGTAATCTGCCGTATATCTTAGACCGGCTGGAAGCAGCGGGTTATGAGACTTCCGTCTATTCGACGAAAGCGGTCGGTGACGCGACATATGAAGCAGCACGGGCCTGTGAAGCCGAATTTGACCTTGTCGTTGCTGCAGGTGGAGATGGCACATTAAACGAAGTGATCAGTGGCATGGCATCGTATCCGGTTCGTCCGAAACTCGGTGTCTTACCAGTCGGGACGACCAATGACTTTGGCCGGGCGATGCGGATTCCTTTGACGATTGAAGGGGCGATGGATGTCATCTGTACCGGGTACACGATGCCCGTCGACATCGGAAAGATCGAAGGGACGACAGGCACCCACTACTTCATCAACATCGCAGGTGGTGGCATCATGACGGAACTTTCGTATGAAGTTCCATCAAAACTGAAGACGGCACTCGGACAATTGGCGTATTACGTCAAAGGGATGGAAAAACTCCCGCAAATCCGTCCGACCTATGTCGAGCTTGAACACGAACGCGGGATTTTTAAAGGCGAAGTCATGTTGTTTTTGACTTCGAACACCAATTCTGTAGGTGGTTTTGAAAAACTTTCACCGAATGCTTCCCTCAATGATGGACGCTTTGATTTATTCATTTTGAAAAAATGTAATCTCGTTGAGTTAATCCGTGTCATGCGGTTGGCGTTAAAGGGAGACCACTTCTCTGATCCATGTATTGAACATGTGACGACGTCCTTCGTCCGGATGCGAAATACATCCGAGATGAGCTTGAACATCGATGGCGAGTTTGGCGGAATTTGTGAAGGGGAGATGACGAATCTTCAATCGCATTTCGACGTCATGACGCCGAAGTTCCGGATCGACGAGATGGAAACGATCAATTTACAGCTACAGGCACAAGAACAGGAAACGAATCTCGCTTAAGACGCAAGATTTTCTAGGAGGAAAACAATATGATTCCAGTACAAAAAAACGATGAGCACGTCGTCGATATCGTCGACTTGACGCACGACGGTTCAGGAGTTGCCCGGATTGACGGCTACACGGTCTTCATTCCCGGTGCCCTGCCGACGGAACAAGTCAAAATCAGAATTACGAAAACGACGAAATCATACGGTTTCGGACGGATCATCCGTCAAAAAACGAAGAGTGTCGATCGTGTCGAGCCGCCTTGCCCGGTCTACAACCAGTGCGGCGGTTGCCAGCTGCAGCATCTCTCGTATGAGGCAGAACTGAAATTCAAACACAACCGTGTCCGTGATGCGTTCGCGCGTCTTGCCGGTCTTGAGATTCCGGTCCACGAAACGATGGGCATGGAAGATCCATGGGGTTACCGCAATAAGGCACAAGTGCCGGTCGCGTTCCAATCCAACAAGTTAATGGCCGGTTTTTATCAAAAACGCAGTCACCGGATCATCGACATGGATTACTGTCTGATCCAAAATAAAGAGAATGATGATGCCATCCAAGCTGTCCGCAAAGTACTCGCTGACCTGAAGGTTCCGGCTTACGATGAAAAGAAAAACAGCGGTGTCATCCGTCACATCATGGCACGCCACGGGTACCACACAAACGAATTGATGATCGTCCTCGTGACGAAGGTCAAACAATTGCGCGGTGCTGATAAAATCGTCGAAGGCATCTTAAAAGCTGTCCCGAACGTTACATCCATCCAGCAAAACATCAACCCGGACGAGACGAATGTCATTCTCGGAAAACGGAACATCGTCTTACACGGACCGTCCGTCATCCGCGATCAAATCGCCGGATTGACGTATGAAATCTCACCGCACTCGTTCTTCCAGGTCAATCCGTTACAAACGGAAAAACTGTACGGAAAAGCGCTGGAATATGCGCAATTGACAGGCGATGAAATCGTTGTCGATGCGTACTGCGGAATCGGTTCGATTTCGTTATCGCTCGCGCAACAGGCAAAACACGTCTACGGTATTGAAATGGTACCGCAAGCGATTGACGATGCACGCCGGAATGCCAAAGCAAACGGCATCGATAACGTATCGTTTGAATACGGAACGGCAGAAACGGTCATGCCGACACTCGTAAAAGGCGGCATCAAGCCGGACGTCATCGTCGTTGACCCGCCGCGTAAAGGCTGTGACGAAGAATTCCTCCGTGCTGCTGCTGAAGTTGCGCCGAAGCGGATTGTTTATGTCTCTTGTAACGCTTCAACACAAGCACGTGACGCGAAGCTTCTCGCTGAACTCGGCTACAAGCTGATGGAAGTCACACCGGTCGATATGTTCCCGCATACGACACACGTCGAGAGCGTTGCTTTGTTCGTGCGTGAAGAAAACTAATTTATCTAACCTTGAGACTCCTTTGATGAAACGGAAATTTCGTTTCATCAAAGGAGTCTTTTTTTATCTGAAGTAGGGATTATCGGCGAAAAACCGACAAAAACATTTTATTTTAAAAATGTGATAAAATGTAAATATAAATTTTTTAATTCCATTTTGAAGGGGAGAATGGTCGAGTATGGCTCATCAGAACGTTCAAGCATTTGGTACTTTTGTGAAGGTCGGGGACCGGATTCACCGGAACGAGACGTATCTGCAATGGGGGGAAGGGACGAATTCACTTGGCGCCTGCCTGTTACTGAACCCAGGATCTGCAAAATTAACAAAGGATTTAGACGCAGTTCTGCATGCAACTGGACGAGCGACTGGACCTATCCACGCGAATGATCCGACAATGAAACAGCTGATCCGGATCGTTGAACAGATTCATGCGCATCAACAACCCTTATCCGGAAGATTCCATTTGTATAACTTGTTTCAACTTCGTCATGGTAAAAACGTCGAGTCTATTAAATATTTCGAAGAATTATCCCGACTTGAAATGTACGATTCGAGCGATTCCTTTGTGACTGTTGAAGAATTAAAGACACATCCTTGGCTGCTTCTCGGTTGGGGTGTCGAAAACCGGAAATCGTGGTTTTATCTCAATCAAGCGAAACAAGAGTGGATGAGACGAATCAAAGCATCAGGAGTTCCTTTCTTCGGGAAAGAAAAGCAGGGAACGATAGACTACTATCATCCTTCTCCTCAAAAGGTGGCAGACCGAAATGTTCGTTTTGCAGAACTTGTCGAGTTACATCAAACACAATTTCGTGGGAATTGAAACGGGGGACAATCATTTGACGGGAACATGGGAAGAAATACTGGTACTGCGATTTGAAGGTGGGCGTGTCACTTTGATGGGACAGAAACAACCGGACGGACAATGGGTGTTCCTGAAAAAAACAAACGAATCCGCATTTTTTGACGAAGAAGATGAAGATAATCTGAACGCCTTTCTTCAGACGAAGTCGTCTGTCGTCCGTGGTTGGGAAGAAGCGACAAAATTGCTAGGAAAAGACTGGACGAGAAAAAGACCTGCTTATGTTCATCCGGAATTTGAAGAGCTGGTGCCGAATAAACCGCTCCGACGAAGAAGATGAACGCAATCGATTTTTCTTTAAAGTGATAACAAAAAACCTGAGTGATTTTCTTTTTCTAGACGGAAGAAGAAATATCATGCAGGTTTTTTGCTTAGAGATCACTTCATTTTTCCCGTGGAAACAATGCATCAACAACCCGTTGACTGGCTTTCCCGTCATCCAGGCTGCAAAAGCGTTCCTGGAACGCGGTGTATTTCTCTTCGTACTGTTTGGATCGGGTTTCGATGTGTTCGATATAATCGATGACCTGATCACTTTCTTTTAACAGTGGCCCGGGAACGACCGCTTCAAAATCAAAATAGAATCCCCGGAGGACGGAAGCGTATTTCTCTAAATCATACGTAAAGAATAACATCGGACGGTTCAAGTGAGCATAATCGAAGAAGACGGACGAGTAATCCGTAATCAACAGATCACTGATCAGATACAGTTCCGCGATATCGCCGTATGCGGACACGTCGTATGCAAACCCGTCAAACGCCGTCAAGTCCAGGTGTTCCGCAATCAAGTAGTGCATCCGTAACAGAACGATGTAATCGTCACCTAAACGGGATTGCATCTGTTTCAAATCCAGTTTGAGATTAAACCGGTACTGACCTTTCGTTACGAACTCGTCGTCCCGCCAGGTCGGTGCATACAAGATGACTTTTTTACCGGGCGGCAATCGCAGTGACTGTTTGATCTGCTCGGCTTGTTGCTGACGGTCCGGCGCATACAACAGGTCATTTCGCGGATAACCGGTTTCAAGAAGCAGTCCCCGGAAATCAAAGGCCCGCTTGAAAATGGCGCTGGAATAGGGATTGGGTGAGAGCAGATAGTTCCATTCCTTGGCCTGGGCAGAAAAGTTCTTTTTGTACTGTTCGGTATTCGTACCCGGCATATGGACCTCATCCATGTCGAGTCCGAGCCGTTTTAAAGGAGTCCCGTGCCAGGTCTGTAAATACATCGTTTCCCGTCGTTTTTTTAAGCTGAGCGGCTGACGCGTATTGAAAATCCAGTACTGCGCCTGGGCCATCAGGTAATAGTATTTCGGGCTGTTCCGCAATACCCAGTTCGGACAAGCTGCCTTGACTGCGGCGTTCGGTTCTTTGGCAAAAATCCAGACGAGCTGAAGTTCCGGACGCTGTTTTTGAAGTGTCAGGTAGAGCGCTTTCGGATTGTCCGAATAACCGCGACCTAAAAAGCTTTCAAACAGGACAAGATTTTTTTGAACCGGAAGCTGTTGAAACAGCCGATAGAGAAGCAATCCTTTATGGATTTTCTTGCGGCGGATTTTCGTAAGTAGCTGTGTCATGTCATACTCCTTTAAAAAAGATTAAAAATGATGTTGTCTGTAATGAGTCGGTGTCTCGCCGGTCGTCTGTTTGAACGCCTGACTAAAATGACTTTGACTCGAGAAATGTAACTTGTTCGAGATCGTCAGCAGGGAATCATCCGTCGAACGCAACAGCCGTTTCGCTTCACGAATCCGTTCACGAATGACGTAACGTGCGAGCGGAAGTCCCGTCTCTTCCTTGAACAGGACGGATAAATAATTTGATGAAACGTGAATCGCCTGGCTGATCGACGAGACCGATAACGGATCATACAAGTGCTGCTGGATATAACGGATCGCGGCGAGTACGTGCGGCGAATGGCGCAACTCCTGAATCTGTTTGACGGCCTCTGCAAAGCTGACCGTGATCCGGACGTGGCGGTTACGCAGCTCGGAAATACTGGTTGCCGCTTCAATCGATTCAATCATCCGGTCGCTGAGCATAAAGGCTTCATCCGGTTCCAGCCCGCCGTTAATCGCAGCCCGGGCGCTCAACAACACTGTGCCGAGCAACAGATTTTTTTCAGCCCGTAACGGCTGGTGACGCGCGAGTGATCCGAATTCACCGTAAGCGGGTAGAGAGTAGGTCGTCGCCAAGCGTTCGCTTTGTCCGGACGAAATCCATTCGATGATCTGCTGTTCCCGCTCCCAGGCCTTGATGTAGGCAGTCGTTGCAGTATGAGGGGAAACATCGGCAATCAGCGGAATTTCCTGCTCTTCGCTTTCCGATTCGGTTCGGATGTCCCGTTTAGCGAGTTGCTGGCCGGTCAGTAAACGGTGGACCAGATGAGCGCAGTCGATCAACCGGTTTTCCGTCGTCCGGGTCAAGGCTTTATAAAATTGATGGAACGCTTCATCCTGAATGTGCGCACGGAACAGAGCCGATTGCAGTAAGACCGGACCGATCCGGTACTGTCCTTGTTCCTGGACGGGAATAAACAGGTAAGCCGTTCCATCTTTTAAGGTATACAGGAGCGGTGTCTGATCCGGTGCCGGCCATTCCTGTTCAATCGATAACCGGCTCGGATGCGAAGGCGCGGCCGGACTGATATCCAGTTTCTCACCGGTCAGGGACTGGTACGAAACAAAAAAGCCCGTCGTCCCGTAAAGACTTTCCGCGATTTGAATCAAATCTTCTGTTGATAAGGGCGACACTGGAGTTCCTCCGTTCTTTAAAAACGTGTTGTTTTCAGTTTACGTCGTGTCCCGATGATTGTATAGCAAGAATCATTTGAAGCCGAGAAGACATTAAAAAAAACAAAAGACATCAACGGCCCGTTTGTTCAGGCGGTTGATGTCTTTTTGAGTTGGAGGGAAAATCGTTTACCGGGGAGCATCGTCAGAAGAGTCTGAGTCAGCCGAATCAGCCGATTCATCGTCCTTTGACGTTTGCTCGGGTTCAGCATGTTCATCGAGTGAAGCCGCTACTTCGTCGTAAGACAGGTCGTGTACGAGTGGTTCAGATGTTTCAGCCGGAGGGAGAAGTTCGTCCCCGTCGATCGGTTCATCGACTTGGAAGTCGACGGTCAAGGCATGGAGTTCCGTTGCGATTTGCGCGAGATGAGCCGCTGCTGTCGTGACGGCTTCGATCGTCGCATTTGTTTCCTGGATGCTTGCGGCACTCGTCTCGATGCCGGCAGCATTTTCTTCCGTCAAGGCAAGAATCGTTCCCATCGCGTCAGAAACTTCTTCGGTCGCATGAGTCAGGGCACTGATATCTCCCGTCAAAGATTCTGTCCGGTTCGAGACATGCTGGACGGACCCGGCAATCTGTTCGAAATCGACTCCGGTCGTCTTGACCGATTCTAGCGAGTGTTTTAAGTCATCCATGACGCCGTTCATCGCACCCATTGCCGTCTGCGTTTCGTGTTGGATATTATCGAGTAACTGTTTGATTTGTTTCGCAGACTGATCACTTTCTTCGGCCAGTTTCCGCACTTCGCTCGCGACGACGGCAAACCCGCGTCCCTGTTCCCCGACACGTGCTGCCTCGATGGCCGCGTTTAAGGCCAATAGATTGGTTTGACTGGAGATGGCCTGTAACGTTCCGAGAATCTTGCCGATTTCTTCAGAACGTTTGCCGAGAAAATCAGATGTATTTTGGATTTCTTGCTCCAATGAATCAGAATGCTGCAACAGATCCGTGATGGTCTGTTTCGTCAGGCGACTGCCGCGTGTCGCTGCAGTTGCGACGGATGCGACTTCTGTCAGCGTTTCGGTAGCGGCTGTCTGCATCGCGATCGATCGTTCTTTGACGCCGTAAACCGCATGGGAAGACCGTTCCGCTTGTTTCGTCTGTGTCTCGCCGGCAGCAGCGATTTCTTCCATCGTCTGTCCGATTTGAACCGATGCATTTTGAACGTGGGTCGCATTCGACGATAAATCGTGCGAAGCATCCCGGACGGTTCCGGCAGACTGGGTCATCGCTGTGATCGTTTGACGAAGCTTTTGGCGCATGGCGTCAAAGTTTTCACCGAGATCTGACAGTTCGTCGCGAATCCAGCGTTTCGGGCGTTTCGTTGCGCGTAAATCACCGCTTGCGATGGCTAACGCCTCACGGCGAAGACCGGCTAACGGCCGATTGATGGAACGGCCGATAAGCCAGGCAATCAAAGTCGCCAAGGCAATCGCGATGACGAAGTTGATCAGTGATTGTGTCAGCATTGCATCCTTAGGCGCATACAACGAAGCATAGTCGAGAACAACAGCTAATTTAAAGCCTGTCTTCGAGGACAGTTGCCAGATGACGACCGATTTTTTTCCGCCGACTTCCATGATCGTCGAACCGGATTCCTGACTGATCATCTGTTTAGGTGCTTCGAAATATGGTTTTCCATCTTCACGTAGCTGGTCGACTTTCTTAAAGAAATAGCTTTTATTCGGATGCGTGACGACTTTTCCGTCTTTTGTATAACTGAAGACAAATCCTTTTTGACCGATTTCAATCCGTTTCATGTCTTCCGATAACCGGTCGACACTTTTATAGACGGATAGGACGCCTTTGATATTCGCCTGATCATCAAGCGCTGCTTTTGAAAAACCGATGACCGACAGCTTGGTGGCTTGATCATAGTAGGGTTCGCTCATTGCGACCGTACTCGAATTTTCCAACGCCTGTTTGTACCAGACGTCCTGGCGGGGATCGTACCCCGACGCGGCTTGCTGTTTCGGCCAGTTTAAATAACCGCCCTTGGTATCCGCATACTGGACAAAGGAATTTTCGATTTTGGATGAACCGTATTTCTCAAGGACGCTGTAGATATCTTTCGCTTTTTGAGAGGGGAGTTCCGCCCCCGGTTCCGGCGTGTTGCTTATGTAACTCGGCAGTTGTCCGTTCGTCCGGTTAAACGGGAGGCCGGCCAACAGGGTCGTATCTTTTTTCGTGTCATCGATGATGCGGGAGAAGGATTGCTCAAGTTGTTTCAAGGCCGTTTGGGAGGTCGAATCGACCAGCCGTTCGACGGTCTGACTCGTCTGATCGTAAGAAAACCAGGTCGAGACTCCTAACGTGAGGGCAGGCAGTAAAATCAGCCCGATGAAAAGCCGGCGTGTTATCGGAAGACGCATATGTAATTCTCCTATCTTTTGAAATAGTCTTTAAAATCTGTCTATTCTGATTATCGGAAGGGTAGTACTAAATATGAAGGAATTGTGGGGAGATTTTCATGATTTGGGAACTGAACGAAACCTGAGTTCATGATAAAATAGAAGCGGTGTCACAGAGTGGCTAGGGAGGAACGAACATGAATATTGCTTTTTTCTTATTACCAAAAGACGAAGTGAAATACTTAGATCCTGAATCAACAGTCAGACAAGCACTTGAAAAGATGAAACACCATCGGTTCACGTCGGTCCCACTCGTTGATGACAAAGGAAAATATGCGGGAACCCTGACGGAAGGGGATGTCCTGTGGGCACTTGAAAAAAATCTTGAACATGCGGATTACGATCATGTCCTGCAAACCCGGTTGACGGATATCAAACAACGTGTCCGGTACAAGCCGGTCTCGATCACAGCACAGATGGAAGAGATGATTGAAGTCATCACGGATCAGAATTTCGTACCTGTCATCGATGACGGGAAACACTTTATCGGCATCATTCGCCGGCGGGATATCATTGACTATTTTGCTAAAAAAGTGGCACGCGAGAACGTTCAATACTAAAATTTAGTATAAAAAGCACTGATTTTCACGAAAAGTGGAAAGAAGTGCTTTTTATTGACCCTTTTTAACTGCTTTTGACTTCACGAACCGGCCCGACAAGACGATATAGAACCATAATGACAAGTTAGGGAGGACGATGTGTTGCGACGTTTATCACCAGTCTCCATCGTAGAAGCATTCCGAAAACGCTCCTACTACAAAACGTTCTCATGGATGATTTCAGTTATTGGTCTGTTAGCGTTATTAATCGCGATGCAACAACTGGTTAAGAATCTGGAAGACGGATATCAGTTCAAACGCTCAAGCGAGATGATGGATATTTTTGAACGACTCAATCAGGTCGAACGAAGTGTGACGAATGAGTATTACCTCACCTTAAGTGAAACAGCGGACGATACCGTTCCGGCACGGACCGAAACGTGGCAGCAAACAAAAGCCGAACTGACGGCACTTGACCGGCAGATCAAAGATCTCAAGATGGAGGGACCGGCCCAAAAAGAACTCCTGACTGAAATCAACCGTCTGCAGACCGGCGGATATCAGTCGGAGCATCAATTTTTTCAGGCAGCGACTGCCTATAAAAGTGAAGTCCTGTTCAACCAACTGTATTTGAGCGGCGAGACCGGGACCTACTACACGTTTTTCTCGAATCTCTTTTTGATGCAGGAAGAGCTTGGCCGGGCGGGACAATTTTTAGTGAGCATTAACCGGGAGGAGCAATTGAATTCGATTGATCTGTTGCGTCTTCGTCAGACGCGTCAGGAGCTGAACTCACGGAACAACGCTTTGATCCGGTCCTTCTACGCGACGATGCGGCCGGAAGATGAAGAGCTCCGCCGGGATATCTCGGTGATGAGCAACCAGATGTACGCCTATTTACGAATGATCGATGCGACCATCAATCAACCGGAACTGAAACAATACGGAACGATGGACGAAGTGGCAAAACGCTATCAAACGAGTATGTACCGGTCGTTTGATCAAGGGATTGCCGATGTCCAGACCGAAATGACGGATCATGGAAATACGTTGATCCGAAATGCCTGGCTGATGTTCATTGCGACGTGCTGTGTGATTCTGCTTCTGCTTTGGCTGACCTTATCCCTGTTGCGGGCATTCCGAAAGGACTTACATATTTTGCAGGCGGAAGCCGACTTTTTTGCGGAAGGTCCGAAACAGTCGCATCATCAGGTGCCGGAGTTGAACGACTTCCATCCGGTCGTTGAAGCGTTCCGGACGATGACGACGATCATTTCCGGATTACTCGATTATAACGATAAAAAAACGATGGAAATCAAACAGAAGAAAGCAGAAATCGAATCCTTATTTTCTCAAAATACGAATCCGATTGTTGCACTCTCCTCTGATTTTCAACTGCTCAGCGGAAATGACCGTTTCAAACAGTTGGCCCAGTCGTCTGAATTGATGACAATCGAGGAACTGATTCATCCGGCAGATTTAAACCGTGTCCGCCGGGCCCTCAACCAGGCAATCGACGGGTACAGCCAGACCATCCGTTGCCAGATGATTTTCAAGCAGGACATTCGGAACATGTTCGTCAACATCATTCATGTTCCTTCGAAAAACGGCAACGGAACGGCACTTTATCTGACCTGTCATGATGAGACCGATCAATTTAAGCGCGAAGAAAAGATCACGCAACTGGCCCTGTTTGATGTGCTGACCTCTTTGTTGAACCGGAACGGGTTTGAGCAAAAGATGGAGGAAGCCATCGCTGCGCCGCAACCGGGAGAACTGGTGACGATCGGCGTCCGGCAGTTCAGACGGATCAACGATATCTACGGACACAGTGCCGGTGATCAAATCCTAAAAGAACTGGCAAACCGCTTGCGTCACCATTTCATCGGGACAGGTTCAGCAGCCCGGATTGGCGGCGATGAGTTTGCCGTCCTGATTTTCCAACAGGAGATCGTTGATTACCGCGATCTGAAAACGATTTTGGAACGTCCTTACCGGATTGACGGTGAAAAAATCGATGTCAGTATCAGCATGAGCATGGTCCGTTATCCGGATGATGCGGTCGCGGTGACGTCGTTGCTGTCTTCCGTCGACATCGCGATGCAGCATGCGAAACGGGAACAGACCGGTGGACCGATCTGGTTTGAGTCCTGGATGAGTGAAGAATACCGGGAATCCGTCGTTCTCGAAGCCGAGTTGCGGGAAGCGATTGCCCGGAACGAACTGCAACTGTTTTATCAGCCGCAAGTCAATCTGAAAACCAAAACGGTCGACGGATGCGAAGCCTTGTTGCGCTGGTTCCATCCCGAGCGTGGGATGATCAGTCCGGCTGTCTTCATCCCGATTGCCGAACGGTCGATGCTGATTGAAGAAATCGGAATGTGGGTGGTCCAGGAATCCGTCAATCAGGTCAGACGATGGGAAGGGACACCGCTTGAGTCACTTCGTGTGTCCGCCAATCTATCCGTCAAAGAACTGGTCTCCGGCCGGATCGTCGAGTTGTTGACGGATGTCCGGGAACGTTACCCCGGGATTGAACAACGGATGGAGCTGGAAATTACCGAATCATTTGGTGTTTTTTCCGATACGCGCGTCTTTGATGCCTTGCAGACACTGCATCGACTCGGTTACCGGCTGGCGATTGACGACTTCGGAACCGGCTATTCCTCGCTGTCGTATTTGAGCCGTTTGCCGATTCAACGACTGAAGATTGACCGTTCGTTCATCAGTGGAACGGATGCCTGTTCAAATGCTCCGTTAATCGAGACAATCATCCGACTCGCCCATACGTTAAAGTATGATGTCGTGGCGGAAGGGATTGAACAGGCCGAACAGGGAGAGAACTTACGAAAGCTCGATTGTGAGTATGGTCAAGGGTTCTATTACTCTCGTCCGATTCCGGCTGATGAATTCGAAATCTGGTATGACCGTTATCAAGAAGATATTAAACAATCCGGATGATCCATTCATCCGATATCATCTGCATACGAAAAGTGACCGCTTCCCGACTGGTGTCGGGAGCGGTCACTTTTTTAATGGAATCAGAACGTCTTGCCGGCGAATTAATCAAACACGATCGAGTGCGAGATCATCCGTTTCCGATAAATAGGCTTTGATCGGTTCGACGGCTGCCCCGACGGTTCCCGGAGCGAACGGAGATTTCAGTCCGGCACGTTCCACGAGTGTCAGGAAGCTTTCCGATCCACCCGCTTTACAGAGCTCAAGATACGATTTCCAGGCGGCTTCCCGGTCTTGCTCCATCCAGGCATAGAACTGGAAGGCACAGACTTGCGCCAGCGTGTAATCGATATAGTAGAACGGGCTACCGAAAACGTGGCCTTGTTGATGCCACCAAGCGCCTGAATCCAGGTAATCATTTTCTTCATAGTTGCGGTGCGGCAGATATTTCTTCTCAATGTCACGCCATGCCGTCCGGCGTTCAGCCGGTGTCAGTTCCGGTTGATTGTAGATGACGTGTTGGAACTCATCGATGGCGACTCCGTAAGGCAGGAACGTCACGCCACCGGCAAGGTGACTGAACTTGTACTTGGCCGTCTGAGCGCCGAAGAATTCTTCCATCCACGGATAAGCAAAGTATTCCATCGACATCGAGTGGATTTCACAGGCTTCATACGTCGGGAACCCGTATTCCGGCACGGTGAAGTGACGGCTTTCGTAGACCTGGAACGCGTGTCCGACTTCGTGTGTCAGGACATCGATGTCACCGGCCGTTCCGTTGAAGTTCGAGAAGATGAATGGGAGTTTTTCGTCCGCGATGTACGTGCAATAGCCGCCGCCTGCTTTACCCGGTTTCGCCGTCAAGTCGAGCGCGCCGCGTTCAAGCATGTATTCAAAGAACTCATTTGTCTCCGGTGACATATCACGGTACATCTTTTTCCCGCCTTCGATGATGAATGCTTCTTCGCCCTGCGGTGTCGCGTTGCCGGTTTTAAAAGCAAATCCTTCATCGTAATAGTAGAGGGAATCAACGCCGATCCGGCGCTGCTGGCGTTCTTTGAGGGATGTCGCAATCGGGACGATCGTCTCAAGAATTTGTTGACGGTAGTTTTCGACCATCGATTGATCGTAATCGACACGCAACATCCGGGCATAGCCGAGTTCGACGAACGACGGGAAACCAAGTGTCTTCGCGATATCGGTCCGGACATGGACAAGTTTGTCGTAAATCGTATCGATGGCGTCACCGTGTTCTTTTAAATAGCCGTAGCGTGCTTCGGAAGCAGCTTTTCGGACAGTTCGGTCAGCTGACTGGAGATAGGGACCGAACTGGGACAAGTTTAGTGTCTTGCCGTCGAATTCGATTTGCGCCGCCGACATCAGTTTCGTATATTCACTGGCCAGGCGATTTTCTTCCTGGAGTTTCGGAATGATGGCGTCAGAGAATGTTTTCAGACTGGCTTCCGCAAGTAAGAAAAGCTGTTTGCCCCACGTCGATTCGAGCGAAGAACGGAGAGGATGAGTCGTCAGTGCCTGATAATAACTCGAGACGTATCCTTGGTAAACCGGACCGGCTTCGTCAAAGAAACCCTGTTCTGTTTCGTAGAAACCGTCACGCGTATCGATCGTATGACGGATCTCCACCAACTGACTGGCTGTTTCAAATTGATTTCTAAGGGTATTAATCTCAGAGATGGCATTGTTTGCTGTATCGACATCTGTTGCTTCACGCAAGCGATCGATAGCAGCATGCATAGAAGTTTCAAGGACGTTCAGGTCAGGACGGACATATGTAAGTTCTGAAAATGTTAACATGTAAGCGCCTCCTTGTGATTTCTAACTATTATCACACAAAAATACTTGCAAAACCAGAGTTACAAACGTATGCTTTTTGTGAGAACGTGAGCGAGTTTGCATTTAACTGGCTCCTATAAAAAAATCGAATCTTCTTTAAGAAGAAAACGATCGAGAAAGTAGAGGGATAGTATCATGGGATTCTTTAAAAAATTGTTTGGTGGTAATGACGCAGGAAACACAAAAATCGCTTCTGCCCTTACAGGTAAAATCGTCAGCATCGAGAACGTACCTGATCAAGTTTTCTCGCAAAAAATGATGGGTGACGGTATCGCAATCGAGCCGACGGAAGGGAAAGTCGTTTCACCAATCAACGCAACGGTCGAAACAATCTTCCCTACAAAACACGCAATTGGTCTTAAAGGCGAAGATGGTCTTGAGTTGTTGATCCACGTTGGATTAGACACAGTTAACCTTAAAGGTGAAGGCTTCACGGCACACGTTCAGTCTGGCGATAAAGTTAAAGCCGGTGACGTCCTCGTTGAGTTCGATCTCGAATTTATCCGTGCAAACGCACCATCTACAATCACACCAATCATCGTGACAAACCACGATCAATTTACACTTTCTGCAGTACCGGCTGAAGGAACATCTGTCGTCGCAGGCGAAACAGAACTCTTCAAAGCGACACATAAATAATCATGTAACGAATACGTCCCCTCGTCTTAGACGAAGGGACTTTTTTTGTTGTCTCCTACCCGAACTTACTATTTTGTAAGATGAATGAAAGTCTGACCGATTCTTTGAAAGACGGATTGCCCGGTATACTGACAGCAAGATCAAGAATACGGGAGGAAACACATCATGAAATCCATCTTACATGCAGAACAGATCACGAAAGTCTATCATACGAAAATTGCACGGCACGAGGCACTCCGACCGACGACACTGACGATTCACGACGCAGAGTTCGTCAGCATCATGGGACCGTCAGGCGCAGGGAAGTCGACCTTATTAAATCTGTTGTCGACCATTGACCAACCGACGGACGGGACAATTCATATCAATGGAGAAGACGTGACGGGGATGAAAGAAAAACAGTTGGCCCGGTTTCGGCGAGAACAGCTCGGATTTATTTTTCAGGACTTTAACCTGCTCGACACGATGACGGTCGAAGAAAACATTGCCTTACCGCTGGCGTTACAACAAATGCCGAAAGCCGATATTCTCGTCCGAGTCACATCCGTCGCCCGGGAGCTTGGAATTGAGGATCTGCTCGCAAAACGGCCGTCTGAACTGTCGGGAGGTCAAAAGCAACGGACAGCTGCTGCACGCGCCATCGTTCATCAGCCGTCATTAATTTTGGCGGATGAGCCGACCGGAGCACTCGACTCGAAATCAGCGACCGGTCTGCTTGAAGCCATGGTCGGCTTGAATGAACAGGGTGCAACGATTTTAATGGTAACCCACGATCCGGTGACCGCATCGTACGCGGAACGGGTGCTGTTCGTCAAAGACGGAGAATTGTTCCGGGAAATTCACCAGTTCGGGACACGCAAGGAGTTTTTCGAACAGATCATGGAAGTCCAACGTGAACTCGGAGGTGCGGTCCGTGAACTTGTTTAAGTTAGCTTTCCGGAATTTAAAAAACATCCGGCAGAACATGATGTATCTCGGCGCAGTTACGTTCGCGATTTTGATTTATTACACGTTTTTAGCCATCCGTTCCAATGAGGCGATGTTACAAGCCAATGAACTATACGGGAAACTCGGGACGGTCTTTACCGGTTCAAGCGTCATCCTGGCTCTTTTTTCCGCTGTCTTCATCTGGTATTCGAGTGATTTTTTCCTGCGGCGCCGAAAACAGGAAATCGGGCTGTATGCACTGCTCGGTCTCGAACGCCGGCAAATTGCCAAGTTGCTGTTTCTTGAGACGATGGGGTACGGACTGATCGGTCTATTGATCGGTGTTTCACTCGGAACGATTGCCTCAAAATACTTTGTCCAACTGTTGGCCTACGTCATGGGAATGACGATTGAATCCGATTTCTCCATCAATGCCGGAGCAATCGGTCAGACGGTTGTCGTCTTTTTGACGATTTTCCTTGTGATTGCGCTCCGGTCAGCCCGGACGATTTATCGATTTACCCTGATCGAGTTGTTTAAGGCGAAACAGCAGGTCGAAACCATTCCGAAAGTCCATCCGGTCCTGGCTCTTGTTTCCGTCCTGTTGATTGGTGTCGGGTATTATTTGACCGGGGAACCGTTGCTCGCACACTTTACGATTGTTGCGCCGGTCTTGATGCTCTGCATCATCGTCGGAACGTTCGGTACGATGAGCTATTTCACGATTTTTTTACTCCGTCTCCTCAGCAACCGTGGTCGCCATTATCGCGGTACGAACCTGATCTTACACGGACAGTTGCTATCGCGGATTAAATCGAATGCCGTCATGTTGTCGACGATTACCGTCATCACGGCCGTCACCTTGACGACGGTCGGAACCGCGACGTCAATCTATTATTATATTGACCGGACAGTCGAGGAACAGATGCCGTACAGTTTATCGATTGCAAGCCAGCAACAGGCAGCCGAAAAATTAATTCGGTCATCCGACCAAACGATTGAATCGCGGACGATGGTCAACGTCAAAACGGTGAATCATCCATTGAAGGAGTTACCAAATCCGTTGTCGTTTACGATGTCCTATCAGACATTCGGATTTGACGGCGAGCCGGGACAGTTCAGCTACATCAGTTATTCCGACTATCAGAAGTTGGCCAAAAGCAACGGGAAGAAGCAGTTGCCGGAACCGGGAGCCGGTGAAGCAATCGTGCTTGAGACGTTCAAAGGGAACGATTTGCTGAAGGAATCGGTCAAGTCACCGGTGGGCGTGACGTTTAAAGACGATCACTCGTCCTTTCGGATTACCGGTGCGACGAATTTACCAATCACTCAACTCTATGCGAAAAAACGGCTGGCCTTTGCCGTTTCGGATGATGTCTTTACCATGATGCCGGAAAAAGCAGCGATGTTGACAAACTATCAGTTCTCGGACGAACGTTCAGATGACGGACTGATCGACCGACTGGAGCAATTGTACGGCAAAAAAGCGAAGACGGAGATGGCCGCTTATTATCCGGTCTATGCCATGACGACAGCGACGACAGGTCTGCTTGCCTTTGCCGCCGGATTCCTCGGACTCGTCTTTTTACTGGCGACGGGATCCATCATCTACTTTAAGATGCTCGCAGAGGCGGAAGAATCGAAACAACGGTTTACGATCATCCAAAAAATCGGCGTCGATCAGCAAGAACAGACCGGTATCATCCGGCAATCAGTCGGATTCATGTTCGTCCTGCCGTATCTGCTCGGTCTTGTCCACAGCCTGTTTGCGATGCAGGTCCTGGAAAAGTTATTAAATTATGATTTGCGGTTACCGATGTCGCTTGCAATCGGTTGTTATACCGTCGTTTATCTCGTGTACTATTTCGTCACGGTACGCGCATATCGACGGATTGTCATCTAATGTAAATGGACAGGAGACGATTAATCGTTTCCAGTCCATTTTTTGTTCGGTATCATGGAAGAAGAAGGAGTTGAATCTGCAGATGGAAACGATTTTATTGGTAGAAGACGATCAACAAATTGCACTGTTATTAAAAGAATTGTTGGAACGGTATGATTTTAACGTCATTCATGAAGATGGATTAGGAGACGTCGTTGCTCGATTCGAAGAAACGCAACCGGACGTCATCCTGCTTGATGTCAATTTACCGAAGTTTGACGGATTTTACTGGTGCCGCCAGCTCCGAATGAAGACGCGGGCACCGATTCTGTTCATCTCGGCCCGGGTCGGGGAGATGGATCAAGTCATGGCACTCGAATACGGCGCGGATGATTACATCGTCAAGCCGTTCCAGGGAGCCGTCGTCATCGCGAAAATCAAAAGTCAGATTCGACGCGCTTACGGGACATTGTCGCAGGAAAGTGACGAGCGGACGGTCAGTCGTGACGGACTGACGTTATATTTGGACCGGTATATCGTCGAGCACGAGGACCGATCGATCGAGCTGTCGAAAAAAGAAGGACTGATTTTAGAGATGTTGTTGACGGTGAGTCCGCGGATCGTCAGTCGGGGTGACTTGCTGGAACGGATTTGGGATGATGAAGCGTTCGTCGATGAAAATACCCTGAACGTCAACATCACCCGTGTCCGGAAACGGTTGGCGGAAATCGGCATCGGGGGTCTTGAGACGGTTCGGGGAGTCGGCTACAAATTGGTCCTCGACAAATGAGACTTTTCTTCAAACATGCGATTCCGGGGGTTCTGTTCTTCAGTGGGCAGATGGTAGCCTTGTTTCTTATCCTGTGGTTATACGATCTGTATCGTCCGGCGGCTTTTTTTTACATCGCGCTCTTAAATGCAATCGCCTTGCTGATTTATTTAAGTTACCGTTTCTTCAGTATGTTACCGTTGCTCAAACGATTGCAGACACCGATTGAGTCGGTTGCGGAACCGATCCGGGCCGACAGTGACGAACCGCTGGCAGCAGCCGTCGAGCACTTCTTGGAACGCCAACAGACTGTCTTTCGGAACAGTTTGTTTGCTGAACGACGGAAGGAAAAGGAACGGCACCGGTATGTCGACCAATGGATTCATCAAATGAAGACGCCGCTGTCGGTCATCGAGTTGATTCTGGAACATCCGGGCGAACAGTTTCAGGCGGACTTACGTCATGAAGTCGACCGGCTGCGGATCGGACTGGATCAGATGTTGTATTCGTCGCGTCTCGAAGCAATCGAGACGGACTTAAAGGCGGAACGTTTGAATCTGCGGACATTAGTGACGAGCATCATCAACCAGGAAAAACGGCTGTTCGTCAAAAATAAAGTGTATCCGAAGCTTGAGCTTGCGCCGGAACTGTACATCTATACCGATTCCAAGTGGTTCCGTTTCGTGGTCCTGCAATTGCTGACGAATGCCGTCAAATACACGGCCGGTCACGGACATGAAGTCTATATCCGTGCCGTCGAACAAGCGGGGAAAATCGTGCTGACGATTGAAGATGACGGCGTCGGCATACCGAAACGCGATCTGCCGCGTGTCTTCAACGCCTTCTTCACCGGGGAAAACGGCCGGCGTTACGGCGAATCAACCGGAATGGGATTGTACTTCGTCAGTCAGATTTGCCTGAAGCTTGGTCATACCATTGAACTCGACAGCACGGAAGGGGTCGGGACGACCTGTCGTCTGACGCTCGTAGGAGGGAAACAAGATGATTGAAGTCAAACAGTTAGGAAAAGTCTATCCCGGAAAAGTGACGGAACAGCCGTTGACCGACATCAATTTTCGTGTGGAAGAAGGGGAGATGGTCGCCGTCATGGGACCGTCCGGCAGCGGCAAGTCGACCTTGATCAATCTGCTTGCGACACTGGATCAGCCGAGTTGGGGCTCGATTTTGATTCAAGGCATCGATACGGCGACGTTCAAACGGAAAGAAACAACCCGCTTCCGGCGCGAGACGCTCGGAATCATCTTTCAGGAATTCAACCTGCTTGATTCGTTGACGGTGGCTGAGAATATGCTTGTTCCTTTGATGCTCAGCGGTAAAAAAACGAAGGAAGCCCGGGAAGAGATGCAGCATCTCGCAAAACGGTTACAGATTGATGAGTTGCTTGATAAACAGGTCGACGAGGTCTCGGGCGGGCAACGGCAACGGACGGCCATCGGACGGGCTTTAATTCACGCACCGCGTCTGATGCTCGCCGACGAACCGACGGGGGCACTTGATTTTCAGGCGACGAAACACGTCATGGAGTTGCTGGCAGAACTGAATGCAGCCGGTATGACGATGGTCATCGTCACCCATGATCCGACGGTCGCCTCGTATTGCAATCATGTCCTGTTTCTGAAGGACGGCAGCATTCAGACGGAACTTTTCCGCGATGAACCGCGCCGGGTCTTTTTCCAGCGTGTCATCGAATCGCTCTCGTTATTAGGAGGGGATGAACATCACTTATCTGCAATACGCCCTACGTAACATCAGACGTTATCAACGTCTTTATTATGGCTATGCGTTAACGATCATCGTCGCGATGACGATTGCGACCAGTTACTGGAATCTCGTCGTCAGTGAATCGTTTCAGAACATCGCCAAAGTCCTGAGCCAATTGAATCAGGTCATCGAACTGACGATGATCTTTGTGTTCATTGCCGAAGTCATCATTCTGTTTTTCAGTATTTTATTCATCTATTCGACGACCTATACGATGCTCGAGCATCGGAAAAACGACTTATGGATCATGCGGACGCTTGGAAGCGGATTTTCACATTTTCTGAAATATTTTATGATTGAAATCCTGATTGTCGGCGGGCTCGCGATTATGGGCGGCATCACGCTCGGCGTTGTCTTGACGAAGCTGATGTTACTTTCGATTGAAAAAGTCATGTTCTTACCGCGCCTGACGATTGAGCTTTCCGTTCTTTCTTTTTTAGTATTGATTGCAGGAGCGATGTTGACGCTGTTGATTGCGACGGTCCTCGCGATTTATAGATTCCGTCCGGACCGGCCTGTCCGGTCCCGTTCGCGCTTTCGGATCCGCTTTGGTCTTACGATGCAGGGTATGGCCGTACTGATTCTGTTTTACGGCTATTTCATGGCATTGACGCGGCAGGATAACTTTCTATTTGTCTTTCCCTTCATCATCTTCGTCGGTTCGTTCTTTTTCTGCCGCCACGTCATTCCGGTCGCGCTCAAACTCTACCGGCCTCGCCGGTTGTCGTTACGCAAGTTAATCGTCTCGGAAATCGCGGTTCAATTACGGACGAACAGTACACTGGTTGCCTTGGGGACGATTTTGACCTCCTGTGCGTTGACGGCCGTCGGTCTCGTCTTTATTTTTCAGCTGATCGGATTTGATCTCTCATCGAAAAATCAGTTCGGACTGGTCTATTACGAAGAAGCCGCCGTCCCGTCCGAGCGTCTGGAAAAACTGGAACGGACGATGATAAAAACGTTTCCGGATAAATACCGGCAGGATGTCCGGCTCAAAGGCGGGAAGAGCCGGTACGTGATTCCGTTATCGGACTACAATCAGCTGATGAAGCATTTGGGTTACGAGCAACGGACATTGTTGACGGACAAACAGACCTTTATGATTCCGGCCCGTCCGGTTCAAGTCGAAGAAGTGACACCGACGATGAAAAAAGCAAAAACGGAAATGAAGCAAGCCGGCTATCAGCTGGAACCAATGGCGGAGCACGGCCTGTTATTCGGATACAACGACCGGATTAAAACATTGTTCGTCGTCAGTGACCGGGCGTTTGCGACGATGAATCGTCCGGTCGCCCGGATCCGTGTCTTTGATACACCCTCGTACGCCGATTACGGGACAGAGCGTTGGACAAGTTGGATGTCGATTGTCCGGGACATCCAATCGAAAACGGAGCTCGGTAAAAAAGCATCGGTTCCTTATCAATTGATCAATGAGACGGAAGATAAACTGGACGGGATCCGGATCATTCGTCTTGTCTCGTTTGTCGCCATCCTGTTGACGATCTGGCTGTTTGTCATCAATGCAAGCTTCCTGCACGTCTGGATGCAAATGACGGCGGAGCGTGAACAAAAACGGCTGAAGACCCTGTTTGCGCTTGGTTTCAGTAAAGAGAGCATTCGCCGTTTCCTGTTCATCAAATACGGTACGGTGTTGATGGTTCCGTACTTTATTTCGATTTTTCATGCCTGGTTACTCTTTCAAGTCATCATATCGGAAGGGGGACTCGAGATCGGTCCGTTTCTTCCGTTGTCCTTCACCTGGATCGGAATCGTCACCGGCTGTTATTTCATCAGTATCCTGCCGTTATGGGTCCGCTATCCGCGTTATTTATTAAAAAAATCGTGCGAAAGTTCGATGTATCCGATACCGGATTCGAGGGTATGATAATAGCATAGCGAGGAGGGGTAATATGCTGGACCATTCACCTTACCGGGGATACGGTGACCGCATCCGAATCTTACGGGAACGCGCCGGAATCTCAATCGATCAGTTAGCGGACAATCTCGGGGTCGCTCCCTATTTCATCCGCCGGACGGAACTCAGCGAAGTGTATCCGACAAAAGCTTATATCGAATCCTTGGCGGAAGCCCTGCATATCGATTCCAGTTATCTGGCACGGCATATCTGGACCGGGGAGTCCTTAAAATTCGTCATGCAGGAAAAAACGCCGCTTGAAGAAATGCGATTGGCGTATGAACAGACAATGGGACAAGACGAAACGATGATTGAACAGCAGCTGGAAGAACGGATGCGCCTGTTTGATTTGATGTATGACGAGGACGTCAAACGGATTGAACAGACGATGAGTGCAACGGAACAACGGATTTTTCATGAGCTGGTGGAGGCGGTCATGGAGGCGGGGGAATTGCAACGGGAAGACGCGGCAGAGACGTTTGAACTGTTTGCCGACAAACTCCCGACGATGCTTCAACTCGATGAATACCTCAACCGTCTGACGGAAGACACCGAGACGACGACAACCGATTGTTATACGGAGTTCAGCCGAAAGATTGACCGAACACGTTATCACCGCAAATGAACGACCGGAATTGATGTTCAACCAAACAAAAAGAGGAAGACGGATCAAATGTCCGTTTTCCTCTTTTGTGTACACCGACGCTAAAGCCGGTGATGTTTTTTTAACGATTAACGCTGTGGCGCAGGACGTGGAGCCCGGCGTCCCTTTTGTCGTGTCCGTCCAATCAAGAAACCGATGATGGCATTTGCGATGACAAGCACCCAGCCGACATAGCCGAAGTTTAAAGTCAGACTGCCGAGCATGGCCTGCCATTTTAAAATCATCATGAAGTCTCCCCGAATCAGGAAACGAGCGACACAAACGAGTAAAACCGTCGTTACGCCGATAAAGACGCCGATCCAGCTTCCGAATAATCGCGAGGACTGGACCCGTACAGCGAGGAAAGACCAATAAAATAAACTGACGATGAATGTCACTCCGCCGTAAGCGAGGACCAGCTTCCATGTCTCACTTGCTTGTGGAAATTTCGTGAACATGACAAGGGACGAGACGATGGCGGCAGCTGTGAATAAAATCGCTGCCCAAAAACGAGACCGCATAACGTAATTCCTCCTCAAGGCTTTTTCTCACCTAACGATAGCGGAAACGGTTCGTCTTGTAAACTACTACTGGCGACCGCCTAAAATACGGCGCAATTGCTTCAACGGATTTGATCCGTAAAAGAGGACCCCCCCGCGGTAGAACCGTGTTCCGACGAACAGGGCGAGTGCGATGCTGATCACCATCAGGATGAGTGATAACGCGACTTGCCAGACCGGGACTTCCGTCAGCATGACGCGTAGGAACATCAGCATCGGGGTAAAGAACGGCACGAATGACAGAATGACGACGGCCTGGTTCGTCGGAGCGTTCAGGCTGAAAATCGACACCGTGAAAGCAGCGACGATCAACATGATGACCGGTAGGGTGACCTGTTGGGCATCTTCGACCCGGCTGACGAGCGAACCGAGTGCGGCGAGGAGCGTCGCATACAGCAGATAACCGAGCAGGAAAAAGACGAACAGGTAAACAATCGTCTTGACGCTCAGGGAATCAAGCGACAGCTGATCAAACAGGCTGCTGCTTTGGGCACTGTAATAACCGACTCCGACGAGTAACGATAATTGAATCAGACTGACGGTGGCTATCGATGTGATCTTGGCCAGCATATGTTGAATCGGACTGGCGGCGGAAATCAACAACTCCATGACACGTGATGATTTCTCATTGGCGATTTCCGTCACGATCATGCCGCCGTAGATGGCAATCGTAAAGTACATCAGGAACAGCAACACATAGACGAGAGCCGACGCGGCGAACAATTCGTCCTCGCTCTTACCGCCGGTTGAGGTCAATTCCTGTTTCACGTCGATGGGAGCAGCAAGCGAAGCAAGCAATGCCGGATCGACGTCGGCGTCCGTAATGATCGTCTGGTCACGGACTTGTTTTAAAGCAGTCGACAGTTGTGTCTGCAACTCCTGTTCCGGACTGGCACTGATTAACGTCACCCGGTACGGATCGTCGGACAACAAAGCGACTGCGTCATACGTCCCTTTGTCGACGACTTGTCGTGCCTGCTTCAGGGAATAATCTTTTTCGGTGATCTTTGTTTTGATGCCGACTTCTTTTAGAACCGGAACGATCGGAGCTTCAAGCGAGCTGACGACCGCGATTTTAGGATCGTCTCCCGAGAACCAGTCGATGATCCGCTCGATGTTGCTGAATCCGACAAGGAACACGACCATCAGGACGGTCGAAATCAGAAAACTTTTCGCCCGTAATTTTTGAAACAGACTGAAACGATACAATGTCAGGAATTTACGGTTCATAACGTTTTCCAACCTCCTCGATGAAGATGTCTTGCAGGGATAATTGATCCCATACGAATCGATCGACATGGAATCCTTCTGTAATCAAATGACGGAGCAGCAAGTCGGCCGCCTCTTTTGACTCGACTTGTAAGCTGTGGCCGGTTCCGTCCGATTCGACTTGAAGAATGCCCGGCAGTGCATCCCAAAGCAGGGCAGGCGCATCGGTCGTCAATAAGACACGTGTCTTGCCGTATCCTGCCTTGATCTCCGGAAGATACCCGGCGACAACCGGTTTCCCGTGATCGAGAATGGCGACATGTTCACACAGTTCCTCGACATGATCCATCCGGTGGCTTGAGAAGACGATTGTCGTGCCTTCTGCCGTCAGTTTCCGGACCGCTTTTTTCAACTGTTCGACGTTGACGGGATCAAGTCCGCTGAACGGTTCGTCGAGGATCAATAAGTCGGGTTTATGTAGGACGGCAGAAATCAGCTGGATTTTTTGCTGATTTCCTTTTGATAATTGTTCGACCCGCATCTTTTCGTACTGCGGAATCTGGAAGTAGTTGAGCCATTCGAGTAAAGAGGCTTTGGCATCTTTTCGTTTCATGTCGCGGAGTTCAGCTAAAAAAATCAATTGTTCATCGACCCGGATTTTCGGATACAAGCCACGTTCCTCAGGAAGGTAACCGATTTTTGATAAAGGAATCGGTTGTCCTTTCCACGTGATCGACCCTTCTGTCGGTTGCAATAAACCGAGCAACATCCGGAACGTCGTTGTTTTTCCGGCTCCGTTCGCTCCAAGTAATCCGAAAATCTGTCCTTCCGGCACTTCGAATGATAAATCGTCGACCGCTGTGAACGACCCGAATCGTTTCGTGATGGCTTTAATTTCAAGCATGGAATCAGTCCTCCTTCATTCAGATAAAGTGCATGGTCCAGTTGAAGTATCTCTTATTCTTACGGGTAAATGGAAGAAAGGTTCCAAAAAAGAGATGTTTAAGCATAATGGTTTACTTTTAGTAAATAAGTTACTATTATTGTGTTAAAGGAAATGAAAGAAGGGAGTGCGAACGAATATGAAAACGAAAGGCATTCATCACATTTCAGCAATGGTCGGTAATCCACAGGAAAATCTTGATTTTTACGGTACGACGCTTGGTCTGCGTTTCGTCAAGAAAACGGTCAACTTTGACGATCCGGGAACCTATCACTTTTATTTCGGCAATGAATCGGGTAAACCTGGAACAATCATCACTTTTTTCCCGTTTGAAGGCATGCAGCAGGGGAAAGTCGGAGCGGGTCAAGTCGGAACGACGGCATATGCGATTCCGACAGGCAGCTATGACTTTTGGAAAAACCGTTTAACGGAAAAGTTAGTGACGTTCGAAGAAGCAGAACGATTCGGAGAAAATCAGCTTGTTTTCCAAGATCCGCACGGATTACAGATTGAGTTGGTTGAACGAAGCAAAGGTCCGAACAGCCGCTTTGAAATCGACGGGATCTCGACGGATGTCGCGATCAAAGGATTTGCCGGTGCGACGCTGTTGTCACATGATCCGGCCGATACGGCACGTCTTTTGACGGAAGCATTCGGATTAACGATTGCGAAACGCTCCGAGACGATGGACCGCTATACAGCGGAAGGCGAGTTCGGCAATACCATCGATATTTTGCATACGAACGTACCGGTCGGCCGTCCGGGTGCCGGCACAGTCCACCATATTGCGTGGCGGGCCGACGACCAGACCCAACAACTGGACTGGATGAAACAAATCAATGCATTCGGATTGATGACGACGGAAGTGAAGGACCGTAATTACTTTACATCGATCTACTTCCACGACCGGGGGCGGATTCTGCATGAAATCGCAACGGACAATCCGGGATTTACGGTCGACGAAGCGTTTGAGCTGCTTGGAGAAGATTTGAAATTACCGGAACAGTTTGAAGCACACCGGGCGACGATCGAAGGACATGTCGCACCAATTACACTACCAAAGGGGAGACTTGTATGATTCATTTATTTGAACCGGCGAAACGACCGGGCGCACCGATTTTTCTTTTATTACACGGAACAGGCGGAACTGAACAGGATTTAGTCGGGCTCGTCCGACTCCTCGATCCGGAGGCCGGTTATCTGTCGGTCCGGGGCGAAGTGACAGAAAACGGGATGCCGCGGTTCTTTAAACGATTGGCGGAAGGTGTCTTTGATGAGGCAGACCTCGCTTTGCGGACAGCCCGTCTGATGGACTTCGTAAAAGAGACAAGCCATACGTCCGGCTTTTCCCTTCAAGACGTCATTCCGGTCGGTTATTCGAACGGTGCGAACATCGCGGCGAATATGATGTTCGAAGAACGGTTGTTTGAACAGGCGATCTTGTTGCATCCGATGGTACCGCGTCGCGGCGTGACGTTACCGGATTTGTCACAAGTTCGCGTCTTTATCGGAGCCGGAACCAATGATCCGATTTGCCCGGCTTCCGAGACAGAAGACTTAAAAGAGATTTTCGAACAGGCGGGAGCTACGGTCGATGTGACCTGGTCGAACCATGGTCATCAGCTCGTCATGCCGACGATTGAAGCAGCAGCCGCCTGGCTGACTCAAAAATAACGGCACGCAAAAAAGCATGGGATGCAGGGAGCAGATGTCCTGACATTCCATGCTCTTTATGTTTAAGCAGGATGGTCACTCTTAGGACGGGAATAGACGATGAGGATACCACGTTCGACCAGTTCGTTCGCAAGCGTCTCGATGGCTTCTGGTGAAGCTTTCGTTCGGGTGATGTGTCGGTAGAGGTGACGGAGTTCACGGCGCATCGGTTTACGGATCAACCACATGCTGTCGATGATGAGGCACCAAGTCACGACGGTTTCATGACCGATGTAAAACTGGGTTTGACGATTGAGGTACCGGATCCACCATTCATCCCGGGCCATTTTTAACAGGACACCGGTAGTCAAGAGGACAGCCAACACAAGCGGAATGCTTTCGTAGATGGGGAGGCTCGCCAGTCGATCGCGAAGTCCGGTTACGAAACTGAGCATCGTCCATCCAATGAGACCGATGACGAACCAATAACTAAAGTTGACTATACTTCGTTGCTTCATCTGGAGTCGGGGTTTTAGGATTGGGGTTGACATCAGAATCACCTCCTCGTTAAAATATCGAATTTTCTGACAATTTATAGTTGTCCTTCTACTATAGTTACTTTTTCCCGAAACGTCCAGTCGTTAGACATAGAAAATGTGTTTCTTTCTTGACGAATTTCGTGTACGCTAAAAAAAGAAAGTGAACGGTTACATACAAGGGGGAGAAATGATGGATCAAGTCGTATGGATTGCAGTCGGCATCGTCGCAATCGCTGTATTTTCAGCATCGAGCGTCGCCGCGTACATGGGTGTCAAAAACCAGGAAGACTGATGACACGGTGCCTGTCACCGTGTAGATGAACGTCGAAAAAGGAGATTCCGTAAACATCGGAATCTCCTTTTTTCGACTGTCGTTCATTTGTTTTCCGTAATCTGAATCCGTTCCGCAAACGGTTTTAAGGCATCACTCCATCGCAAGTAACCGCCGCCGACCAAATGAAGTCCATCGTACGTCATCCGGTTTTGAAGGTAACCCTGCTGATTGGTCAACTCCGGTCGTAAATCGACAAACGGAATACCGGCTGATTTGGCAAGCTGTTCGAGATTCCGGTTCAGGGCTTCGACGTCACGATTGACGCGGACTGAATCGGAGTACTTAGGTGCTACGGGTAACGTGGACTGAATGACGACGTCAATGTTATTTTTTCGCAGTGTCGTCACGATTGTCGTCATGTTTTCCGTAATCGTCGGAATCGGGGTGAAGTGCCGGATATCGTTGATGCCGCCCATCAAGAAAACACGTTTCGGTTTCATCTCGACAATCAGGTCAAGACGGGTCAGAAAACCTTCCGTCGTATCACCAGGAATTCCGAAATTGACTATCGTCGGATCATTGAGCAGTATCCGCCAATCACCAAAATTCGTCATTGAGTCACCGAGCATGACAGAATTCGGTGATTTTGGGTATTGATAAGTATGGAAAAGACTATTCAAGCGGACGTAGTTCGGATTTTTCGTATATTGGAATGTCGAAATAGGCTGTGTGTTCGTCGCAGGAAAGGCCTGCTCGAATAACTCGATCGGTTTACGTCCGAGCAATAACGCGAGGAGGACGACGTTGGCGACGATCGAGAGAATGACTAGTGCTTTTTTCATGAAACAATCGTTCCTTTCGAGGGAGTATAAGGGGTAGTGTAACATGAATCGAAATCCGTGGTTTGATAATATCAAAGGATTCCTTGTCATTTTCGTAGTAATTGGTCACATGCTGACGGATTTACGGTTTGATTACGATGGAAAGTTACTCGAAACAGTGTACCTGGTCATTTATTCGTTTCACATGCCATTATTCATTATTTTAAGCGGCTACTTCTTCCGGGAAAATAAATACTTGCGTGTCATTCAACTGTTTGCCGTCTATTGTGTCTGGCAGATTTTGATTGGCTCATGGGCAACGTTTGGAGAAGGACTGCCGTTGTTATCCGGACAAAATCTCGGAACGCATCTGCTCCGGCCGTACTGGGCACTCTGGTATTTATTCGTCATGGTTGTCTGGTATATCGTCACGCCGTATGTCGTCCATCTGCGCGGCTATGTCTGGTTCGGACTCGCTTTTGCCTTATTATACGGTTTTGAATTAGAAAACACCGGATTTCTGGCTTTACGAAAATTGATCATGTTCTATCCGTACTTCCTGCTCGGGAACTACTTGTCGGAACACGAATTCATCCGGATTTTCGAAATGCCGAAAAGCTTTAAACGGCGGATGAACGTCCGATTGATCGGCGGGCTGGCTTTCGCAAGCGTCGTCGGTTTCCTTCTCTATGAAGCATGGCGCGATACACCACAGGAAATCGTCGCCTTGGCAAATGCATTCAAGCATCGTTTCCCGTATGTCGAACAGTATGACAGTGATGCCTGGGTCGGTGTGTTGAAGCACAGTGTCATCTATTTCCTGTCGATTACGGCGTCTCTAGGCTTTATGATGCTCGTCCCGATGCGTCGTCTGCCGCTCGTGACACGGGCCGGAGAGCTCAGTTTATATGTCTATCTGTTGCACGTTTTCTTCGTCATGGCATGGCGGCAGTACGTAACGACAGCTTTCGTGCCGCAAACCTGGCTCGCCTTACTGATTGTCATCGGTGTCGCCTTGTTGATTGTCAGCGTCATCATTCATCCGCTGATTGTTCGTCTGATGCGTCCGTTGATCGAAATCGATATTCGCCCGATCGTCGAAGAACGACAAGACCTTTCAAAAAAAGGCTAAATGCTATACACTTTAAAGTAGAGCGATTAATAGATGAAGGGCGTGGAAAGTATGTCGTATAACTTAAACAATGCGGATGGTGTCGTCAACGTTTCTCAACAAGTTATTGAAGTGATTGCCGGGGTAGCAGTTCAGGAAACGGAAGGAATTGCCTTTACACAGGACGATTCGAAGTTACAGGAAAAACAGATGGTCAAGCTCGTGAAGGTCGAAGACGTGGACGGTGCCATTACAGTCAGTCTTTCGGTTCATATCAAATACGGGATGTCGATCATCAAAACAGCAGGAAAAGTACAGGAACGGATTGCCCAAGACATGGAAAACATGTTGGCATTCCAACCGAAAGCGGTCAACGTTCGCGTCATCGGTTTATTAAAAGGATAATCCAAAAGGGGCTTTTCGTCATTGACGAGAAGCCCCTTTTTTTGAAGGGATTATTCCGGCAGGTACCGTAAAGCCAATGCATCACTCGGATGCGCCGTGTAGTCAAACTGCAGGCGGATCGCTTGTTCACTTTGCGGAGACACGGTCACAGAGGCATGCCGGGTTGCGGCGACCGCCTGATCACCAAGCAACAACTCAAACGCGAGCGGGTCGAGTTCAAGCGTTTGTCCACTCGGATTGCGGACCAGTAAAATCGACTCGACGATCTGTTCCTGTTTGAAAATCGAGACCGGCAACAAGGACCAGCCGTCTGTCGGTGGAGTAGGATGAGAGAAAGCAATTTGACGAATCAGGCGTTGCTCCGAAGCAGTAAAGGAATCATCGATGACGAGATCCGTTAACTGTTCATTGGAGAAAACCAGTTCGAGCGGAGCATCAAGCGTCGACAACTCGACGAACTGCTCTTCCTCCGAAAAGTCGAGCCAAAGCGGTAAGGTCGCTTTCGGAAGCAACACCGGTACCTCTTCAATCGTAAATGTCTTCCTTGCGACGAGCTGATCGCCTGACAGGACGAGGACAACCAGATCATTGAGCTGGAAAGAACGTTCAAGTGTATTTTGGAACAACGCAATCAGCTGCAACGGTTCCGTCTGCAATACTTGAAAGAGGTGGATAGCCAACTGATTCGGTCCGAGTTTCGGTAACTGATTGAGTGCGTACCGAAAAACATACTCGTCTTCTTTGACGATCGGCATATCTTCGGTAAAGTAAAGCGCAGGTTGAATTTCATCTTCAATCGACGGTTGCATGAAGCAGTCCTCCTTGCAGAGTGGTTTCTTCCAGACGGCATAGTCCGGAAACGACTTGTTTTTCAAAACTGAAGATCGCATAACGGAAATAATCCATACCTTCCCGTTCGAAAATCCGGACCGGCTGTTCTTGACCGTAGCTACGTAAATGAATCCCTTCCTTGAGGGAATTCATCGCTGTCAAATGACTCGTCCACTGCTCATCGAGTGCCAGTAACATGAACCGTCGCGCCGTTTCTTCATCTTCGGTGATCTGTAAGGCCATTTGCTGGTCGACCGCAGCAATGAGCGGTTCCAGTTGCTGTTTGATTGTTTCAATCGAGTCAGCCAGAGGCAGTTCGACCGGCTGATGCAACAATTGTTCCAGTTCCGTCGTCAATAATTCAATCGGCCATTCTTCCGGAACGAGGTCGTCCGTCAAATACTGATCGAGATAGGCGTGGACGGTCCGGGCGGCAAACGGCTGGACGAATTGGTCCAGTGTCGCCGAATCAACGATTTGATTGCGGAGACGATAGATGGCAAGACGTTGTTCACTGATGACTTCCTCGAGTTGGACGAGATCGTCACGGACACTGCGGTTGACCGATTCGCAGGTTTCCTGCGCATAAGCCATCAGTTGCTGAGCTTCTTTTGCACTGATCGGACCGGTGACGGAACCGAGCTTCTTTTTGACGCGCTCTAACCGTTCACGGGCAAACCGTCGAGGCAGTTCATCTTCGAGCGACAGGTAGAACCGTGTCAGACCGGGATCTCCTTGACGTCCCGCCCGGCCACGCAACTGGTTATCGATCCGGACTGATTCGTGACGTTCCGTGCCGATGACGAACAGACCGCCTTGCGCTTTCGCCGCATCATCGAGCAGGATATCCGTTCCGCGTCCTGCCATGTTCGTCGCAATCGTCACCCGG
Source organism: Exiguobacterium sp. PvP048 (assembly GCF_040549175.1). NCBI lineage: Bacteria > Bacillati > Bacillota > Bacilli > Caryophanales > Exiguobacterium > Exiguobacterium sp. PvP048. The sequence goes on along the minus strand of NZ_JBEPSU010000001.1, from coordinate 739,141 downwards.
CCGTGGCGGCCGGCGGACTCGATGATCCGGATTTCCTGGTCAACCGTTTTGGCGTTCAGAATCTCGTAAGGAATGTGCCGCTGATCGAGAACGTCTGCCACCTTTAAGGATTGTTCGATCGAAGTCGTTCCGATCAAGACCGGTTGCCCCGTCGAATGAGCTGTTTCGGTCGCTGTCGCAATCGCGCTGTATTTCTCAGGACTCGTCAAGAACAGGACATCCGCTTCATCGATTCGGATTTTCGGACGGTTCGGTGGAATCGATACAACATCCATCCGGTACGTCTTCAAAAATTCATCACGGGAAGTGGCAGCGGTCCCGGTCATCCCGCACACGTGTTGATAGAGACGGAAGTAATGCTGGATCGTGATTTGCGCTGTCGTCCGATTTTCTTCGGTCACGCTGACGTATTCCTTCGCTTCAAGCGCTTGGTGGAGACCGTCCGATAAACTGCGTCCTTCCATCAAACGACCGGTGAACAGGTCGACGAGTGCAATCTTATCGTCCTTGACGATGTAATCGACGTCTCTTTGGAGAACGACATGAGCCCGCAGTGCCTGGATGACATAGTGGAACAAGACGGCATGTTCCGCTGCAAACAGCTGATCGATGCCGAAAGTCCGCTCAATCGTCTCGATGCCTTGATCCGTCAAGGCGACCGCCTTGATTTCTTCATCGAACGTATAATCGGCGTCTTCTTTAAAGTCTTTGACAACATGACGGACCAACTGTTGTAAACCTTCGTGAACGGTGTCCCGTTCCGCCATGATGAGAGGGGTTTTGGCTTCGTCGATCAAGACACTGTCGACTTCATCGATTAACGCGAAGCGGAGGGGACGTTGCAGACGATCTTCCTGCCGCATGACCAAATGGTCCCGCAGATAGTCGAAGCCGAATTCCGTTCCGACTCCGTATGTAATATCAGCGGCATAAGCCTGCTGTTTTTCTTCGAATGACAGTTCTGCTGAATTGATGCCGACCGTCAAACCCAGGAAACGGTGAATCTGACCAATCTGTTCCGCATCACGCTGAGCGAGGTATTCGTTGACGGTGATGACATGGACCCCTTGACCGTGCAGGGCCTGGGTGAAACTAGCGAGTGACGCGACGAGTGTTTTTCCCTCACCGGTCGCCATTTCGGCGATATGTCCGGACAGAAGGGCGAGTCCGCCGATCAACTGGACATCGTAATGACGAAGACCGAGTGTCCGCTTGCTGGCTTCCCGGACAAGGGCAAAGGCAGTCACGGTGATTGCCTCGATTTTCTCACCGGCCTGCAGACGATTTTTCAAAGATGTGGTCAAAAGCTGTAGTTCTTCATCCGTTTTTTGTTCCATTTCTGCTTCTAAGCTGTTAATTAATAAAACGGTTTTTTCATAACGACGCATTCTGCGACTCTGTTCATCTATTAATTGTTTAACGCGCTGAAACATGATTGGTCACTCCTTCGGTTCGACTGTCAAACTCGCTTTTATTATAACAGTTAAAAATTGTAAAACGAATAGAAAAGAACGAAATAAGTAAAACATTCCCTTGAAATTGAAAACGGTTTCTTTCTAGAAAGGGAAACGATTTGGATTTGTTTTTTGATAACGCTTGCAAAGGGGAAGGGGAACAGGTAAAATAATTCTTGAGGCAAGTGCAATCGTTTGCGCAAATCATTCGATTTCTTGTCTTTCATGTACGATGGATGAAAGGATGGATGTCGGATGGCACCAACGATTGAAGCGGTCATTTTTGACTTGGACGGCGTAATTACCGATACAGCCGAGTATCATTATCTGGCTTGGAAACAACTGGGTGAGGAGTTGGACATTCCGTTCGACCGGGAGTTCAACGAAACACTGAAAGGCGTCAGTCGGACTGATTCACTGGAGCGGATTTTGATACTTGGCGGGAAGCAGGATGCTTTTACCGCTCAGGAAAAAGAAGCGCTCGCAACGAAAAAGAACGACCATTACGTCACGTTGATCCAACATATTTCAGAACAGGATCTTTTACCGGGAATCATTGTATTCCTGGATGAAATCCGTGCGACTGGGCTGAAAATCGGAATGGCGTCAGCTTCTAAAAATGCGTTGACTGTCGTTGAGGCACTTGGAGTCCGGCACTATTTTGATGACATCGTCGATGCGGCAACCGTCGCCCAGTCAAAACCACACCCTGAAGTGTTTTTACGGGCAGCAGAGGCGCTTGGCGTCGCACCTGAACGTTGCATCGGTGTAGAAGATGCAGCGGCAGGAATCACGGCCATTCACGCAGCGGGTATGTATGCTGTCGGAGTCGGTCCGGAAACGACGTTACATGAGGCAGACTATCGTGTCGATTCGACGGATTTGCTTTCCCTTGAGCAGATTCTAGCTAGTCGCTAATGAACATCCGCCATTCCCTGATGGCAGATGGTTTTATCTGATCAATCTCTTTTCATGTGAGTACAAAAGGACCGCTTCCCTGAGCGGTCCTTTTGTCATATAAAAAACGCTCGTTCCGATAGACGGAATGAGCGTTTTACAGTCTTTGAACTTAAAGTGTCGCGAGAATACCGTCGGCAATCGCTTGGGCATAACGTGCCTGATAAGCGGGGTCTGCCAGTTTCGCACGATCTGACGCATTCGATAGGAAACCGAGTTCCGCCAGGACGGCCGGTGCCTGCGTTCCGCGAATGACAGCATAATTGGCAAAGTGGACACCGCGGTCGCGCATGCCGGCGTAACCTGTCAGCCGTTGCTGAATCGCCTGTGCGAGCTGAACGGAAGTTGTTCCCTTATAGTAGTAACTTTCCGCACCGGACGCACTGGTACCATTCGAAGCATTGATATGGATGCTGACGAACCGTGACGTCGACAAAGCGTTTGCCATCGCACTCCGGTCGCCGAGTGACGGATAATAATCGTTTGTGTAGCGTGTTAACGTCAAATCCACTTTTCCTGCCAGCAGACCGGCGACTTGACGGGCAACAGACAGGACGATGTCCCGTTCTGCGAGTCCTGCCCGGACAGCGCCCGGATCGTAAGCACCGTGTCCGGGATCGAGAACGATCAACGGACGATTCGCCGGGCTCGGTTGGAACAGCGTCAAATAAGTGGCTTCGACATAGCCCCGGCGTCCGTCCGCTGTTTGGACTGCGACGAAACCGCGTGTCTGATGGAACGTGTTTGTCACGAGAAGCGGTGTACCGCGTCCGAGACGGGTCACTTGTCCGCTGAGGACGGAAGCGGATGCCCGTAAGGCGACGGTGCTTCCGGCATCAATCAGGACATACATCTTGCTGCCGCTGTAATCAGCCGTTCCGGCAGTCGGGACGGTCGGAGAAGCCGTACCTTTTTTTAAATACGTCCCCATGACATATCCGGTTTTCCCGCCGTAACTGATTTTGTGCCAGTTGGAGCTGACGGATAAGGACTGGACGACTTGATTGCTCGGAATCGTCATCAACAGCTTGCCCGAGGTCGTCGGTGCAGTCCGGAAGTTCAGCCGTTCCGTCGTCGTATAGGCTGTGGACGATGCCGCCACTTTCTTTAGATAGGCACCCGATACGAAACCGGTTTTATTGTTATACGTCACTTTGTACCAATTGCCGTCACGGAAGCTCGACGTAACCGTCGTCTTGACCGGAATGGTCAAAAGGCGGGCTGAAGATGTCGAAGCAGCCTGACGCAACGATAAAGCATCCGTCGTCTGGTAGGCCGTCCCGCTGACGACTTTCGTTAAGTATTGACCGAGTACGTAACCGGTCTTTCCGCTGTGGGTGACACGATACCAGTCACCAATCCGGTAGTTGGACGTCAGCGACGTTTTTTTCGGGATCGTCGTTAATTTTTTGGAGGAAACCGAGTCGGACGAACGTAAATTCAGTAAATCTGTCGTTTGATAGGTCGTTTTCGTAAACGTTACACCGGAAGCAGCCGATACTAATGAGGACGGAAAAGCGATGGTCACCAGAAGCAAAAGTACTAGCGTCATTGTGAGGATTTTAGTTAATTTGTCCATTAAATTTCCAGTCTCCTTTTAAGTAGAATAAATACGTAGAAAAGCTTATATAGTCAATTAAGTATTTTTAAAATAGTTTAATTTATAATTTATCTGTTCCGTTCTATCTCCTTTCTGTTAATATGAAGTGTAGTCAAGTGACAACCAATGAGAGAAAAATATTACAGAATAATTAAATATATAATAAAATTATATATTAAAGAGGCAAATTGTAGTTTATTTTATTTCAAAAAACATACAATTGAAACATAATTGAAATATTTATGTTTAATTTAGGAAAGTGGGTTAACAAATGGGATCGAGTGAACATATCTACCGAGAACTGATGGAAATTGAAGAGGAATACCGTCGTCTGCAACGGCGCGCTGAATATTTAATCGCAGAATTAAGTCGGGGAACAAGTGATTCGGCAAAAGAAGTTGCCGTGACACAGGAACGTCCGCTCAAGCAACGCCGAGTCAACCAACGTTACCCACTGGAAGTTTATGTGCATCAAATCAGCGACTTGATGCGTGAACGCGAATCAATGTCGGCACGGGACATTCAAATGGAACTGGAACTCCGGTACCGTCACCAAATCAGCAACATCTATCAACTGATGGCAAAAGTGGAACAAGCGAATCCGGCGATTAAAAAAGTCGGACGCGGCATCTATACATATGATCCATCTGCAGAAGTCCCAATCTTCATGTGAGCCGCTCGTCGGCTCTTTTTTTTTATGATATAATTCGCGCAGGAGCGTGATGTTATTATGTTATGGACGGCGTCCATTGTCTGTTTTATCGCGGCCTTACTGATCACACCCGTCGTAAAACGCTTTGCGATTGCCGTCGGTGCCGTTGACAGTCCGGACGCACGAAAAGTACACGTACGAATTATGCCGCGTTTAGGCGGTCTTGCGATTTACATTGCATTTATGATCGGTTACTTTATTTTGCAACCTTCAAGCCCGTATGCGACACATATTCTGGTCGGAGGCTTTGTCGTGATTTTGACAGGCGCACTCGATGACCGTTTTCAATTAAATGCCCGACTGAAACTGATGGGGCAGATCGTTGCGGCCGTGGTCGTCTTAAACGGCGGGATCCGGATCGAGTTTATCAATCTGCCGTTCGATCAACAATTGTATCTCGGCTGGTGGAGTGTCCCGCTGACGTTTCTCTGGGTCATCGGCATCACGAATGCCGTCAACCTGATTGACGGACTGGACGGACTGGCGGCAGGGGTTTCAAGTATCGTCCTGCTGACCCTGATCAGCCTGGCCGTCATCCAGGGCAATGTCTACGTGACGATTGTCGCAATTCTTTTATTGATGAGTACATTCGGTTTTCTGTTCCACAACTTTTATCCGGCCAAGATTTTTATGGGAGACACCGGTGCGTTATTCCTCGGATACATGTTGGGTGTCCTGTCGTTGCTTGGTTTCAAGAACGTCACCCTGTTTTCACTCGCAGTGCCGGTCATCCTGCTCGGCATCCCGATTTCCGATACGCTGTTTGCGATTGTGCGCCGGGTATTACAGGGAAAACCACCGTTTGCACCGGATAAAGCCCATCTGCATCACCGGTTACTTGACCTTGGATTTACGATGCGGCAGGCGGTACTCGTCATTTACGGACTGTGTGCCGTCTTCGGGATGACAGCGGTCCTGTTTTCACAAACGACTTCGCTGGGAGCACTCGTTTCCTTGCTGATGTTATTGCTCGTACTCGATATTTTAGTCGAATCGCTTGGATTACTGGGCGAGCGCTATCGACCGTTACTGAATTTGCTGGAACGAATGACATCAAAATGACCAATCAGCCGCTCAAAGGAATTTGGGCGGCTGATTTGGCGAATAGGGGAGTCAAGATGAATCCGATTGAACGAGCCGACCGAATTATCTATCTGGATGTGTTGCGGGGATTCGCTTTATGCGGCATCCTCTTTGTTAATATGCCGAGCTTTCTCGGCGAACGTTTCACGCGTGAGATGGGGAGCACCGATCAGCTGTTGCGTCTCCTGTTTGACCTGTTCATCCAAACAAAATTCTATACGTTGTTCAGCGTTTTATTCGGAGCCGGCTTCATTCTGTTCATCAACCGCTTGCGGGTAAAACGCAAATCACTGTGGATTTTTGTCCGCCGTTTACTCGCTTTATTTCTGTTCGGTCTCATCCATCTGCTGTTTTGGAGAGGGGATATTCTGCAGACGTATGCCCTGTGCGGTTTGATGCTGCTTGCGTTCGTTCAGACACGACCATCAACAAAACTGTGGATTGGTCTTGCCTTACAGCTGTATGTCTTCTTTCGGTATCTGTCGATTTATCAATATGCCGAGTCTGTCGGGGACCGGTCGATTCCGGACCCGGATATGACCCTGCAATCGATCGTGGCGGCACGTGACATCATAGAATTCGTCACCTATCATGCGACCGTTCAATTACCGCACGGCTTAAACAATTCACTGGCGATTTGGCCGGAAATTCTTTCCCTGTTTTTAATCGGGGCTTACTTGATGGAACGGTTCACGGTCCGCCCGCCGGCGACCCGGACAATCGGTCTTGTGTTTGGTGCCAGTCTATTGCTGTCGTTACCGTTACTCTATCCGATCGTTCAGATTCATCAGGGTCGTTTCCCGGATGGACTGGCCAACTACTTTTTTGTCTGGCTGTCGGGGCGCACACTCGCTGTTGCCTATGCGGCGGGGATTGCCTTACTCGTCCGGTCAGGACGTCCGTTAATGGGGTTTCAAGTGTTGGGACGGATGGCGTTGACGAATTACCTCACGCAGACGCTTGTCTTTACACTGGTGCTCTTCGTGACCGGTCGATACGGGACGATTCCGCTCTGGCAGGGAACGTTACTGGTGATCGTCGTACTAGTCATGCAAATCCTGTTCTCGAGCTGGTACCTGAAACGGTATCGTCAAGGTCCTGTCGAGACTGTTTGGAGAACTGTCACATATGGCGGGAAAAAATCATCAAACGTCTGAATGGTCACAGAAAATTTACACAGTTTTCGTATAATTCAGCGCGGAGGTGGTCATATGAACAGATGGATTGAAATTTTTATCGTGTCCTTGAAGCTCGGATTAACGTCATTTGGCGGACCCGTCGCCCATTTAGGATACTTTTACGAGGAATACGTCAAGCGAAGGAAGTGGGTGGATGAGAAAGCCTATGCCGATCTCGTCGCCCTTTGCCAATTCTTGCCGGGACCGGCTTCGAGTCAGGTCGGGATGGGGATTGGTCTTGTCCGGGGTGGAGTCGTCGGGGCAATCGTCTCATTCATCGGCTTTACGTTACCATCAAGTATTCTGTTGATCCTTTTTGCGTTGCTCGCAACCGAATTTGATTTAACGGAAGCCGGTTTCATCCATGGTCTGAAACTGGTTGCGGTCGCCATCGTTGCGGATGCGGTTCTCGGTATGGGAACAAAACTTGCAGTTGGTCCGAAACGGTTATTTTTAATGCTGCTGGCGTTGGCCGGTGTCTTGTTGCTCGCCCATCCACTCGCGCAAGTCGGTGTCTTGCTTGTTGCGGCATTGATTGGTCTGTTTTGGTTTGAAGATGAGCCTGCAGGTGGCGGGAAACTAGATATTCGTGTGCCGCGTCTTCTCAGCATCGGTGCCTTGATCTTGTTCGTCGTCCTGCTCGTCGTGACACCGGTTTTAGCGAATGTCGCAACCGGAAATCTCCAACTGACGAGTATCATGTACAGTGCAGGTGCACTCGTGTTTGGTGGTGGACATGTCGTCCTGCCATTCTTGCAGCAGTCGCTCGTGCCGGACTTTTTGACGGGTGACAGTTTCTTAGCCGGATATGCGGCAGCTCAAGCCGTCCCGGGTCCACTTTTTACCTTCGCGACGTATCTTGGAACGGTCGTGAACGGGCTGCTGGGCGGAATCCTTGCGACCCTCGCCATCTTCCTGCCTGGATTTTTACTTGTCCTTGGTGTCCTGCCGTTTTGGGACCGGGTCCGTGGTAACAAACAGGTCGGACGGATGTTGATTGGTGTCAATGCAGCCGTTGTCGGAATTCTGCTTGCTGCGTTATATGATCCGATCTTCACGTCGAGCATAAAAACAGGAGTCGATTTTTTCGTTGCGTTCGGTTTGTTTTGTCTGCTTCGATTTTATAAACAATCACCGCTCCGGATTGTTATCCTCGGTGCGGTGATTGGATCGATCATGGGCTGGTTCTGATTGACGTTAAACGTACGAGCTTTTACAGCTGAAAAGGGCATGACTTAAAAAAGAATCACTTCTCTTTTCACGCCCTTTCCTCAGGCGAGACACAAGCCAGTGTTCCTGCCTCATTCAGGCAGGAACCCGGGTCTTGTTCGTCTCTGACAGCGCAAAAATCCGCTTTTTCCTGTAGGAGTGGCGTGAAGCGAGTGATTCTTTTTTGTACGTGATGAGGGTGGCAGATTATTATTCTGCCACCCTCATCTTTGTGTAAAGACTGACTTTTGAGTCAGCCCCTTGTTCTATTTGATCAGTCACGCATTAGACACATCGTCACGTTCGAGTGTCACGAGGACGATTGCGTCCTGTCTGACTTGATGAACAGGCCGGAATCCGAATTGGCGATACAAGGCGATGGCTGGTTCGTTTAAGGCGGCCGTCGAAACGAAGCGGAGCAGTTGTTTTTCACAGGCATATCGGAGCAGTTGCGTGGCGATACCTTGACGAAAATAATCCGGGGAAACGAGTAACCGGGTGATGGTCTCACCGTCGACTGTTACTGCTCCGACGAGTCGTCCGTCGAGACGCATGATATAACCGGACGGGTGTTCCTCGCGTAACGCGGCTTCCGTCTGAAGAAGCGGTGGAAAGAAAGTGACACCGATTAAATCGGCCTCGACCCGGTACGCTTGTTGCTGGAGCCGGTAAAGTTCGGGATAATCAGTTACTTTCAACGGTTGAATCATCGGTAACCTCCGGTGTGGATGTCGATTCATCGGCAGTCTCCGGTAAGTTCAACTGTTCCTTTAACATCGTTTTCGCATCGGCAAGAGAACCTGGATCGAGCTGATAATAGTAGGCACCGTTAATCTTGACATCCGCCCCTTTTAAATCAATCCGGTTGACGGTATTCAAGGATTTGACGAACGGCTGTAATTGGAACGCTTCCGTCAGGGACATGTTTGTCGTGAAATTATCACCGGTCGCATCCATTAACTTATTCAGCTTTGTGATGGATCCAAAGGATGTCGATTGATCGATGATCGCTTGAACAACCTGTTGTTGGCGTTTCGTCCGTCCGATATCTCCTTCTGGATCTTCGTAACGCATCCGGGCATAGGCAAGAGCTTCCTCACCGTTTAAGCGTTGAAGACCGGGCTCGAGCTTGACGCCTCCTTTTTTATCGGAAGAGTTTAACGTATCGATTGGTAATTTGACATCGACTTCAATGCCGCCGACAGCATCGACAATCGCAACGACACCATTGAAATTGATTGAACCGTAATAATCAATCGGGATATCAAGCAGCTTTTCGACGGTCTCAATCGTTGAATCAATGCCGCCGAACGCATAGGAATGATTGATTTTATCTTCGTACCCGACAGATGGGATCATGACGAGGGAATCACGAGGAATACTCAGTAAACTGACTTGTTTATTCGTTTTGTTGAATGTTGCGACAATCATCGTATCGGCACGTGAGGACGTATCACCCGGACGTTCATCCGTTCCGACGAGCAGGACGGAAAAATGATCTTTCGTTAAGTCGACGGCAGCTGCCCGCTTATCTGATTTATCTCCACGTGACAGTTCGACTTCTGATTGTTTGGCGGTTTGGAACGTTTTATTAGCGACATAGGCAAATGCAGCACCTCCAGCGATAAATACGACTAGAAAAACGGTGACGAACACTTTAAACCACGACCGCTTTGGTTTTGGTTTGGTAGAACGGGATCGTTTGGAATCATCCACGATTCATTACTCCTTAATTTACTGAATTATTAGAAAACTTTTAAATTCTTTACAATCAGTATAGCAGGTCAAGGTTGAATGTCACGTTCGACATAGCGCGAATGCGTTTTCTCGAGCAGGGCTTGCCCGTTCGTCAAATTCGTCATCCACTCAAGGAAGGCGGGGACGGCTGTTTCCTCGACCCAGACATCGATTTTGACATGATCAAGATAATGAATCTGATCAATGATGTGTTCGGTTGCCCGTAATTCATTTTCCAGCTTTCCGAGCCAGGTGTAGTCGACCGTGATTTCCACTAAATCGTGGGCAATCCGTTCAACGATACCGACAGCGTTCAGGCCTTCCGAGACACTCGAGCCGTAAGCCCGGATCAATCCGCCGCCGCCGAGCTTGATGCCGCCGAAGTATCGGGTCACGACGACGACCGTATTGCGGAGATTCCGTTTTTTTAAGACTTCCAGCATCGGGACGCCTGCCGTTCCACTCGGTTCGCCGTCATCATTGGCTTTTTGAATCTCATTGCGTTCGCCGATGATGTAGGCGGAGCAATTATGATTGGCATCCGAATGTTTTTTTTTGAGGTCCGCAATGAAGCGCTGAGCCTCTTCTTCCGAGGTGGCACGCGCCAAATATGTAATAAATCGTGACTTTTGGATAATGATTTCATGGAAACCGTTTTCTTTTACTGTATAATAATTAAATAATGTCATAATCAAAAATGTCCTCCTCGTTAACTAGTTCTTTCTAGCATAACGACGATTTGAGAGAGAGACAACCGTGGGGACTGGCAAGGAACGGAGGGAGTAGTATGACGAATGAGATGGGGGAGCGACTGTCCTTGAATGATATCGTACAGAACATCATTGGTGTCGTAGAAGAAAGCCGGGAAGAAATCGTCCGGATTACCGAAAGTTCACGTGAGCAGTATGCTGAAATTCAGCAGGAGCTACGGGAGTTGAAGACACGTGTTCACGACTACATTAAAGAAGCTGAACGGCTGGAACGACACATTAAGGATTCGAAAGCGCGACTCGTTATCGTGAGCAAAAACTTCGACAACTACTCGGAACAAGATATTCGTTCTGCTTATGAGACGGCGAACTCGCTTCAGCTCGAGTCATTCATCAATCAACGCGATGAGATGAACTGCCGCAAACGGCGGGACGAGCTCGAACGACGTTTGATTCAACTGGACGAAACGATAGAACGTGCCGACATGCTGATCAGCCGTGTTTCGGTCGTGTTGAATTTCCTGACGGACGACATGCAGGTCATGAACGAAAAGTACGAAAAAGCGATGCAAAAACAAGAGATGGGTTTAAAAGTATTCCAGTCGGCAGAGAATGAGCGCCGCCGCCTGTCGCGGGATATGCATGACGGTCCTGCGCAGACGCTTGCCCACGTGTTGATCCGGGCTGATTTGATTGAAAAGATTCACCAGCATAATGGCGCGGAAGCGGCCTTTGAAGAAATACATCGTCTGCGGAAATTGATTCGTGATGGATTAGCTGACATTCGACGTATCATCTATGATTTACGGCCGATGACGCTGGATGATCTCGGATTCGTCCCGACACTTGAACGCTATTTACGACATATGCAGGAAATTTCCAACATCCCGATTCACTTTAATTATCTCGGAGGCGGCGAACGGATTGAGTCCACATATGAAGTCGCCGTCTTCCGAATTGTGCAGGAAGCGGTCCAAAATGCAGTTAAGCATTCCAAAGCAGGGGACATTCGTATTATCATAGAACAGTATCAACATTCCGTTCGAATTCATGTTAAAGATAACGGGATCGGATTTGATTTTGATTCCATCGTCGAATCGTGTGATGAGTCATTCGGACTGATCGGGATGCGGGAACGGATTGAATTGATAGACGGGGAATTTGAGATTGAGACGCAGCCAGGTAAAGGGACAGTCATCAAGGTAAGGATTCCAGTTGAGGAATCCGGAGTGAGAGGAGAAACACTGTGAATAACGAGCAAGTAAAAGTAGTCATCATCGACGATCATCAGTTATTCCGGGAAGGCGTCAAACGGATTCTTGATTTCGAAGAAGAGTTCGTCGTCGTCGCGGAGGGCGAGAGTGGAGCAGACGTGATTCCACTCGTTGAAGCACATCAGCCGGATATCGTCTTAATGGATATAAATATGCCGAAAGTCAACGGGGTCGAAGCAACGAAACGTTTGATGGAAGTCCATCCGGAAGTCCGGGTCATCATCCTGTCAATCCATGACGATGAAACGTATGTCATGCATGCGCTTGGAGCAGGGGCGGTCGGTTATCTCTTAAAAGAGATGGCGACGGATGAACTGGTCAATGCGATCCGGTCTGTGTACCGGGAAGGCGGATATGTCCACCCGAAAGTCACACCGAACCTGTTACAGGAATACCGTCGTCTGATGAAGATGAAGCAGACGATGTCTTCACAACCGATTGAAAAACGTGTCGCCGAAGCACCGTTACATGTGTTGACACGCCGGGAATGTGAAGTCCTGCAGCTGCTCGCGGACGGTTTCTCGAACCGGGCGATCAGCGATACGTTGTTCATCAGTGAGAAAACCGTTAAAAACCACGTATCCTCTATTTTACGTAAGATGAATGTACCCGATCGGACCGGTGCTGTCGTCGAAGCGATTCGCCGCGGCTGGGTCGTCGTCGTTTAAGGTCAGGACGGAAGCCGATTCGGCTCCGTCTTTCTTTTTTTTAGACTTCAACCTGTGATATGATAAAAACCGATTGTGACCTGTCAGAATACCTTATGTCACGACGGAACTCTTAAAAGCGAGGAAATTCACGAATGAGCCAGATTGTGATTTTAACGGATAGTACTGCCTATCTGCCAACTACCTATTGTGAAGAAAACAATGTCCATGTTGCACCGCTTAGTGTCATCTTTGACGGAGATGCGTATCGTGAAGGACTCGATATTTCCGTACCTGATTTTTATCAACGGATTCAGACAGGAAGTTTACCGACGACCTCACAGCCGAACATCGGTGATCTTGTTGATTCGTTTGAACAACTTCCGCAAGGGACGGATATCATCGGTATCACGTTATCAAGCGGAATCAGTGGGACGTACCAGGCCTTACATACGATTAACATGATGATCGAACACGTTCAGGTCCATCCGATTGATTCGCGGATTTCCTGTATGCCGCAAGCCTTTTTAGTCAAAGAAGCCGTTCGGATGCGTGATGCCGGTGCGACAGCGCTTGACATCGTCGCCCGTCTTGAAGCATTAAAAGAAGTCATCCGTGCCTATTTCGTGGTCGATGACTTGGAACACCTCCAACGCGGCGGACGTCTCAGCATGACGCAAGCCGTCGTTGGTTCTTTCCTGAAAATCAAACCGGTTCTCCATTTCGTCGACGGGAAAATCGTGCCGTTCGAAAAAATCCGGACGTTCAAACGGGCCGTCAAACGGATTGAGGAAATGATGGACGAGACGATTCAAGGAACAGGTGCCGGTCATGTCATCGGTGTCATCCATGCGGAAGATTCGTCCAAAGCGGAAGCAGAAATTGCCGTCTTACAGGAACGGTTCCCGGATGCCCGGATTGAGATGAGTGTGTTTGGTCCCGTCATCGGAACCCACTTAGGACCCGGTGCAATCGGTATTACCTGGTATCAAGAAGCGTAACCCTGTATTATCCATAGGACATACAACGAACAACGGCGTATCTGCGAAAGCAGGTACGTTTTTTTCGTCCCGTTATTCCAAATAGGGGCTTTCAAGCGGCGGCAGGAAGTCCGTCCGTCTTGCCGAAAGGGAGAGTCAGTCAACGAAAGGAAGTGACTTATGGATTTACGTGGACGATTGATTCCCGACTACCGGCTCGACATGTCGGTCGATGCTCCTCTTGAATACCGGCCGGCTGTCACGTGGCGTTGCGAGCGGTGCGGAAAATTACCGACCCGCGGACCGTGTACGTGCGGGAAACGCTGTTATTACTGCCGCCATTGTTTGATTTTCGGCAAACTGCGGACGTGTGACCGCCTTGTCACGGATCCGCGCCCGCTTGACCCCGTCCGTCCCGATTATCATACGGAACTGAATTTGACGAGTGATCAGCAACGGATTGCCGATGCGATTATCCGGACGATTGATCAACAAGAGAAGCTGCTTGTCCATGCCGTCTGCGGCGCCGGAAAAACGCCGATGTTGTTTCCGGGCATCGAACGGGCACTTTGTACGAATCGCCGTGTCCTGATCACGACGCCGCGCGCGGACGTCGTCCGGGAATTGACAGGGCATCTGAGACGGGCGTTTCAACAGGCAACCATCGTTTCGTTGTTTGGAGGGTCCGCTGACCGGTTGGGACTCGGCGACATCACAATCAGTACGACCCATCAATTGATTCATTACCGCGCGTGTTTTGACGTCGTCTTCATTGATGAGGTCGATGCCTTTCCGTACCGGACCGATCGGACGTTACACCGCTATGTCCGTCAGGCGACGGCTCCCGGTTCTTCTTTGATTTTACTCAGTGCGACACCTTCGTTGCGCGATCAACGCCTGCCAACGGTTCGTTTGATGCGCCGCTATCATGGTTTTCCGTTGCCGATTCCCCGCCTGCAGATTCCCTATACGAAACAGGATATCGTAGACTGGCTTCGGACGCATGCGACTAAACCACGTCTGTTGTTCGTGCCGCAAGTCGCGGCGCTTGAGACATGGCAGACCTTTTTGCATCAGCAGGGGATCGAGTGCGAAACCGTCCATGCTGCAGATCCGGAGCGGGTCACAAAGGTCGCCCGTTTCCGTCAGACGACCGGTATTTTGTTGACAACGACGATCCTCGAACGGGGCGTGACGTTAGTCGACGTTCAAGTGGCAGTTCTCGATGCCGATCAATCTTTCAGCAGTGCGGCCTTGATTCAAATCAGCGGACGGGTCGGACGAAATGCTGATTTTCCGGAAGGGGACGTCGTATTTTTTGCGAATGACCGGTCCGATGCGATGTACCAAGCGATTCATCACATTAAACGAGCGAACCGGGAGGGATTTCGATGAACTGTTACCTGTGCAGGCAGGACTTTTTACCCGGCTGGACGTTATCAAATGTCTGGACTAGTCAAACCCTGTGTCCGACCTGTAAAATAGAATTTGTAAAAAGAGGGGAATGCGGAGGGTGTGAGGATTGCGGAAAACCGGGACTGCCGCTCTGTCCGGATTGTCAGAACTGGCGCAACCAGGGACGACGATTGGTCACGCACCCGCTATTTCTTTATCAGACACAAGCAAAGGCGTTCATGAAAAGGTATAAGTTTCTCGGGGACACGGCTTTGCTCGACGTGTTTAAAACAGAGCTCAAAAAGGTAAAAGTCAAACAGGATTGGATTGTCCCGATTCCGCTCAGTCCGGAACGTTTGCGCGAACGCCGATTCAATCAGGCGGAACTGATCGCCCGGATGATGCGGGGACGGGTCCGGCTTGTGCTGGAACGGACGGACGGAGTCGCATTCAGTCATCAGACGAGGCACGAACGACTGGAACGGGACAATCCGTATCACGTCATTCAGCCGGTGACCGGAAAAACGATTTTGCTGGTCGATGACGTCTATACGACCGGAATCACCTTGCACCAAGCGGCTTCACGGCTTTATGAAGCCGGCGCCAAAGAAATTTCTGCGGTAACTTTATTTCGAAGTGTTTAAAAAATCTTCATTCCTGCCGATATTCAATATGAGGTGAAGGAAATGGATGTATTAAACTGCAAAACTTGCGGGAAGTTATTTGTTCGTCAATCTTCTGATCTGTGTGTCGATTGTATCAGAAAAGATCATACTGATTTTGAGAAGGTGCGTGAGTTCCTGCGAGAACGGCGAAAAGTCCGAACCTCACCTAAAGATGTTGAGATGGCTATCGGAGTAAAGAGAGAAACGGTCTTCCGTTACATTAAAGAAGGGCGATTGTTGATCTCTGAAATTTCTCAGATGGAGATCATGTGTGAGAGTTGCGGGAAGCCCTCCCGTGATGGCACGATTTGTGCCGAATGTCGCGAAAAATTGCGACGTGAACTCGCTCAAGCGATGCTTGATTCTTCTGCCCCTTCGAAACCGCGAACGTATCGAACTTGAATTAAGAATCTTGTAGTCTAGAAAGCAGGTGTTCACATGCGAATTGATTCTACGAAGTGGGTTAACATGCCTAAGACGTACGAAAAAAATCAAAAAGTAGAAGGAACAGAACCAACACGCACGAATCGGCCGGATGAAGTGACGATTTCAAGCGAAGCGCGGTTGCGCTTTAACGAAACGACGCCTTCACGGACCGAAAAAATCGAATCCCTTCGACAAGCCATTCAGGATGGAACCTATAAACCGGATGCGAAGAAAATCGCGGAACGTTTCTTGAACTTGTAAGAAGACTAACTTAAACAATAGAGGCGACTCGGGGCACGGATGCGCGGGTCGCTTTTTATATGAACGAACATAGACGGAGGAGGACAGGACGGATGGAACTCATCGATCAGCTGACGGCGGAACATGCCGCACTACTGGAACTGGCGGAAGAAAAAAAACAGGTCTTGATTCAAAATGATATGCCGCGTCTTTCGCAGCTCGTCAAGGAAGAACCGATTCATTTAAAACGAATCGAACAGTTGGAGCAGCAGCGTCTCGCTCAGATGGGGACGATGACGATGACGGAGTGGCTGCAAGCGCACCCGGAGGATGTCGATTCCATGCGTCGGTTGCTTCAAACGATTGGTCAGTTGAAGGTACTGAACGAGTTGAACGCTGACTTACTCACTCAATCGTTACACTATTTAAACTGGCATCTGGAATTGCTGATACCAGAAGCAGATGATTTTACATATGGTCAGTCCGCGCTTGATCGCGCACATTTCAATCGAAATGCTTAAGGAGGCAAATACATGGGTTCAACATTCATGGGGCTTGAAACCGGTCGTCGTGCACTGACGACGAATCAGTGGGCGCTCCAGTCGACCGGAAACAATATCGCCAATGCAGGAACGGCCGGCTTTTCACGGCAACGTCTTGTCATGGCGACGACAGAGCAATTGTCGATGGCAATCGGTACAGGTAAAATGGGACAAATCGGTACGGGTGTAAAAGGTGAACTCCTCGAACGTGTCCGCGATGTCATGCTCGATAAACAATATCGAGACGAGGCGACGAAGACATCTTACTATGGTACAAAAGAAGCAGCATTCGGTCGTATGGAAGATGTCATCAATGAACCGTCGGATACAGGCTTGTCTAAAGCATTTGACGGGTTTTGGGAATCCCTTCAGACCTTATCAACGAATCCCCAGGATTCAGGTGCCCGGAGTGTCGTCCGTCAAAAAGCGGAGACATTGACACAAACGTTTAATTACATGGCGAAGGCACTTAATCAAGTACAAGGTGACCTGAAAAGTGAAATTGAGGTCTCGACTAAAAAAGTAAATGATCTGTTCAAAAAGATTCATAATATCAATGCTGAAATCCATACAGTCGAACCGCTTGGTGTGTTACCAAATGCACTTTATGATGAACGAGACCGTTATTTCGATGAACTCGCAGAGTACGTTGATTTTGAAAAAGTATCAGTCGACGGTGATGCGATTCAGCAAGGAACACTTGGGAATACGGTTAAAACGGCAGAAGGTCGGATTGATGTTCGAATCAAATTACCGAATGGTGATAAGTTGCTTGCAGTGGATTCAGATTTACCAAAAGCAGGAACGTTGACCTTTACAACAGATGACAATGGTCTCTATACAGGATTCAAAACAGATTCACAAACGATCTCATTTGACGCAGCCGGTGGTTTTTCATCAGGTCGATTAATTGGTCTGATTGAGATGTACGGACACGTTGAGGATGGTCAAGCAACGGGTGAGTATGTCAATATGCAGGGACACCTGGATGAGATGGCAGCAACGTTTGCGACAGCATTCAACGAAGCTCATGCGACGAATGTAAAAAAAGACAAAACAGCGGGTACAAGTGAATTTTTTGTTTCTTCCAACGGAGGAGTAATCACAGCAAAGTCGATTACGCTTGGAGCAGACATTAAAAAGAGCCTGGATAACATTGCTACCTCGACAGACGGAAACATCGGTGATAGTGCCGGTGCCTTGAAACTGGCCAACATGAAAACGGCAAACATTCGTTTTGAACGATCCGATACGACGACGACAATCGGTTCGTTTTATCAAAATGTCATTGGAGATATGGCAGTCGCGACGGATCAGGTCGCTCGGCTCGGTCAGAGTTCTGCCGTTTTGATGGAAAGTGCGGAACAGCGCCGTATGTCGGTTTCGGCTGTTTCAATCGATGAAGAGATGACGATGATGATTCAGTACCAACATGCATACAACGCGGCAGCGCGTAATATTACTACGGTTGATGAGATGCTTGATAAAATCATCAATGGTATGGGAATCGTAGGACGGTGATGACTAAATGCGCGTAACACAAACGATGCTGACGAAAACAAATATCGGACATCTTTCCGCCAGTTATCAAAAACTGAGTGCGATGCAGGAACAATTAATCAGTGGAAAAAAGATTCAGCGACCATCTGAAGATCCGGTCGTCGCAATGCAAGGGATTCGTTACCGGACAGAAGTGCGTGAAGTCGAACAGTTCAAAAAAAATGTCAATGAAGCGACAGGTTGGATGGACTTGACGGACTCGGCGCTCAACGAAGTGACATCCGCCATGAGTCGGGTCCGCGAATTGACGACACAAGCTGCGACGGATACGTATGATGCTACGCAACGGAAAGCAATTCAGAGCGAAGTGGGTCAGCTGATTGAACATATCGGGACACTGGCGAACACGAAATATAATGAAAAAGCCATTTTTAATGGAACAAAGACGGATCAACCCTTCATTTCGATGGAAGGTCTGAAAGAATATTTAACAACACCGGGTAAGGCGGTTAATACCGTATTTACAGACGGTGATCCAACTCTAAAAGAAGAAGAAGTCATCCGTTATGAAATCTCTTCCGGAATTGAAGTTCAAGTCAACGTTTCACCGACAAATGTATTTAGTCCGGAAACGTTCACGACGCTCAAAAAATTATACGATGCTCTTGGTGGGGTTTCAGACGCAGGTGCCGTTGATAGTTCAAATAATGGAGCCGAATTATCAGGGATGTTAAAAGATCTTGATAGTATGCTCAATCAGACGGTCGAAACGCGTGCTGACCTTGGGGCGCGGGTCAACCGACTTGAACTGAACGCATCTCGTCTGGAAGATCAAGAAATTATCGCAAAATCGGTCATGTCGGATAACGAAGACATCGAAGCCGAAAAAGTCATCATGGAACTGAAGTCGTATGAAACGTTACATCGTGCGGCACTCAGCGCGGGGGCGCGGATCATTCAGCCAACCTTGCTTGATTTCTTACGTTAAGAAGGAGATGACGGACGGTGAATCTGCCACATCTTGAGATGCGTCAAACGTCAGCGAAGATTGGAATCAACACCACCCGTGCGACACTTGAGCAACATCAGGCACCGGCGACATTATCGATTGAACAGCCAAAAGGGAATCTGTCGATTGAAACCGTCGCAGCACGACTCGAAATTGATTCGACCCAAGCGATGATTGAAACGGGACGACTTCCAGCTTTTGAGTCAGTCCAGCGTTATGCAGAATATGGTCGTCAGATGGGGCAACAGGCAGTTGGCCGGGCAGCGTCTGAAGGCGATCAATTGATGCGAATCGAGCAAGGGGGAAATGCGGTCTCCCGCGTCGCAAAATCGCGGGACACACCGCCTGCTGAAGTGACGACACTCGGCTTTTCGCCACGCAGTCTCGAACGCGTCAAAATCAATTATACACCGGCGGAAGTGCAACTCAATTACACAGCAGAACGACCGCGAATCGAGGTTCAGGTCAATCGACCGGAGTTGAATGTGACGGAAGGTACGGTCGAAATTTATCTGCGGGAACAAAATCAACTGGATATGTGGCCGGTCGGCGGCATGTTCGATGGGGAAGGATAATCATATGCAAATCATGACTGATTTTTTTGGTCCGGTTCAAGTCGACGAAAGTGAAATCATCACCTTCGCCTCGGAAGTACCGGGTTTTCCGGAAGCACGACGCTTTATCCTCTTACCGTTCGGAGAAGGGATTCCTTTTTGGTCATTCCAATCGATTGACCAGCCGGAGTGTGCGTTTGTCGTGACGAATCCATTTTGGATTGATCCGGATTACGTGTTTGAATTACCGGAATCGGCGAAGGAACAACTTGGGATTCAGGAAACGGCACAAGTCGCCGTCTATACGACGGTCACGTTACGTGAACCGTTCCAGGAATCGACGACGAACTTACGGGCACCATTCGTCATGGAGACGAAACGCCGTCAAGCGAAACAGATCATTCTCGATGAAACGTATGCGAATCGTCGGATGATCGGCAGTTTGACCGAAGTAGGTGGCCACTGATGCTCGTCTTAAAACGAAAAACGGGAGAAGCGATTCAAATCGGGGATGATATTGAGTTGACGATTCTCGCAATCGAAGGGGATCAGGTCAAACTCGGCATCAACGCGCCCCGGCAAATCGATATCCACCGCAAAGAAATCTATCTCGCGATTCAGGATGAAAACGCGGAAGCTTCGCAAAGTACCGGTCTGATGAGCCAATTATTAAAACAACGGACAGATACATGACCAGGACGGGACGGACTTCAATGTCGGTCCTGTTTTTTCGTTCAACAAAAAAATGCTCATTTCTTTTGAATCGTGTATAGTAATGTAGAGAAAAGAAACCTTTTTGACTAAAGAGGGAGTGTAATGGATGAATGAGACGAAGCAGCTGAAGAAAGATGCGAATCGTGTATTAAAAGCGACGAGCCGGACCTTTTATATACCGATCAGCCGTCTGTCACAGGAACTACAGGAAGCCGTTGGTGCGGCTTACTTATGTATGCGGGCGATCGATGAAATCGAGGACCACGAAGAATTGCCGACCGGGGTCAAGACGACATTATTGCGCGAAACGGCGTTAATGATGCGGGGAACATTCGACGAGCAGACATACCGGACGATGATCGCCCCTTACGCGAATCAGTTGCCGGAAGTGACGCTGCGCCTGTCAGAATGGATTGCGTATTGTCCGGTCGGTATTCGGGCGAAAGTCCTGGAATCGACAGCCGAGATGGCAGAAGGCATGGCCACTTGGGCCGAGCGGGACTGGACGGTCAAAACGGCAGCAGATCTTGACGAGTACACGTATTACGTTGCGGGACTGGTCGGTGTCATGTTATCCGACATCTGGTACTGGAAAGCCGGTATCGTGACGGACAAGCAACAGGCAATCGGATTCGGACGGGGACTGCAGGCCGTCAACATCCTGCGCAATCAACAGGAGGACGCCGAACGCGGTGTCGGCTATTTCCCACCGGGTTGGACGACGGAGACGATGTTCGAGTATGCCCGGGAGAATCTGGCGGAAGCCGATGCATATCTCGCCTCGATTCCAAGAGAGACGACGATTTATGAGTTCTGCAAGATTCCGCTTGCACTCGCCCACGGAACACTGGATGCGCTCGCACGGGGAAAAGAAAAACTCAGCCGGCCGGAAGTCATGAAAATTGTCGGGAGTGCCGTTCTAAAACGATAATGGATAGACAAAAGGAGACATTGTTCCTCGGAACAGTGCCTCCTTTTTTTAGCGAATATCTTCGAGATACGATAGGATTTTTTCTTCATAGGCTTTCCGGTCATGTTTGTACGACTGGACGTGTCCGCCGTTTTCCGTCACATACAATTCAGACCGCGGTGCCGCTTTTTGCAGCCGCATACTTTCCGTGACCGGAATCGCATCATCGTCCTTGCCGTGAATCATCAAGATCGGATAATCAATCCGGCGGATGGCTTCGAGCGGTTGGACACGTTCCGGGTTCAGTCCCGTCAAAGGCGGTGTCACCTGGAGAATGACCGGCGTGAACGGGAAGTTCGGCAGACCGCTCCAGACCGGCAGATTCGTCGCAAGATAGTTCTTGAGATCACTGAACGGACTGTCCGCGATGACACCTGCGACTTCGGCTTTCGGTGCCGTGACGAGAGACGTTGCCGCGCCCATCGAGATGCCGTAGAGGACGACCGGTTCCGAGGCCCGGGATTTCGCGTAGCGGACGGCGGTCAATAAATCATCCTGTTCCTTCGCACCGACCGTGACGCGTTTTCCTTCCGACTGACCGGAGCCGCGGAAATCAAACGTCAGGACGTTATAGCCGGCTTGATGGAACTTTTTGAACAGCGGCAACACCGGGACATCGTTTTGTTCCCGGTTTTTTCCGTACCCGTGGGCAAAGACGATTGTCAACTTGGCGTCTTCACTTGGAATCCACCAGCCGGATAAACGGGTCCGGTCTTTATAAGAGCGGAACGAGACATTTTCGTACGCCAGATCCTCCGCCTTTTTCGGATTGGTCGTCAACGGTTCCCGGGGCGGCTCCGTTAAGGAAGAACCGACATAAGCAGAAATACCGACGATGGCAATCAACACTAAGACGATGAGGACAATCAGTCCGGCAATCAGTTTCTTGCGATGTTTTTTCAAAAACGACACGGCGATTCTTCCTCTCTGCAGTAGGATACGTTAATGAATATCTTTTTTCTTGAAACGACCGCCATGGACATCATGGATGTTGCCGATCGCGATAAAGGCTTCTTCGTCAAAATCGCGGACGATTTCCTTCAGCTTTGTTTCCTCCAACCGACTGATGACACAAAAGATGATTTTTTTGTCATCGCCGGAAAAAGCGCCTTCCCCGTTCAGGTACGTCATCGTCCGGCCGAGCCGGTCCATGATGGCAAGACCGATCTCTTCATGGTTTTCCGAAATGATCCAGACACTCTTCGACTGATCGAGCCCGTCGATGACGACATCAATCGTCTTGAAGGCGATGAAGTAAGCAATCAAGGAATACATGGCCCGGTCCCAACCGAAGACGAAACCGGCAGCCCCTAAAATAAAGACGTTGAAGAACATGACGATTTCGCCGACGGAAAACGGGGTCGAGCGGCTGAACGAGACTGCTAAAATTTCGGTCCCGTCGAGTGAACCACTCGCCCGGATGACGATCCCGACCCCGATTCCGAGAATCAACCCGCCGAAGACGGTTGCGAGGAGATCGACCCGTGTCATCGGACCGATGTCTTCCAGTAACTTCGTCGCAATTGCCATGACGGAAATGGCATAAAGCGTTGATAAGGCAAACGTTTTCCCAATTTGTTTATAACCGAAGAAGATGAACGGGATGTTGAGAAAGAATAACCACAATGCGAGTGTCGAATCGGTCAGTTTCGATCCGATGATGGAAATGCCGACAATCCCTCCATCGATGATACTGTTCGGAACAAGGAATCCTTTGAGTCCGATAGCGAAAATCACGGCACCGATCGTAAGCAACAACAAACGACGGACCAGTTGCCATTTCGTTGAACGGCGGTGTCGTTTGGCCTGTTCAGCTGCGGGCATCGAACCCCTCCTTTTACATACACTTTTCATTACTATAACAAAAAAGCACTAAGGCACGCGAGAACGACCTTAGTGCTTATTTCACCCGTTGTAGCGTAATGTCTGGAAAAACCGTAAGACCAGTTCCGCTTCCTGCGTCGTCGTATAGCGTCCGGCATATTGTCCGTCCTCAAAAGCAGTGACAGTCAGGGTGCAGGAGACCAGCTGCAGACCTTCCGACAACCGGACTTCAAACGTCGCGGTTTGCAGAGGTAAGGGAGTATCGGTCGTAAAGTAGAGGTGACGTGTACTCGTCCGGTGGGCTTGAATCTCGGAAAAACTAAAGTCGAATGTCTGATTTTGATGTTGTAGCATCTTAATTTTGCCTTGGACCGTAAAGCTCGGGACATTATCCGAGGCAAGCGAACAGGCTTCGATCGGATACAAGACTTCCCGGATCAGAAAACTTTCCATGACGGCCGCGGACACCGGTCGGCTGAATAAATACCCTTGGATGTTCGGACATTCAAGCGACCGGAACGTCTCGAGCTGTTGAATCGTTTCAATCCCTTCCGCGATGACGGCAAGATTAAACTCCTTCGCCATGTAGAGAATACTTTTAACGATGGCTTGGGCTTTCTTATCCTCGGCGATATGGACCGCAAACTGGCGATCGATCTTGACGACATCAATCGGGTACCGTTGCAGGTAGACCATTGATGAATAGCCTTTTCCGAAATCATCGAGCGCAATCCGGACGCCGAGCCGGCTGACATGTTCCAGCGTCCGGCTGATGTTCGGATCATCCATGATCAATGCCGCTTCGGTGATTTCCAGTTCCAGCAGCCCGGCCGGCAATTGATACGCAGCCAGTATCTGTTCAATCTGGTGTTCGAACCCGGGAATCAAAAACCGTTTCGGCGAGACGTTGACAGATACCGGGACAAGATCGGCACCGGCACTGGACCAGTCAAGCATCGCCTGGCACGCTGTCTCGACGACCCAGTCGCCGATTGCGATATGCAGGGCACTTTCCTCGGCGAGCGGGATGAAATCATTGGGCGGAATCCGTCCCCATTCCGGGTGTTGCCAGCGGATTAACGCTTCGAGACCGATGATTTTCCCCGTCCAGCTGTCGACTTTCGGTTGGTACTCAAGAAACAGTTGCTTCCGTTCAATCGCATAGTGTAAATCCTGTTCGAGCCGGTAACGGCGGTAATAATCGATATCGAGATTGGACGCATAATGATGGACGGTACTCTGATTTTCACGTCGTGACCGCCGGAGCGCCGTATACGAATGTTTCATCAATTCGACCGGATCGCTGCTGTCGTCCGGAAAACGGCTGATGCCGATCGAAACGCGGGTGAATAAGGCGTACGGATCAATTAAAATCGGTTCGACGGATAAAGACAATAACGTTTCCGCATACGACGTGACATCGTCCTTGAGGCTCGACGGAACGAGGATTGCATATTCGTCGCCTCCGAGGTGTCCGAAAAAGACACCCTCCGGTTTTGAGGTGTTGAGGAGTGCACTTGTCGCCTGAATCCACTGGTCACCGGAAGCATGACCAAACGCATTGTTGATATCCGAAATCCGGTTAAACGAAATCGACAGAATCGAAAATGCCGTGTTCGCCTGCATCCAGTCACGGATTGTCTCCGTCAACGAAAGACGGTTCGGCAGACCGGTGACCGAGTCATACATCGCCAGCTGTTGCAAGCGTTCCTCGTACTCTTTTTGAAGCGTAATGTCGTGCATGATGCTGTTCGTGTAGGCAATCGAACCGTCCAGCTGGAAGACTGGAATTTGTTGGTCCTCAATCCATTTCATACGCCCATCCGGGAACAGCAGACGATACTGGATCGTACTCGGCTTTCCGGACGTCAGCCGGCGGATGAATCGTTTCATCGCCGGTACGTCACGCGGATCGAGTCGCTCGAACAGCCAGTCCTGACTGAGGATCAGATCGTGCGGCAACTCTTCGAAAATCTGGAAAAATCCTTTGGAATGAAACAACAGGCGTCCGGTTGATAAGTCGATTTGTGAAATAGCGGCTTCGAGTGCTTCATAGATTTCACGCGTCTGTTCCCGTTCGCGTGCCAGTTCACGGCGCGCTTCGCTGACTTCTGACAAATCATAAAGAATCAGAGAAATCAATCCGGTCGGACCGTCGCGTCGTAATGCCTTCAGGCGTAACAGTTGATATTCGTAGTCGGCATTCAGGACGGATACTTCCTGTTCGAACGTATCGATTTCTCCATCAAGCAGGCGGATCATCTGAAAGCGGAGCGGATCAAAATCACGCGGATGGATACGTTGATGTAACTGTTCATTCGTAAAGGGTTGCACCGGATTGGACTCGATGCCTAAGTACTTGATTAACGAAGGTGAATACTCGATCGTCCGGCTCGTTGGATCGTAGTGAAAGACGACCAGTTCCGGAATCTGTTCTGTCAGTTCCAGTTGCGACCGGATATGGACGACATCATCCTCCAACTGTTTTTCGCGTGTGATGTCACGTGCGATCCCGTACACCCCGACGACATGACCATCCTGTTCAATCGGCATGTTCGTGATTTTGAGCGTCAGCCGGTGTTGATCGGCATGCAGACCTTGTGCCGTATAGTGGACCGTCTCACCGGCCAGGGCCCGCTCGAAAAACGCCGTGACGGACGCATGCTGTTCCGGTGGATTAAAGACGGCGAAATGATTATATAAAGTTTCCTTCGAATAACCGAGCATCCGTGGAAGTTGTTCGTTGAAATAGATGATTTCACCAAGATGATTAAAGAAAAAGACAGCATCTGTACTTTGCTGAAAAAAAGGTTCCACACGTTCTGGTCGTGACAGTTCTAACCCGCCAATCAGCAGAGGGGATGTAGATGAACGGCTCAGCCGTTGCATCGCGTCGAAAAAAGTCATAGACAAATCTCCTCACTCGAATTTTTTCTCTCACTCTTAGTATCGGAGTAAACGAAGATCAATTGCAATCAAAGTTCGAAGAATAGACTTTTTTTTCAAAAAAAGCGAATCATTTTTTGGAGAATGGGAGGAAGTGGAATGGAAAAGAAGAGGGTGGGACGGGAAGTCTGCTTTCTTTCGCTCGCTTTTCTCGGGCGGAACGGAAGCCGCGGTCGTCGTGACCGTCGACCGGGTCTTCCTTGTTCCTGTCGGAAGCAAAGCTTCCTTTTCCCGTAGAAGTCGAGCTTCGAAAGCAGACGTACCCGAATCATTCGATCGGGCAAAAAAATATAAAAAATCATCAATGAAGGAAACGTACAGAAAGACAAAAAGACAAACCCCGCCGATGCCTGTTGAATGGCATATGCTGGAGTTTGTCCGTGCTTTACATATTAGATGGCAAGATCAACAGAAGTCTCGCTGGCATTGGGATCAGCCTGATCCGGTCGGTCGGAATCGTTCATGCCATGATGGCGTCCCGGTCCATGTCCGCGCGGTCCTTGCTGTAAGTCGTCATAGCTTGAGACTTCATCGGCCCGTTCCTGCATCCGTTTCTTGATCGCCGTCGCTTGTTTTTTCGTGATGGCACCGCTTTTGACTTTCGCATCGATTGCTTTCGTTTGTTCGGCAAGGACAGCCTTCTCAAAAGCAGCGAAGGAGATGTTGTTCGCTTCCGCAAATTCCGGTAACGGTTGGTTCGCTGCCTTGAACTTCGTCGCATCGAGATTCAGCCGTTTCAAGATAGCGGACGTTGTATCACCGAAGACGTCATGACCGGGTCCACCGTGTTCGCCTGGTCCATGTTGACCGCGGTCCGGTAAGTCATCGTAACTGTTGGCATCCGAGAACTCTTCTGTCAGGCGGGCTTTGATCTCGGTCGCCTGTTTTTTCGCCATCTTCCCGTCTTTGACGAATTGATCGAGCTGTGTCGTCTGCGCCGCAAGCAATGCTTTTTTGTAATCTGCGAACTTGATGGACTGGGCTTTCGCATAAGCAGCGAGCGATTGGTTGGCTGCATCGAATGTATCTTGGCTCAGACCGAGTGCCTTCAAGACGTCGGCAATCAACGATTCGTTGAAGAAGCCGCCTTTGTCACCGCGATGTCCTTTTGGCATCTGTTCTTTTAAATCAGCATAACTCGAAACCCCGCTAAAACGTTCTGTATGATGTTTTAACATATCCGCTGCCTGCGACTTCGTTAAGTTACCTGATTTGACGAGTGAAGCGAGCTGTTCTTTTGCGGCGGCGAGTTCCGCCTTTTTATAGTCACTGAACGAAATTCCTTTTTGTTTGGCCAGATCTGCGATCGATAAACCTTTTTCACGGGCCGCATCGACCTGCTTTTCCGTCAGATTCAATTTTTTGAGCAGTAATGTAAAATCGAGTCGTTTCATCCCTTCGAAATGCGGACGTTCTGATTTCGTTTCTGTTGAGCTGTCGTCATTGGTTGCAGCATAAGCAGACGCGCCTCCTACTGTTAAGGCGCTGATTGTCAGTGCGGTGATCCATTGTTTTTTGAATTGCATGGGTGATCACTCCTTTCACCCTTTATGTTAGCGGGACACGACTGCGAAGTTGTGAGGAAGTTGCAAGGAAATCGCAAAGAAACGTCAACCGTTCAAAAAAGACGGTACACTACAAGTGGAGGGATGAAGATGAACATTTTAGTGATAGAAGATGAACTGAAGCTGGCACAGGTGACGGAACGGTTCCTGCGTCATCACGGCTATACGGTCACAATCGCGGCGTCGCTTGCGGAGGCTAAAACAAAACTTGCAAGAACATCGTTTGACGCTGCCCTCGTTGATGTCCGCCTGCCGGACGGGGACGGCTGGTCGCTTGTCCCGGGCATCAAAGCGACCGTCCCGGCGCCTGTCGTCTTCATGCTGACGTCACGCGGGGAAGCGGACGACCGGGTGTTCGGACTGGAACTGGGAGCAGATGACTATCTCGTTAAACCGGTTGTCCTCAAGGAATTGATCATCCGGCTCGAGCGGGCATTGAAGCAACGGTTGCCGGTCGGTCGGCAGTTAGGGGACGTGACGATTGATGAGAAGGCGCGCCGTGTCCAAAGTGGACCGGACACCGTCAGTCTCGCGAAGATGGAATTCGAACTGTTGGTCTATTTCTTTGAGCACATGGGCGAAGCACTGACGCGCGATCAAATTCTCGATGAAGTCTGGGGCTATACGTTCGGAGGCGATACGCGGACGGTCGATACACATGTCAAACAGTTGCGGGATAAGATGCCGACGATTAAACAACAGTTGAAGACGGTCCACCGGGTCGGCTACCGGTTGGAGGCAATCGAATGAGTAAGTTGATGCGAAAGTTTTTGCTGGCTGTCATTGCGCCGTTATTGATTATGGGTATACTCAGTTTCAGTCTGACGGCGTTCCTCGTCAACCGGTTTGCGGAAGATGAACGTTACAGTCAGTTGATGCGGGAAGCAAATATCATCGAGGAAGCACTGGCGGAAAATCGTCCGGTACCGCGGGAAATCCAAGGGTTTATCACGCGTGACGGGGTGACGGAACGAATCGGGGGACGGGGACGGCAAGTCATCGAACTGCCGATTCTTGACGATCTCAAACAAAAAGACATCATCGAAGTCCAGGGGAACCGGCTGTTGACCTATCAGTTGACGAGCGGCGATACGGTCATCACGACGATTCGCGAAGCACCGCTCGCAAGCAGTGCCCTCGACGGCGTCTATCTGGCAATCGGTGTGGCGTTACTTGCCGCCTTACTGCTGGCAACCGGGCTGGCCTATTACATGGGACGGCAATTCATCCGGCCGATCATGGAATTGCGGACGGTCGCCAAACAGATTGGGGACGGTCGAAAGGACGTCGCGTTGCCGGTCCGGCCTAACGACGAAGTCGGTGATTTGATTCATGCCGTCGACGAGATGCAGGAACAGCTGATCCAAAAAGAAGCCTTGCAGAAATCGTTTATTGCCGGAATCACCCACGATTTGCGGACGCCGCTCGCCATCATCCGCAACGAGACGGAAGCTCTGGCGGCCGGAGTGATTCCAGTCGACGAACTGCCGGACGTCACAACCAGTATCATCGAAGAAACAGATCGGCTCGGGCTGTTGATTGACGAGACGTTAGTTTATTCGAAACTGGCCGGCGGGATGATGCCATTGGACCGGACAGAAGTGGTACTCGATCAATTAGTTGAGGAAACAGCGGAACGGTTACAATCGACGTTCCAAAAAGACGGTCTCCGTTTGACGGTCGAGACAGTACCAGTTCGGCTTTCGCTGGATCGGCGGATGTTTGAACGGGTTCTCGTCAACTTCCTGGTGAACGCTCAAGTCGCGGCACCGGTCGGAAGCGACGTGTTGGTCCGGCTGACGGCCACTGAGTTGACGGTCGAAGATGCCGGAAAGGGTGTCGCAGAAAACGACCGGTCAACAATCTGGGATTTGTATGTCAAACAGACCGGCGGTTCCGGGCATGGTCTTGGTCTTGCGATCAGCCGGTTGATTCTCGACAGTCACGGCTTAACATACGGTGTCCGGGACAGTGTGCTCGGCGGGGCCTGCTTTTATATCCGGTTCAAATAAAACGAAAAAAGGTCCCGTCATTCACCTGAGTGAAGAGCGGGACCTGTTGGTTATTCAGAATCGTTGGCTTGAACGAGACTCGGTTTGACGAGCGTATAGAACTCATCGCTCATCCCGACGCGGCTGCCCATCTGACAGGCGAGCTCAAGTGTCTCCTGGTAGAATTTCGCGACCAGACTATGATTTTTGATGTGCATATCCTTCATCGCTTTTTCAACGCCGAGGACGACTTTTGCGATTTGATCATCGGCATCATTCCGAACCGGGACAACGTTTTCCGGAAGATCGACTTCCTTGTCGTGTCCGTTAAAGCGGAACGACGCCCCGAAACCAAGATGCTCGAGGAAGAAGTGCGGTAACAATTTACCGGCGAAGAACTGGTGCCACTCTGATTCTTTCATCGTATCCATGTCGCGTTTGAACGATGTCGTTGCAAGTGCATAGCGGTCATGTGTATCTTTCATGAACTTCTCGAGGATTGGTACCTGCATCGCAAACGAATTCTTCAGCAGATTATCGAGCTGTTCTTGCGTTAATAGTTCTTGTTCAGCCATCAGTTTAACCCCATTTCGTTTCGTTAGTTCTATCGTAAGAAATTTAGACAATTCCGTCAAATCTTTTTCAAGAATAGAGTTTACCTATTTCGCAAAAGGGAATTCCTCTACTATCGAAGAGTTAAGGGGGAGTTAGCATGAAACGAGTAGCAATGACAGGGGTATTAATCGGAGCATGTCTAATTCCGGTGACAGCTTTCGGCGCAAGTAACGTAACGTACAAAACAGGTACGATTCAAAACAAGGACTTCGGCTATTCCGTCAAGGCGACGACCGCCTTGCAGACAGCAATCAAGCAGGATGAGGTCGATGTCGTCAAAAACAAAACCGTCAAGACGAAATACGGCACCGTGACACGCAGCGGGACGTTTTCGCTCTACTATAAAGTAAAGGGCAAAGATCAAATGCTCGTCAACTTGAACTTTGAACCGAAAAAATTAACGAAAAAACAATTTGAGAAGCAGGTCGGGTTTGGAACTTATCTCGGCACAAAAGGCAATAAAACATACTATTATGTGCAACCGACGGAAGCTGTCAAAGGTGCAGCCGGAAAGCAAAAGATTGCCGACCTGATCACACGCGACGTTCCGGCGATGATGAAGACATTCAAATTAAAATGAGGAAACTGCGAGGAAACTGCAAGGAGCACTAGCTTTTGCTAGTGCTTCTTTTGATGGTCCGATATAGTAAAGGTTGAGGTGAAGTGAAATGGAATGGACAGTAACAGAAGTTAAACAAACAACAGAAGTCTTACAACTTGAGAAATGTGTCAACGATCACGACGGCATTGAATTGAAAGTCGCTGCGGATTGGGTCGGACAAAATGACTTCGCGATTTATGACGATACGAAATTAATCGGTTATCTTCAGGCATTTGCCTACTTACCGACGGAGTGGGAAATCAATGTCTTCGTCGATCCGGATTACCGGAAACAGGGTGTCTTCACGCAACTCGTTGAAGCGGCAAAAGAAGCAGCTCGTCCGCAAGGCGTCGAAGCGTTTACGTTCGTCATTGATGATGAAAGCAAGTCGGGACAAGCCGTCCTGGGTCAGCTCGGTGCCGAGTACCGGATGACGGAATACAATATGGTTCTGAAAAAAGCGCAATTGTTCTTAAAAGCGGACCCGGATTTCGAACTGCGGGAAGCAACAGCGGACGATCGTCCGTTCATCGTTGAGACACTTGGTTCATCATTTGGCAACACGGCGGATGAAGCAGAATCGATCTATCAGGCGATCGAGTCAGACGATCGAGTCACGTATATCGGTGTCGCAAACGGCAAACCGGTCGGTGTCATTCGGGCGTATCTCGCGTCTGACACGCAGGCGAGCATTCATGCCTTTGCCGTTCGTCCGGAAGCACAGGGCAACGGATACGGTAAGAAGATGCTGAAGCTGATGGTCCAGGCGATGTTCCGCACAGGTCGGACGC
Organism: Exiguobacterium sp. PvP048; assembly: GCF_040549175.1. Taxonomy (NCBI): domain Bacteria; kingdom Bacillati; phylum Bacillota; class Bacilli; order Caryophanales; genus Exiguobacterium; species Exiguobacterium sp. PvP048. Next base: position 707,252 of record NZ_JBEPSU010000001.1, on the reverse strand, counting down.
AGCTTGAACTTGATGTTGAGACGGATAATGCCCGGGCACTTGATCTCTATAAAGAGGCTGGGTTCGTTGTCGGACGTGGTTACCAATTCCACGTACTTGGCTTGTAATTGTTTTGCAGAAAGTCCACGCGAGTGGGCTTTTTTTTATGGAATCGTATTAAAAAATGAGACCCCAGATCTTCTCATGTTAAAAGTTTCCGCTCGTCCGTTGGCGCGCTTTCCTCGGGCGGAACGCAAGCCGCGATCGTCCTCTTCGGACGACCGGGTCTTGCCTGTTCCTGACGGAAGGGACAAGCCCTTCCTTTTCCCGTAGGAGTCGCGCCCGGACAACGGAAATTTTTACATGGAAAATTTGTTCAGGTACAGTGAAAAGATGAAATAAAAAAACAAGTTCATAATCTAAAGGAAAACTGAAACCTTCTCTCGGTTTTGTCGTATACTACACATATGGAAAAAAAGAGGAGGCGACGTCATGAACGGTCGACAGGATTCATTACGGACGTTGAAGTGGGTATCAGGTGGAATGGAAGCGGTGCTCGGGATTCCGTTTTTAGGTGGTTCGATTGTCATTTTCTCAGGTTACAATGCCCTTTGGTTAATGCTCGCGTTTCACATCGTGGTCGTCGTCTTGACGGCACGAGCGGGTCGAGTGTCAAAAGGGAACATCGTCGGAATTGTCGCGTCGACAGTCGGTGTCATTCCGGTCGTCGGGATGCTGTTGCATATGGCGGCAGCAATCACGATCTTACTGGATGCGGCATTCGGAAGTCGGATTCTTACGCGGACACATGTGGAACGCGTCGAACCGATCCGTCCGCGTCCGGTCCGGAAAGAACAGGAACGCAAAGAAGACCATCCGTTCTAAGTTTTTTTCGTTGACAGGAGAAAACAAGCCGTGTAAAGTAAACAACAAGTTAAGCCATATCAAACAAATCAACGACGCGGAGTAAGTACCGTCAACACTGCCGACAAAGCGAGTCAGGAAAGGTGAGAGCCTGACGCGGTAAGCTGATTAGGGAATGGACCGCTGAGAGCCTGTTGAACGATTCAGTAGACAGGACGGTTGCCCCCGTTACCGGGCTAGCTGGTTGTTGGACCAGCGACAAGAGGAGATTTTTAATCTCAACTAGAGGTGGCACCGCGCGGATACAGGCGTCCTCTATGCATCAGCTTTTGCTGTGGCATAGAGGGCGTCTTTTTTGTTTACGTCAAGGAACGCCGAATCATCCAACGCACATTATCTTTAGGAGGAATTATTTATGAAAAAGACATTGATTGCGGCGGCAAGTACGGCGTTCCTGCTCGCAGGATGCTCCACAACGGATACAGAACAAGCAACACCAAATAAGAATGACAAGAAAGTCCTGCACACGATGGAAAGTTATGACCTCTTGTCGGTCGACCCGGCAGACGCCATCACATCAAATATCTTTAACCAGATTTATGAAGGACTCTACCGCTTTGATGCAAACAATGAACTGGTCCCGGCAGCAGCGAAGTCGCACAGCGTGTCGGAAGATGGCAAAGTCTATACGTTTAAGTTGGACAAAAACGCTAAATGGTCTGACGGCAAACCGGTCACAGCGGAAAACTTCCGTTATGCCTACGAGCGCGTCATCGAAACGAATTCACCGTTCGCGTACCTGCTTGAGCCGGTTAAAGAAACAAAGGTCATCGACGATCAGACGTTACAAATTGAACTCAAACGCCCAACACCATACTTCCTCAGCATGACGACGTTTGGCACATACATGCCGGTCCGGGAAGACATCGTCAAAGCGCAAGGCGACAAGTTCGGAACGGACCCGGAAACAAACGTCTACAACGGACCGTTTACGTTCAAGAAATATCAGGCGGAGCAAGGTTATACGCTTGCGAAAAATGCCGATTATGCCGACCGGAAAAACGTCAAGATCGACGAAGTTGATGTCAAAATCATCAAGGATCCGATGCTCGCGATCAACTTGTTTGAAACAGGCGAACTCGACGTTGCACCACTCAACTCAGAAAACGTCGTCACGTACAAAAACAAAAAAGAGTACAACACGTTCAGCGATTCGCGAATGTTCTTCATCCGGATGAATCAAAAAACAGATGCACTGAAAGATCAGAAGACACGTCAGGCGATTGATGCGGCCTACGATAAAAAAGCACTGACGGAAACCTTACTCGGAAACGGTTCATTGCCGGCTGATTACATCGTCCCGCAAGATCTTGATCCGAAATACGACAAGACCCGTCAAATCGAAGCGTCGTTTGACGCGGCACAAGCGAAACAAGTCTTGGCTGGTCAAAACCTTGAGCTGACGATGATCATTGAAGACGACGATGTCTCGAAGAAAATCGGTGAGTACATCCAAGGTTCACTGAAACAACAAAACGTCGACGTTAAACTGTTGTCACTGCCGAAAAAAGAACGGTTGGCGCGTGAAGGACGAGGGGATTACGACTTGTCACTCGCGAGCTGGGCTCCAGATTATCAAGATGCAACAACGTACTTGAACCTCTTCATGACAGGGAATCCGTTTAACATGATGGACTACTCGATCAAGAAGTACGATGGTCTCTTGAAACAGGCGGAAAACGAACTTGATCAAGATAAACGTTTAGAACTGTTAAGCAAAGCAGAAACGATGTTGCTTGACGATCAAGCGATTTCACCGGTTTATCAACGGAAAAATGCCTTCCTTCAAAATACGGAAGTCAAAAACCTGACCCGTCACAATGTTGGAACAGATATCTCGTATAAATATGTCGAGATTGACCGTAAGTAACGAATTCACCTTGCAGATACTCAAGTAACCTTCTTTCTATAGAAGTGTTGCTTGGGTATTTTTTGCGTAGTTGCATTTGTGACAAAAGCACGAGAAGGAAGAACTGTAAAATCAGGTCAATCCTATTAAAGCGTTCTCAGAAGTGACCGATAAAGAAGGTGATGAGATTTGAAACAGGAAAGGGAGTTTCGAAGATGAGTAAGCTACGGAAAAATTTAAAGATGCGGTTGTTTGTCTGGGTCTTGGCGATTTCAGTCATTACGGGTGGGATTTCAACACAGTTGACGTTGTTCTTAAACCGGGGACTTAATGTCGCTGACGGACCGTCGATTTGGTTAGGCGCCGGGATTGGGTTAGTTTTATCCGTCATCGGTTCGGCATTGATCCAATTGATTCTCCGTCAACCAATCAAAGCGATTGAAAAGGCGACGGAAACAGCGCGTGAAGTCGCAAACGGTAACTTTAACGTTGATTTTGAAGAAGCGAAACGCGGCGACGAAGTTGATCAGTTGATGCATGAACTCGAAGTCATGGTCTTACATATCCGCAAACAGGCAACGCAGATGGGCAGTTCAAGTGACAAATTGACCGCGTCAGCGCAAGAGATTGCGGCGGCTGTCCAAGAAGGCAATGCATCGGGCGAAAGCATCCGTTCAGCGATGGCAGAATTGTCAACGAAGATGAATGAAAACGTCGATCAAGCTTATCTGTCGATGGACGCGCTCGGCGCCGTCAAACGGACGATGGATGAAGTGGCAAAAGAGATGAACGAAGCGTTGAAATCGGCGACCGTCATGCAGACGGAAGCGGAGAACGGGAAGACGCTGGCGACAGATTCTGTCGAAGCGATGCATATGATTTCAAGTAAGATGGAACAATCAGCGACATTGAACAGTCGACTGACCGGCATGACAGGTGAAATTTCGAGGATTACCGATGTTATCAGTGACATCTCGGCCCAGACGAACTTACTCAGTCTCAACGCCTCGATTGAAGCAGCACGGGCCGGTGACGCCGGGCGTGGATTTGCCGTTGTTGCAGCGGAAGTTAAGAAACTCGCCGAACAGACCGCAACGTCGGCAAAAGAAATCACCGATTTGATTTCCGGTGTTAAACGTCTCGTCAATGATACAGCGAACGCGATGACGGACGTCCAAAAAGAAGTGGCGACTGGTGTCGGACTCGTCGAACAAGCCGGTTCGTCGTTTGAAGAGATTCACCAGTCGACGGAAAGTGTCTATTCCCGTGTTCAGTCGGTCGATCAATTGGTTATCAAGTCCGATAAGGAAATCGATCAGGTTGGTTTAACGACGGCGAATATCCTCGCGATGGTCGAAGAAGCATCGAAACACGCGGAGCAGGTCTTGCAGGCATCAAGCCATCAAGCGGCTTCACTTGGTGAGGTCAACGGCGCGATGGAAGAGTTGGTTGCAGTCGCGGAACAACTACAGGAAGAGACAGGCGCGACGCGTCTGTAAATCAGAAATCGTGGACGGAAGTAGCGTCTGCGATTTTTGTTTGAACTTTTTTATTTTTTTTGAGAGAAACTGTTAAACATTTCGGTACGGCGACGATATATAGAGTGGAAGCAGTCATCGACTACAACCACCGCGCTACTCTTGGGCCGGCCAGGGGGCGCATCTCGGAGAAGAAGGATCTTCAAAGAGACAAAAAATTTATTCCTATGGAGGGAAACTTAAAATGATTATCAATCACAACATTACAGCACTTAACACACACAACAAACTTTCGAGCGCAACTGCAGCTCAAGGGAAATCAATGGAGAAATTGGCTTCAGGTCTTCGTATTAACAAAGCAGGCGATGATGCAGCAGGTCTTGCGATTTCTGAAAAAATGCGTGGGCAAGTCCGTGGTCTCGACCAAGCTGGACGTAACGCACAGGATTCAATTTCAATGATCCAAACGGCTGAGGGTGCTTTGAACGAAACGCACGATATCCTTCAACGGATGCGTGAACTGGCTGTCCAAGCTGGTAACGATACAAACACAACTTCAGATCGTGGAGAAATTCAAAAAGAAGTTAACCAATTAACAAGTGAAATCAACCGTATCGGTAACACGGCTGAGTTCAATGGTCAAAAACTGTTGAATGCAACTGCAGGTACTGTTACTGCAGCAGTTGTCGCAGCACCTGGACCTCCAGCTGTTGCCGCAGTTCCAGCCAAATCATCTTTCACTTCACAAATTGGTGCGAACGAAAACCAAACGATGACGCTAGAGTTTACTGATATGCGTGCGGCAGCACTTGGCATTACAGGAACTGGTGCAGGATTTACGGCAGCTAATACGGTAACGGATGGAACAAATAATACACCAGCCGAAATGGCATTAGATCTCTCTACCTCAGCTACTGCTGGTTCTGCTGTGACTAGAATCCAGACAGCAATCGATAGTGTTTCTGCTGAACGTTCGAAGCTCGGTGCAAACCAAAACCGTCTCGAGCACACAATCAACAACCTCAAAACATCTTCTGAAAACCTAACAGCTGCGGAATCACGTATCCGTGACGTTGATATGGCGAAAGAAATGATGAACCAAACGAAGAACTCGATTCTTGGACAAGCTGCACAAGCAATGTTGGCTCAATCGAATCAAACACCCCAGGGCGTTCTTCAACTCCTTCGGTAATTTGATTCCACCGGGCGTCTGATCGGGTAACTGGTCAGAGCATGACTGGGTGAATTGCTGGAACTCCTTTAGAGCCTTGATGTACGACAACGTGGCTGGAAACGGCGAGCGTGACCGTTCTGAAAAACGTCAAGGATTGGACAATCAGCAGCCAAGCACCTGTAGGGAAACCTTGGTGAAGGTTCAACGACTAGGATAGACGACCTAATGGAGACTTCCGATGGTTATGAAATCCGTACTCCGTAAACGGCGGGGGAAGCGCCCAGCTCCTAGTATACCTAGGATGAAGATATAGTCTTATCATTAGCGAAAGTTAATGCGCGTAGCAAGCGAACCAACAGCCGCAAGGCGTTCTCCAATTACTCCGTTAATCGTAATTGGTCGTATAGCTTACTTAAAGGTCATGGACTTGTTCCATGGCCTTTTTTAGTTGTCCAAACTTATAAGTGACGGACCAGTATGTCCGGTTGAGTTTTTCAGCAATGGCTTGTGTCGTCCATCCACTTGTTTTGAGTTCTAAAATAGTAGTGCACTCTTCTAATGTATATGGTCTTGAAGGGTTTGATGGAAGTACTTGATACTGTGGATGTCCATGCTGAAGTTGCATGAGACGAGCTTCCCAGTCTAACTTGTAAGCAAACTTTGGCAAGTCCGCTGTATATGGTGCAACTTGCTCCAAAAATGTGAGCGTATCTGTGACACGAGTCGTTTTCAAGAAATAACCGCAACCGTTGGATGTTTGTGATAGACGAAAGTTGAGATGGAATGTCTGATTTAACCAATTACAAAAAGGAATCAGCTCTTCTTTTGAAAACGACTGTAGATAAAGTGCGATGGAAGGTGTGACATACAACTGATTGGCGTGGTTCGTGCGTTTAGAAATCATAAGTGAACCGTCATCTAAATAGAGTATTAATAGAAATAACGGATGTGCACAACGCGAGAGCAGTTCAAATGGAATTATCTTTTTATGATTTTGATAAAAATAGTGATACAGTTCGGTCATTATTGGCAATGATTTAGAGACAAGGTTGCTTTGCCGAATGTATAAGATATCGGGAAGTTGCTTTTGCTTCCATTCCCGATAAAACCGTTGTGTCTCACCAAAGTGCTCCCGGTAACTGTTATTTTTTCGTCGGGACTTTGGATAACATTTTGTGATTTCACCATCTGCTAAAATACTGGCCAGTAAAACAGATTGTTGAGCTTTATGATAATGTATCAATCAACATATTAAGGAAACTCCTTTCGATAAAAGAACATATGTTCTTTTATTCCCGATTTTCTAAACTTTAAAATAAAACTAATAAAAAGAATAGTCCAAACCGATATAATACATAGAGAAGAAAAAGGAGTGTTTGTCCATGAATTCCATCAATACGGAAATCCGGCTTCATCTGCCTGAAAATGTGTTACCTTACGAAGCGACACGAAACGTCTTCGTCGAAGCGAATCAAGAAGATTTGGCACAGGACGGCATCGTCATCTTGCCGACGCCACAACATATCACAAAGCTCGAAACGGCCATTGAGAAAGCGAATGTTCAGCTTGAAGCACAACGAACTGGTTTAAAGTTCGTCAAACATGAAAAGCTCAATGAATTTTATATTCAAGTCGTTGATACGAATAACCATGTCGTTCAAGAAATTCCGAGTAAAAAGGAACTCGATTTTTTTGCAGCCTTTATGGAATTTAATCAATTAATCGATAAGCGGATTTAAGAGAAAGGACTGATTGGATGGCAGGGATACGTCTTAGTGGTCTCGCAAGTGGGATTGATACAGAAACGATGATTAAGCAATTAATGCAGGCAGAACGTGCACCAGTAGATCGTCTGTCACAAAAGAAACAAACCTTAACATGGCAACGGGATGCTTACCGCGAAATGAATCGTGGCTTGCTCGATTTACGAACAGCAGCGAGCGATATGCTGTTGTCTAAAAACTATATCGCAAAAACGGCAACCAGTTCGGACGCATCAAAGGTCTCGGTTACCGCAAGCCCGGCCGCAACAGCTGGCAGTGTAACGATTGATAAAATTGGCCAGTTAGCGTCAGCAGCTTCTGTAACGATGACGACAACAGTAGGGAATTCATCCGATACCACACTTGCTGCGAGTGGCATGTTTAATGTGACAGATGGGAAAGTTAATATTCAAATCAACAGCTTTTCTGCTGATGGAACAGCAATTAGTGAAACGATTTCGTTGGATTCGACACAAAAGCTGTCTGATTTAACAACAGCCATTAATGGTAAATCGAGTCTCGGCATGAGTGCTGTCTATAACGACATTACGGGTAAGTTGGTCTTAACCAAAACAAGTACCGGAAAACTGAATCCAAGTGGAGCCGATATCACAATTATCGATGCGAATTTAGGTACAGAAAAAGTAAATTCTCAAATTGATGGTGTTGGACAAGATGGCAAAAATGCCAAGTATACGATTGGTGGACAAGAGCTTGAGCAGCGGACCAATACCTTCACGCAAAACGGTCTGACGATTACATTGAACGGAACGTCGACAACCGCGACAACCATCAATACAAAACTCGACACACAAGCAAACTTTGATTCCATTAAGAAGTTTGTTGATAAGTATAATGACTTGATTGATAAGATGAATAAAAAAGTTCGTGAAGAAAAATACCGTGATTTCCAACCATTGACGGATGCGCAGCGCAAAGAGTTAAGTGAAGACGAAGTCAAGAAATGGGAAGAGAAAGCGATGAGCGGTGTATTGAAAAATGACAGTTTTCTTCGTGATGGGATGACGTCGTTCCGGAGTGCAATCTCTGCAAAGATTGATACAGGATATTCGTATACGTCGGGAACTGATACGATTCAATTGAACTACATGTCGCAAATTGGAATCACTTCAACAAGTGACTTCCGTGATGGTGGAAAGCTCAAAATTGATGAAACGAAACTAAAGAAGATGCTCGAAGAACAGCCGGAAGGTGTCTATAAACTGTTTACAGCTGATGCTCCGGAACCTGTTAAGAATCCTGATGGCTCAGTTACACCAAATCTAGGTGGACTCGATGGATTCGTCCGGCAAATTCAAGGATTCGCCACAACGATGCGCGATAAAATCTCGAAGGTCGCAGGACTAGACGGCGCGGTTTCGACAACGTATCGTCTCGGAAAATCACTGGCTGATCTCGATAAGAGTATGCTGACCTGGGAAGATAAGTTAAAAACAAAAGAGAATGCCTACTATCGTCGCTTTGCTGCAATGGAACAGGCGATGAACCAGGCGAACAGCCAGTCGGCGACACTCGCTTCATACTTAGGACAATAAGGAGGACTTCAGATGGCCAACCCCTATGCAACGTACCAAACGAATTCTGTTACAACCGCACTACCCCAAGATTTAACGTTAATGCTGTATGAAGGACTGATTAAATTTTCGATGCTTGCAAAACGGTCGATTGAACAGGGTCTGATTGAACAAAAAAACACGAACATTCAAAAAGCGCAGGCAATTATCCTCGAACTTCAGCTGACACTCAACCAGTCAATTGCCTTATCAAAAGATTTAAATAATTTATACGACTACATGCAAGGTCGTCTGATTGACGCCAATGTCAAAAATGATGTTGTGGCAATCGACGAAGTGATCGGTTTTGCGGAAGAGTTCCGTGAGACCTGGAAAGAAGCGATGAAGCTCGCGCGTCAACGATGAGTCCGCTTGACCCGCTCCGTCTGAAGACGAAACATCTGATGGAGTTGCTGGAGCAAACGCCGGAGGAAGACGTCTACGACGAGTGGCTAGTGAAGATTCAAAACTTATTGAATGAGCGGGAAGCGTTCATCGCCGCTCATTCGAACTTACTGGCCGGCGCCAATCAAGCCGTCATTCAAGAGCTAGTTGCAGAAAGTCAAAAAATCGACTTGAAATTATCGTCAGAAACCGCTAAATTAGGGGTACAAATCAATCAATTGCGTCAGACGAAAACAAGTCGGAAATCGTATATCGATCCGTACGAAGAAGTCGAAGGTAGTTTTTCACCGTATTTTGATTCTCGTCAGTAACTTTCTAGACGTAGGGAGGGATCTCGCGTGCCAAAACGTGAAGACAAGAAACGAAAGGTCGTCAAACCATTTTACCGTTCCGACGGCTCGTACGATCAGTTCATCGAACCGGATGTCGAGTCGGAATCGTGGGAAGAGGCCGAACGGCCGATTTCCGATTTACCGGATGCGTATGAAGAAGAAAAATATCGACGCGAGTCGTTGTAACGAAAGAGGACCTTCCACCGTGGGAGGTCCTCTTTCATGTAAAACGGTATGCATTTTTTTCGTGCTGTTTGACACTGTACATCGCTTCGTCGGCCTGAATCAACAGGAGGCTCGTCGTTGCACCGTCTTCCGGATAACGGGCAATCCCGATCGACGGTGTGATCGACATCGCCGTTCCCTGAAACCAGAACGGTTGGTTGAGTTGATCAATCAAGTTTTCCGTATAGCGAATCGTCTCTGCTTTCGAACGCGGTAAGAAGACGATGAACTCGTCTCCGCCGAGCCGGGCCGCAACTTCATGTTCCCGGAGATGAAGCAGGAGCCGGTTCGCCGTCTCCTGTAGGACATAATCGCCGGCGTCATGTCCGTACCGATCGTTGACTTGTTTGAACCCGTCGAGATCAATGAACAGCAACGAACCGTCTTCAATCTGCGTCAATCGGTCCTGCAGGAAGTCTTCGAAATAACGGCGGTTCGGTAACCGCGTTAAGGCGTCATGATAGCCAAGTTCTTCGAGCCACTGTTGCTGTTCGAGCGTTTCAGTGATATCCGACAGCAGGACGTAGACATATTCGTGATCGGGGACGGGAATCAGCGTCGTATCGTATGTTTTGGTTCCTTCATGCAACAACAGCTTCCGGCTTATCTCCAGGCGCCCGACTTCTCGACGGAGTTGTGACGACAGGTATTCCGGGAGTTGCTGACCGAAATGCTGCAAGGCCGGCGGATTCATCGTTTGGAGAGTCCCCGTCCGGTTGACTTGAAGAATCGGTTCTGGATGATCGAGAAACAATCGCCGGTACTCTTCTTTCCGCAGTTCGAGGAGGGATGTCTGTTCCTTGACCTGCTGCGCGAGATCAAGCTGGATGACTTCGTATTCTTCTAATAAACGCCGGTTTAGCCGTTCTGAAAAGTACTGACGAATTAAAAACAACGAAAACAATAAGGCGATTGACAAGACGTAAACGAGAAGCGGAACTTGGAAAAAGGAAATCCAGACGAGCAACAGCATCAGGCTGACGTACGGTAAATACGGACGGGACAACGTATACTTTCGTGTCGTCGATACCGGGACGCAGCGGAAGTAACGGATGAGTCCGAACAAGCTGAGTGGATAAAGCGGTAAGAAAAAAGCGGCAAGATCAAGCTGGTCACGAATCAAAAACGTGTAGTAACCGAAGTTCGCCACACAAAACAGGGCAATGGCCTGGATGAGCGTCAGGTGACGTACTGTATCGCTTAGCCCCGTCGTGTAGAGGATCAGAGAAAACAAAATCAGTGCCATGAAACAGAGCGAATAGATGGTCATCGCGATCAGTTCGACGGTATTTCGGGCAAAATCAGGCACGTCCTGTAAAATCATCACGTAACCGAAGACGAACGACATGCCGAATAAAATAAAACCGTCAAGATAAAGTAACCGATGTTGGCGGAACGAGGACCAATCGATTAGTTGGGCCAAGGTCATCGCGGTCAAGAATAAGAAAAGTGTCAGTGTCACATTTGCCAAGGCGTCAGACCAAATAGGGTGGAACCGGTCGGGTAACGATGCTAAGACAGAGTTGATGACAATTCCGAGCCAAAATAACACAATCGCCTGACCGATTCTACGGTACGGATGATTCGGTCGTCTTAAAAAATGAACCAACGCTGACCAGGAACAGAAACTTAAGCCGATTAAGGTAATGCTGCCGGCGATGGCAGGGGTCCACGTCTGGTCAAACGTCAATGCTAGAATCAGATAGGTCACAAGTAAATAAAGACTGGTTGCGTAAGGTCTCGTCATGTGTTCGCCTCCTTCCTCGATGTCTTATATGTATGGATTTCGTCAACCAAAAAGAAAACCCCTGTTTCGTCCAACACATCGCAGACAAACAGGGGAGAAAATTAAATGGGATGTTGTTCGCGGTACAGTTCCCAGTGCTCGCGGGCTTCTTTTTTAATTCGATCGGAAACCGTTTTACTTTGGAAAATGAGACCGTACCATTGTTTGGCGTTATCTGTATCGCCTAACGTCGCATACAAATCACTGATCCGTAAAAGTAAGACATCGTGAGGAATGCCCGTTCGGACCGCATCCGAATACTCTAAGTAGATGGTTTCGTATTTTTGGACAGATCGCATCGTCCAAGAAAGTTCCTGTTCCAAATCTTCCAGCAACCGATACATCCAGGAAATTCGAATACCAAGCATCGCTTGGATGCTGTCTTTTTGTAACGTGACTTGTGCCATATACAAACATAGTTTGTATAGATACAGTACCTGTTTCACAGAACGTTCTGTTGCAGAGAAAGGTAAGACCGGAAGCATTGATAAGATGTCCGTTTCTAGTAGCGTTCGGACATCAGGCCGTAGTTTTTCAAACGCTTCATGGAAAATGAAACGACAGTGGCTACATTGGATGGGTTCGTAAAAATAGACGTTAGGTCCCTGATAATGAACGAAGCCATCCATATCGGTGTGTTCGACACGAATATGGCGGCTCAGAACACGTTTCGTCTCCGTTTCTTTGAGACAGTAGGGGCAACGGCATTTTTTAAGATAAAGATCAGGCATGATACGTGCTCCTCAAGATGAATTTAGACAAAAACGTTGACGAGCATTCCTTTGATTTCACCTACCTGGTCGAGAATCTCGAGTCGACGGGATTCGCCTGAAATGACGTTGTCGGTCAGTTGCAGCAACTTCGCATCGACCTGTTCGACAACCTTGTAGATTTTCGTTCGGCCACGGCGATTGAAGCCACGCTTTTCTTCGAGTTGTTGTGACTGATCGAGGGCATCTTTTAAGAAGTCCTTAATTTTTTCTTTATAAGCTTCGAGGTGTTCGATTGTCTGGCTTTCCGCCAGCAACTGACCGTGCTCTTCGACGAGCATCAACTTTTGTTGTAGACGTTCGTAGCCTTTATGTTCACGCTTATCCTGCATCAAGGCAGAAAACGTCGTCGATGCTTCGACCTCACGTGGTCCGGTCTTCGGTGTCTGCAGGCGGCTTGTTTCTTGAATGCGCCGGATGTCCATCGGGGATTCCTCCTTTGATTAGTTGAGTAGTTGTAAGACGCCTTGCGGTAAGGCGTTTGCCTGGGCGATCATCGCCATACCCGACTGATTGAGGATATTATACTTCGCGTACTCCATCATCTCACGCGCCATATCGGTATCACGAATGCGTGACTCAGACGCCGTCAGGTTTTCTTTACTGACACTGAGGACGGACGATGTTGCTTCGAACCGGTTTTGGATTGCTCCGAGTTTTGCCCGTTGCTGGGAAATCGTATCGATGGCCTGTGTATAACGGCTGATAGCTTCATCGGCGTCGCTGCTCGTCATGACGCTGAGCGCGTATTCCGGTGTTGTGTTGACGCTTGGATAATCGAGTGCCCGGGCGTCGGCATTTGGTTTGACGGTCGTACTGATTCCGATGTTGCGCGCACGCATATCATCAATCGTTAAAGAAATGCCTTCGTTCGCCCCGGCATTCGTCTGAATGAAGACAGCATTGTCTTCTGTACTGAAGCCGCCTGTCAATAGTTTTTTACCGTTGAACTGGGTTGTCTCGGCAATCCGTGAGACTTCATTCGTCAACTGGTTGATTTCTTCCTGGATCGCCGTCCGGTCTTCCGTCGCAAGTGTTCCATTACCGGCTTGAACGGCCAGCTCCCGCATCCGTTGCAACAGGTTGTGTGTTTCACTTAGTCCGCCTTCGACCGTCTGGACCATCGAAATGCCGTCGAGGACGTTTTGTTCCGCTTTATCAAGCGCTTTAAGACGGTTCCGCATCTTTTCAGAAATTGCGAGACCGGCCGCGTCATCAGCACCGCGGTTGATCTTTTGACCGCTCGACAGTTTATCCATCGTCGTCTTGACGTTCATCTGATTGGCACTTAAGTTTCGGTAGGCTTTCAAAGCCTGTACATTGTTTGAAATCCGCATTAATAGTCCATCCCTTCGTAACGCTCATGGTGTGCCGCCCGGACGAGGGGACGGTCTTTCTTCAGACTGGCCGCTTGCCAGGTGACCAACAATTCTTCCGTCAGTTGTAACACTTCGTTTAAACGCATTGGCTCGAGGTAAGCCTGTAATGTCTGTTCCGCTAAGTAGTAATAAAGTTGATCGAGCTGGGCCGTGATGATGCCACCTTCGTCGTTCAGACCGGCCTGCAGTTTTTCAAGCAATTGGTAGGCTTTTTGCAGACGGACGTTGACGGTATCGAACCGGTGCTCGTCGCGATTGAGAATCGCCTGCTCATATTGAAAGACGAGACCTTTTAACATCGTCTCCGTCAATTGTTGGGGAGTCATTTGATACAGTTCCTGTTCGGTCATGAGTTCCGTCCTTTCGCGTGATCAAGTTCTTCAATCAATAATAACAATTCGGCCATTACATCATACAGTTGCGGCGGGATCGCCGTTCCGAGATCCAGGTCGAGCAGATGACCGAGCAACGACGTATCCTGTTCGATCGCGACGCCGCTGGCACGGGCTTCCTGTAAAATCCGGTCGGCTGCGGCACCCGTTGCCCGGGCGACGACGATCGGGGCATTACCGGACGCTTCATCGTACCGGAGGACGGCCGCTGATTTCCGGTGTTTTAAATCAATTTTCTGGTACATAGGGCCTCCTTAAATCCGGTAGTCGTAACCGGTCGGTGTCTCGTCCGGTTTGACGGTTTCCGGTATTGTCTGATCTTTCGTAAAGGCATCGAAGCGGATCCGGACGTCCTGGTAACCGGTCGCCTGCAGGGCTTCCGTCGTCCGTTCGAGGAACGGTGTTGCCAGACGCTCGAGCAGTGGAAAATCATTTTCAATCGTAATCTGCATCTTCCGGTTGACGGTCTCGACACGAACGCCGATGTCGCCGAGTCGTGGTGTCTCGAGCTGGACATATAACGTATTGTTTTCCCAGTCGATGACTTCATCCGGTCGTTTATTTTGTAAGTGGACGTGCAGTCCGGCGGTGCCTTCGACGAGTTGGACGGGCAGGGCGAGCAACAGTTGCTGCAACTGCTGGTTGTTATCCGGTTTATTGACCTGTTGCTGCGTATTCAGAAACGTTTGCAGTTTTGCCGCTTCCGGGTTCGCTGCCGGCGTCGCGAGTTTCAATTCCGCCGTCTGCAACTGGAGTGTTTTTTGGACTGTCTCCTGCAGGACACGCGGACTGTTTTGTCCCGGCTCATAGGGAATCGGTCGTTGTCCGGTCGAAGCCGGCTGGCTTTGTGACGGAACCGGCGTTTGCTGCGTGTTGGCAACAGCCGGACGTAAGCTTGGATTCAGTTCCGGTAAGTAAGCGGTCCGGACGTTTGCCGGAGCATAGCGGAATGCTTCCAGGATCAGGCGGACCTCCTGGACGACGGCTTTGGCTTCCGCGCCGCGTCCGAGCAGGGCGAGTTCCGTTCCCCGTTCGAGTTTCGATAACAGTTGAATAAGTTGTTTTTCATCACGCATGCTCGTATGTAACATCGCGTCCGTCTGTTGGAATGTTTGCCGCAGACGATTTGCCGTACTTTCGATGACCTGGGCCATCTGGAGTGGGCGTTCTTCGACAAGCGGTTCGATTTGCCGCAGTTGCGAGACGATTGTTCGTTGCTCACGCCGGAAATCATTGGTCACTTCGGCAAGCCGGGGTGTCACTTCAGCGATGACCGTCAAATTCGACCGGATCGGTGCAGCGGACGGAACGTTTTTTTCCGCCGGTGCTGCTTGTGCTTGGGCAATGACAGCCGTCAATTGCTCGAGTTTGCTTGGCGCTGGTCGCTCCGAGAGTACCGGACGTTCACTCGGGAAATAAGACCGCAACTGTTCACGGACTTCTGGTAGTTCACCGCGGTCGATTTGGGCGAGGAGATCCGGTCGGGCGTCTGCTGGGACATGCGCCGCAATCTGCCGGAGGGCGACCGGTGTCGCTTGATCGATATCGTGATGCGTCGGAAGCGTCGCACGGGCAACATCGAGTGCAATGACGTTGCTGAGCGTCGGTTTCTCGAGGACCGCCTGGCGCTCCGGTAAGACGTGGACCAACGAATCGGTTGAGCCGAGCAACTGGGCAATCAGGACGTCGGCGTCAGCCGGCAACGCACTGTCGGACGGACGGATTACGAGTTGTAAGACTAAATCTTTATACGTCCCTTGCAGGGCAGCGACGAGCCGGGCAACCGTTTCCGGCGTCTGAGGCAGTTGACCGGTCGCAAGCAACCGGGCGACGGCTTGTTTTAATTCCGGCGGGAGATCGTCGAGTAAGGTCGCATCGACACCAGACGAATCCGGTTTCGTTGGTCCGGTTACCGGGACATCGGGCTCGGTCTGTTCCGTTACCTGTTCAATCAGATAACCTTCTGCCGTCTGGCCTTTGACCTGGAATTGAAACGTGCCTTCCGGAACATCACCGGTGAAGGTCATCTCGACCTTTTCGCGGCCGACCTGGACGAGGGCCGTGTTCGGACCCGTTTTTTCGAGGACGGTCCCGCTGTATGTTTTGGTCTCCGATAAGGTGGTCGTGGGGGCGGAACGGGTCGGACTCGTTGGATTCATCTGGATGTTCATCGATGAACCTCCTTTCTTGAAAAATTCTTCATCTTATTATATATCGGCACAAACAAAAAAGGATTGAGCGAAATCATCGCCCAACCCATTTTTTTTACGATTTAATTGCATTAAAGCGGTCCTCTAATGTCATCGCGTTCAATTGCTGGTAACGAGCCATCAGCTCGCCGGTTGCTTTCATTTGGTTGCGGACGATGTAAGGAGAGGCGTTTACGGGAAGGATCATGCCGTTACGAGTTTTGAGTTTGGTCTGTCCGTCTTCCTCGATGACTTCGGACATGTGGCTCCAGGCGTACCACTCGCAATCATCACGTTTTGGTGATTTGGTAGGGAAAAAGACGAGACCGAGTGTCGGTTCGATGACGACTGGGACTTTTCCTTTCACGGAAGCGACACGTTTGGCGGTGACGATCCGTTCCTCGATGGAACTGTTGTACTGTCTGCAAGAGAGCTGCAGGAGTTGATACGGACGAAGCGGCGTCATGATCGTTGATCCGTCTTCTAAGACGATGATGGATTGTTTCATCATGTCATAGCACGGTAAGATCGCAACGGTCCGTTTCGTGATTCGATACTTTTCGTCATTATGGAATGGTCGCATTCGACTACATCCTCCTTAGATAGGACAATGGATAAAATAGGTAATTACTAACGATATAATACAATACTACACCTGTAATGACAATGTAATTTTTTGAAAAATAGAGCAATAAATAAGGAAATTTAATTCAATTGAATATTTAATTCAAATTAATCAGAATTTTTAATTGTCAATAATTGCTTCTTTTGATAGTATACTCGGTAGAGAGCTTGCTCTCGCAATCCAGTTTGCGAAGGGAACGTGAATTCGAATGGAACAAGGTAAAGTAAAATGGTTTAATGCTGAAAAAGGTTACGGCTTCATCGAGACATCGGATGCAAAAGACGTCTTCGTCCACTTCTCGGCAATTCAAGCAGATGGCTACAAATCACTTGAAGAAGGCGAAGAAGTAGAATTCGAAATCGTCGACGGCGATCGTGGCCCGCAAGCGGCAAACGTCTCGAAACTGTAATTCTGTTAGCAGCCACCACCGTTTTTAGGAATCTCCTAAAAGCGGTTTTTTTGTTTCATCTCAATTTGTTAAGGGTATATACGCTAATATCAACAGGCAACAACTATTATAGTACGCTAGGTTTAGCAGGAGATGTTCAACAGAATGTCACCGTTTTCATTTCCTTGCAGGGCTTATCGTGGTATAATAATTACGAACCAAAAGAATTTTGAATCTTCAGAAGGAAACGACTGAAACGATGACGAATTCATAGGTTCAACCGGTTACTTAAGGAGGAGTTTACATGATCTACAACATTCGCGGTGAAAACTTGGACGTCACAGATGCTCTCAAGGACTACGTCGAGAAAAAGCTTGAAAAGTTAACTCGTTATTTCACAACTCCTACGGAAGCGCAAACGGCTTATGTCAATCTCAAAGTCAACAATGAGAAACAAAAAGTCGAAGTGACGATTCCAATGCCAAACCTCTTGCTACGGGCAGAGGATGTCAATGGCGACATGTACGCAGCAATCGACCTCGTCGTCGATAAGCTCGAACGTCAAATCCGGAAACATAAAACGAAAATCAACCGGAGAGGCCGTGCCAAAGACGGCGGTATTGGAGAATACTTCAAAACGCTCGAAGGACCGGAGGCAGAAGCACCTGTCTACGAAGAGGATGAAGCGGAGCTCGAACTTGTTCGGACAAAACGTTTCACACTCAAACCGATGGATACGGAAGAAGCAATTCTTCAAATGGACATGCTCGGTCACACGTTCTTCGTCTTCTCAGACGCTGAAACGGGTAACACGAATGTCGTTTACCGTCGGAAAGATGGCCGTTACGGCTTGATTGAACCAGAATAATGAATCTACAGAGGACTTACTCTCCGGAGTAAGTCCTCTTTTGGTATGATAAAAAACTATTTGTGAATAGAACATGTCTCAGACTAAAGTTGTATTTCATAAGACGAAGTCGCTCCGCTTGTTGAAATTTGACCGGGTATTCGGTACACTGAATAAAGGAAAAATCTCGGAATTCTGTTCGTTTAAAGAATCGTTCGAAGTAAGGGGACTGTAAGGCATGGCTAATTTTCTAAAAGAGTTATTCGCACCGACGAAACGTGTTCTGAAAAAAGCAGAAAAAGCGGCGGATGCCGTGGAATCATTTGAGGCACAAGTCGCTGCCTTATCGGATCAGGAATTAGAAGGAAAAGCGGTCGAATTCCGGACTCGTCTTGAGAACGGGGAAGACCTCGATGATATTTTACCGGAAGCTTTTGCGGTCTGTCGCGAAGTTTCAACACGTGTCCTCGGGATGCGTCATTACCGTGTCCAGCTGATCGGCGGATACGTCCTGCACAACGGCGATATCGCCGAAATGAAAACCGGGGAAGGGAAAACGCTTGTCGCGACACTTCCCGTCTATTTGAATGCCCTCGCCGGCAACGGCGTTCACGTCATCACCGTCAACGAATACTTGGCGAAACGTGACCGGGACATCATGGAACCCCTTTACGCAGCACTCGGTTTATCGGTTGGTCTGAACTTGTCGAGCATGTCGCGCCAGGAAAAACAAGCGGCGTACAGCTGTGACATCACATACGGAACGAACAATGAGTTCGGCTTCGATTACTTGCGTGACAACATGGTCCTCTATAAAGAAGACCGCGTCCAGCGTCCGCTTTACTTCGCTGTCGTCGATGAAGTCGACTCGATTCTCGTCGATGAAGCACGGACACCGTTGATCATCTCCGGTTCTGCCGAAAAATCAACAGCGCTTTATTCACAAGCGGACATGTTCGCGAAAATGATGAAAGCGGATGAAGACTATACGGTCGACATCAAGACGAAAAGTGTATTGCTGACGGAACAGGGAATCGACCGTGCTGAAAAATACTTCGGCATCGATAACTTGTTTGCGCTCGATCACATCGCTCTTAACCATCACTTGAGCCTGGCGCTCCGTGCCAACTCGGTCATGCACCGGGATGTCGATTACATGGTTCGTGAAGATGAAGTCATGATCATTGACCAGTTCACGGGTCGTGTCATGGAAGGCCGCCGTTACTCGGAAGGGCTGCACCAGGCGATTGAAGCGAAAGAAGGTGTTGAGATTCAACGCGAATCGATGACACTTGCGACGATCACGTACCAAAACTTCTTCCGGATGTACACGAAGCTTGCCGGGATGACCGGGACAGCGAAAACCGAGGAAGAAGAATTCCGTAACATCTACAACATGCACGTCGTACCGGTTCCGACGAACAAACCGATCGTCCGGGATGACCGCGCTGACTTGATCTTCAAGACGATGAACGGGAAGTTTGCCGCAGTCGCGGACGAAATCGAACGTGCCCACCGCGAAGGACAACCGGTCCTCGTCGGTACGGTTGCCGTCGAGACGTCAGAGTTGCTCAGCAGCATCCTCAAGAAACGTGGCATCCGCCATGAAGTCTTGAACGCAAAAAACCATGCGCGGGAAGCGGAAATCATCGAGAATGCCGGACAACCGAACGCGGTCACGATCGCAACGAACATGGCCGGTCGTGGTACCGACATCAAGCTCGGACAAGGCGTCATTGAAAAAGGCGGTCTTTACATCCTCGGGACGGAGCGTCACGAATCCCGCCGGATCGATAACCAGCTCCGTGGTCGTGCCGGACGTCAGGGAGATCCGGGGGCATCCCAGTTCTACTTGTCACTCGAAGATGAATTGATGCGTCGTTTCGGATCGGATTCCCTGCAATCGATGATGGACCGTCTCGGAATGGATGATTCGCAACCGATCGAAAGCCGGATGGTTTCACGGGCTGTTGAATCGGCTCAAAAACGCGTCGAAGGAAATAACTTCGATGCGCGGAAACAGGTTCTCGGGTACGATAACGTCATGGCCGATCAACGGAAAGTCATGTACGCGGACCGGGCGGCGATTCTTGATGCCCAGTCGGTTTCTGACATCGTCCGTCCGATGGTCGAACAGACGATTGAAGCGGGTGTCCATCAGTACACGCCAATCGAGTTCGTTCCGGAAGAGTGGAGCATCGCTGCATTAGCAGAGTGGGCCAACCAGACGCTTGCGCTCGAAGAAAAAGTCTCCGAGCAGGATCTGTTCGGCAAGGAACGCGAAGAAATCATCGAACTGTTAAAAGAACGGACTTTCGCCCATTACGAGCACAAACGCTCGGAAGTGCCGGCTGAAGCGTTTGACGAGTTCGAGAAAGTCATCGTTCTCCGCGCCGTCGACCAGCACTGGATGAACCATATCGATCAAATGGATCAATTGCGTGAAGGGATTCACTTACGCGCTTACGGTCAGAACGATCCACTTCGTGAGTATCAATCGGAAGGTTCGATGATGTTTGATACGATGAACGCAGCGATTGCGGAAGAAGTGACACAGTTCGTTCTTCGGGCGGATCTTGATCCGAACCTGAAACGCGAAAAAGTCGTTAAAGACGAAGTCGCCGTTTCCGGTAAAGAGGACAAGGTCGTCAAGAAAGCACCGGTCCGGAAAAATCCAAATGAACAAATCGGACGTAACGACCCATGTTGGTGCGGATCCGGTAAAAAATATAAGAACTGTCACGGCCGTCAGGCATAAGTGACGAAGCGGCTGAAAGAGGCGGGAGATTCCTGCCTCTTTTGACGGAAAGAGAAGGTGGAACACAATGGAATTAGCAGAAATACGTAATACCGCCGAGTGGATGGAAAAGAAACTCGATGAATACAAAGCATCACTCGATCTCGAGACGAAGATTTCACGCATCGAGGAGCTTGAAAACGAGATGACGTACCCGGACTTCTGGAACAATCAGGAGTCGGCTCAAAAAGTCATCGACGAATCAAACGGTCTGAAAGCGATGGTCGATAAATACCAGCACCTCGCAGACGGTCACGAAAACATCGTCTTGACGTACGAATTGATTAAAGAAGAGCCGGACGTTGAACTTCAGGAAGAACTGGAGTCGGAACTCGGCGACATCAAAAAGAAATTTGATGAGTTCGAACTGCAAATCCTGTTGAACGGCGAATACGATGCCAACAACGCGATTCTCGAATTGCACCCGGGCGCCGGCGGAACCGAGTCACAGGACTGGGCATCGATGTTGTTACGGATGTATCAACGTTTCTGCGACAAGCAGGGCTGGAAAGTCGAAACAATGGACTATCAGCCGGGTGACGAAGCCGGTGTGAAATCGGTCACGCTCCGGATCCAGGGGCACAACGCCTATGGGTATTTGAAAGCGGAAAAAGGGATTCACCGTCTCGTGCGGATTTCTCCGTTCGACTCGTCAGGCCGTCGCCATACGTCGTTCGTGTCGTGTGACGTCATGCCGGAATTCAACGATGATATCGATATCGAGATCCGGACAGAAGACTTGCGTGTCGATACGTACCGGGCATCCGGTGCCGGTGGACAGCACATCAATACGACGGACTCTGCTGTTCGGATTACGCACGTTCCGACAGGTGTCGTCGTGTCATGTCAGCAGGAACGGTCGCAAATCAAGAACCGTGAAGCGGCAATGAAGATGTTGAAAGCAAAACTTTATCAACGTGAAATCGAAGAAAAACAAAAGAAACTCGACGAAATCCGTGGCGAAAAATCAGATATCGCCTGGGGCAGTCAGATTCGTTCATACGTCTTCCACCCATACAGCATGGTTAAGGATCACCGGACGAACTACGAAGTCGGGAATACGCAAGGCGCGATGGATGGGGACATCATGGGCTTCATCGATGCGTACCTGCGCTTAATGAATATGTAAGTGGATATCCCGTCGGCCTTTGTGTCGGCGGTTTTTTTCTACCAATTCGATTGAAGGAGTGCAACAGATGCAGATTCGTACAGAAATATTCAAGGATGCGGCCGGAATCCGGCTTGTTCATCAGGCCGCCTTTGGTCAACGGACGGAAGCCGATCTCGTCGAAGCGTTGCGGGAAGAGGAAGAGTCGCTGCCGCACTACAGCCGCGTCGCCGTCACCGATAAGGGCGAGATCGTCGGTCACGTCCTACTGAGCCGGATTTACATCGAGGACATCCCGTCGCTTGCATTAGCCCCGGTCGGTGTCAAACCGTTCTGGCAACGCAAAGGCATCGGCTCGGAACTGATCCGCCAAGTGATTGAAGACGCCCGGGAAGCCGGGGAATCACATATCGTCGTCCTCGGTCATGACAGTTATTATCCGCAGTTCGGGTTCGAACGGGCGGCCGATTACGGCATCGAAGCCCCGTTCCCGGTTCCGACGGACGTCTTTCTGGTCATGCCGCTTGAACGGCAGGCATTAAAAGGAGTCACCGGTATAGTCCGGTACTCGAAACCCTTTAGTGCGGTATAAGAGAACCACTGCGAGTTGCTCAGCCCTTCTAGTCGCTCCTCTGTTTTTCCGCTAAAATGAAAAACGGGTTGTAGAACTTATATAAGGGGAAATGTAACGTTATGACATCAACACGTCAGGAAGTCGTCCGCGACTATGTGTATTTATTACTCGGCTCAGTCTTTGTCGCCAGTGCCTTCAGTTTATTTTTGGCACCGAACCAGTTGGCCTCCGGAGGCGTCAGCGGTCTGTCGATTGTCTTGAACGATCTGTTCGGAATTTCACCGGGTTTGTTTCAGCTGATTGCGAATATCGTTTTGCTTGCGATCGGCTGGATGATCCTCGGGATGGGCTTCGGCGTCAAATCACTCGTCGGCTCGATTTTTTTACCGGTCGTCATCTTGGTTTATGAACGGTTCGAGGTGCCGGCAGCGACGATGAATCCGATGCTTGCTGCGATCTTCGGCGGAGCCGGTGTCGGCATCGGTCTCGGTCTGATTTTTAAAGCCCGGGCCTCGACCGGCGGGATGGATTTGATTGCCCAGATTCTGCACCGCTTCACGAAAATTCCGCTCCATTTCTGTATCGCGTTGCTCGACGGGACGATCGTCATCAGTGCCGCAATCATCTTCTCGCTTGAAATCGGTTTGTATGCCCTCGTTGCCTTGTTCATTACGATCAAGATGATTGATGTCGTCCAACTCGGCATCACGAACGATAAGCTGGCGTATATCATCTCCGATCAACGGGAAGCGCTCGTCAAAGAGATTTTCCAGACGCTTGACCGGGGAGCGACGGAAATCGAAGCGGCCGGTGCCTTTACCCGGACACGCAAGCCGATGCTGATGGTCGTCGTCCGGCAGGGGGAAATCACGACGTTAAAGGAAATCGTCAAGCACATCGATCCGACAGCCTTTTTGGTCGTCAGTGAAGCCCATGAAGTGCTGGGACTTGGTTTTTCAGATGATAAACGGTACCGGAATGTGCCGTAATCGTTTGTTATTCGTGAAGTTTTTGTGAAATCACGCTTAAAAAGTAGCGATAACGGTTATACTCTAATAACAAACAACGTTATTTGGTACTTACTAAGGGGGATATACGGATGAAGCTGAAAAAACTTTTACTCGCAGCCGGACTCGGTGCGACGCTTGTACTCGGTGCATGCGGCAGTGACGATTCAAGTTCGTCTGATACATCAAAAGACGAGTCGACGATGAGCGATGATTCGTCAAAAACAGAAACAGCGGTTGACGCTGAAAAAATCTTCGCCAACAACTGTGCTTCGTGTCACGGGAATAATCTCGAGGGAAATGTCGGACCGAACTTGACGAAAGTCGGAGCGAAATATTCTTCGGAAGAAATTCAAAAAATCATCAAAAACGGTAAAGGGCAAATGCCAGCCGGTATCCTGAAAGACGACAAAGAAATCGTCGCCGTTGCGGATTGGTTAGCTGACAAAAAATAATTATGTGATAGTATGGGGCTAGAGATGACGAACATGACAAATGTTCGCTGTCCGGCTCCCTTTTTTTATGTAAATCAGCCGGAAATGACATTTGATTGTAATGTGCTTAAAAATTGTTGCCTGTTATAATGGGGGTCGGTAGGCGTTAAGACCTATCTGATCAGCATCAGTAATCAAGTAAGGATGTGAAGTAAGTGATCAAGATGCAACAAGTCAGCAAAATTTATCCGAACGGTGTCACGGCACTTCGTGAAGTCAATTTGACGATCAACCAAGGCGAATTCGTCTATATCGTTGGTCCATCCGGAGCCGGGAAATCGACATTCATGAAAATGATGTATCGCGAAGAACGTCCGACAAGCGGTTCGTTTTTATTTAAAGGAATTGAAGTAGGTAAGTTGAAAAACCGCCAAATCCCCGAACTTCGTCGCCAAATCGGCGTCATCTTCCAAGACTTTAAACTACTCCCGTCCTTGACGGTTTATGAAAACGTCGCGTTCGCCCTTGAAGTTGTCGGGGAAGACCGCTCGCAAATCCGTAAGAAAGTGCTTGAAGTACTCGATCTCGTGAAGTTGAAGCACAAGGAACGGAACTATCCTGATGAATTATCCGGTGGAGAACAGCAACGGATCTCGATCGCGAGAGCCATTGTCAATCGTCCTGCCCTTGTCATCGCCGATGAGCCGACAGGAAACCTCGACCCGGATACCGCATGGGAGATCATGGAAGTGTTTGAAGAGATTTATCGCCGTGGGACAACGGTCGTAATGGCGACCCACAACCGAGATATCGTCAATAAGATGCGTCATCGCGTCCTCGCGATTGACGGTGGAAAAATCGTCCGAGACGAAGAGAAAGGAATGTACGGCTATGAAGTTTAATGGATTCCGTCATTTACGGGAAGGGGCAAAAGGTCTCGTCCGAAACGGCTGGATGACATTCGCTTCCGTCAGTGCCGTTACCGTGACCTTATTACTCGTAGGGATTTTTGCGATGGTCATGTTCAACGTCAACAAGATTTCCGATAACGTCGAAAAAGACGTCGAAATTCAAGTGTTCGTCGAACGAGAGTCCGATCAGGCAAAAATCGATGCAGTTGGAAAAAAACTAGAACAGATGCCGGGTGTTGAATCTGTTCGTTACAGCTCAAAAGAAGAAGAACTGGACCGCTTCAAGGAACAGCTTGGCGAAGGATCACAGGCCTACCAGTCGGTTGAGAAGGATAATCCGCTCCACGACCGGTATATCGTCAAGGCAACTTCACCAAATGAGACAGAAACTATTGCAAATACCGTCAAAAAAATGGAAAATATAGATAGTGTCGAATATGGCGAAGATTATGTTGAGAAGATGTTCAACTTCCTTCAAGGGGTTCGGATCGGCGGAATCATCCTGATTGTCGGTTTGACATTCATGGCGATGTTCCTCATTTCGAATACGATCAAGGTCACGATTTTCTCACGTCGCCGTGAGATTGAAATCATGCGACTCGTTGGTGCAAAAAACGGCTTCATCCGTGCACCGTTCTTCATCGAAGGACTGCTGATGGGGGTACTCGGGGCACTGATTCCGATTGCTGTCGTCTACTTCGGATACGAAGTGACGTACAATGCATTGCAACCACAACTCGTATCATTGAATGCCTCAATTTTCACCTTGATTCCACCGGGTGAACTGTCGATTCAAGTGTCTGTCATTCTGCTTGCACTCGGTGCCTTCATCGGTGTCTGGGGATCAACGACGTCACTTGGCCGTTTCTTGAAGATTTAAATTCTAAAAATCAAATAAAAGATAGAGGAGAGATGCTTCTCATGAAGGTCCGATTCTGTTCTACCGTCCTAAGCTTGGCATTAATTGGTTCAAGTGTATCCGTTCAGGCAACGTCCAAGGAAGATTTGTTGAAGGAACAACAGGAGGTCGAGTCCCGTCTGCAAGAGACGGAACAATCGCAGAATCAGACATCGGAGAAGTTAGTCTTGACGAAACAGGAGCGCAAGGAAGCAAAAGCGCGCCTTGATGAAGTCAACAGCCGTCTGGAAGATTTAGCGAGTAAGATTGCGGATCAACAGGCGGCTGTTTCTGTTGCCAAAGAAGAACTGGCGATCGTCACCCGTGCCGTCGGTCAAACCGAATCCAAAATCCGGACACAGGAAAAGTTGATCGGAGACCGTCTGCGGTCCGTTCAACGGGACGGCGACGTCAAATACATCGAAGTATTGCTCGATGCAAAAGATTTTGGAGATCTGATTTCGCGTTTCAGCACTGTCAGTGAAATTATCAAGCAGGATGACGGTGTCCTGCAGACCTATCAGGCAAACGTCAAACAATTAACCGAACAACGGTCCGAGCAGGAACTGGTTCTCGGACAGTTAAAGAAAGAGCAACGGAAACTGCTGATTCTGCAGACCCGGATCATCGCGGAATCGGAAATCAAACGGACGTTGGTTGTCCGTTTGAACAGCCAGGTCAAACAGTTGCAACAGGAACAGTTTACGAAAGCAGAAGAAGCCTCGATTCTTGAAGATCAAAAACGTCTGATCAGCCGTCAATTGGAAGAGTTGCGGGCAGCCGAACTCCAGGCCCAGCAGGAAGCGAAAGAACGGGCGGAAGCGGCACAGAGAGCTGCAGAAGCTGCTGCCCGGGAAGCAGAGGCAGAAGCACAGCGTCAGGCGGAACAAAAAGCACAAGCGCAAAAAGAACAGAAAGAACGGAATGATACGACTTCCCGTCCGCCGGCTGCTTCAGAACCGGTGACGGAAGCCCCGTCCCAACCGGCGACATCTAATCCAAGCACGTCGATCAAACCGTTCCTGTTGCCTGTGACCGGCTACGTCTCGTCACCGTTTGGTCCCCGCACCAATCCGTTGACCGGGAAGTCGGAACGACATACCGGAATCGATCTCGTTAATGCCAAAGGGACGCCGATCAAAGCGGCGGCCGGCGGGATTGTCCTCCGGGCCGGCAGTGCAACCGGCTACGGAAATGTCGTCATGATTACGCATTTGATCGACGGAAAAGTCTGGACGACCGTTTACGGACACCTCGATTCGGTTTCTGTCAAAGCCGGGCAAACAGTCATGCCGGGCGATATCGTCGGTAAACTCGGTTCGACGGGCTGGTCGACGGGACCACACCTTCACTTTGAGATTCATCGCGGTGAATGGGCTGTCGGACAACCGAATGCGGTCGATCCGGCGCCTTACATCTTATAACTTCAACGTACGACTGACGAAAAGATAGGGTAACCTATCTTTTTTTGCTATACTGAAAAAAATAGCAGGTTTAGACCAGAAACGAGGAATTACGCGTGAAAAAATCGACAACGGCCGTCATAGCGGTCAGCACGTTTGGCCTGGGTCTCGGAGCAGGTGCTGTCGGGATGTTAGCGACAGGTGGAACGGATTCAGTAGCAACAAGTTCTTCATCCAATGCAACGGGGAATTGGAAAAAGATCGATCAGGTCCGGCAGATGATTTCACAAAATTATTTGGAGGACGTGACGGATCAGGAATTGCTGGAAGGGGCATTAACCGGCATGACGGAAGTCCTCGACGATCCGTACTCGGTCTACATGGACGAATCGGAAACGGCATCGTTCAACACGAATTTGTCGTCTTCATTCGAAGGCATCGGTGCGACCCTCGAACAAAAAGGCGAATCGATTGTCATCGTCTCACCAATCAAGGGATCGCCCGCTGAAAAAGCCGGTATCAAACCGGGGGATATTATTTTAGAAATTGACGGTAAATCAACAAAAGGACAGAAAACGGATCAAGCGGTCAAGAAAATCCGCGGCGAAAAAGGGACGAAAGTCGTCTTGACGATTCAACGCGGCGGACAGGATCCGATGAAGATTTCAATCGTCCGCGATACAATTCCGATCGAGACGGTTTATTCGAAAACGGAAAAAATCAACGGCAAGACGATTGGTGTCCTGCAAGTGACACAATTCTCGGACCCGACAGCAAAAGAGTTCGAGAAACAACTCGCAGCCCTCGAGGAGAAAAACATTGATGGTCTTGTCATCGATGTCCGGGGAAATCCGGGCGGCTTGCTGACAGCCGTTTCACAAATGATTGCGCCGTTCATCCCGAAAGACACACCGATTTTCCAGGTGGAAGACAACAAAGGGGAGCGGACGCAGGAATTCGGGAAAGCGGAAGAGAAGAAACCTTATAAGCTCGTTGTCCTCGAAGACAGCGGATCGGCCTCGGCTTCGGAAATTCTGGCCGCCGGATTAAAAGAAGGCGCCGGTGCCGAAGTGGTCGGGACGAAATCGTTCGGAAAAGGAATCGTCCAAAGCGCTTATGATTTAAAAGACGGCAGTGATTTGAAGCTGACGACGAATAAATGGCTGACACCGGACGGCAACTGGATTCATAAAAAAGGCGTCAAGCCGACGGTCGAAGTCAAACAGCCGGATTACTTTAACGTCACGAAGATTCTGACGGATAATAAGACGCTTGCAAGCGGCGATTACGGCAAGCCTGTCGAAAACGCACACCTGGTTCTTGAAGCGATCGGTTTTGATCCGAAAGGACAGGACGGTTACTTCGGCGATACGATGAAACAGGCGGTCGAGCGTCTCCAAAAAGACGCGAAGCTTGAGGTGACCGGCAAAATCGATCAGGTGACCGCTTCCGAGATGGAAACGCGTCTCCTGAAGAAACTGGAAGACGAAAAAAATGATGTCCAGCGCATCAAGGCGTTGGAAGTCGCTGCACAATAACTTACAGAAAGAGGTCTGAATGGGCGTGGAATTACTCGATGGAATCGGTTGGACAGTGATTAGTCTCTTCGCTAGTCCAATCTTGTGGTTAGCCGTTCTAGTCAGTTTTTTACTCAGTATGCGACGTATCAAACGTGAACGGAATCTGTTCCGGTCACGCACGCGTAGCAAACGGACCGATCTCTTCGAAACGCTTGTTCCGGGCTTCGTGGTTGGTCTTGTCTTATCCGTCATCAGTGTGAGTCTGACGTTGACGGTCTCAACAGAGTTTCTGATCGCCTTCATGGTGTTGACGTTCCTGATTTTGTTGACCGGTGTCATCCGCTTCAATTTACCGCTCGGACCGCTCGTCCTGCTTGCCGGCGTCACCTGGTTCATGACGGGTGACCGGGTTGACAGTCTCCGGGATGTCACGGTCAGCGACTGGCTGTTGCTTGCGGCCTTGTCCTTGGGAGCTGAACTGGTACTGTTGATCTGGCGGGGGAAAAAGAATTTATCACCTTCCTTGGTCTTATCGAAGCGGGGACGTTACATCGGTGGACTTTCGTCGAATAAGCTGTGGCTGATTCCGCTCGTCGTCTTTGTACCGGGCAGCAGCCTGGAAACGCTCATTCCACAATGGTCGTTTCCGGAGTTCGTTCCGATTGTCCTGTTTTTGCCGATCGGATTCAGTTTCCTCTTTACCGGACAGTTGCCGGACCAGTTAATCCGTCCGCTGATCCAGGGACGACTGCTGACGTTCGTCTTGTCCGTCGTGCTTGCGGCAGGCGCCTTCTTGACCGGACAGGCTGTCTGGTTATACGGATTACCCGTCCTGCTGATCGTACACCTGATTTTGCATCAGCGGATTAAACGACTCAACCGCTCGCAGACACCGCTGTTCCTCAACGGAAAACGCGGGGTCGTCATTCTCGGAACGTTACCGGAGAAGCCGGCTTCTGAGATGGGACTCGTCCCGGGCGAAGCGATTTATAAAGTCAATGGAGAGTTCGTCGAGTCGGAGAAGTCGTTTTACGAAGCGATTCAAAAACACAAACCGTACCTCCGTCTCGAGGTCATGAATCACAACGGAGATGTCCGGTTCGCGCAGCGGGCTTTTTATGAACAGGATCATCATGATCTCGGGATTTTGTTCGTCAGTGAACCTGGCAACAAACGGACGAAAATCCGGACCCTGCAGTGACTTGAGTTTAAAATTCAGCGTAAAAAACAGTTCAGCCTGCGGGCTGGACTTTTTCTTTTCGTGAAAAACGGGTAACTTTTAAATGGAGCACTTCAAAATCGAATGTTTGTTCGTAAAGTGGTACAATGAAAATAGATTTTGTGAACTGGATGAGGGGGAAGAATACGATGGATTTTGAGTTAGTATCACCATTTGAACCGGGTGGCGATCAACCGGTAGCGATTGAAAAATTGATTGCAGGCGTCAAGAACGGCGAGCGCCATCAGACGTTGCTCGGAGCGACGGGAACAGGGAAAACCTTCACCGTCTCGAACGTCATCAAAGAGATTAAGAAGCCGACGTTGGTCCTGGCCCACAATAAGACACTTGCCGGTCAGCTGTATTCGGAGTTCAAAGAGTTCTTCCCAAACAACGCGGTCGAATATTTCGTCAGCTTTTATGATTATTACCAACCGGAAGCTTACGTGCCGTCAACGGATACGTTCATCGAAAAGGACTCGTCCATCAATGATGAGATCGATAAGTTGCGTCACTCAGCGACGTCAGCGCTGTTTGAACGCGAAGACGTCTTAATTGTCGCCTCGGTTTCGTGTATTTATGGTCTTGGTAATCCGGAAGAGTACAACAACCATGTGCTGTCGCTCCGTGTCGGAAACGAAATGGGACGAAACGAGATGTTGCGTCGTCTGATCGACATTCAATATGAACGGAACGATATCGATTTCCAGCGCGGACGGTTCCGCGTCCGGGGAGACGTCGTCGAAATTTTCCCGGCATCGCGTGACGAACAGTGTGTCCGGGTTGAATTTTTCGGAGATGAGATTGAACGGATCCGCGACATGGACCCGTTGACCGGTGAAATCATCGCCGACCGGGAACACATCTCGATTTTCCCGG
Source organism: Exiguobacterium sp. PvP048 (assembly GCF_040549175.1). Taxonomy (NCBI): domain Bacteria; kingdom Bacillati; phylum Bacillota; class Bacilli; order Caryophanales; genus Exiguobacterium; species Exiguobacterium sp. PvP048. Next base: position 676,423 of record NZ_JBEPSU010000001.1, on the reverse strand, counting down.
CATCCCACTTCGTGACCGGGGATACCCGGCTGCAAAAAGCGATTACGAACATCGAGGCAGAACTTGAGACACAACTCGCGAAGATGCGGGAAGACGGTATGCTGCTCGAAGCCCAGCGGCTCGAACAGCGGACGAATTATGACCTTGAGATGATGCGTGAGATGGGTTACTGCTCGGGGATCGAAAACTATTCCCGTCACTTGAACTTAATGCCGCCGGGCTCGACACCGTACACGTTGATCGATTACTTCCCGAAAGACTTTTTACTGGTCGCCGATGAGTCGCACGTGACGTTGCCGCAAATCCGCGGGATGTACAACGGGGACCAGGCTCGGAAACAAGTCCTCGTCGACCACGGCTTCCGTCTGCCGTCAGCGAAGGACAACCGGCCGCTCCGGTTCGAGGAATTTGAGGAAAAGGTCAGCCAAGCGATTTATATCTCGGCGACACCCGGTCCTTACGAAATCGAACATACAAAAGAAATGGTCGAACAAATCATCCGTCCGACCGGACTCGTTGATCCGACGATCGAGATTCATCCGATCACAGGTCAAATCGACTACTTGATGGATAACATCCGCGAACGGGTCGCGAAAAATGAACGTGTGCTCGTGACGACATTGACGAAAAAAATGTCGGAGGATTTGACGGATTATCTGAAGGAGCATGGCGTTAAGGTCAACTACATGCACTCGGAAATCAAGACGCTTGAGCGGATTGAAATCATCCGCGATTTACGGCTCGGGAAATACGATGTCCTCGTCGGGATCAACCTGTTGCGGGAAGGACTGGATATTCCGGAAGTCTCGCTCGTGACGATACTTGATGCCGACAAGGAAGGATTCCTGCGTTCGGAACGGTCACTGATTCAGACGATCGGTCGGGCAGCCCGGAACTCGGAAGGGCACGTCATTCTGTTTGCCGATAAGATGACCGACTCGATGCAGCGGGCCATTGATGAAACGGAACGGCGGCGCAACATTCAGCTCGCCTTTAATAAAGAACACGGCATCACGCCGAAAACGATTCAAAAGGATGTCCGTGGTGTCATCAGTACGACAATCGAGAGCGACGATACAGTCGAAAAACTCGAGAAGTTCAACAAACTGAAAAAACCGGAACGCGAAACACTGCTCGAACAACTCGATCAAGAGATGCGTCAAGCGGCGAAAGATATGCAGTTTGAACGGGCAGCAGAATTGCGTGACCTTATCTTAGAATTGAAAGCAGGTGCCTAAGTTGGCAGAAAAAAAGAACAAGATCATCATCAAGGGCGCTCGCGTCAATAACTTACAAAACATCGATGTCGAAATCCCGCGCGATCAGCTTGTCGTCCTGACAGGCTTATCCGGGTCCGGGAAATCGTCTCTCGCATTTGATACGATTTATGCGGAAGGACAACGGCGGTATGTCGAAAGTCTGTCCGCCTATGCCCGCCAGTTTTTAGGACAGATGGACAAACCGGACGTCGATGCGATCGAAGGACTCAGTCCGGCCATTTCGATTGACCAAAAGACGACCAGTAAAAACCCGCGTTCGACGGTCGGGACGGTTACGGAAATCTATGACTATCTCCGTCTGCTCTATGCCCGGATCGGAAAACCGATTTGTCCGAATCACGGGATTGAAATCTCAAGCCAGACGATCAGTCAGATGGTCGACCAGGTGATGGAACTGCCGGAGCGCAGCCGTCTGCAGATTCTCGCACCGATCATTTCCGGCCGCAAAGGCGCCCATGTCAAAGTCTTCGAAGACCTGAAAAAAGAAGGGTTCGTCCGTGTTCGCGTTGATGGCGAAACGATCGATTTGACAGATGACATCGAACTCGAGAAAAATAAAAAACACTCGATCGAAGTTGTCGTCGACCGGGTCGTTGTCCGTCCGGATGTGGAAGCCCGCCTCGCGGATTCGCTCGAGACGGCGCTTCGTCTTGCGGACGGTCGTGTCATCGTTGATACGATGGACGGAAACGAACTGTTGTTCAGCGAACATCATGCCTGCCCGATCTGCGGTTTTTCAATCGGAGAACTCGAACCACGGATGTTTTCGTTTAACTCGCCGTTCGGAGCTTGTACATCGTGTGACGGACTCGGGACGAAACTCGAAGTCGACGTTGATCTCGTTGTACCGCATCCGGATAAATCGTTGAACGAAGGGGCGATCATCGCCTGGGAACCAACCAGTTCACAATATTATCCGCAGTTGCTTGCGGCTGTCTGCAGCCACTTCAACATCGACATGGATACACCGTTCGAACAGCTGTCGGACGAACACCGCGATATTCTGTTGAACGGTAGCACGAAGGAAGAAATCCAGTTCCGCTATGAAAATGACTTTGGGATGGTCCGCAATACGTCATTGTTCTTTGAAGGTGTCCTGAACAATTTACAACGACGCTTCAAAGAGACATCGTCCGACTACATCCGGGAACAGATGGAAGGGTACATGGCGAAAAAAGCCTGTCCGACATGTAAAGGACACCGCTTAAAACGCGAATCCCTCGCCGTCAAAGTGTCAGGAATCCATATCGGTGAAGTGACGAAGATGTCCGTCAAACAGGCCGTCGTCTTTTTTGAAGAGTTGCCAGACAAATTATCCGAGAAGGATCAGACGATTTCCCGGATGATTGTCCGCGAAATTCATGAACGGTCGTCGTTCCTCGAGAACGTCGGACTCGATTATCTGACGATCTCGCGGGCTGCCGGTACATTGTCCGGCGGAGAAGCACAACGGATTCGTCTCGCGACGCAAATCGGGTCACGGCTGACCGGTGTTTTGTACGTCCTTGATGAACCGTCAATCGGACTCCACCAGCGTGATAACGACCGGCTGATCAATACCCTCAAGACGATGCGCGATCTCGGAAACACGTTGATTGTCGTCGAACATGATGAGGATACGATGATGGCAGCGGACTACCTGATTGATATCGGACCGGGAGCCGGTGACCACGGCGGATTCGTCACGGCAGCGGGACGTCCGGAAGAACTGATGCAGGATCCGAATTCTTTGACGGGACAATACTTGTCCGGCAAGAAATTCATTCCCGTCCCGTCTGAACGGAAACAACCGGACGGTCGGGCCTTACGAATCCATAAAGCATCGGAAAACAATTTGAAAAACGTCGATGTCGACATTCCGCTTGGTTTGTTCGTCGCCGTGACCGGTGTATCCGGTTCCGGGAAATCGACATTGATCAATGAGATTCTCTACAAGACGATTGCCCATGAGATGAATCGGGCGAAGGAAAAACCGGGGGCCCATAAAGGGATTTCAGGACTCGACCAAATCGATAAAGTCATCGATATCGATCAGTCGCCGATCGGTCGGACACCACGTTCGAACCCGGCGACGTATACCGGCGTCTTTGACGATATCCGCGACGTCTTTGCCTCGACGAACGAAGCAAAACTCCGCGGGTATAAAAAAGGCCGCTTCAGCTTCAACATCAAAGGCGGACGTTGCGAGGCCTGCCGCGGCGACGGCATCATCAAGATTGAGATGCACTTCCTGCCGGATGTGTATGTGCCGTGTGAAATCTGTCACGGCAAACGCTACAACCGCGAAACGCTGGAAGTAAAATATAAAGGCAAGACGATTGCCGATGTGCTCGAGATGACGGTTGAAGATGCGTTGGAATTCTTTGAAAAGATTCCGAAAATCAGTCGGAAACTGCAGACGATTGTCGACGTTGGTCTGACCTACATGCGTCTCGGACAACCGGCGACGGAACTGTCCGGCGGAGAAGCACAACGGGTCAAGTTGGCATCCGAGCTGCATAAACGTTCGACCGGGAAAACGATTTATATTCTCGATGAGCCGACGACCGGGTTACACGTCCACGATATCGCCCGATTGCTGAAAGTCTTGCAACGACTCGTCGACAACGGAGACACGGTGCTCGTCATCGAACACAACCTGGATGTCATCAAAACAGCTGACTATTTGATTGATCTCGGACCAGAGGGCGGAGACGGCGGCGGGAAGATTGTCGCGACCGGAACACCGGAAGAAATCGCAGCGGTCAAGGAATCCTATACCGGTCATTACCTGGCTCCTGTTCTCGAACGAGACACGGCCCGAATCAAATCATGAAACTTTTTTGATTCAGGAATCGTAAAAAGGGAAGTAAGGAAAGTAGAACGAAGTAAATAAGCAAGTCCCATCGATTAACGTGTACCAGATCAGAGGAGGGAACTATTGATGAAGCAGGATATGCGCCAACTGATACTTGAACAAGTGAAAGAAGGAAAGCTGACGATTGACGAAGCACTCGATAAACTCGAACGCCTTGAAGCCATCGATCAGAAACCGTCGTCTTCAAGTGAGCATAAATACGTGGACGAACCGGAACAATACGACCGGGTCGACCATTATACGGTCGACTCCTTGACATCAAAAGTCATGTCAGCTTTTGACGGCCTCGTCAACCGGATCAAAGAAAGTGACTTGTCACTCAATCAAACGTCCGGACCGAACGTCACGTACGTCAAACAATTCCCGTTCAGCGGTGAGACGATTCATTTGGATTTATTTAATGCCAATGCCATCGTCGAACCGGGTGACTTGGAAGAGTGTGAGTTGACCGTTACCGGTCGCCCGCTCCGTCAAGTGAACGAAGAACAAGCGCTGGAGCAACTGCAGGCAGCACTTCAGCACTCTGTTTCTGCGAACACGTTATCGATTCGTCTGAAGGATAAACGCGTTCGCGCGACGGTTCACTTGAAGATTCCGCGCCGTCACTATGAATCACTCGTCTTGCAGACGTTAAACGGTGAAGTCACGTTATCGTCGCTTGATGCGACGTCAGTGCAACTGATGACAGCGAACGGACGAATTCATGTCCGTGACCTGTTCAGTGAAGAAGTGAAGACGTCAACCGCCAACGGTTCGATCGAAATCGAAGAATCGGAAATCAAGTCGTTAAGAGCGAAAACGGCCAACGGTCAAGTCATTGCGACCGGCGTGTTTGAGCGGTCTGATCTGAAGACGGCGAACGGTAACGTCCGGTGTGAACTGAAGACAGTCCAGGATGCGAAGATCCAAGCGTCGTCGCTTGCCGGAAGCATCGCCTTGATGTTGCCGCACGGTGCAGAAGTCTACGGTGAACTGGAAACGAACTTCGGCGGTCTGAACTGTAACCTCGACGAAATGGAATTGATCCGCGATCAAAAAGAAGTCGTCAACCGGAAACTCCACTTCCTGTCAGGTCGTGGTCGGACTCCGAAGATTGAAGTCGCCGCTGATACGAAGACGGGCACGATTTCCGTCACGCACGGTGTTCACTTAAGTCCGCAAGCTTTATAATCCGAGTCCTGTCCCTTGATTCATAAGGGGCAGGATTTTTTTGCCGAAAAAAAGACGACCCGCTATCAGAAGATAGGGAGTCGCCGGATGAAATGCCGGTACGAATTAATAATTGTAGTCTTGATCCATCATCGGATCGTCAAAATTCATGTTTTCGAAGTTATTCATGTCATATCCAAACGATAAAAGTGTGACGACACCGACAATGGCAAGAACGATCGAGAGAATGATCAAGCCGATTCCCATCCAGCTCTTGCGGCGTGAGCGGTTCCAATAGAAAATGATAGCTAAAATGTACGAGATAAACGAACCGCTGATGAAGATTCCGATAATCGAGATAATGAAGAATAATAATGCCGTTTGGTCCTGATTGCGCGAATAGGCTTTCCACATATCGATCAAGGCGATGATCAGGTAAACAAAGCCGACGATGGCGAGAATTGCGAATAAAATCATGATGATAATAATGCCGATTCCGCTGCCTGTTGATTCCATCATAATAAAACCTCCTTTTTTTCCTATCTGTACTCCATTCCCAAGATTGTCCACTTCTAATCGAAATCCTTGATTTTGAGAAAAATATGGTACAATACTTCAAGTGAAAGGGGCTGATTGAGCGTGCAACCAAAAGTGCGAACAGCTGAAATCGTAAAGCAATTCAATTTAAAAATCGTCACCGGAGAAGAAGGACTGCATCGTCCGATTCTGACGGCTGATCTTTGTCGACCGGGTCTTGTCCTCGCCGGCTATTATGCCTATTACCCGGCAGAACGTCTGCAGATTCTCGGGAAAACGGAATTGACGTTTTTCAACAACCTGACGTATGAGGAACAGCTCGAGCGGGCAAACGTTCTCTGTACGGATGAGACACCGGGAATTTTGATTACACGTGGTTTTGATGTACCGGAAGCAATCGTCAAGGCGGCGGACGAAACGAACGTCCCTCTTTTGACGACGAAGGGACATACGACATCGGTCGAATCACAAATTACGAACTTCCTCGAAGCGGAGCTCGCACCGACAACGGCAATGCACGGCGTGCTCGTCGATATCTACGGCGTCGGTGTTTTCATCAAAGGGGCAAGCGGCGTCGGGAAATCCGAGACAGCTCTTGAACTCGTCAAACGGGGACACCGTTTAGTCGCCGATGATTCGGTCGAGATTCGTCAGACCGGCGACGGCATCCTTGTCGGGACCGCTCCGAAATTGATTCAGCATCTGCTTGAGATTCGCGGAATCGGGATCATCGATGTGATGACGTTATTCGGTGCCGGTGCCGTTCGTTCGCACAAGAAAATCAGCCTCGTCTGTAATTTGGAAATCTGGGATCAGGCGAAAGTCTACGACCGCGTAGGACTGGACCAGGAAACCTTACAAATCATCGATACGGAAATCCCGTTCTTGACGATTCCGGTTCGTCCCGGACGAAACCTGGCTGTCATCATCGAGGTGGCTGCCATGAACTATCGTCTGAAAAACATGGGCATCAATACAGCAGAAGAATTTGCAGGGCGTCTCGCGCAAGCGATTGAAGATGGGAACGGTGGTCTTTGATGGGAACATTAGCGAGTGTCCAACCGACGTTTGACCGGGTGGCGATCGAAATCGGGCCGATTCCGATCTATTGGTACGGTATCGTCATCGCGCTTGGCGCGGTCGTCGGTCTGATGATTGCCATCTTTGAATCCAAACGGATTGGCTTTAACGAAGAATATGCTGTCGATGTCGTCATCTGGTCGATTCCGATCAGTATCATCTGCGCCCGGATTTACTACGTGGCGTTCGAATGGGATTATTATGGTCAGAATCTCGATCAAATCATCAACATCCGCCAAGGCGGGATTGCGATCCATGGTGCCATCATCGGTGCGATTTTGACCGTCCTGATTTATACGCGCAAGAAAAACATCTCGTTTTGGCAAATTGCCGATATTCTGGCACCGTCACTCTTGTTCGGACAAGCGGTCGGACGCTGGGGCAACTTCTTTAACCAGGAAGCGCACGGCGGCGAGACGACCTGGACCTTCCTGCAGGATACGTTGCACTTACCGGACTGGATCGTCAATCAGATGTACATCGACGGGGTTTATTACATTCCGACGTTCTTATATGAAAGTATCTGGAACATCATCGGTGTCATCCTGTTGATTGTCTGGCGGATGAAGTTTAATCCGCGACGCGGTTATGTCTTCCTCGGTTACCTGATCTGGTACTCGATCGGACGTTTTTACATCGAAGGCTTACGGACGGACAGTTTAATGATGGGCGGCGGTCTCCGGACGGCACAAATCGTCTCGATCTGTCTGATTGTCTTTGGTCTGATCATGCTGTTTATCCGAAAAAATGCCGTCCGTTATTTGGACGGAACAAAACGGGAGGCGAAATGAACCGATGATTCAAACGATTCTCTTTGATCTCGACGGGACGTTGATTGATACGAATCCCCTCATTTTAAAAAGTTTTGCCCATACGCTCGATTATTATTATCCGGACCGGACCTTTACGGAAGCAGAACTGCTTCCGTTCATCGGACCGACGCTTGAAAAGTCGTTCTCGGAAATGAATGCCGGTCAATGGAAAGAGATGGTCGCGTTTTACCGGAGTTACAACATTGCGATGCATGATGCACTTGTTCTCGAGTATCCGGGTGTGCTCGACGGATTACGCCGATTGAAGGAACAGGGCTACAAAATGGCAATCGTCACTTCAAAGAGCCGGCGCGTTGCGTTAAAAGGAATCGAACTGTTTGGACTGTCGCATCTGTTTGACGCGGTCATCGCGGCAGATGATGTTACGGAAGAAAAACCGGCTGTCGAACCGTTTGAAAAGGCGATGGCGTTACTCGGTTCAACACGCGAAGAAACAATCATGGTCGGTGACAACGACACGGACATCCACGGCGGGAAAAATGCCGGTCTGAAAACCGTTGCCGTCGGCTGGGCAATCAAAGGACGTCCATATCTCGAAGCGCTTGAACCGGATTTGATCATTGATTCGATGGAACAGTTGGGCGACTGGATTGAGGCTGAAAATGCCAAGGCGGACTGACCGGTATCACGTCGGAGCGACAAATCCGCTCTGGCATATGTATCGGACGGTATCGTTCTTCAAAGTCATGTGGTGTTTCATCATCATTACGATTGGCCGGTTCTCGCCGTCGCTCCGCTTCAAGAACAGTCTCTACCGGACGTGTTTGCGGATGAAGATCGGCGACCGGACGGCACTGGCGTTGATGGTCATGCCGGATACGATGTTCCCGGAACGGATTACGATCGGCTCCAATACGGTCATCGGCTTCAATACGACGATTCTCTGCCACGAATATTTGACGACGGAATACCGGATCGGCAACGTGACGATCGGAAATGACGTGTTGATTGGCGCAAACGTGACGATTTTACCCGGCGTGACGATTGGGGACGGTGCGATGGTCGGAGCCGGTTCCGTCGTCCATCGGGATATTCTGCCCGGGGAACGCGTGTCGAGTCAGCCGCTCCGCCGGCACGAAATGTGACGAAAATGTGAGAGGAAGGAGAGGACAAGATGAGTCATATCCGCTTTACGTATAAAACAGGAAAGTATTTCGGAAGATTATTTGCCGAACGTCCGCAAGGGTTGGTCGTCGAGGTACTGGCCGTCGAGAAACACCCGATTCAAGGTGATCTGCACAATCCGAATCAGGTCGACGTGCCCCTCTTCCATGTCCGTACTGCCTTACACCCGCACGAAAAAGTAACGGTTGCTCCCGGTGTCGTTTATGCCTATGAAGGTGAGATTCCGAGCTACGCCGAAAGCTTACGCCAAGCGTTCGACAAAGAAGTCGAACGGTTGAATGGACAAAACCCGCAAGCGGATGCTTTCGTACAAAAATGCTTAGAGAATTACAAGGAACTGGAATCGATTTATGCGAAACGTTGGGGATAAACCCCGGCGTTTTTTTCTGTTGCAACGGTTTCCGAGATAGGTTATTCTTGTCTCTGCAACTACGAAACCAGATTTAGATCTATGGGGGCTTGAATCATGATGGAATTAACTGAATACAAAGCAGACCCCTTTGCGATTACAACGCGCCAAGCGGAACTTTTTTATTTCCGCGGACGGAAGGCGCACCGGGAAGGGCGACTGGAAGAGGCGGTTTATCACCTTGATGAAGCAACGACGCTTCAGCCGAGTGATGTCCGTTATCTTTTACGTTACGCTCGTGTTTTGTTCGAGACAGGCGAAATCAATCATGCCAATGATGTCTTGAAACAAGTGCGGACGCTCGACCAGTCAAATACGGAATCCTTGTTTTATTTAGCGAATAACTACGCGCATGTCTCTTTATATGAAGAGGCGAAAAATTACGCGCTTGAATATTTATCCAGTGCACCAAACGGGAAACACGCAGAGGCATCGGCCGCGCTCGTGGAATTAATCGATCTCGAACAAGAGATGGAAGATGACGATGAGGATGAATTGATTCGTTTACATGCTCAGGCACAACGTCAAATCGACAAAGGGATGCTCTTTGCGGCGCAGGAAACACTCGAATCCCTGATCGTCCAGTATCCGACCTTCTGGCCGGCATACAACAATCTTGCCATCGTCGAGTTTTACCTTGGTGAAAACGACCGGGCGTTTGCTTCACTGGAACAGGTCCTCGATGGAAATCCGGGAAACCTGCATGCTCTCTGTAACACGCTTGTGCTGTTGCACGAGATGGGACAGGATGAAGAAGCGCATCGTTTATCGAACAAGCTCGAGCATGTCCGCTCTGTGAATCTTGAAACACGCTACAAGGTCGCTTCGACGCTTGCGATCATCGGTCGTCACGATTTGGCTTACGAAGAACTGAAGTTACTGGAACGACGCGGCTACCGTGGAGATCCGCTGTTCGGACACTGGCTGTCGATCTCAGCTTTCAAAACGGGACACGTCGAAGAAGCAGCTGCGTTCCTTCAATCAGAAGAAGCGCAAAGTATGCGGGAAGAACAGGAAGCTTACGACATCCGTCATAATCTCCAGTTCCGCTCGGCTTTGATTCAAGCCTTGAAGACGGAAGATGATGTCTCACGGATTTTTACAGCGTTGTTACTCGGCAAGCTGAATGATGAAGAAGCGAAACTCGCGTTATCGATGATGCCGGAAGTAACGGATCATCCGGACGTCCTCTTGCTGACGGAACAAATCATTCATGAGATGAACGGGGAGCACGACGTCGTCGATGCCCGGATTCACCGTGCCTTGATGACGATCCGCCTTGCGGAACGATTTGTCTCGGATGAAGAACGGATGAGCCTTGAAGGTGATTTTTACGAACGGTTTGCGCGACTCGTCTTGAGCGGTGAGACGTTTGATTCGGTCGAACAGTCGGCTGCGGCTCTGATTTATTTATTCCACGATGTCCGCGACGGTATGTTGATTGAAGACTGTGCGGCACTCGTCCACGTTTCCTTTGAGGATACGGCAACGGCGATCCGTGCCTATCAACGACTTTTAAACCCGGCCCGTGCAAAGTGTTAGACGTTTGTACGATTCTCACCTATACTCAAGTTACAACGAAAATACAGATGGGGTGGAATCATGACAGAAACTGAACAGAAAATTTATGACGTCATCATTATTGGTGCCGGTCCTGCCGGAATGACAGCAGCACTTTACGCATCACGTGCGAACCTTTCAACACTGATGATCGAACGCGGTATTCCGGGCGGACAGATGGCCAATACGGAAGATATCGAAAACTATCCCGGTTATGACAGTATCTTAGGACCGGATCTTTCACAAAAAATGTTCGACCACTCAAAAGCGTTCGGCGCAGAGTATGCGTACGGCGACGTCCGCAGCATTGAAGACGGTCCGGCGTTCAAGACCGTCCATGCTCACAACAAGGATTACCATGCCCGGGCGATCATCATCGCTTCAGGAGCACAGTATAAGAAAATCGGTGTTCCGGGTGAGGAAGAACTCGGCGGACGCGGTGTATCTTACTGTGCAGTCTGTGACGGCGCGTTCTTTAAAGAAAAAGAACTGTTCGTCATCGGTGGCGGTGACTCTGCCGTCGAAGAAGGTGTCTACCTGACGCGCTTCGCGAAAAAAGTCACGATCGTTCACCGTCGTGAAGAATTACGTGCTCAAAAAATTCTTCAAAAACGGGCATTCGACAATCCGAAAATCGATTTCATCTGGAACCATACGGTCAAACAGATCAACGAAGATAACGGAAAAGTCGGCGGCATTGAACTGATCAATACGAAAACGGCGGAAACAACGACGTATCCAATCGATGGCGTATTCATCTACATCGGGATGAACCCGATCACAGGATATGTGCAAGATCTTGGTATTCTGAACGACCAAGGCTATGTCGTGACAAATGAAGCAATGGAAACGAACATCAAAGGCATTTTTGCAGCCGGCGACGTCCGTGAAAAAACACTTCGTCAAGTCGTCACAGCGACAAACGACGGTTCGATTGCCGCGCAAAACGCGCAACACTACATCGAAGCCTTGCTTGAAGAATTACAGGAATCATCACAAGTCTAATTCAAGATCCAGCTTGGTTGGGAGGCTCTTCCATCAAGCTGGCTCTTTTTTTATGTTATACTGACATGAGAGTGAAAAATACACACGGAACTGTTGTCTGGAGGGCGAAGAGATGGAACAGAATCAACCGCAACTGGTCATCATTACAGGAATGAGCGGCGCCGGCAAAACAGTCGCAATGAACAGCTTTGAAGACTTGGGCTATTTTTGTGTCGATAATTTACCGCCGACGTTACTGCCGCAATTGATCGAAGTCATTGGGCAGGTGCGTCCAAAAATCGCCGTCGCCATTGATACACGGGCTCGTGATTTCATTGACAGCTTCTTTGTCGTCTATGAAGATTTGAAAAAAACGAATCTGCAAATCCGGATGCTGTACCTCGATGCCCGTAATGACGTACTCGTCCGCCGGTACAAAGAATCCCGACGGTCGCATCCGCTCGCACCGACTGCGTCTCCATTGATCGGTATCGAGCGGGAACGGACGTTGCTCGAAGGATTCCGCGATAAAGCCCAGTTGCTGATGGATACGAGTGACATCAAACCGCTTGCCTTAAAGGAACGGATCTTAAAAGAGTTTACGGAAGGGGAGCGGATTCCGTTCACCGTCAATGTCATGTCGTTTGGATTTAAGCACGGTCTGCCGCTCGACGCCGATCTCGTCTTCGATTTACGTTTCCTGCCGAATCCGTTTTATATTCCGGAACTCCGTCCGAAAACGGGACTCGATCTCGAAGTCTCGTCGTACGTCATGCAGTGGCCGGAAGCGAAGCTGTTTTATAAAAAGCTCGTCGACATGCTCGAATTCCTGATTCCCCAGTATGAACGGGAAGGGAAATCGCAGCTCGTCGTGGCGCTCGGCTGTACGGGGGGCAAACACCGCTCGATTACGTTTGCCGAAGCGATCAGTAAAGAATTCAAGAATCAATACCATGTCGTGACGAACCATCGGGATTATGTCCATGCGAAGGAGGAAAAATAATGAAATGGGAACGGAAAGTCGTCGCCATCGGCGGAGGAACGGGCCTATCGACTCTCTTGCGCGGGCTAAAACACTATCCGCTTGATATCACGGCCATCGTCACCGTCGCCGACGACGGCGGAAGCTCCGGCCGTCTGCGGACAGAGTTTAACATGTTACCGCCGGGCGATATCCGGAACGTCATCGTTTCGCTCTCAAAATCGGAGACGCTGATGGACCGGATCATGCAGTACCGCTTTGAGACGGGAGAAGGGCTGCACGGGCACTCACTCGGTAATTTGATGCTGACGGCAGCGACGCAGCTCTGTAACGGCTCCTTCGTCGAAGCGATCGGTGTCATGGGACAACTCTTGAATGCCGAAGGGAAAGTCTATCCGGCGACGGAACGGACGATTACGTTATGCGCCGAGTTTGAAGACGGAACGATCGTCAAAGGGGAATCCCTGATTCCGAAAGTCGGCAAAGTCATCGAGCGGATTTTCCTCGAGGAAGAGGATGTCCGTCCGGTTCCGGAAGCGATTCAGGCGATTCTTGATGCTGATGTCATCGTCCTCGGTCCCGGCAGTCTCTATACGAGTGTCATTCCGAACGTCCTGATTGAGGAAATCCGGGACGCCATCAGTCAATCGCTTGCGCCGGTCGTCTATATTTGTAACGTCATGACGCAGCCGGGTGAGACGACAGCCTTTACGGCAAATGATCACTTGAATGTGTTGGAACGATTCCTCGGTAAAGGGGTGATTGATACAATCATCGTCAACAACGAATCGATTGATGTCAGTTATCTGCGGAAGTATCAAAAGGATCATGCCGACATCGTGACCTATGATGAATCAAGTTTTGAAGAAGCAGGAATTGAAGTACTCGCGGACGATATCGTGGATTATAACCATCACTTCATCCGTCATGACTCGGATGCTGTCGCAAGCCTCGTCATGCGGAAAGTTCTATCCATCCGACGTGTGCGTCAATTCGAAGGGAAGGAGGAACTGACGTGAGTTTTGCATCAGAAGTCAAAAAAGAGTTAACGCAAATCGCGATCACCGATCATGAAATGAAGGCGGAACTCGCCGCTTTGGCCCGGATGAACGGAGCCATCTCATTCGGACTCGGACGTGGTCTGACACTGGATATCTCGACGGAAAACGCATCGATTGCCCGCCGTATTTATTCCTTGCTCAAACGGGCGTATGCCGTCCATCTGGATTTACTGGTCCGGAAAAAAATGCGCTTGAAGAAAAATAATGTCTACATCGTCCGCGTTAAACAACAAGCGGATAAGATTTTACAGGACCTCGGGATTTTAGGGGAAGGATTTACGATGATCCGTTCAATCAGCGATTCGATTCTCAAAGACGAACGGCGTGCCCGGGCATATCTGCGCGGCGCCTTTTTAGCCGGCGGATCGTTAAACAATCCGGCGACGTCTTCGTACCATCTGGAAATCTTCAGTCTGTACGAAGAACATAATGCCGCCTTGCGCAGCCTGACAAATCAGTTTGATTTGAATGCAAAAGCCATCGAACGGAAAAAAGGACATATTCTCTACATCAAGGAAAGTGAGAAGATTTCTGATTTTCTGAAGCTCGTCGGAGCGACGTATTCGATGTTACGGTTTGAGGATGTCCGTATTTTAAAAGATATGCGGAATTCAGTCAACCGGCTCGTCAACTGTGAGACGGCAAACCTCAACAAGACGGTTGGGGCGGCACTGCGCCAGGTCGAGAACATCAAGTTTCTGGAACGGACGGTCGGACTCGACGTTTTGCCGGATAAATTAAAAGAAATCGCCATCTTGCGGGTCACACATCAAGACGTGACATTACAGGAGCTCGGTGAGATGGTCGAGAGCGGTTCCATCTCGAAATCCGGGATCAATCATCGATTGCGCAAGATTGATCAAATCGCGGATAAAATCCGAAACGGGGAGTCGATGACCGGGGCTCTTTAGGGAGTAACTTGCGAGATGAACCATAGTCTACTATAATATATAGTCGATGCAACTAAATGTTCGAATTAAGGAGTTTTTGAAATGGCTAATGAGAAAAAACGTATTTCGCTGACAGTTGATGCGAAGTTTGATGAAGTGCTTACGAAAAAAGCGAAAACGATCGGTGTACCAAAAAGTACGCTCGTCGCCTTTGCGACATCGTTGTTCCTGAAGCAATTGCAGGCGGAAGAAGAACTTTCACCACATGCGAACGGAATCTACACATTGATTCGCGAAAACCACGATATCGTGTCTGATATCACAGATTTGATCGACTAAAAAATAGGACCTCTGTCCGCGTCTGTTCTGAGAAGAGTGACGCAAAGGACAGTGGTCTTTTTTTGTACACACAAAAAAACCGTCCTCGCAAATTGCGAAGACGGTCAGGTGAAGATTAAGCACGTTCCATGACGCGGTCGATTAAACCGTAGTCAGCTGCTGCTTGAGCAGACATGAAGTTATCGCGCTCTGTATCACGCTCGATGACTTCAAGTGGTTGTCCTGTGTTTTCAGCCATGATTTTGTTGAGGTGCTCACGCATTTTGATGATGCGTTCCGCATGGATTTTGATGTCCGATGCTTGACCTTGTGTACCACCGAGTGGTTGGTGAATCATGATTTCAGCGTTAGGAAGAGCAAAACGTTTTCCTTTAGCGCCGGCTTGGAGCAAGAATGCACCCATTGAAGCAGCCATTCCGATACAAATCGTTGAAACTTGTGGTTTGATGAAGTTCATTGTATCGTAAATCGCCATACCTGCTGTGATTGAGCCACCCGGGCTGTTGATGTAAAGCGAGATTTCTTTATCTGGATCTTCTGCTGCTAGGAAAAGTAACTGGGCAACGACTGAGTTGGCGACGTTGTCGTCAATCGCGCTCCCGAGAAGGATGATCCGGTCTTTGAGCAAACGTGAATAGATATCGTAAGCACGTTCCCCGCGGTTGGTTTGTTCGATGACTGTTGGAATTAACATAGTCTTTGCCTCCTTATGGTTGGTATGTAGCACATATTCGACTTGTCCTTATCATAATCCTTTGGTCAATATTGGTCAAAAGATACGCTGTTGGTTTTATGTATTTTTCCTGAAACAGTTCCTGTTAAACATATCAGTATAGAAAAAAGGCAATACCGTAAACGGCATTGCCTGAATATTCAAGTATGGTACACCCGGAGAGATTTGAACTCCCGACACCTGGTACCGGAAACCAGTGCTCTATCCCCTGAGCTACGGGTGCATGTTTGTACTGAACAATTAATAGTATACCGACATTTTTTCAGAAAAGCAATACTAGATTTGCGAGTTTATTGATTTTTTGTCAAAACGTAAGAGACGATGGAAGACGTATCCTTCCTATATAATGAAAGTGGAATCACATTAAACGAGGAAACGGGAGGTGAGCGGATGGAACAGAGACAGGAACAAGCGCAACGTCTTGTGATGTCGGCAGCCCAGTTGTATCAATTGACGGTTTTGGAAGAAACGCAGGCGGAACTCGAGGAGCGGCTGTACCGGATCATCCGTCGTGCCGGACGCAGCGAACATAATGGAAGAAAAATGATTCCGCCGGATTTAGAGCAGGTTGCAGACCGGATTGATTCGTTTGAAGCGGAACTTCTTCAGCAAATACGTTTAGAATCGGTCAGACAGGAAATAAGATATATGGCGGAACAACTCATCATGTACTTAGACGCGGATGGATTACTCAGAACGACAGACGCACGACTGGCGACCTTGCTCGACAGTGAGGAGACGATCATCAAACAGGCACGGCAACTGCTCCAGCAATGTGAACCAACCGGAATTGCGGCACGCTCGGAAGCGGAGTGTCGCTTGTTGCATGCCATCGAGCTCGAAGATGACCGTTTGATGAATTTGCTTACTGCACTGTCGGACGGACAGCCGTTAAAAGCCGTACTGGATGATGAAACAGAGCGGCGACAGATGAAGCAAAAGATGGAACGGTTGCCGAAGACACCGGTCTTACCAGTATCCACCACCATGACGATACCGGAAGCCGATATCAGTTGGTCGGACGATCAGGTGCAAATCCAGTGGTCTTCCTTGCCGATTGATACGTCCTGGACGGATCTCGCGGAAGCAAAACCGTTTCTCAGCGCTTATGAACGACGGCGTAACACGTTGCGTGCAATCCTCGATGTCATCGTGGAACGGCAAATGCGCTGGTTCAAAGGAGAGCTTCATTTGGAGCCGTTGACGAAAAAAGAGGTAGCCAAACAAACGGGATACCATCCGTCGACGGTTGGTCGGGCAATCGTCCACAAAACGATTCGGACGATCCATGGAACGCTCGAGCTTGAAAATTTTTTCGTCTCGAAGACGCAAAGCGGCACATCGAGCTTTTTAATCAAAGCCCGAATCGCACAATTGATTCAGGAAGCGACCTCGCCGCTGTCGGATCAACAGATCGTCAACCGTCTCGACCTGGAAGGCATCCGGGTCGCAAGACGGACAGTCGCGAAGTATCGGGCGGGTCTGTACTTGACCCGGTCCGACATGACGAAACGACGAGAGGCGAATGAATGATGCCATCAAAAGAACACACGACCTTAACACTGTATTCACGTCCCGGATGTACGCTATGTGAGGAAGCCGCCTTCTTACTTGATTTCGTGCTCGATGAATTTCCGGATTGGACATTCGAAGAAGTGAACATTGAAGAAGATGCTGCGCTCAGTCTCCGGTTTTTATATGAAATTCCTGTCGTCATGCATCAGTCTGAAATTTGGAGTTATGGCAAATTTGAGACAGAGACGATAAGAAACCGCTTACTTGAAAAAAGTTAAAGGGCGAGGCTTGAATCCTTGTACGAGGGCTGTTATGATAAGGATGTACCAAGTGGGACAAGATATGACACGCGGGACGTAAAGTGTCCAGCAACTTGAGAGGAGCGGGAATACATGATTCGGCAGTTAGTACAGATCCAAAAACGAATCGTGCCTGATCTGATCGAAGAAATGCAGACACGTTACGACATACTTCATTATGTCCGGCTCATGCAGCCGATTGGCCGGCGGACCCTGGCAACAAGCCTTGGCTTGACGGAACGGGTGTTACGTCGGGAAGTGGACTTCCTGAAAGAGCAAGGATTGCTCGAAGTGGCGACACAAGGAATGTCTTTGACAGATGAAGGGCGGATCGTCTTACGAAGTATGCACAGCGTGATGGCAGAACTGGCCGGAATTTCTGATATGGCGAAAGCCTTAAAGGAAAAACTGGGCGTCCGGGATGTCGTCATCGTACCAGGAGATTCGGATCAAACCTTCTGGGTGCAACGCGATATGGGACGTGCGACGGTCGCACGTTTGAAACGAGAACTTTCTTCATCTGTACACAACACGATTGCAGTCACAGGAGGTACGACGATGGCTTCCGTCGCGGCGATGATGTCGCCTGATAAGGAAAACCGTCCGATGACATTCGTGCCGGCACGTGGGGGCTTAGGTGAAACCCTTGAATTACAAGCGAATACGGTTTGTTCACGGATGGCATCCCGTGCACAAAGTGATTATCACTTATTGCACATTCCAGACATGGTCAGCAAGGAAACGTTTGTGAAGATGGTGGAAGAGCCAAGCATTAAAAATGTGTTACAAATGATTAAAGATGCCTCAATCGTGGTACATGGAATTGGTGAGGCAAAAACGATGGCAAAACGTCGTCGCGCTTCAGCCGAGTTACTGGAACAGCTTGAACAAGAACATGCGGTAGCAGAAGCATTTGGGTATTACTTCGATCGGGACGGAAAGATCGTGCATCGGGTGAAGACGGTTGGTCTTCAACTGGACGACTTAAAACAAGTCGAACACGTCATCGTCGTCGCCGGAGGACATTCCAAAGCGGAAGCCATCAACGCGTATGTCAAACAGTCCCCGGACATCATCCTGATTACGGATGAAGGGGCAGCAACAACGATTTTGAAAGGGTAGCCCCCTTTTGAATAATAGATAACTCGCTTTACATTAAAAGGAGGAAAATTATCATGGCAGTAAAAGTTGGTATTAATGGATTTGGACGTATCGGACGTTTGGCACTTCGTCAAATTCTTCAGTTTGACGGAATCGAAGTAGTCGCAATCAATGACCTTACAGACACTAAAATGCTTGCACACCTCTTGAAATATGATACGACTCAAGGTCGTTTCGACGGAGAAGTTGAAGTACACGACGGTTACTTCCTCGTCAACGGTAAAGAAATCAAAACACTTGCTAACCGCAACCCAGAAGAACTCCCATGGGGCGAGCTCGGTGTTGACATCGTTCTCGAATGTACTGGTTTCTTCACAGACAAAGAAAAAGCTGAGCTTCACTTGAAAGCTGGAGCTAAGAAAGTCGTTATCTCAGCACCTGCTACTGGCGACATGAAAACAGTTGTCTTCAACACGAACCACGAAATTCTTGACGGAACTGAAACAGTTATCTCTGGTGCTTCATGTACTACGAACTGTCTCGCGCCTATGGCTAAAGTTCTTCAAGATAACTACGGAATCGTTCAAGGTCTCATGACAACGATCCACGCTTACACTGGCGACCAAAACACACTCGACGCTCCACACCCTAAAGGTGACTTCCGTCGTGCACGTGCAGCGGCAGCTAACATCGTTCCTAACTCAACTGGTGCTGCTAAAGCAATCGGTCTTGTTCTTCCAGAACTTCAAGGTAAACTTGATGGCGCAGCACAACGTGTACCAGTTGCTACAGGTTCACTCACTGAGCTCACAACAGTTCTCGAGAAGAAAGTAACAGTTGAAGAAGTTAACGCAGCTATGAAAGCAGCAGCTAACGAATCTTACGGTTACACTGAAGACGAAATCGTTTCTTCTGACATCGTTGGTATCTCTTACGGATCACTCTTCGATGCAACACAAACGAAAGTCGTTACAGTCGGCGACAAACAACTCGTTAAAACAGTTGCTTGGTACGACAACGAAATGTCTTACACTAGCCAGCTCATTCGCACACTCAAACACTTCGCAGAAATCGCTAAGTAATTCGAGCAATTAAATAGCAATTGAATAAGAGCGGAAACGATACAGTCTCCGCTCTTATTGCGGAAAAAAAGTCTGGAGGGGCGCATTAGCCCCTCACTATACGTATGAGACGGAGGACGAATGTATGAATAAGAAATCAATTCGCGATATCGATGTAAAAGGAAAACGCGTGTTTACACGTGTGGACTTCAACGTACCGCTAGAAGACGGCAAAATCACAGATGATACACGCATCCGTGCTGCCCTTCCGACAATCAAACACTTGGTTGACGGTGGAGCGAAAGTCATCCTCGCAAGCCACATGGGACGTCCAAAAGGCGAGAAGAACCCTGAATTCTCACTTGCACCAGTCGTAGCACGCCTCAGCGAACTGCTTGGTAAAGACATCAAGCTCGTTGAAGAAGCATACGGTCCGGTCGCTGAAGAAGCGGTCAGCAAGCTTGAAGAAGGCGATGTCATCGTTCTTGAAAATGTTCGTTTCTACCCAGGTGAAACGAAAAACGATCCTGAACTCGCAGAAGGTTTTGCGAAACTTGCAGACGTTTTCGTCAACGACGCATTCGGTGCAGCTCACCGTGCGCACGCTTCTACAGAAGGAATCGCCCATCATGTCGAGACTGCTGTAGCAGGATTGTTGATCGAAAAAGAACTTCAAGTTCTCGGTAAAGCTCTCTCAAACCCGGATCGTCCGTTTACAGCGATCATCGGTGGTTCGAAAGTCGCTGACAAAATTGGCGTCATCGATCACTTACTTGATATCGTCGACACGTTGATCATCGGCGGAGGATTATCTTATACATTCCTCAAAGCTCAAGGTTATGAAGTCGGTACGTCACTTCTTGAAGTCGACAAAATCGAACAGGCGAAGGAATTCATGAAAAAAGCAGAAGACAAAGGCGTGAAATTCTTGATGCCGGTTGACTGTGTCATCACGAAGGAATTCGGCGAAGAAACATATGTTGGACCACGCGACATCGACAGTATCCCAGCGGATCACATGTCACTCGATATCGGTCCAAAAACGGTAGAACTGTATGCAGAAGCAATCAAGGCTTCGAAACTTGTTGTCTGGAACGGACCAATGGGTGTGTTCGAACTTGATAAATATGCAAACGGAACAAAAGGTGTCGCTCAAGCATTAGCTGACAGCGATGCATACTCGATCATCGGTGGTGGAGATTCTGCTGCAGCGGCTGAGAAGTTTGGTCTTGCAGATAAAATGAGTCACATTTCAACAGGTGGCGGCGCAAGCCTCGAGTTCATGGAAGGAAAAGCTCTTCCAGGTGTCGAAGCGCTTAACGACAAGTAATCTAAAGTTCACAAGGGAGTGTTTTCAATGCGTAAACCAATTATCGCAGGTAACTGGAAAATGAATCTTACACTCAAGGATGCTGTGGCATTCGCTGAGGAAGTCAAAGGAACTGTACCCGCTTCTTCGAAAGTCGACGCGGCTGTCTGTGCACCGTCTGTATTCCTTGCACACTTGACAGAAGCGACAGCTGGAACGGACCTGAAAATCGGTGCTCAAAACATGTACGACCAAGAGAGCGGCGCATTCACAGGTGAAATCAGCCCAGTGATGCTCAAAGAACTTGGCGTAACATACGTCGTCCTCGGTCACTCAGAACGTCGTGAGTACTTCGGAGAAACTGATGCATTCATCAACAGCAAAACGAAAAAAGCATTCGAGCATGGTCTCGTGCCAATCGTTTGTGTCGGTGAAACACTCGAAGAACGCGAAGGCGGAAAATTCGAATCAGTGATCCGTGAACAAACAACAAACAGCTTAAAAGGTTTGACAGTCGATCAAGTCAAAAACCTTGTTGTTGCATATGAGCCTGTCTGGGCAATCGGAACAGGAAAATCAGCAACAGAACAAGACGCGCAAGATTCTTGTAAATTCGTTCGCGATGTCATCGCAGCTGAATTCGGTACGGAAGCTGCAGAAGCAGTCCGCATCCAGTACGGCGGCAGTGTCAAACCGGACAACATCAAAGAATATATGGCTCAGCCTGACATCGACGGTGCTTTAGTTGGTGGCGCAAGTCTTGAGACAGGATCGTTCCTCAAACTCTTGGAGGCGATTTAAATGAAAAAACGTCCAGTCGCACTGATCATCCTTGATGGTTTTGGTATGCGTGACGAGGAGTTCGGAAATGCTGTTACGGCGGCAAACAAACCGAACTTCGACCGATACTGGGAACAGTACCCGCATACGTTGTTGAATGCGAAAGGAGAATACGTCGGTTTGCCTGAAGGTCAAATGGGGAACTCAGAAGTGGGTCATTTGAACATCGGTGCAGGTCGCGTCGTCTATCAATCGCTATCCCGAATCAACAATGCCATTAAGGATCGCTCGTTCTTCTCGCGTCAAGCGATGAACGATGCGGCAGGTCACGTGAAGAAATACGGTTCAGCCCTTCATATCTTCGGTCTGGTCTCTGACGGTGGAATCCACAGTCACATCAACCACTTGTATGCGGTGCTTGAATTCGCCAAACTTCACGAAATCGAAAAAGTCTATCTCCATGCCTTCACGGATGGCCGCGATTGTGATCCACAATCAGGAGCCGGCTTCCTTCGTGATGCACAAGCGAAGATGGACGAGTTAAACGTCGGTCAATTCGCAAGTGTCTCTGGTCGTTATTATGCGATGGACCGCGACAACCGCTGGGAACGCGTCAAGAAAGTTTATGACGTCATCACGTTCGCAGACGGTCCGACAACAAAAGACCCAATCGCGATGGTCGAAGCTTCGTACAAAACAGACGTGACAGATGAGTTCATTGAACCAACGGTAGTCGTGCAGGAAGACGGTACTCCAGTAGCACCGATCCACGATAATGATGCGATCATGTTCTTCAACTATCGTCCGGACCGTGCGATTCAGCTCGCCAAGACGTATAAAGAAAAAACAGGCTTCACCGGTTTTGAATTGCCGGACAACGCACCGAAGAACCTGCTGCTCGTCTCCATGACGAAGTACTCGGATGCGATTGATACGGACATCGTCTTCCCACCGGAAGATATCAAAAACACGCTCGGTGAAACGTTATCAAAACAAGGCCTTAAACAATTACGGATTGCGGAAACTGAAAAGTACCCGCACGTCACGTTTTTCTTTAACGGTCAACGTGAAGAGCCGTACGAAGGAGAAGATCGGATTCTGATCCCATCTCCAAAGGTCGCGACATACGACTTGAAACCGGAAATGAGTGTCTATGAAGTCACAGAAGCACTCGTTGACGCCATCAACTCGGACAAACATGACGCGATCATCCTCAACTTCGCCAATCCCGATATGGTCGGTCACTCGGGTATGCTCGAGCCGACGAAAAAGGCAATCGAAGCGGTGGATAAATGTCTGGGGCAAGTCGTTGACTTGATTCTCAGCAAAGGTGGCGCAGCCATCATCACAGCCGACCACGGAAACGCGGACAAAGTCCTCAACGCCGATGGCAGCAAGATGACGGCGCACACGACAGAACCTGTTCCATGTATCGTCACGGTCGAGGACGTCGAACTCCTTAAGCCATTGACTGGCGTACTGGCAGACTTGGCACCAACTGTTCTCGATTTACTCGGAGCAGATCAACCGGCAGAAATGACCGGGAAATCGATTGTATTAAAGAAATAATCCCGTCAATCGATGGACTTGTCACTGTCTCACTACAAACCAATCTTTCTCAAACAAAAAGGAGCGAATTTAAATGTCAATGATTACAGAGATTTATGCACGCGAGATTCTTGATTCACGCGGTAACCCAACGGTAGAAGTAGAAGTTTATACAGAAGACGGCGGCTTTGGTCGCGCACTCGTCCCATCAGGCGCATCGACTGGTGAGCACGAAGCAGTTGAGCTTCGCGATGGCGACAAATCACGTTACCTCGGTAAAGGTGTCTTAAAAGCAGTTGACAACGTCAACGAAAAATTAGCACCTGAAATCATCGGTTACGATGTCTTCGACCAAGCTGGAATCGATAAAAAAATGATCGACCTCGACGGTACGAAAAACAAAGGTAACTTCGGTGCCAATGCAATTCTTGGTATCTCAATGGCTGCTGCACGTGCTGCTGCAGATGAGCTTGGTCTTCCACTTTACACGTATCTCGGTGGATTCAACGCGAAAACATTGCCAACTCCAATGATGAACATCATCAACGGTGGATCACACGCTGACAACAACGTTGATTTCCAAGAGTTCATGATCATGCCTGTTGGAGCTCCAACATTCAAAGAAGCTCTTCGTATGGGTGCTGAAATCTTCCACGCGTTGAAATCAGTTCTTAGCGGAATGGGTCTTAACACAGCAGTTGGTGACGAGGGTGGATTCGCTCCAAACTTGAAATCAAACGAAGAAGCAATCACAGTTATCCTTGAAGCAATCGAAAAAGCTGGCTACAAAGCAGGCGAAGATGTTTACCTTGCAATGGACGTCGCTTCTTCTGAGTTCTACGACAAAGCAGCTGGAAAATACAACCTCGCTGGCGAAGGCAAAGTCCTTTCAACAGAAGAGCTTGTTGAATTCTATGCACAACTCGTTGACAAATACCCAATCATCTCAATCGAAGATGGCTGTGACGAAAACGACTGGGATGGCCACAAACTTCTTACAGATCGTATCGGACACAAAGTCCAACTCGTTGGTGATGACTTGTTCGTAACGAACACAGAGAAACTCGCTGAAGGTATCGAAAAAGGCATCGCGAACTCGATCCTCATCAAAGTTAACCAAATCGGTACGTTGACTGAAACATTCGACGCAATCGAAATGGCGAAAAAAGCTGGTTACACAGCAGTCGTTTCTCACCGTTCTGGTGAAACAGAAGATTCAACAATCGCTGACATCGCTGTTGCGACAAACGCTGGTCAAATCAAAACTGGTTCACTTTCACGTACAGACCGTATCGCGAAATACAACCAACTTCTCCGCATCGAAGACATGCTTTCAGACGTTGCTGTCTACGACGGAATCAAATCATTCTACAACCTCAAGAAGTAATTTTGGGTTGATGATTTAAAGTGTATTGTACATTCACTGTACAGCCGATGCCTCCTATTCATACGAATAGGAGGTTTTTTTATATCTATGATCAATTTAGTAAAAGGAATTGAGTTCACTCCAAAATGCAAACGCCGGTTTCTATCGCTCACAATTAGCCGACTTAGTTCTAACCGTTACAAAAATCAAATTTTTAGGACCTTTCTTTTACTACCTGGTCATTAAAATGTTATAGTTATAAATAAGTTTAAGCACAATCATTATAAGTCTTAACTACATTTGAACGGATGAAGGTTCAAAAAACATCTAAAGGAGAAATGATCATGTTAAATTCAGATTTAGATATACGTTTAGAACCACGCATTAAAGAGTTGTACCGACTACATAAGGAGCGTTCAGCCAATATTGACTGGAGTTATCACGAATTTATTCCATGGGACAAGGCGATGTCGTTCAAACGGGTTCCTTGGGAAGAGAGTCAAGTCACGCTTCCGGAAGGTGTCATCGTTGCCGTAGAAACCGCCTTACTGACAGAAGTGAACTTACCTTGGTATACGTCACATTTGGATTACACGTTTAAAAACTCGATGGAAGTCATCAATGATTTCGTCCGCACGTGGACGGCGGAAGAAGACCAGCACTCGAGCTTACTCGAAACGTATTTACTCGTAACACGAAACGTCAATCCGACACGACTGCATCAATTAAGAAGACGCGTCGTTGAAAGCGGCTGGTTCCCGGACTTCACGAATCCTTTAGCAACCATGGCCTATACGTCGTTGCAAGAGCTTGCGACACTCGTTTTCTATAACAACGTAGCGAGAGTGGCAGGAGCGCACGACAAAGACTTGGCGACACTGCTCCGCCGTTTGGCAAAAGATGAAGCTCTTCATTATGCGTTCTACCGCGACACGGTGAAAGCGCACCTTGAACTCGATCCAAACTTCATCGTGTTCTTTGAAGATGTCATCATCAATTTCTCGATGCCGGGTGCGATCATGCCGGACTTTACCGAGCGTATGAAGACCATTGCGATTGATACAAATTACGGACCCCTCCAATACTTTGACCAGGTATTAGATGTCGTCGTGAAATACTGGGATATTGAGAACTTGCAACCGACGAGCGAAGAGGCCAAACAATCACAAGCGAACATCATGAAATATCACGGGCGTTTGAAACGAATCAAGGATCGCCAATCAGCAAAAAATAAGATCGATGCATGACGAGGGGAGAATAATGAAAATGACGTGTGAAATATGCGGAAAAGAAACGAATAACCAAGTCAGTTATTTGGAACTGAACACGTGGGAATTCAATTCGTTGAAGACAGAAGAAAAAGACTTTTATCCGATTTGTTACAGCTGTTTTGACAAGCATACGAACGAGTTCATTGATCAGGAAATGGATCTTGAATTAAGAAAAAAACGTTCGCAGATGGTGAATAAAGAAGTCGAGGCAGAAATCGAAGCTATTCTTGAAGTCGAAAATTAAGTAAGTAATCTACGGATTGAGTTGACAGTTTCCCGCTTGGCGGGAGGCTGTTTTTTTGCGTTGAGTATGGTTTGACAAAACTAGCCGTTCGTTTGCTTTTCTAAGGTTAGGTGCAAAGAGAGCACGCTTTTTTTCACGCGCTTTCCTCAGGCGAGACACAAGCCAGTTTGTCTGCCTCATTGAGGCAGGCAATCGGGTCTTGTTTGTCTCTGACAGCGCAAGCAGGCTTGCGCTTTTTCCTGTAGGAGTCGCGTGAAATGCGTGATAACAGTTTCATAGGAAAGCGGAAAAACATTCATAGCTCGACTTACTTCTAAGGGAAAAGGAAGCAACGCTTCCGTCAGGAACAGGCGATATCCGGAGATCTGAAAAAAATCCGCGGCTCGCGTTCCGCCCTAGAAAAGCGAGCGAATGAATAATTTTGGGTACATATAAAAAACGAGACCGACTAAACGTCGCATCCCGTAGTATCAAAATAGAATTATACTGCTTAAAATCAATCCTCGATAAACGTAACGAGGTAATGATGGGCAGAATAGAGTGGAGCACGCGTGACGAAGAACTCGGGTAAGTTGACATCGATATCGAGTTCACGTAAAGTTTGCGGATCGAGACACTCCTGGACGAGACGTTTGATATCGCTGAGTAATTCATCGTGCAAGTTCGCTTCCGCTGCGAAGGAACGTTTGGCTTCATCTTTTAACAATAAAACGACTGGAGGAAGACCGCGTAGTAAGTCGACCTGAAGTGGTTGTTCGTTGCGTTGAAAAAAGTCGTTTAAGCAACTGACGACCTTCATTGAATGTTCTTCTTTCATCGGTCGGACCCCCAACTTTTTTTAAGTAGCTGTTACTATCAAGCTATTCCCTAAAGTCAGATAGGATATGCAGACAAACTGGAATCGGTGCATTAACGGATTCAATAACCGGGTACAGAAAGAGGTAGGGGGGATGAATATGCTATTTCGTTATTTATTTTTGGGTATGGACCCCGCGATTGACGACATTCAATTACGAATCATCTATTTTACGGAACTGATTTTCTTTATCGGTCTGTATCAGATTACGAGTCGCTTTTCACGTCAAAGCATGATTCTCGGAACGGTCCTTGGCATCACGGGTCTGATTGCGCTTCTACCGGGAGCCATCTATATTCTGCGGTATAACCCGGAAGATGCAATCATCGACATTACGTTCCTGTTGATTTACTTATTGGAGCCGCTCGCGATTTTAGCATTTCTTGTCGCCTTGTTTCGACGGTTATATCAAAAACGCCATCCCAATCACTGAAGAAGTCCGGACAAACGTTCTGCTGCAACGTTTATCCGGACTTTTTTTGTTGTATTCCGAAAAAAATAAAATATATTTTCGTAAAAAAGATTGATGTGTAACCGGTTACACAATATGATACACATTGTAAGCGTTATCAAAAGAAAGAGGTGGCGAACATGTCGACCATCCGGGAAGTAGCGAAAGTGGCAAATGTCTCCGTTGCGACCGTCTCACGTGTCATGAATGAGAAGGGATATGTCAGCGAAAAAGCAAGAACAGCAGTCCTGCAAGCGATTAAGCAGCTCGATTATCGACCGAACCGGGTCGCCCGGTCGTTGTTCCAAAAACGATCTGGTCTGATTGGTCTGATTGTCCCGGACATCACCAATCCTTTTTTCCCGCAACTCGCACGGGCTGTGGAAGATATGGCACATCAGCACGGATTTCAGGTGATTTTGTGTAACACGGATGAACAGTTTCAGAAAGAACAAGAATATATTCAGTCACTCGAAGCGATGCATGTTGACGGATTGATCATCACGACCAACTATTCGAACAATCCGAACTATGAAAAACTCGAAGTACCGATCGTCGCCCTGGACCGTGTGTTACAGGGAGCGATTCCGACAGTGACCTCAAACGGGCATGACGGCGGAAAAAAAGCCGCTCAGTTTCTGCTCGATCACGGGGCAACCGAACTGGTCGTCATCAGCGGTCCGTCGAAATTGCCGACGATTAAAAAACGCCGGGATGGATTTGAGGAAGTTGCCGGGAAACACCTCGTCGCAAGTATCGAGTCGCCGTTTCATTTTCAGGGGGCGCTCGGAGCAGCCAACTACTTATTTGACCATTACGACTGTAACGGGATTTTTGCAGCAAACGATGTCATTGCAGCAGCGACGATTCAAGTCGCAGCAGAGCGGGGGATTGCGATTCCGGACCAGTTACAGATCATCGGTTACGACGGAATTGAACTCGGACAGATGATTTCTCCACCGCTGACGACGATTGCCCAGCCGATTTACCAGATGGGCGAACTGGCAGCGAAGTTACTGATCCAGCGGATTGAAGGAAAAGAGATTGCAGCTGTCCATCACGAACTGATGGTCGAAGTCATTGAACGGGAAACAACGAAGCGGAAGGATGAACAGTTATGAAACAAATCAGTGTAGTCGGAAGTATCTCGATGGACTTAGTCGTCGAAAGCGATCGTCGTCCGTCAGCAGGCGAAACGGTTATCGGATCCGCTTTCCATACGGTACCGGGAGGCAAGGGGGCGAACCAAGCGGTTGCGATTGCCCGGCTCGGCGGTCACGTCGAAATGGTCGGCTGTATTGGCGACGATGCGAACGGCGTGGCAATCCGTCAAAACTTCGAGACGGAGCACGTCGGGACGACCCATCTGCAGACGATTGCGAAGGAACGGACCGGAACGGCCCACATCACGCTCGCAGAGGGTGACAACTCGATTGTCGTCGTCCAGTCGGCGAACTTAGCGGTTGTCTATGACGAGAATCAACTCGACAGCCTGCTTGGTCAGGCAGACATGATTTTGTTACAGCTCGAAATTCCGCTCGCGACCGTCAAACAGGTGGCGCGTTACGGCAAGACCCACGGGATTCCCGTCGTCTTGAATCCGGCGCCAGCCATCGTCCTTGACGACGAGTTACTCGAAGACGTGACGTACCTGACACCAAACGAACATGAATGCGGCTTGATTTTCGGACAACAGCAACCACTTGAACATTGGTTAAGCCAGTATCCCAATAAATTGATCGTGACGGAAGGCAGCCGGGGCGCCCGCTTTTATGACGGAGACGCGATTGTGACGGTTCCAGCCATCAAGACGGACGTTGTCGATACGACAGGTGCTGGTGATACCTTCAACGGAGCACTTGCTGTCAGCTTGACGGAAGGAACGTCATTGACGGAAGCGATTCGGTTTGCGAACAAGGCAGCCGGTATGTCCGTCCGGGCACTCGGAGCACAAGGCGGAATGCCGACGCGCGAACAGATGGAGGTCGAATCATGAAACGACACGGGATTTTAAACAGTCATATCAGTAAAGTCTTAACGGATCTTGGTCATACGGACATGGTCGTCATCGCTGACTGCGGTCTGCCGATTCCGGCAGGCGTAGAGCGGATCGATTTGGCACTTGAACTCGGGACACCATCGTTCGTTGATGTCGTCCGGATCGTCGCAGACGACATGGCGGTTGAACAGGTGACACTGGCATCGGAAATCAAAGAGGCCAATCCGGTTGCGCTCGAAGCTGTGACGAAGCTCGACGTACCGCAAGATTATATGTCGCACGAAGCATTCAAGGAATTGACGAAGCAGGCGAAAGTCATCATCCGGACGGGTGAAGCGACACCGTATGCGAACGTCATCTTACACGCCGGCGTGATTTTTTAAGGGGAGGAAGTACGATGCAAATTGAGATGACAGGTATCACAAAAGCGTTTGGTCCCGTTCCCGTCTTGAAGGGAGTCGACTTCACTCTCGCGACCGGTGAGATTCATGCCTTGATGGGAGAGAACGGTGCCGGCAAATCGACCTTGATGAAAATTCTGACTGGTGTCCATAAAGCCGATCAAGGAACGATTCAAATTGACGGAGTCGAACAGCAGTATAAAAATCCGAAACTGGCGGAAGAAGCCGGGATTGCCTTCATCCACCAGGAACTGAACATCTTACCGGACTTAACGGTCACGGAAAATCTGTTTCTCGGACGGGAACTGAAATCCCGTTTCGGTGTTTTGAAGCAAGCGGAAATGAAACGGCTTGCCGAACGTGAACTGGCAGAATTGAACGTCTTCATGGACGTCAATCAGCTCGCCCGGACGTTATCGGTCGGACAACAGCAGATGATCGAGATTGCGAAAGCGTTGATGACGGACGCGAAGGTCATCATCATGGATGAGCCGACGGCCGCTTTGACGGAACGCGAAATCCGCGCCTTGTTCAGTGTCGCGACGGCATTGCGGGGTCAAGGAGTCTCGATCGTTTATATCTCGCACCGAATGGAAGAAATTTTTGAGCTGTGTGACCGGATCACGGTCTTACGGGACGGTGTCTCTGTCTCGACCCACCGGATTGCCGACACCTCATTTGAACAGATCGTCCGCGAAATGGTCGGACGCGAGATGGGCGAACGCTATCCGGAGCGTCAAGTGACACTCGGTCAGACGGTCCTCGAAGTCACCGGGGCAACCGGCAAACGGTTTGAAGATGTCTCGTTCTCGGTCCGTGCCGGTGAAATCGTCGGATTTTCTGGCTTGATGGGAGCAGGACGAACAGAAGTCATGCGCGGCTTGTTCGGGGTCGACCGGATGAAAGCAGGGACGATCAGCTTAAACGGCAACGTCGTCAAAATCAAATCACCGCACGATGCGATCAAACAGGGACTCGGTTTCTTAACGGAAGACCGAAAAGGCGAAGGATTGTTCCTCGATTTTTCACTCCGGGAAAACATCTCCTTGCCGACAATCCGGTCGTTATCGAAGTCCGGTGTCATCTCCGATCAATCGGAGCGGCAGTTCGCCGAAGGATATCTCAAGTCGTTATCTGTCCGGCACAGCTCAATGGATCAACCGGCGAAGTCTTTATCAGGCGGGAACCAGCAAAAGGTCGTCCTCGCGAAATGGCTCGGAACAAAACCGGATGTCCTGATTCTCGACGAACCGACACGCGGTGTCGACGTCGGGGCGAAAAAAGAGATTTATATGATTATGAACGAACTCGCCGCAACGGGTGTCGCGATCATCATGATCAGCTCGGATCTGCCGGAAATTCTCGGCATGAGTGACCGCGTCTATGTAATGCGCGAAGGACAGATGAGCGGCATGCTCAACCAAGAAGAGGCAACGCAAGAGAGTATCATGACGCTTGCGACAGGAGGACAATGACATGGAATTGATGCAAGGGAAACTGACAGAAAAGAAACCGAGACGACTCGGGATTGGTCAAAAGCTTGGTCCGCTCGCCGGACTGTTCGCCATCATTCTCGTCGTTTCAATCATGGAACCGGACTTTTTAACGCTTAATAACTTATTTAACATCTTACGCCAAGTTTCGATTAATGCCTTGATTGCCTTCGGAATGACGTTCGTCATCCTGACGGGTGGAATTGACTTGTCGGTCGGCTCGATTCTCGCCTTGTCATCCGCGTTCGTCGCCGGTCTGATGACCGACGGAACGTCCGCGATTCTCGCTGTCCTCGCAGGCTTAATCGTCGGGGCAATCATGGGAGCTTTAAACGGAATGGTCATCTCACTCGGGAAAGTCGCACCGTTCATCGCGACTCTTGCGACGATGACAATCTTCCGTGGTCTGACACTCGTCTACACGGACGGGAAGCCGATTACGGGACTCAGCCAGGGCGGCTGGTTCGAATTATTCGGACGTGGCTACTTCTGGATCTTCCCGGTCCCGGTCGTCACGATGTTGATCGCCTTTGCAGTCCTGTACTTCATTTTGAAGAAAACGACGTTCGGCCGTTATACGTATGCCATCGGCGGGAACGAAGAAGCGGCAAAACTAATGGGGATTCAAGTCAACAAAGTGAAGATTATGATTTACGCGCTGTCCGGTTTAATGGCAGCACTCGCCGGCATCATCCTGACGTCGCGTCTGAACTCGGCGCAACCGACGGCCGGAACATCGTATGAGCTCGATGCCATCGCAGCCGTCGTACTCGGCGGAACGAGCTTATCCGGCGGACGCGGTTGGATTGTCGGAACATTAATCGGTGCCTTGATCATCGGCACACTCAACAACGGACTCAACCTGCTTGGTGTGTCGTCGTTCTTCCAGCTTGTCGTCAAAGGGCTCGTCATCCTGTTCGCCGTACTCGCGGACCGGAAACAAACTACGTGATTTACCATCTAAAAGGAGGATATTGATATGAAAAAATTACTCGCACTTGTCATGATGGCGTTAATGGTCTTCGCAGCGGCTTGTTCGACGGAACAACCGGGCAGGGACACGGAAAAGGAAAAGAAAACAAAAGACTTTAAGATCGGTCTGTCGATTTCGACACTTAACAACCCGTTCTTCGTTTCACTGAAAGACGGCGCGGAAAAAGAAGCAAAAGCACAAGGCGCAACACTCCAAGTCGCCGATGCACAAGATGATGCGGCGAAACAAGCAAGTGACATCGAAGATATGATTCAGAAAAAAGTGGATCTCATCCTGATCAACCCAACAGATTCAGCAGCAGTCGGTGCAGCGGTTCAGACAGCAAACGATGCTGACATTCCGGTCATCACAGTTGACCGTAACGCAGAAGCTGGGGACGTCATCGCGCACATCGCGTCAGATAACGTCGCAGGTGGAAAACAAGCCGGTGAATACATGATCGAACTCGTTGGCGACAAAGCGAAAGTCGTTGAACTTGAAGGAATTCCAGGTGCTT
This sequence comes from Exiguobacterium sp. PvP048, assembly GCF_040549175.1. Taxonomy (NCBI): domain Bacteria; kingdom Bacillati; phylum Bacillota; class Bacilli; order Caryophanales; genus Exiguobacterium; species Exiguobacterium sp. PvP048. The sequence goes on along the minus strand of NZ_JBEPSU010000001.1, from coordinate 643,420 downwards.
CTGCTACTCGTGACCGCGGCGAAGGATTCCATTCAGCAGTCGACAGTAAACTTGACGTCGTGGCGAAACAATCAGCAAACTTTGACCGGGCGAAAGGTCTTTCGGTCATGGAAAACATTCTTCAAAACAACAAAGACATCAAAGCCGTCTTCGCACACAACGATGAAATGGCACTGGGTGCGGTTGAAGCGTTAAAAGCAGCGGGCATGGAAGATGTCAAAGTCATCGGATTTGACGCAACAGACGATGCGGTCAAAGCCGTCAAAGACGGTAAAATGGCGGGAACCGTTGCTCAAAAACCGGCAGAAATCGGTAAAATGGGTATCGATACAGCAATCAAACACTTAAAAGGCGAGAAAGTCGACAAGAACATTCCGGTCGAACTTGATCTCATCAAACAATAAGCATCACTGCCAGCCGTCTGATTTTGTCAGTCGGCTGGTGTTTTTTTGAAGGTAAGATGAACTTCATGAATCTATACCTTGTTCCCGTAGTTGTTTTTCTCTATAATGAAAGAAGCGTATATTACTGAAGGAGGATCATCGATGATCATTCATAACGTGGCTCTTGTCGGCCTCATCGTCGTTTCCGTTCTTCTCATCATCGTCGTTCTCTTGATGTCGGGCCGTACGGCTGGACTCGGAGCACTGACAGGTGGAGCAGAACAATTATTTGGTCGCCAAAAAGCCCGTGGCTTGGATGCGGTCCTAAACCGTGTAGCGTCTATCTTAGGGGCATTATTCTTTATTTTGGCGTTACTCGTCGCTTTTTATAAGTGAGTACTGAAACGACAGCCGTCCGATCGCGCTGTCGTTTTTTCGTATTTCTCGATTTCTAAATTTTCATTTTGGGGTATAGAGTTAGAGGGGGAATCATTTTATGAAAATCACATTACCAAAACCATTCTTTTTTGAAGGCGGCAACCGGGCTGTTCTGTTGTTACACGGCTTTACGGGATCAAGCGCCGATGTCCGGATGCTCGGACGTTACTTGCAAAAACACGGATATACTTCACTCGCACCACAATATAAGGGGCACGCTGCCCCACCCGAAGAGCTGACGAAGACCGGGCCAGCCGACTGGTGGCAAGATGTTCTTGACGGCTATGAAGAATTAAAAGCCAAAGGATATGACGAGATTGCCGTCTGCGGACTGTCGCTCGGCGGAGTCATGTCACTTCGACTTTCGATGCACCGTCCGGTCAAAGCGGTCATTCCGATGTGTGCGCCGGCCTACATCAAAAGTGAAGAGGTCATGTATGCAGGAGTCACGGAGTATGCAAGAGAATTTAAGAAGCGAGAAGGAAAATCGGCGGAAGAAATCGAGCAGGAGATGGCAGTGTTCGAACCGATGCCGACCTTAAAAGATTTGCAAGGCTTGCTGAAAGACACACGCGATTCACTCGAAGATGTCTATGCACCGACGCTTGTCATCCAGGCCCGCAACGATCACATGATCAACACCGATTCAGCGAACATCATTCACGACGGTGTCAGTGCCTTACAGAAAGATTTGATCTGGTATGAGAACTCAGGTCATGTCATTACGCTCGACAAAGAAAAAGAAACGCTCCACCAAGATATCCATGAATTTCTGGACGGCTTGAACTGGAGCCACTAATTGGAGGTGTCACGTTGGAATTACGTGAACGAATACTAGAGGTCATCGGAGCGGAAGAACGTCCGTTGTCGATTGATCAATTAACGAAAAAACTGGAATTAACAGATACGGCACAGTTCAAGGAACTGATCCGGACATTAAATGAGCTGGAAGATGAAGCACTCATCGCACGGACCCGTTCGAACAAATACGGGACACTGGCGCAAATCGGGCAAGTCGCCGGAAAAATCTCGGTCCACCAACGCGGATTCGGATTCGTTTCACCGGAGGACGGTTCAGCAGGCGATATCTTCTTGCCGGCACCGGAACTCGGCAACGTCTATAACGGCGACCGTGTCCTCGTCAAAGTGTTCGCCGAATCAAACGGCGGAGACCGCCGTGAAGGCAAGCTGCTGAAGATTCTCTCACGTGGACCGGCTGATTTCGTCGGAACGTTCGTCAGTCCAAAAGGACGGATTGAGTCGATCGCCTACATCGAGCCTGATGATTCGAAGCTGACGTTCCTACCGGTCGTCGCAAACGAAGATACGCTTGGTGCCGTCGACGGCCATAAAGTCCTCGCACGGATCACGAAGTATCCGGACGGCCGTTACGCCGGAACTGCTAAAGTCCTGCAAATCATCGGGCATAAAAACGATCCGGGTGTCGATATCCTGTCGATCGTCCACAAGCACGGCATCAATGTCGACTTCTCGGACGCAGCGATTGCGGAAGCAAATGACATTCCCGATCAAATCGATGAGAAAGATCTTGTCGGTCGGGTCGACTTACGCAACGAAGTGACGGTGACGATTGACGGCGCCGATGCAAAAGACTTGGATGATGCCGTTCACGTCAAGAAACTTTCGAACGGTAACTACGAGCTTGGTGTTCACATCGCCGACGTCTCACATTACGTCAAGGAAGATTCACCGCTCGACGAAGAAGCACGCGAACGCGGAACGAGTGTTTATCTCGTGGACCGGGTCATTCCGATGATTCCGCACCGTCTGTCAAACGGAATCTGTTCACTCAACCCGCACGTTGACCGGTTAACACTCAGCTGTATTATGGAAATCGATCAAAACGGGGTTGTCGTCAACCATGAGATTTTACAGAGTGTCATTAAGACGGTGGAACGGATGACGTATACCGATGTCCGTAAAATCATCGAACGCGAAGACGAAGAAGTGGTCGCAAAATATCACGATCTCGTCGCGAACTTCGATCAGATGGCGGAACTGGCTGCGATTCTCCGCGAACGCCGCTCACGCCGTGGCGCAATCAACTTCGACTTCCCGGAAGCGAAAGTCCTCGTCAACGAAGAAGGCAAGACAAGCGAAATCATCTTACGCGAACGGTCGGTTGCCGAGAAACTGATTGAAGAGTTTATGCTTGCCGCGAATGAAACGGTGGCGGAACACGTTCAACACCAAAAACTGCCGTTCATGTACCGAATCCACGATGAGCCGAAAGCAGAACGTCTCGATACGTTCTTCAAGTTCATCGCCAACTTCGGCATCAACGTCGAACTCAAAGGCGAGTCGGTCGCACCGAAGACGTTGCAATCGATCCTGAACGCCGTGGAAGGTGAGCCGGAAGAAGCCGTCGTCAGTACGGTCATGTTACGGTCGCTCCAACAAGCGAAATACGACGTCGAACCGATTGGTCACTTTGGTCTGTCGACCGATTTCTACACGCACTTCACGTCACCAATCCGCCGGTATCCGGACTTGATGGTCCACCGTCTCCTGCGCGAGTACATCATTTTTAATGATAAATCGCAAAAGACACAGGACCGTTACTCTGCGATTCTGCCGGAAATCGCCGATCACGCTTCAAAACGGGAACGTCGTGCCGTTGACGCGGAACGCGAAACGAATGCGCTGAAGAAAGCCGAGTATATGGAACAACACATCGGCGAGACGTTTGAAGGTGTCGTCAGCGGAGTGACCAACTTCGGTATGTTCGTCGAGTTACCGAACACGATCGAAGGACTCGTTCACATCCAGGCGATGACGGATGACTTCTACCGCTACGACGAAGCGAACTATCAATTGATGGGCGAACGGACGAAACAACAGTTCCGGATCGGTGACGTCGTCGAGATTAAAGTCACCGGTGTCAACATCGATGAGAAGACGATCGACTTCGCAGTCGTCGGCATGCCGGAACGTCAACCGAAAAAACGCTTTGAGTCGAAGACGATCCGTTCAAGCGGCGGCCGTCCGGGACAAAAACGCGACGATAAGAAAGACGACCGTCGCGGGAAGTCGAAGCGTCCGAGTAAGCCGAAGGACCAGTCGAAAGGCAAAGGGTTCGCGCTGAAGGACAAGAAGGATAAACCGCCGTTCCATAAAGCGGTCTCGAATAAAAAACGGAAGCGCAAATAAGCGCTTCTGTTTAGAAATGTGGTGGAAGAGAGATGCCAAAAGGTACAAGTTCAAAAGTATTAGCCAACAACAAACGGGCGTCGTTTGATTATGCGATTGAAGATACGATCGAAGCGGGTCTCGTCTTGACGGGAACCGAAATCAAATCGGTCCGTAAAGGAAAAATCAGTATCGGCGACGCGTTCGTCCGCTTTGACGGCGGGGAAGCGATTCTCTGGAACTCGAACATCGCCCACTTTGAACAAGGGAACCGATACAACCACGAACAGCTCCGTCCGCGGAAACTGTTGTTGCACAAAAAACAGATCGCAAACTTAATGGGACTCGTCTCGCGCGACGGCTACACGATCGTGCCGCTGAAGGTCTACATCAAGAACGGCTACGCGAAATGTCTGATCGGACTCGGCCGCGGGAAGAAGAAATTCGACAAACGCGACGATTTGAAGAAGAAGGACGCGAAACGCGATATTGACCGCGCATTACGTGACAAGCAAAAGTATTGAACCCGTAACACTTTTCTGCTATTATAATAGTATTCGGAAAGCCCCAATTTTAGATCTTGGGGACGTTACGGATTCGACGGGGGTAGTTCGGTCTTCTGTGGCGTGTCGAGGGGTCGGCCTCGTTAAAACGCATCAGCCATAACTGGCAAAACTAACACACAACTCGCAGCAGCTTAATAGCTACTACGGATCCTAGCAGCCGTCGCCTGGTCGGCTGATTTCTAGGGTCTCACTTTAAACAGGCTACGCTTGGACCCTTCCGTCTGGAGGGAAAGAGAAGAGATGGAATCAGACTGGTCGGACGGACGCCTGTCAATTGGCAGCCTGACGACGAGATCCCAATAAATTGACTACACACGTAGAAGCTTAAGTATACGATGCCTTCGGACGTGGGTTCGACTCCCACCGTCTCCATACCCTGAAATCTTAAGGATTTCAGAAAGCACCAAAACTTCTTAAATTGAGGTTTTGGTGCTTTTTTATTGTAATAATAAATGATTGAATGCGTATGTATTAAATACTATTAAAATAAAGAATGTTGGAATTTAAAACCAATAGAAGTATAATAATTGTAATGAACTTTCTGTTTGTTAAATATTTGATAATAAAATTTAGGGGTGTAAAATGTCAAAAGAAAATGCTGAACTAATGGGATTGGAAAATAATACAGTTGATTCGTTTGACTTTGAAGAGTTAGAAAATAAACTTCAAATAGAATTGGCTGAAAAAATTTCGGAACTTGAACTTTTAGAAGAGGACAGAGAAAAAATAGGTAATGTAGATAGTCTTGGAAGTGTCATACAAAATGCAGTTTGGGAGCAATTTTTAAATCAAGTCGCTGTAACTGCAGGTGAAGACTTTTTAAAAGAAAACAATAATATCTCATTAAATCTGAAAAAAGATGCACATGTTCAGACTACTGAGAACTTTGAAAAAGGTAAGATAGCCAAAAACAACTCTAGTATTGACTATCAAAAACGTTTTGATGACTATCAGGGAAGGTTTCAAAAAGATGATAATGGAAATATAAAAGAAAAATTTGATAATAGAAGTGGTAAAAATCGAAAAGTCTTAACAAAAGATGCAAGAGATGACTTTGATAAAGGTAGAGATAAAGGTTCTGCAAGTGTTCATAAAGATCATACTATTCCAACAGCAGAAATTAACCGAGACGCAGAAGCAAATGCACATTTAAGTAGGAAGGAACAAGTAGCATTTGCTAATGGTAATACGAATTTGAATGATTTAGATTCCGCTGCCAATCAATCTAAAAGCGACAGTAGTATGAGCGATTTTTTAAATAGTGAACGTGATGGGAAAAAGGCATCTGAACGATTTAATATTGATGAAAAAGAGCTGAAAGAACAAGATAAAAGTGCTCGCGAAGACTTTGAACAAAAAAAACAAGAAGGTGTTCAAAAATCTATTGAAGCTGGAAATAAATCTCGTAAAGAAGAAGCATTCAAAATAACAGGAAAAGCGCTTCGTACAATAGTGATGACTATGTTTGCTGAATTTATTAAAGAAGTAATGAGTAAATTAATCAGATGGTTAAAATCATCTTCCAAAAATTTAAGCACATTGTTTGAACATATCAAAGAAGCAATTAGTTCTTTTGTGAGTAAGTTAAAAAAACATCTAATTAATGCTGGGAAATCTATATTAACTACTATATTTACAGCTATATACGGACCAATTGTTGCAAGTATAAAAAAAGTTTGGAGCTTATTAAAGCATGGTTGGAAGTCTATTAAAGATGCTATAGATTATCTAAATAGTCCTGAAAATAAAGAAAAATCCTTGGAGATTAAACTTTTAGAAGCTGGAAAAATAGTGATGGTAGGCTTAAGTGCTGTTAGTGCAATCGTATTAGGGGAAGCGATTGAGAAAGGTTTGATGTCAATTCCTTTTCTTGCAATCGAAATTCCATTTCTAGGTAGTCTAGCTAGTTTGATAGGGATGTTTGCAGGTGCTTTAACTGCAGGAATAATTGGAGCAATCACGCTAAATTTAATTGATAAAGCAGTAGAAAAGAAGCAAGAAAATTATAATTTGAGCAGTCAAATCGAAAAAGGAAATGAAGTTTTAAGTATTCAGTCTCAACTTATAGATGTAAGTAGTGAAAAGCTCAGTGATACTAAAAAAGAAGCAGCTGACTCCATATCTGTAAGACACTCAGCTGCAAAAATTGAAATGAACGAGTCACTAAATTTTATTTTCACAAGCGATACAAATGGTTCTAAAGAAAATAACGATTCACTTGATGAAATGGAACAAATTATCAAAGGTCTTCTAGAATGAATATTGGTTTTAACAAATACATAATCAGAGGTTTATTACATGGATAAATTTATTATTAAAACTCGAAAATTTGATGAAGCAAAAAAACAATTGAAAAATTTTTCAATGACTAAACATGATGAACTAAAGCTTGATAAAGTTGATGTAAGTGGAGGATTGTTTGACTGGTTTGATCATAAGGTTACAGGAGAAGAATTAAATGAGGTAATAAAGCAAGTACAAAATAATTTGATGAAATCCAATTCATTACACAAAAAATTTATAGAAGAGTTTGGTCAAGTATACAATGCTCTAGAAGCACTAGATAAAGAATATATACAAGGAATACTTATTTCTATTAAAGCAGCTGAAGAAGCTAGTAAAGAAGCAAAAGAAGCTCAAAAAGAGATTAACAAGTCTATAAAAGTACAAAGACAAACAATTGAAGTATTGAAAAATTTTAAAGAAAAATTAGATAAATATGAGCATCTTGAAAAAGTTGATGATGTTTGGAAATATGTACAAGTATTCAATGGAGATGTACAAAATATTAATCATAAAATTGAAATTATAGAGCAGATGTCTAAAAAACATTTTGACGCTATTGCTAAGTTAAATCAGTTTAAAAAAGAATTAAGTGATTTAACGCATTTGAAATATGTGGATGAATTGTGGGAAGAAAATAATACTTCTAAAATTAATATTAAATTATTAAGTAATCAAATAATTGATATTGAAAAAAAAATCATCTCTCAAAATAAAATAGTCGATGAATTTGAAAACTTTAAAGATAAAATAAATAAGGTCAAACATATTTATGATATTGATTTAATGTGGAAAGATGTAAAAAATATTTTTGGGAACATTGATAATCTAAATTTGCAGATTAGTAATGTGAAACAAGTGATTGAAATTCAAAATAAAAATTTACTATCTATAAATAAATTTGTAGAAACTATTTCCGAGTATAGTCATCTTCATAAAATTGATCAACTATGGGAAGAACATGAAAATTCTAAAAGCAGCTTACGTTCATTAAATGATCAACTAAGCAATAATCAAAAAGAACTTCTTTCTCAAAAACAGTCAATAAATATAATACAAGAATTTAAAATGAAGTTGGAAAAACTACATCATATCTATGATGTAGATCAACTATGGGTAAAATCACAAGAATTTTCTTCGATTCTTAATGTTACTGCTGATCAGATTGAAGATATGAAGCGTTTAGCTAAAGCTAGAGATGAGAAGATAGAGTCTATTAGTAAATTTACAGAAACTATTAGTGAGTACGAATATCTCAACGACATTGATGAATTATGGATAGATTTTCAAAAAAATAAAATTGAGACTAACGTTTTAATTGAAGAAAATCGTAATTTATCTGCGAAAATTAAGAATGTTTATTTTTTAGCAGCAGGATCTCTAGGTGTTACATTGATTCATTTTATTTTGAATTTAGTTGGAATTTTAAGATGAGAAATAAATATGCGAATGATTTTTTAGATTTATCTTCGAAATTAGATGCGCTGATTAATGAGCATGGAGAAATTACAAGACATGCGCTATCTATTGTAGATCATCTAGATTATCAATCTACAATTATACTATTGAAAAAAATGAACGATATATCTAATTCTAATAATAATTTAGATGTAAAACTATTAGTTAAAACGCTAAAAGATAGCTTAATTAAATTCTATGGATATAATACTGTTTTAAATATTTGTAATAAAGAAATCATGGTTGAGGATAACCGTACTTTATCAGAACTATTAATTGAATTACATAATCTAGTAGGTTTAGAGAGTGTGAAGTCAAAAGTAGATGATTTAATTGCATATCAAAAAATTCAAAGAATGCGTCATGAAAAAGGTTTAATTTCTCTTAAAAGTACACTTCATTTAGCTTTTATGGGTAAACCTGGGACCGGAAAAACTACTGTTGCAAGAATTATTGGACGATTGTATAAGAAGCTAGGCTTGCTATCTAAAGGACATTTTGTTGAAGTTTCTAGAACGGATTTAATAGCAGGTTATCAAGGTCAAACAGCTTTAAAAGTTAAAAAAGTAATTGAAGAGGCATTGGGTGGGGTTTTATTTATTGATGAGGCTTATAGTATAACTGAAAATAATCATAGTGATTCTTATGGCAGAGAGTGTATAACAGAACTAACAAAAGCGCTTGAAGATTATCGAGAAGATTTAGTGGTAATAGTAGCAGGATACACAGACCCTATGAATAAATTTTTAGATTCTAACTTAGGATTAAAATCTCGTTTTAACACATTTATTGAATTTGAAGATTACACAGCTATAGAGCTAGAACAGATTTTATTAATATTGTGTGAAAAGAGTAACTATATTTTGAGTGAAGAAGCTAAAAATATAGTAAAAATAATATTGGAAGACTTGGTAGAATCAAAAGAAGAGAATTTTGCGAATGGTCGATTAGTAAGAAATATATATGATGATTTAATTATGAATCATGCAAGAAGAGTAGCAAATATTGAAAATCCAAGTATAGAAGAGTTGTCTATTATCATTAAAAGTGATTTTAAACAAAAGCAATTAATTTCTAAAAAATAGTTTGGATAATATACCTGATTTTCGGACGGATATATTCAAGGTGTATTATCGATGTAATTTACTAAGTCTATTGTTTTCTGATAATATTTTATAGAATTAGTCTTTTTTTGTTTTAATGATAGATAATGTAATTAGAGGTAACAATAAAAAATCTAGAATTTTAAAAGTGCTGTATCATTTGTTAGATATGGTACTTTTTTATAAAGAGAATAAAAAGAATAGTTTTCAGCGGAAATTAACGTATAATACAATAATAAGTCAAGTTATAAAAATTAACTTTCTTTATAGGTTGTGTAGAGCATTATTATAAAATAAGGTGTATTTCTAACAAAAGAATTTTTTATTAGAAACAGGAGCTGACATCTATGATACGACGTGCCACCTTGATGGACGGAAAGGCCTTATCGGATTTGATGCGACGGATTGATCGGGAAACAAAATATATGTTGTATGAACCGGAAGAACGCAGCATGTCGACGGAACAGGCGGAAGCGTTTATCGAACGATTTGGTCAGGCGGCGAACTCGGACATCTTTGTCGTCGATGTCGATGAACAACTTGTCGGCTATGTGTTGGTCGTCGGTGGCAAACCAAGCCGAATCCGTCACCGGGCGAACCTCGTTATCGGCTTGCTGGATGCCTATACGGGGCGCGGGCTTGGTGCCGGATTACTCGAAGCCGTCGATGCCTTTGCCGTTGAAGCGGGACTTGTCCGGCTGGAACTGACAGTCCGGAAAGATAACCTGCGGGCAATCGAGTTGTATCATAAGTTCGGCTTCAATATTGAAGGCACGCGGATTGCTTCTTTGTTAATTGACGGCGAGTACGTCGACGAACTGGCAATGTCGAAGATTTTTACGACAGAAGAAACCTAAAAAAGATGCTCGGATGCCTCCTCTCAAATTGAGACGGGACAGACGAGCATCTTTTTTATTGGGACAATTTCTGTTGTTCAAACTCGACTTCGAGGACATTTTTGGCATAATCCTTACCCCAGTCGTACATCGCGTCCAGAATCGGCATCAGACTGTAGCCGTGTGGCGTCAACGAATATTCGACCTTCGGCGGAACGACCGGATACACTTCCCGGTGGATGATATGGTGATCTTCCAGCTCCCGTAATTGATTAACGAGCATCCGTTGCGTGATACCGGGCATCAGACTTTTCAGCTCTCCGAAGCGTTTAGTGCCTTCTTTCCCGAGATGCCAAAGAATCAGCATCTTCCATTTCCCCCCGATGATCGATAGGGTCAATTCCTTTTCACAATTAAACTGCCGGTCTTCAAAATGTGGCATCGTCCCACCTCCTTTTTCAGTATAGCCCTCTTGTCATCGACAGTATACTTTTCCGCACTATGTATGAAAAATCGCACTATGTAAATTAAAAGTGCGTACTTCCCAAGTTCGTCTATGAGGATTATATTTAGTCATGTTCCTTCACGAACGTCAGAAGGAAGTGCCAGGATCCATAAATAGAGAGAAGAATGGGAGAGATCAATTATGAAATTACAACTCGCAATCGATTTAGTCGATACAGCAGGTGCCATCGCTTTAGTCAAAGAAATTGGTGAAGAAAACTTAGATATCGTTGAGATCGGGACACCGGTCGTCATCAACGAAGGGCTTCGTGCCGTTAAAGAAATGAAAGCGGCATTCCCGAACTTAACGGTTCTCGCCGACTTAAAAATCATGGATGCTGCCGGCTATGAAGTCAGCCAAGCTGTCGCACACGGTGCCGATATCGTGACGATTCTTGGAGCTGCCGAAGATATGTCGATCCAAGGTGCCGTTGAAGAAGCGAAAAAATCAGGCAAGAAGATTTTGGTGGATATGATTGCTGTCAAAGATATCGCGACACGTGCGAAAGAGCTTGATGAACTCGGTGTTGACTACATCTGTGTCCACACAGGTTACGATCTTCAAGCCGTCGGTCAAAACTCGTTCGAGGATCTCGCGACAATCAAATCCGTTGTCAAAAACGCTAAAACAGCAGTTGCTGGCGGAATCAAGATGGAGACATTACCTGAAGTCATCGCAGCACGCCCAGACCTCATCATCGTCGGTGGCGGAATTACCGGACAAGACGACAAACAAGGAACAGCGTCAACGATGCGTCGGATGCTGCAAGAGGCGTAAATGACACATATTCAAACGATTTTACAAGAGCTGACGTCGACGGTCGAAGCGATTGATCAAGCCGAGACGACGCAACTCGCGGAAGCCGTTCTGAAGGCAGACCGGATCTTTCTCGCTGGAGCCGGTCGCTCCGGCTTGATGGGCAAAGCGTTTGTCATGCGCCTGATGCACATGAACTTTGATGCATACGTCGTCGGTGAGACGGTTACCGCGAACTTGCGCGAAGGGGACTTGTTGATCATCGGATCAGGATCCGGTGAGACGAAAACACTCGTCCCGATCGTCGAGAAAGCGAAACAACTCGGTGGAACCGTCGCGGTCGTTACGATTGAGCCGACGTCGACACTGGCGAAGTTAGCGGACTTAACCGTGAAGCTACCGGGCGTGCCGAAAGAACGGACAGCCACAGCAGACGAAACGGTTCAGCCGATGGGATCATTGTTTGAGCAAACGATGTTGCTGTTCTATGATGCGTTGATTCTCCACATCATGGCGGCGAAACAACTTGATTCAAAAACGATGTACGGCAAACATGCCAATTTAGAATAGAAGAGATTACAAGACCGGTAGACGTGTACGTCACGTTTGCCGGTCTTTTTTTGTTTGGCATGAAAAAATCGCCCGTTTCCCGCAACTCCTGACAGAGTTGATGAAAACGAGCGATTCTTTTTTTTACATATTTAATGTCTTACCACTTCATGTCAAAATCAGCACCGACATCTTTTGCCAGGTGCGCATCTGATCCGTAAACGAGCGGAATGCCTAAAGACTGCGTGAGTTGCAGGAGTTCCGGGTAAGGATAGGAAAGACCGCACAACGGTTTCCGCAATCCTGCCGTATTGAGATCGAGCGTAAAGTCTGCCTGCCGGATTTTCCGGACCGTCTCATCCAAGTTCGCCGGCGTCTGCTCAAGCGGATAGGCTTGGATGAACTTCGTCGGCAACGTCAAGTGACCGAGGCGTTTTGGTTGATGTGTCCCGAGGTTCGTCATGACGAGTGCCTGAATGCCTTCGTAATAGCGTTCGTGGGCCGCTGTGACACTGCCTGTCGCCGTGACGATCTCACCAAAACTTTCTTTGCTGAAGTCGACCATGTAATACCGGTCCTCGATCCAGAGGTAATGGAGCGACAGGATGCCGTCCGTCAGCTCGGGACCGTAACGGGCGATGATGTCGCGCGTGCCGTCGACGTCATGCTCCCAGTAATCAAACTCCATCCCGATCCGGATGTCGATATCGTTTTTGTATGTGTCGCGTAACGTCTTCAGTTCTTCGATGTAGCGTTCGGCTGTCGCAAACGACATCCCGGAATCGTTATCGGGTGCCGGATCAACGAGTCCTTCCGGCAGCGGGGCGTGCTCGGTGAAGCTGATCCGTTCGAGACCTTGTAACAGGGCGCGTTCGATATACGCTTCGAGTGGATCCTGTGTTCCGTGCGGACAATACGGGCTGTGGACGTGACCGTCCCATTTAATTAATTGCATGATAAAACCTCCAATATGTTTTTTCAGTACGAAAACAGGCAAAAGGATTGACAATCGAACCACAAAAAAGGTATCTTATCGTTAAATAATTTAGCGTGGTACAGTGATAACAAGATAAAGGAGTGGCGACATGCAATCATTTTCTACGATTCGACTCAAAGACGGGGCGACGGACTACGTCGGGCAATCAGCTGAACGCCTGCAACGTGTCATCCGCCAACTCGAGGATGGGCTCGAACAATCTAACTATACCCGATTAATCACCCCTTTAATTGAAGAAGTCGGTGGCCGGGAACAAATTCGGATGGATTTTACGACAAGTGTCGCGCGGGCGCTCAGTGAGCGGGGCCGCGAACAATATAAGCGCGTCTTTTACAGTGGTTCGGTCTTCCAGCCGGAAGAAAAGTTCCAAGTCGGTTTTGAAGAACGGGGCGTCATTGCCGAGGTCGAAGCAATCCAACTCGGTGTCCGGTTGATCGAAGAATTGACCGGTAAAGAAGTGACGTTGTCGATCGGCGACGCCGGACTGATTGAACACTTGATTGAAACGCGGGTCGGTGATCACCACCTGCGGGATCAAGTGACACAGATGTTGCGGTTACGGAACGTCATCGAACTGAAACGGATTGCCCGGGAACTCGATGATGCCTTGCTCGCCAAACTCCCGCTCTTATTTGGTCGGGAAGGGGCGGAACAGATCTTGCCGTATGTTGACGAAACCCGCTTGAATGCCGTCATCGATTTAGCAGACGCCGTCAATGCCGATCTCGACTTCGGACAGATGGGGCTGCAGACATACTATGATGGCGTGACGATTCACGGTTTCATCGAAGGTGTGACCGAGCCGGTGTTGGTCGGAGGACGATACGACCGGCTGTACGAACAATTTGGTCAGGAACAACAAGCGTTCGGGATCGGATTTTCCGTCGAACGACTCGCGGAGGTGCTCTAAATGCGGATTGGGATTACGAAAGGCCGGCTGTCGAAAACGACGGAACGGTATTTAAAAGAAGCAGGCGTCGAAACGTGGGGAGCGATCGAACGTGAATTGATCGTCAAGCGCGGCGAACATGAATTCGTCTTCATGAAAGGATCGGACTTGATTCCGTACGTCGCCCAAGGCGTCCTCGACGTTGCGATCACCGGCAGCGACATCCTGCTCGAATCGGATCAGGAATTGTCGGAACTGGCAGAATTGCCATTCGGGATTTGCCGGATGTCGGTTTGTGCGAAAGAACCGTTGCAGTTCGAAGGCGGACGTCGGGTCCGGATTGCGACCAAATATCCGGTCATCGCGAAACGTTACTTCAGTGAACTTGGTGTCGATGTCGATATCGTGCCGCTGAACGGTTCGGTTGAACTGGCACCATTGCTCGGACTTGCTGATGCAATCGTCGATATCGTCGAAACGGGTGAAACACTCCGGGCGAACGGTCTCAACGAATATGAAAAGATCATCGATATCAACGCCCGATTCTTTACAAGCGAGTGGACGTTGAAACGCAAACGCGTCGAAGTGATTCAATTACTCGAACAGCTGACAGAAGGAGTGACTCGGTAATGGCAACGACAAAAAACTTCAGTGTTGACCGTGAGACGGAGCAAGCCGTCCGGTCGATTCTGGAACAAGTGGCAAACGACGGCGATGCGGCCGTCCGTCGCTATACAAGTGAATTTGACCGTGTGGATTTGACAGATTTCCGTTTGGATGAAACGAAGATTCAAGAAGCGTTTGATCAAGCCGATCCGAATCTGGTCGACTCGTTAAAACTGATGGCGACCCGACTCGTTGAGTGGCACGAACAAGAATTGCCGTCCGACATCGAGCTCGTCGAAGCGGACGTCACCCGTCGCCAACGGTTTGTTCCGGTTGACTCGGTCGGGATTTATGTCCCGGGCGGAGCAGCAAGTTATCCGTCGACCGTCCTGATGAACGCGATTCCGGCTAAAGTCGCCGGCGTCGAGCGGGTCGTCATGGTAACACCGGTCACCGGACTCAGCACAGAAGTGTTGGTCGCGGCGAAAATCGCCGGTGTGGCGGAAATCTATACAATCGGTGGCGCTCAAGCCGTCGCTGCCTTGACGTTCGGTACGGAATCGATTCAAGCGGTTGATTTGATCGTCGGACCGGGTAACCGGTTTGTTGCCGAAGCGAAACGTCAAGTCTACGGCATTGTCGGTATCGACTCAGTCGCCGGACCGTCAGAAGTCGTCGTCATCGCTGATGAGACGGCGCATCCGGACCGGATTGCTGCCGATCTCCTGGCGCAAGCGGAACACGATCGTGACGCAGTCGCGATTGCCTTTGTCCCAACGGAAGCAATGAAAGCGGACGTCGATGCGAACATCGAACGCCGTCTGCAACAGTTACCGCGCCAGGAGATTGCACGCCGGGCGATGGAAAACGGTGGTGTCTTCGTCGCTTCACTTGATGATGCGATTGCAGAAGCGAACCGTTTGGCTGCCGAACACTTGGAACTCGCTGTCGCGAACCCGCAAGAGGTCGTCAAGTTGATCCGTCACGCCGGGATGATTTTCCTCGGACACGAAACACCGGAAACACTGGGTGATTATGTCGCCGGGACGAACCACGTCTTACCGACGTCCGGGACAGCCCGCTTTGCGTCCGGCTTATCGGCACGAACGTTCTTACGTCACCAGACGATGCTCGAAGCGACACGGGAAGGTGTCGCTCGACTAGCAAATGCCGCGAAAACCGTTGCCCGGGTCGAAGGACTCGAAGCACACGCACAAGCGATAGAAGTGAGGGAGAACTGATGCGACTACACCAAAACGAACGATTTACGGCACACAGCCCGGTTGGCATCGAGACGATCAAACAACTCGTCGAGACGTTTCCGATCAATGAATACCCGGTCGAAGTCATCGACCAAGCGAAAGCATCGTACAGCGCCTATGCCGGTGTCCGTCCGACGCAACTCGTAGCCGGGAACGGCTCCGACGAACTGATTGGTTACCTCTGTGCCCGCTACGCCGGTCCAGAGTCACCGGTCATCGCCTCGCAACCGGATTTCGTCATGTATCAGTTTTATGCCGACCGCGCACGGGCCGACTTCAGTAAAGTCCCGTTGCTCGACGGGATGGCACTTGATGTCGACGGACTGCTCGCTGCACCGGGCAACATCATCTTCCTCAGTCACCCGCATAATCCGTCGGGGATTTTACGCAAGGAAGCGGATGTCCGCCGATTGCTCGACAGCGGAAAATATGTCGTGATTGATGAAGCCTACATCGACTTTGCCCTTGAACAATCGATGGTCGGTCTACTCGACGAATATCCGAACGCGATCATTCTCCGGACGTTGTCGAAAGCGTTTGGCCTCGCGTCCTTGCGACTCGGCTTCCTGATTGCGAGTGAACAGATCGTCGCGGAAGTCGAATCAATCAAGTCACCGTATAATGTCTCCGGACTCTCAGCTGCCGTCGGGATTGCCATCATGGCCGAGCCGGAACTGGATCTCGTCTTGGAAGAGACGTTCGCGAGCCGGGACACGATTGCCCGTCTGGTCGAACCGCTTGGTAGAACGTATCCGAGTGCTGCGAATTTTGTTTACGTTGAATACGAGAAAGCTGAACGCTTCACCGAACGTTGTGCCAACGCCGGACTGCGGATCCGTTTGTTTGACGGAGCCTTCCGCGTCAGTTGCGGCTCGACGGAAGCGATGGAAATCTTAGAGAAATGTGTAGAGGAGGAACTGCAATGCGTCGTGGGACAAGTGAACGAGTAAGTTCAGAATCAGAAATCAAGGTGGCGGTCGACCTCAGTGGCGGACCGGTTGAGATTAAGACAGGTGTCGGCTTCTTTGACCACATGTTGACGTTGTTTGCCTTCCAGGCCCGGATTGGTCTTGTGATTGAAGCGAAGGGCGATCTCTGGATCGATGCCCACCATACGGTTGAAGATACGGCCATCGTTCTCGGAGCTGCCTTGACGGAAGCGTTAGGCGACAAAGCCGGCATCGAACGGTACGGCGAATCACGTGTGCCGATGGACGAGACGCTTGCCTCGGTCGTCCTCGACTTCAGCGGTCGTCCGTATACGGTCTTCCTCGCCGAATTCAAAAATCCGAAGCTCGGTGATTTCGATACGGAACTGGCGGAAGAGTTTTTCCAAGGTTTGTCCCGCAGTGCCCGGATGACGATTCATGCCCAAGTCCTTTACGGATCGAACACACACCACATGATCGAAGGACTGTTCAAGGCACTGGGGCGGGCTGTCCGTCAAGCAGTTGCCGTGACCGGTGACGGCGTCCCGTCGACGAAAGGACTGATTGACCAATGATCGCGATTGTAGATTATGGTGTCGGCAATATCGCCAATATTGAACGGGCGTTAAAAGAGCTCGGAGAAGCCGTCATCGTCACGAGTGATCTGGAATTGCTCGGACAGGCGGAAGCGCTCGTCTTACCGGGTGTCGGTGCCTATGCCCCGGCAATGGCCCGGTTAGAAGAGACGGGACTGATTGAGTTCTTACAGGAACAAGCGACGAAAAAACCGTTCCTCGGGATTTGTCTCGGGATGCAACTGTTGTTTGAATCAAGTGATGAAGATGGACAGACACAAGGGCTCGGTATTTTACCGGGAACGGTCGAAAAGTTACCGAGTGACGTCCGCTTGCCGCACATGGGCTGGCACCAGTTGACGAATCATGGGGAAGCCGTTTATTTCGTTCACTCGTACGGTGCCGTCTGTGAACCGGACTGGATCGTCGACTCGGTCGAATATGGACGACTCGTCCCGGCCATCGTCCAAAAGGACTTGGTGACAGGGATGCAGTTCCACCCGGAGAAGAGTGGGGAAGTCGGATTGAAATTACTTAAGGAATGGAGAGAGACGACATGCAACTCTACCCAGCAATCGATTTAATGAGCGGACAGGCCGTCCGGCTCAAACAAGGTGATTTTCAACAGCAAACCTTTTTCGGAGATGCGTTGACGATCGCAAGACGGTTTAAAGAAGACGGTGCGACAGCGATTCACCTGATTGATCTCGATGGCGCCAAAGCCGGTGAACCGCTTCACTTGAGCCTGATTGCGGACATCAAAAAAGAAACCGGTTTGTTTGTCGAAGCCGGCGGCGGTGTCCGGAACATCGAAACGGTCGAAGCTTACGTCGGCGCCGGAATTGACCGGATTCTAATCGGGACGGTTGCACTGGAAGACGAAGCGTTGCTTGAACAGATGATTGAGCGGGCCGGTGATAAGCTGGCTGTGGCGCTTGACGCCAAAAACGGAATCGTTCAGACACGCGGTTGGCTCGAAGCGAGTGACTGGACACTCGAACGGGCGATTGAACATTTGATTCAAAAAGGCATTAAGACGTTCTTGTACACGGACATCTCCCGTGACGGAATGATGCAGGGACCGGATGTTGACGGACTCGACCGTTTAAAACGGGACGGCGTTGAACTTATTGCGTCCGGTGGTGTAACGACGGTCGAAGACGTCGCCCGCTTAAAAGAGATCGGGATGGACGGTGCCGTCATCGGCCGTGCCTTGCTCGACGGTTCATTGTCGTTGAAAGAGGTGCTTCGCGTATGTTGATGAAACGGATCATTCCTTGCCTCGATGTCAAGGAGGGGCGCGTCGTCAAAGGCGTGAAGTTTCAAAATCTGCGCGACCACGGCGATCCCGTCGCCGTCGCGAAATACTATTACGAACAAGGTGCCGATGAGCTGGTGTTACTTGATATCTCGGCAACGCAAGAAGGACGCGACACGATGCTCGATATCGTCGAGCGGGTGGCAGAAGTCATCTACATGCCGTTTACGGTCGGCGGCGGCATCAAGACGCTGGAAGACGCGAAACGCTTGATTCGCGCCGGTGCCGATAAAGTCTCCCTCAATTCGTCGGCGTTACAGAACCCGCAACTGATTCAAGACATCAGCCGTCTGTTTGGTGTTCAGGCGACGGTCGTCGCGATCGATGCTAAGCGGACCGGTGACTCATGGGGCGTCTTCTCGCACGGCGGCACACAAGCTGTTGGACGGGATGCGATTGAATGGGCGAAGGAAGCCGTCTCGCTTGGAGCCGGTGAACTGCTTGTCACGTCGATGGATGCCGACGGAACAAAGGATGGCTACGATTTGGAATTGATCCAACGCTTACGCGAAGTCGTCAATGTGCCGTTGATCGCCTCCGGTGGTGTCGGGACACTCGAACACTTGGCGGAAGGTCTCGAAGCGGGAGCCGATGCGGCACTGGCGGCATCGATTTTCCACGAAGCGACCTATACGATGCCGGAGACAAAAGACTACTTGAAGGCGAGAGGAGTCGACGTCCGATGATCGAATTGAATTTTTCGAAGGGACTCGTCGCGGCTGTCATCTTGAATGAAACGACAAACGATGTCCTGATGGTCGGTTTTATGGATCAGGCGGCTTACGACAAGACGCTTGCGACCGGACTCGTCACGTTTTTCTCGCGGACGAAGAACCGTCTTTGGACGAAGGGCGAGACGAGCGGACATACGCTTGAATTACGCCGTATGTGGATTGATTGTGACCAGGACAGCTTATTGATTACCGTCAAAGCGACCGGACCGACGTGCCATACCGGCAATCGGACATGTTTCTATACAGAAGTGGAGGTGCCGCATGCTACATGAACTCGAACGTACAGTAAAAGAAAAAATCGCGTCGCAAGATGAGGCGTCTTATACGAACTACCTGGTTAAAGCCGGGCGTGAAAAAATCGCCAAGAAGTTTGGCGAAGAAGCCTTTGAAGTCGTCCTCGCGGGGGATGACACCCTCGCGGAAGAGACAGCGGACTTGCTGTATCATCTGACGGTGTTGCTTGCTGATCGCGGAGTATCGTTTACGGACGTTGAAGCTGTTTTGAACGAACGTCATGGGACGAAGTCGACGTTCAAGGATCGACCGGATATTGAACAGTGGTAATCCACGGCTCTGCATTCCTCAAACGGGATGCAGAGTTTTTTTGCTGAAAAAAGTGGGAAAACAACAAAAGAAGTGTCATCAAATCGTCAGAACATTTTGATAGGCATTTAGTAGAAAGCGGGCGTATAATCAAGAGCATAGTCTGTTTGTCCAGAAAGTAGGTGTCATCTTGATCACAAAAAAAGAAATCACGAAAACGATCAAAGAGCAATCAAAAGAAACAATTGAAGAGTTGCTTGCGAAAGGCGACTCGCTTAAAGAAGAGGTGGCCAGTGCCATCACGCACGGACTCGGTGTCATCTTCAGCATCGTCGCTTTAGTATTGCTAGTCCTGCAAGCCTCGAAGTCGGGCAGTGCCTGGAACATCACCGCCGTCAGTATCTTTGGCGCGACGATGATTTTACTCTATCTGTTCTCGACATTGATGCACTCACTCATGCATACGCGTGCCAATAAAGTGTTGCAGATCCTTGATCACGCGGGAATCTACTTATTGATTGCCGGCAGTTATACACCGTTCGCCCTGATTACGTTACGGGGACCGCTCGGTTGGACATTGCTCGGAATCGTCTGGGGTGTCGGGATACTCGGCATCATCTGGAAACTGTATTCGACCGGTAAACATGTCTGGATTTCGAATGCCTCGTACCTGATTCTTGGCTGGTGTTGTCTGTTTGCGATCAAGCCGATGTATGAAGCACTCGGATTACAAGGATTTTTACTTTTGCTTGGCGGCGGTCTCGCCTATTCACTCGGCGTCATCTTTTACGTCTGGGCCCGCTTGCCTTATAATCACGCGATTTGGCATCTGTTTGTCCTTGCCGGCAGCGTCCTGATTTTCTTATCGATTTTCTATTACGTTGCTCCGGCACCGGCACCGCTGTCTTGAAAAACTTAAAGTTACGGGACTGGCTCCCGTTTACCCTCTACATGCTGATGGGTGCCGGACTGCTCCTGTATTTCCGTTTATCGGGAATGATGGAGCAGTTTGATATTCAGGCCTTGTCTGACTGGATTCGTCAGCAGGGCGCTTTCGGCATGTTGCTGTACATATTGGCGTATACGATCCGTCCGCTCGTCTTTTTCCCGGCGAGTCTGCTGACGGTGTTTGGTGGTTATACCTACGGTCCGTGGATTGGAACGATTCTTGATGTCGTCGGGGCAGGGACCGGCAGTTTGCTAAGTTTTTGGATTGCCCGTCTGCTCGGTCGGCGCGGCATCGAAAAGATCATTGGAACCGGTAAGTTGACGATTCTTGATGAACGGATTGCCACGAATGGATTCTTCGTCGTCTTAACAGTTCGACTCATTCCGCTGTTTCCGTTTGACGCGATCAGTTATGCGTCCGGTCTGTCGAAAATTAAATTCCGTCAGTTTGCGCTCGCCAGTTACCTCGGCATCATTCCCGGAGCTTTCGTTTACAACAATATCGGGGCGAGCCTGCGCGATCCGTTTTCCTGGCAGTTTTTCTTTGCGATTTTCTTGTACCTGTTCTTTTTCATCGTCGGTTTTTTTGCCCAACGAAAACTACGAAAAAAACAAAACATCGAGCACATGTAAGCGCTTTATGTCATAATATGAATGCAGAGATGTGAACCGACACGGTAAAACAGCCTAGCATTTATTTAGGGGGAGTAATGAGTGATGGAACGAGTATTACGGGATGGTTTTATCTTCTTATCGCAAAATAAGACATTGAATGGTCTGGCAAAACGGTACGGCCTGAAGTTCGGCGCAGGGCGCTTTGTGGCAGGGGACTCACTTGAAGCTTCAAAACGGGCAATTCAAGATTTGAACTCCAAGGGATTATGCGTCACGATGGATCACCTCGGTGAGTTCATCTCGACGGTTGCGGAAGCGGAAATGATGACGCAGGAATGTATTCGGGCGGTGGAAATGATTGCGGAAGAGAAATTAGACTCGCAACTTTCACTGAAACTGACGTCACTTGGTCTTGATATCTCGGACGAATTGATTCGCTCGAACATGGAACGGATTTTGACACGGGCGAAAGAAGTCGGTGTGTTCGTGACGATTGATATGGAAGACGAGCCGCGTTGTGAAAAAACGATCCAATTGTTTGAAGAATTGCGTCAATCCTTTGATAACATCGGAACGGTCATCCAGTCATACCTGTACCGTTCGGAAGACGACATCAAACGTGTCGGACGATTCGAGACGAATTTGCGGATCGTTAAAGGGGCCTATAAAGAGCCGGCAACGGTTGCTTTCCCGGAAAAAGAAGATGTGGACCACAACTACATCAAACTCGTAAAACTTCAACTGTCACTCGGTAACTATGCCGCGGTCGCAACGCATGACGACGCGATGATTGAACAGATCATCCGTTATGCAAAAGAAAACGGCATCGGCAACGACAAGTTCGAATTACAGATGCTGTACGGCATCCGCGTCGAACGTCAGCTTGAACTCGTGAAGCTCGGCTATAAAGTCCGTGTTTACGTCCCTTACGGCCGTGACTGGTACGGCTACTTCATGCGCCGCTTAGCGGAACGTCCGGCAAACGTGGCGTTTGTCCTTAAAGGTATGGTTAAAGGATAATAACGAATAATAGAGAAATGAAAGATGGAGCTGTCATAGCTTCATCTTTTTGTTTTATCGTTTGAAAGATTTTTCTCTTCCCGTGCTTTCCTCGGGCGAGACGCAAGTCGCGACTCTTTGACCCGTAGGATCAACGAGCCGGGTCTCGCCTGTCTCTGACAGCACAAAAAACTTTTCCCCGTAGAAGTCACGGGAAGCAAATCTTTCTTCACTTATTACATAGGAGGTATGGTCATGTACGTAACGGAACAGCAGTTGAAAGAGCAATTGCAACAAGAGAACACAGTGATTTCGGAGGAATTGCTGGAACAGATGTTGTATCATATCGGCAGTTTGGATCCGGTCCTTCGGGATGAACTGATCTTTTCACGACTTGCGGAATGGATCATGTCAGAAACATTTACAGCGGCATCTGCCAAACGGATTGTGTCGTTTGTCCTCAGTTCGGACGGATTGTTTTATCAATTGACGACTTCGGATGAGACGGCCGTGTTCACCCGGTCCTTCTCCGCACTGCTCCTTGCGGTTGTGCTGGAAAAAGACGCTGCAACACCGCAACTGGATGAGACAATCTACGACCAGCTTTCTGATCAGCTGTTGCTGTATCTGAATAACGAAACTGATTTTCGGGGACAGGTGCCATCTTACGGCTGGGCTCACAGCATTGCCCATATTGCGGATGTGTACCAGGTCTGGTTGGCTCATCCCCGTTGTAGAGTAGCAGAACAACAGCCGGCAATCGTCCGCTTTATCGAAATTTTGACAACGCCTGTATATCATTTCATAGATGAAGAGCACGAGCGTGTGATTTCCGCTTGGATGGTGGCAAGGGAGCAGGGTATTGCAGACGAGACATTTTTTGCAGGATTGGAGTCAGCGGTTAAACCCTGGCTCGATGTACCGGTGACATGGAGTGAGGAACGATTTAATCTGCTCCGGAATACCAAACAGTTGTTACAAGCCTTTTACTTCCGCGTTAAATGGCAGGACAAGACGTCGACTCTTCCGGAACGGATCGAACACTTGCTGTTTCAAATCCATCAACGGTATCAGTAAACGAAAAACAGACGTGTCCACTCGACTTCTACGGGAAAAGGAAGCTAGCTTCCGTCAGAGACAGGCAAGACCCGGTCATCGCTGAGATGACAGCTCGCTTGCGTCCCGCCCGAGAAAAGCGGGTGGACATACGTCTGCTTTAGAACTTATGATTTTTTAGTTCTTCAGCACTCAATCCGTTTCCCGCGTCCGAAACGCAAATAAACAGGAAAACGCATGGGCCTGATCAAGCAACCGGTGACCGGTCATGACGGCACCTTCTTTTTGAATGACGGCTTCCTCAAGCAACGTCCAGCCGAGTTCGTCTGCCAGTTGGACCAGTTCCCACGGCATCATCGTATTGCCCATCGGTGCCTCTTCCCCGTGCAGACGACGGTAGGATAATGCCCGTGGTGCTGCTGTTGGTCCGAGCAGACTGATGACGACGAGTGGGGAAACGCGGCTGATTTCTTTAAGTACCGTGACGGGACGCGTTGACCATTCGAGTGAATTGACGACGAGAACGACGTCAAACGTATCATCCGCAAACGGTAACGCTTCGCCGGTTCCGACGACGAAGTCGAGTGCCGGTGATTTGTCACGGGCGATCCGGATCATTTCTTCGGACAGATCAAGTCCTGATACTTGAAACGCGTCTGCGAGCAACCGGCAGGCCGCACCGTCACCGCATCCCAAGTCGAGTAAGTTGCCGGACGTAATGACGGACTTCAGAAACGGAATGATCGTTTTCCGGCTGCCTGTCGTCCACATCATCTCCGATCGTTCCGCCCAGTCGGTCGCTTTTTGATCCCATAATTGTTCTGTCGATTTCATGAGAACTCCCCCTTTTGATTTCAGTCTAACAGGAAAATTTGACCAATAGCTGATTTTTTATTGCTACTGAATGATAATTCATTTATGATGGAGATGTAGAAGGAAGCAGTGGAAAAACGGACGGCTTCTTTTTTTGTCAGAATAATGAATGGTTGTTCATTCAATTACGAATCAGGGGGTCTATCATGGCGAGTCAAATCGGTCAGCCGACCACAGTACACACGACGAAACATATTCAATTCGCCGTCATTATCGGTTCAGGGGTCATGGGTGCAGGGATTGCCGCACACCTCGCGAACGCGGGAATCCGGACATTGATGCTTGATATCGTACCAAAAGAATTAACGGCGCAGGAGACGAAACAAGGATTGACGCTGGAAGATGCATCAGTTCGTTCACGGATTGCCCGTGACAACCGGCAAAAGTTGCTCAAACAAAATCCGGCACCACTAGCTTCCAAACAATTGATTGAGTTAATCGAAGTCGGAAATCTCGAAGACGATCTCGGACGTCTCAAAGAAGCCGACTGGGTGATTGAAGTCATCGTTGAACGGCTTGACGTCAAACAACAGTTATTCGCAACAATCGAACCGTTCTTACGAGAAGATGCAATCGTCAGTTCCAACACGTCAGGGATTTCAATCGAAGCGATGCGCGAAGGACGTTCGGAATCGTTTAATACCCGGTTCCTCGGGACCCACTTCTTTAATCCGCCGCGTTACTTGAAGCTGCTCGAACTGATTCCGACACGTGATACCAATCCGGAAGTCGTCCAGTTCATGAAACAGTTTGCCGAAGAACGTCTCGGTAAAGGCGTCGTCATCGCAAAAGACACACCAAACTTCATCGGCAACCGGATCGGAACATACGGGTTGCTCGTCACGATGGATGAAATGAAAAAAGGCGGCTATTCGATCGGAGAGGTCGATTCCGTCACTGGACCATTGCTCGGTCGTCCAAGCTCCGCGACATTCCGGACGCTTGATGTCGTCGGGATTGATACGTTCGTTCACGTTGCGAACAACGTCTATGACCTGTTACCGGACGGAGCGGAAAAAGACACATTTGCCGTACCGGCAGAAATGAAACGATTGGTTGACGAAGGGTCACTCGGGGCGAAGTCGGGTCAAGGCTTCTACAAAAAAGCCGGCAAGCAGATCCTCGAACTCGATCTAACGACTTTTGAATACGTTGGAAAGAAAGCGCTTACTGAACCGTCGATCGGTCAAGCAAAAGCTCTTCCGGGCGCTAAAAATAAACTGAAAGCTGTTGTCTTTGCGAAGGACCGTGTCGGTGCGTTACTTTGGCCAATCCATGCGAAGACGTTACTGTACTCGGCTCAACTGACACACGAAATCGCGGATGACATCAAAGCGATTGACGAAGCGATGAAATGGGGCTTCGGCTGGAAGATGGGACCGTTCGAGACGTGGGATGCCCTCGGCGTCGAGAAGACGGTCGCGAAGATGAAACAGGACGGATACGATGTCCCGGCCTGGGTCGATGAGATGCTCGCAGCAGGCGTCACCAGCTTCTATAACGAAGACGGTCAGTTTTACGATGCGCAGTCACAAAAATATGTCGGCAGTGCGGTCAACCCGAAAGAAATCCGTTTACGCGACGTCCGCAAATCAAACGGCGTCCTGCTTGAAAACAACGGAGCGCGTCTGATGGATCTGGGAGACGATGTCGCCGTCCTTGAATTCACGTCGAAGAGTAACGCGATCGGCGTCGATATCATGCAGATGATCGAACAGTCGATTGATCTCGTTGAAAAAAATCACCGGGGTCTTGTCATCGCCAACGACGGCAAAAACTTCTGTGTCGGGGCGAACCTGGCGATGATGTTGATGGAAGCAGAGGATGAAAACTGGTTCGAACTCGACTGGATCATCAACAAGTTCCAGCAATCGATTCAGAAAATCCGTTATGCATCGCGTCCGATCGTCGTCGCGCCGCAAGGGATGACGCTTGGCGGCGGAACGGAAATTTCGCTTCCGGCAGCCCGGTTGCAGGCAGGTCTTGAAACGTATATGGGACTCGTCGAAGTCGGTGTTGGTCTGATTCCGGGAGGCGGCGGAAACGTCAACACGTATCGCCGTCTGCTTGAGAATACACCGGACGGACTCGTCAACATCGAAAAAGCCGCGCAGAAGACGTTTGAGAACGTCGCGATGGCGAAGGTTTCGAAATCGGCCTTTGAAGCACGGGAACTCGGGTATGTCCGGACCGTCGATCAGATTTCGATGAACCGGGATCACTTGACGTTTGATGCAAAACAATTGGTGCTCGAACTCGACCGGACAGGCTACACGGCGCCGGCCCATACCAAGATTCCGGTCGTCGGCCGGGCCGGGAAAGCGACACTTGAGCTCGCGACCCGTGAAATGTTGTACGGCGGCTATATCTCGGAACATGATTTAAAAATTGCCAGTAAACTCGCACACGTCATTGCCGGCGGGAACGTTTCGTTCGGAACGGCAGTCGACGAACAATATATGCTCGATATCGAACGGGAAGCCTTCCTGAGCTTGATTGGCGAACTGAAAACACAACAACGGATGCAACATATGCTTGTCAAAGGCAAGCCGCTCCGTAACTGATGACTGGGGGGATTCGAATGAAGGAAGCAGTAATCGTCGCCGGTGCACGAACACCGGTCGGCAAAGCAAAAAAAGGATCATTTAAGTCAATGCGTTCTGATGAACTCGCAGGTATCGCCATCAAGGAAACGTTGAAACGGGCGAACTACACCGGAGCAATTGATGACGTCATTCTCGGGTGCGCCTTACCGGAAGCGGAACAAGGGATGAACATCGCCCGGTACGCATCCGTCCTCGGCGGACTGTCACATGAAGTGCCGGCGATCACGATCAACCGCTATTGCTCGTCCGGTCTCCAGTCGATTGCCGATGCGTCGATGAAAATCATGACGGGGCAAGCGACAGCCGTCATTGCCGGTGGTCTTGAGTCGATGAGCCAAGTACCGATGCCGGGACACGTCGTCCGACCAAATCCGTCAATCGTCGAAACGGAGCCTGAATATTACATGAGCATGGGACACACGGCAGAGCAGGTCGCCGCGACGTACCACGTCTCACGGGAAGATCAGGATGCCTTTGCCCTGAAAAGCCATCAAAAAGCAGCCGCTGCAATCGCGTCCGGCAAATTCGCCGATGAAATCGTCCCGGTGACGGTCACGGAACAGTACGTCAACGATGAGTTGAAAATTGAAGAAAAGACATGGGTCGTCGAACATGACGAAGGTGTCCGTGCCGATTCGTCACCGGAAGGTCTTGCCAAGCTCCGTCCGGCATTCCGTCTCGGCGGCAGTGTCACAGCGGGGAACTCGTCGCAGACATCAGACGGTGCAGCTGCCGTCCTGATCATGGAACGGGAAGAAGCGGAACGCCAGGGACTGCCGATTCTCGGGAAGTTCAAATCGTTTGCGGTCGGCGGTGTCCGTCCGGAAGTCATGGGAAT
Source organism: Exiguobacterium sp. PvP048 (assembly GCF_040549175.1). NCBI lineage: Bacteria > Bacillati > Bacillota > Bacilli > Caryophanales > Exiguobacterium > Exiguobacterium sp. PvP048. The sequence continues at coordinate 615,605 of NZ_JBEPSU010000001.1, read as the reverse complement.
CGGACCGGTCGTCGCGATTCCGAAGGCACTGGAACTTGCCGGCATCACGCTCGAAGACGTCGGATTGATTGAATTAAACGAAGCGTTTGCGTCCCAGTCACTCGGTGTCATCCGTGAACTCGGACTGAATGAAGACATCGTCAACGTCAACGGCGGCGCGATTGCGCTTGGTCATCCACTCGGGTGTACGGGAACGAAACTGACATTAACACTCTTGCATGAAATGAAACGACGGAACGTCCAATACGGCGTCGTCTCGATGTGTATCGGCGGCGGGATGGGTGCTGCCGGTGTATTCGAACTAGTTGAAGGAGGAACAGGACAATGAGCCAAACGACAAACGAATTGATTAAAGGTGGAAGTTTTGTACTGGATGAGTTACAAGCGGATCGTCTCTTTACACCGGAAGATTTTTCGGAAGAACACAAAATGATTGGTGACATGACGGCGAAGTTCGTCGAAGACCGTGTCGTTCCAGTCCTCGACCGGATTGAAAAACATGAGTTCGAGTTGTCGGTCGGTCTTCTGCGCGAAGCAGGCGAGCTCGGCTTGCTTGGTGCAGACGTTCCGGAAGCCTACGGCGGCTATCAGATGGACAAGATTTCATCGTCGATCATCACGGAGAAGTTTGCCCGCGGCCGTTCGTTTGCCCTCAGTTACGGTGCTCACGTCGGAATCGGTTCATTGCCAATCGTCTTCTTCGGGAACGAAGAGCAAAAACAAAAGTATCTCCCGAAACTGTCGTCTGGTGAATGGATTGCGTCTTACGCGTTGACAGAACCGGGCTCAGGTTCGGATGCCCTTGGTGCGAAAACGACGGCTGTCCTGAATGAAGCCGGCACACACTACATCCTGAACGGGGAAAAACAATGGATCACGAATGCCGGTTTTGCCAGCCTGTTCGTCGTCTACGCTAAAATCGACGGTGACAAATTTACAGCATTCCTCGTCGAAGGCGAGTACCCGGGTGTCTCGACCGGACTCGAAGAACAAAAGATGGGAATCAAAGGCTCGTCAACCCGGACGTTGATCCTGCAAGATGCGGAAGTACCGGTTGAAAACGTCCTCGGTGAAATCGGTCGCGGACACGTCATCGCCTTTAACATCTTGAACGTCGGTCGTTATAAATTAGCGGTCGGTGCGGTCGGATCATCAAAACGGGCAATCGACCTTGCCGTGCAGTATTCCAATGAGCGGAAACAGTTCAAGACACCAATCAGCTCATTCCCGTTGATCCAGGAAAAACTGGCGACGATGTCAGCGCAGACGTATGCGATGGAGAGCTCGGTCTACCGGACCGGCGGATTATTCCAGGACAGTCTCGATCAGTTGTCGGAAGAAGAGAGCAAAGACGGCAAGAAGATCGCCGATTCAATCGCTGAATACGCGATTGAATGCTCGATGAACAAAGTGTTTGCATCGGAAACGTTTGACTACGTCATCGACGAAGCGGTTCAGATTCACGGCGGATACGGCTTCATGGCCGAATATGAAGTCGAAAACATGTACCGTGATTCGCGGATCAACCGGATCTTCGAAGGTACAAACGAAATCAACCGTCTGCTCGTACCTGGCACGTTGCTGAAGAAAGCGATGAAAGGGGACTTACCGTTGCTCGCAGAAGCCCAGCGTCTGCAACAGGAAGTCATGAGCTTCATGCCGACGGAAGTCGGATCGGAACCACTCGACCGTGAACGTCATCTGCTCGCGATGATGAAAAAGATCTTCCTGTTGACGGCCGGAACAGCCGTTCAGAAGTATCAGGACAAGCTCCAAGGCGAACAGGAAATCCTCGCGAACACGGCAGACATCATGAGTGCGATCTATGCACTGGAGTCAGCCATCGTCCGGACGGAAAAAGCGATTGCCGCGAAAGGCGTCGAGAAAAACGAATTGAAAATCCGTTACACGGAAGTCTTCGCACAACAAGCCTTTGAAGGCGTGGAGCGGGACGCGAAGGAAACGTTGTACGCGGCAGCGAGCGGCGACGAGTTACGGATGCTACTGTCGGCACTGAAGAAGTTCAGCCGGTACCAGCCGATCAACTCGATCGGAACAAAACGTTTGATTGCGAAACGTTTGATCGAAGCGAACAAATATACAGTCTAAGTCAGGTTTACCGATTCGCCTTTGCAGGGAAAATCTCTGTAAGGGCGAATTTTTTCATTGAAGGAGGGAGCAAACATGCGACAAGAATTGACGGAACTCCAGTTTGCCATCGACTACTACAAATCACTCGAACGGCTTTCCGAGGAAGAATGGGAATTACCGCTTGCCGTCGATAAATGGACCGTTCAGGAATGTGTCAGTCATTTGTTTTTATGGGACCGGTACTATCTCGATCATGCCGTATCCAAGCTGCCGGATGAACGGTTGACGCTCGTTCAGACCGATTATGACGAGTTCAATCGCCTGGCGGTCGAATATGCCCATCATATCGATGCCCTCGCTTTAGTGAAAAAAGCCATCGGTGTACGCCGGGAACTGGTTACGCTCCTCGACCGGCTGACGGACGAACAGTATGAGCGGACATATGAAGGGACATTTCAGCCAAAGGCGTTTGTCGACTCCTTCATTGCCCATGACCACCACCATCAGGATCAAATCGATGCAGCATTGGCACGCTTGAAACGGGGCTGACCAATCTGCTAATCTGAAGACAGAGGTGATGAAAAAATGGTAACGATGTACGGTTATCCAAAATGCAGTACGTGTGTCAAAGCAAAAAAAGCACTGGAAACGAACGGTGTCGAAGTTGACTACAAGCATATCGTCAATGAGACACCGAGTGCCGAGACGATTCGGGAACTTCATCAAAAGAGTGGCGAACCGCTGAAGAAGTTTTTTAATACGAGCGGCCAGTCGTACCGGTCGCAAGGCATCAAGGACCGCCTGCCGAATCTGTCCGAACAGGAGCAATACGAATTGCTTGCAAGTGACGGGATGTTGCTGAAGCGTCCGATCGTCACAGACGGACAAGACGTGACAATCGGCTTCAAAGAAGAACTCTATCAAGGAAAATGGTATTAAGAAGGCTAGTTCATTTGGTATACTGAATGCGTTAGTCCACTATAGATCACAGGGGGAATCGCAAATGAGTCAAGTCAAAGACAATCTACGTTATTCGGAAGAGCATGAATGGGTCGAAGTAACAGGAAACAAGGCACGAATCGGGATTACGGATTTTGCGCAACACGAACTTGGCGATATCGTCTTCGTCGAATTACCAGAAGTCGGCGATACGATTTCTGCCAACGAGCCGTTTGGTTCAGTTGAATCGGTTAAAACGGTATCCGAATTGTACGCACCGATTTCAGGGAAAGTCGTTGCCATCAATGAGTCACTGTCTGATTCCCCGGAACTCGTCAACGAATCACCATTCGAAGGTGCTTGGATGGTCGATATCGAAATCGAAGATGATGCACAAGTAGAAGCGTTAATGGACGCAGCTGCTTACAAATCGATGATTAACGAGTAATACTTACGGAAAAGGCGGCAAGGAAACGATATCGTTTCCTCGTCGTCTTTTTTTCTGTATACTGGCACAAGATAAAACAAAACAGAGGGGGAATGGAACGGATGAAAGAAGTCACACAAGTCCCGGAAAACGGTTTTTTGTATGTCTATGCACCGATGTGTGGGACATGCGCCATCGCCAGTCGGATGCTTGAGATCGTCGAAGCGACAAAAGAGGAAGAATGGATCGTGCAGGCAAACGGAAACTTCATTCCGGACTTTTTAGAGCAAGCGCAGGTCATGAGTGTGCCGGCCTTGTTGAAGATTGAAGAAAATCAAGTCGTATCAAGGCTTTATGCGTTTCAATCGGTTCAAAATGTCTTTGCATTCTGTGCCGAATAACAAGAGGAATCCGTCTGAGATTTCTCTTTACGCTAAATTGTCGGAATATTTACAATAATTCATTGACAATGCTAAATTATGAATGGTATATTCATATCAACTTCTAGAAATGCTTTTATAGGAAGTCTGGCAGAGATATGAGTTGGCTGTTGTTTTTCATTCCAGAACCGTTCAAAAAAATCCTGTGTTGTTTGCTTGTCTCCCCTTAAGTCGTCCCCCAAAGACGAAGCGGCGCAAGGAAACCATTCGGGATTCGAGCAGGAGATCTGTCATGAGAGTCCAGTTCAACTGATATGTCGAAAAGGCGCCGCCCTCTGATACGACGAACGAAGAAGTTCGTGTCAGAGCTGGGTTTTCCTTCGTGGCATTTCTAACCACATTATTCGTGTTGCCGGTTCTCCGGCAGCGCCTTTTTTTTGTTTTCAAAAGAATTTAAAGCAGTCGTCTTGCCATTCGTAAATGTCCCTGCTACAATGCGATTAAGGTAAATTACTTTAATTCATATCCGATTAGTCGGAATTAAAAGAGAGATACGGAGGACGAACAGGCATGACAGTACGTTTTATGGATGTTTTTACAGAGTGGGCGTCAACATACGACGACACGGTAACGGGGCATGATCCGGAGTACAAAGAAGTCTTTCGTCGTTATGAAGAAATATTGGATACAGTCGCAACGAAAGCTGTCTCACCGGTCGTCGAGTTCGGTGCGGGAACTGGTAACCTGACGCAACGGTTGCTGGAGCGACATGATCATGTCCTCGCCGTCGAACCGAGTCCGGAGATGCGGGATATTCTCATCAACAAGATTCCGGAACTTCCGGTGCAGGACGGACATTTCCTGTCGTTTACGGCAGATGATGCGAAAAGCTTTGTTTCGACGTATGCGTTTCATCATCTGACGGATGAGGAAAAGGGAGAAGCTGTTGATTTGATGGCGAAGATTTTGCCGCACGACGGAAAAATCGTTTATGCCGATACGATGTTTGTTTCGGAAGAAGCCCGCTTACAAACGATTGCTGAAGCGAAAGCACAAGGATTTAACGGACTGGCGGAAGATTTGGAACGTGAGTTTTATCCACTGATTCCGGTGATGGAACAGATTTTTGCGTCACGCGGTTTTGATGTTTCATTCACACAATACAATCACTTCGTCTGGCTCGTAGAAGCCGAGAAAATGGGGGAATAAATCATGACACTCAAAAAAATGAACGTAGAAAGCTTTAACCTGGACCATACGAAAGTCAAAGCACCATATATCCGTGTTGCCGGTTACAAAGACGGTAAAGTCGACCAAGTCGTCAAATACGACATCCGCTTCACACAACCGAACGTCGAACAAATGCCGATGCGTGCGATGCACACACTCGAGCACTTACTCGCTGAAAACATCCGCAACTACTCGGATGACGTGATCGATGTGTCGCCGATGGGATGCCAAACAGGTTTCTACATGGCGATGATGAACTTCGATTCGGTCGAAAAAATGAGCGAACTCGTTGAGAAAACATTAAAAGACGTCTTAGCAGCAGAAGAAATTCCAGCGCAAAACGAAGTCCAATGCGGATTCGCAAGCGCCCACGACCTTAAAGGAGCGAAGCACTATGCCGAGAAAATGCTTGCCGGTCGTGATGAATGGGACATCGTCTTCGGATGATCGCGAAATCAGTCCGCGACCTCGTCGGAAATACGCCGCTCTACGAGATTACTTCATTCGATTTGCCTGCTGGTACGCGGATTTTGGCGAAGCTCGAATGGATGAACCCTGGGGGCAGCGTCAAAGACCGCCTGGGCATTCAACTCGTTGATGCCGCGATCGAACAGGGATATGTGACACGAGGCGGAACAATCATCGAACCGACTGCCGGCAACACCGGCATCGGTTTGGCGCTCGCCGCTAAAAAATATGACCTTCAAGTCATCTGTGTCGTTCCGGAAAAGTTCAGCCAGGAGAAACAGACGTTGATGCGTGCACTCGGCGCGACTGTCGTCAACACACCGACTGAGCTCGATATGCAGGGTGCGATCGATAAAGCCAAAGAACTCGGACAAACGATTCCAAACAGCTATGTTCCGCTTCAATTCGAAAACGAAGAAAATCCGGTTACGTATCAGCGGACACTTGGTCCTGAGCTGATGGCGGAGCTGGATCAGATTGATTGGTTCGTTGCCGGATGCGGATCAGGTGGAACGTTTGCCGGAACAGCGGCGTATTTAAAAGAACGTCTCGGGACAAAAGGTGCAATCGTTGAACCGGAAGGATCGGTCCTCAACGGGGGACCAGCCGGACCGCATAAGACGGAAGGCATCGGGACGGCCAAATGGCCAAGTCTCGTTTCCCGTGACTTAGTGGATGAAATTCATACGATTTCCGATCATGACGCTTTTACGAAAGTCCATGAACTGGCGGCCCGTGAAGGATTGCTCGTCGGCAGTTCGGCCGGCGCGGCACTCGTTGCAGCACTTGATCTGGCACATCGTTTTCCCGGCAGTACCATCGTCACCGTCTTTGCGGACAGTGCCGAACGGTATTTAAGCCAACAAATCTTTGAAAAGGTGGACGAGACACATGCGTAAAAAGACAGCATTGATTCATGGAGGAACAGGCGTCGATCGAGCAACAGGTGCCGTTACACCCCCGATTTATCAGACAAGTACCTACAAACAGGAAAAAATCGGTCAGTTAAAAGAAGGATATGAGTATTCCCGGACAGCGAACCCGACACGGACGAGCATCGAACGTCTGATTGCCGATCTTGAAGGCGGCGCACGCGGTTTTGCCTTCGGATCAGGAATGGCGGCGATTCACGCTGTCTTTAACCTGCTTGAGTCAGGTGACCATATCGTCATGACGGATGACGTCTACGGCGGAACGTTCCGTTTGATGCAACGTGTCCTGCCGAAGTTCAACATCCAAGTGACGTTCGTCGATACGACGGATCTCGCGGCGACGGAAGCTGCGGTGCAAGACAACACGAAGATGCTGTATGTCGAAACACCGACGAACCCGTTGTTGAAAGTTACAGATATCGCAGCAGTTGCTGAGATTGCGAAACGCAATAACTTGAAACTCGTCGTCGATAACACATTCGCGACACCATACTTGCAACAACCACTCGCACTCGGTGCAGATATCGTTCTGCACAGCGCGACAAAATACATCGGCGGTCATTCGGACGTCGTCGCCGGACTTGTCGTCGTCAACAGCGACGAGCTCGGAGAAGATCTTCACTTCATCCAAAACTCGACCGGCGGTATTCTTGGACCGCAGGACAGCTTCCTGCTCGTCCGTGGATTACGGACGCTTGGTATCCGGATGGATGCAATCGAAGAAACATCACACGATCTCGTTCAGTTCTTACAGGAACAGGACGTCGTCTCAAACATCTTCTATCCGGGACTGGCATCACATCCGGGTCACGCGACACAACAAAAACAAGCGACCGGTTTCGGCGGCATGATCAGCTTTGATGTCGGTTCAGCAGAAAATGCGGAGAAACTCGTCGAAGCGACACATTTCTTCACATTGGCTGAAAGTCTTGGAGCGGTCGAGAGTCTGATTTCCGTTCCGGCACGGATGACACATGCGTCGATTCCGGCAGAGCGTCGCGCAGAACTCGGAATTACGGATGGTCTCGTTCGGATCTCGGTAGGTCTTGAGGACGCGGAAGACTTGAAAGAAGATTTGGCACGTGCTTTCAGTCTGCTTCAACCGGTTTCAGAAAAAACTGTTTGACAAGCAAAATAACCCCTGCTAATATTCAGATTATATTAAAAATAACTTAATACCGATAACTCTTATCGAGAGTGGTGGAGGGACTGGCCCGATGAAACCCGGCAACCGCGGAATTTATTCCGAAGTGGTGCTAATTCCAGCAGACATTTGTCTGCAAGATGAGAGCAAATGGTTTTGTGTACTGAAAAAGTGCGCGCGTTTGCTCTAAAACGTGCGCACTTTTTTTATGTTTAGGAGGGACCGTATTGATTCGCTTACAGGATGTAGGAAAGATTTATCGCTCGAAGCGCGGATCGGTTGAAGCCGTCGTCAATGTCGACTTGTCAATCGAGCGCGGTGAAATTTTTGGAATAATCGGTTATTCAGGGGCAGGGAAATCAACACTGATTCGTTTGCTGAACATGCTGGAGGCACCGACGAGCGGCTCGATTCAAATCGACGGTGTCGAAATGACGACGCTCAAACCAAAAGAATTACGGGGCGTCCGTAAAAACGTCTCAATGGTGTTCCAACACTTTAATCTGCTTTGGTCACGGACAGTCGAAGAAAACATCATGTTCCCGCTTGAGCTCGGCGGTTATCCGAAAGCCCGTCGTAAAGAACGGGTTGCCGAACTGATTCAGCTCGTCGGACTCGACGGACGTGAAGGCGCTTATCCGTCGCAACTGTCTGGTGGACAAAAACAACGGGTCGGGATTGCCCGGGCACTGGCATCCAATCCGGACGTCTTACTCTGTGACGAAGCGACCAGTGCGCTGGATCCAAAAACGACCGACTCGATCCTCGAGTTGTTGGTCGACATCAACAAAAAATTAAAACTGACGATCGTCTTGATCACACACGAGATGCATGTCATTCAAAAAATCTGTCACCGGGTCGCCGTCATGGAAGCCGGGAAAATCGTCGAACAGGGACCGGTTGCTGAAGTATTCCGTCACCCGAAACAGGCGATGACCAAAGAGTTCGTCAAACAATTGACGTCACCGTCTGAAAACGAATTGACGTTTGCGAAATTACGCGAGCGGTATCCGACCGGGAAAATCGTCCAGCTGACGTTTGTCGGTTCGACAGCGGAAAGTCCGATCCTTGCCGAAGTCATGAAAGATTCGAACTTATTATTCAATATCATCGGCGGAAACGTCGGACAGACGCAGGACGGAGCACTCGGAACGCTGTTCATTCAGTTGCTCGGTTCGGAACAGGAAGCACAAGTGGTCATCGCCAAACTTCAAGCGAGTGACGTTGAAGTGGAGGTGGATCACCGATGAGTACATTTTTTGCAGATGTGGATTGGGATATGGTCTGGGAAGCAACAGGCAGTACGATCTATATGACGGCCGTTGCGGGACTTGCAACGTTTGTCCTTGGACTGGCAATCGGTCTGTTGTTATATGCGACGAACGAAGAATTATTGTTTAAAAATCGGACACTGTATTCCGTGCTCAGCTTTTTAGTCAATATCTTCCGTTCGATCCCGTTTATCATTCTATTGATCCTGTTAATCCCGATCACGAAAATCATCGTTGGATCATTCTTAGGACCAACGGCTGCGCTACCTGCGTTAATTCTAGGTGCAGCACCGTTTTACGGCCGGATGGTCGAACTGGCGCTTCGTGAAGTCGATAAGGGTGTCATTGAGGCGGCTGAATCGATGGGAGCAACGAAGTTCCAAATCATCTATAAAGTCCTGATTCCGGAAGCTCTTCCGGCAATCGTCTCCGGTATCACCGTGACGCTCGTCGCACTCGTCGGTTACACGGCAATGGCCGGGTTAGCCGGTGGTGGTGGACTGGGAGACATGGCCTTCATCGAAGGATTCCAGCGTTCACAAAATAACATCACGGTCATCGCGACACTGTTGATTCTTGTCATCGTCTTCATCATTCAAATTATCGGTGACCTGCTCGTCAAAGCCATCGATAAACGGTAACACCTATCTTATTTAACCTTGGGAGGAATCATTCATGAAACTTTGGAAAAAATTCGTCGGCACAGCAGCCGTATCGGTCTTAGCAGTCAGTCTTGCAGCATGTGGAGAAGAATCTTCATCAGGCAGCAGCGATTCAAAAACACTCGTCATCGGGGCGTCAAATGTTCCCCATGCTGAAATTCTCGAGCACGTCCAAAAAGAATATGAAGCAAAAGGCTATAAACTCGAAATCAAAAAGTTCCAGGATTACGTCCTGCCGAACAAAGCACTTGCTGAAAAAGAAATCGATGCGAACTATTTCCAACACGTGCCGTACCTGGAGCAACAGGAAAAAGAAAACAAAGACTATAAATTCGCGAGTGCCGGCGGCGTTCACGTCGAACCGCTCGGTGTCTACTCTAAAAAATACAAGTCTTTGGATGAACTGCCAAAAGGTGCAACGATTTTAACGAGCTCAAACGTCGCTGAACGCGGACGTGTCTTGACGTTCCTTCAAAACGAAGGACTGATCAAGTTGAAAGACGGTAAAACAACCGATGCACAGCTCAAAGACATCGCGGAAAACCCGAAAAACATCAAGTTCAAAACAAACATCGAAGCGTCACTCTTACCGCAAGCTTACAAAAACAACGAAGGCGACGCGGTCCTCATCAACACGAACTATGCGATTGACAACGGGTTGAACCCGTTGAAAGATACGATTGCACTGGAAGACGAGTCTTCACCGTACGTCAACATCATCGTCACACGTGACGGCGATGAAAAAGACAAGCGCGTCACGACATTGCTCGATATTCTCCACGAGAAAAAGAACCAGGACTGGATCACAAAAGAATACAAAGGTGCAGTCGTACCGGTCAGCAAATAAGTTGCTTCCTTCAATGCATTCTTCCTATATAATGGAAGGATGCATTGTTTTTTGTGCGAAAGGGGGATTTCCATGCAACGTTTGAAACAGCTTCATCCACTGACGGTCGGCGTCCTGCTCGGAACGTTTTTTGCAAGACTCGGGACATTCATCACGATGCCGTTTTTTGCGATTTACTTGTCGGTCGTTCTGAAGTTCAGTCCGGTTGATGTCGGCTGGATCCTCAGTATCTCGGCCATCGCCAGTCTGGTCATGAGTTTCGTCGGCGGGACATTATCCGACCGCTACGGCCGCCGGACGATGATGCTCAGCGGAACGTTTGGTTTTGTGCTTGTCTTTATCGGACTGGCCCAGGTCGAGACCTTTTGGGCATTCTTCATCCTGAGTGCCTTAAACGGTATTTTCCGGTCCATCTTCGAACCGTCCGCCCGGGCGTTGATCAGTGATACGACCGATGAAAAGAACCGGCTGTTCGTCTTTAACATCCGTTACACCTGCATCAATATTGCAGCTGCGATCGGACCGGGGATCGCCTTGTTGCTCAGTGCCGGCAATACGGCGGTTACCTTCTATATTACGGCGTTCGTTTACTTCGGCTACGGCGTCGCAATTTTTATTCTGTTCCGACGTCATCCGATCACGGAAAGTCACGGCGGGAAAAAGGTGTCGTTCGGGGCAACGGTCCGTCTGCTGAAGACCGACGTCGCCTTTACGTTCGCACTCGCCGGAATCATCTTCGGTGTCTTCGGCTACAGTCAGTTCAACTCGACGTTGCCGCAGTTTTTAACGACGACGACCTTATTGTCCGGGGGAACGAGTCTGTTTGCCTTGTTGATTACGATTAACGCGATCACCGTGCTCGTCGTTCAGTACCCGATCATGAAGTTCGGTGTCAAGACATCACCGCTCGTCTCGATCACGGTCGGTATTGCGACCGTTGCCGTCGGATTATTCGTCATGGGAACGGCCGGTACGGTCTGGCTGATGATTGGCGCGATGTTCATCTTCACATGCGGGGAAGTGATGATGTTTACGATGACGGACATTTTAACGGACAGCTTTGCGACACCGGAATTACGGGGAAGTTACTTCGGGGCGATGGGCTTGACATCGATTGGTCAATCGGTCGGACCGGTCATCGGCGGACAATTGTTACTTTATTTTGGACCGGAACGTCCGCTGCCGATTTTCGGTATTTTAGCCCTCTTGACAGTTCTCGGAATACCACTGCTCTTACTGTCACAGCGGGTTCATCGTCAAACGAAACCGGAAGAAGAGAAGGAAGTCGTCTCACTTTAAAGTCATTCTCACTAAAAGGCTCGGTTTTGAGAAAAAACCATGAGCGATGACGCTTGAATAATGTGGTATGATTCATTAAGATTAGAATGATACTAAATTAGTAACTCTCGTGAACTGAATCGTCAGACACGAAATGAATAGATGGAGGGATTCTACATGAAGGCTTCACACTTAAAGATTGAAGATTTACACGTTGCAATCGACGGCAAAGAAATCTTGAAAGGCGTCAACTTAGAAATCAAAGGCGGCGAAATCCACGCGGTCATGGGACCAAACGGGACTGGTAAATCAACACTCGCATCTGCATTGATGGGTCACCCGACGTATGAAGTGACATCAGGATCAGTCACACTCGACGGCGAAGACGTCCTCGAAATGGAAGTCAACGAACGTGCGCAAGCAGGTATGTTCCTTGCCATGCAATACCCAAGCGAAATCAGTGGTGTCACGAACTCAGACTTCCTGCGTTCAGCAATCAACTCACGCCGCGAAGAAGGCGATGAAATCTCACTCATGAAATTCATCCGTCAACTCGACGCGCAAATGGGTCTTCTCGAAATGCCGGGCGAAATGGCACACCGTTACCTCAACGAAGGTTTCTCGGGCGGAGAGAAGAAACGGAATGAAATTCTCCAAATGACGATGCTGAAACCAGCCATCGCCATCCTTGACGAAATCGATTCAGGTCTTGATATCGATGCGCTTAAAGTTGTCGCAAAAGGTGTTAACGAAATGCGTTCACCTGAATTCGGCTGCTTGATCATCACGCACTATCAACGTCTCTTGAACTATATCGAGCCTGATTTCATCCACATCATGATGGGCGGAAAAATCGTCATGTCTGGTGGTAAAGAACTTGCTCACCGTCTCGAAGCAGAAGGTTATGACTGGGTTAAAAAAGAACTCGGCATCGAAGAAGTCGAAATCGAAACAAAAGCGTAAGACGAGGGAGGAAGCATGATGACTGTAGAACTGAATCTTGCCGTAAATCGCGAGGCAGTGGCAGAACGTGCGACTCGCTTAGGGGAACCGGCTTGGATGATTACCAAGCGTCAAGATGCACTTGATCTTGCCCCGACGCTCGCATTGCCAAAAGTAGAAAAAATTAAAATCGGTGGCTGGAACTTCACAGAAGGTACAGCAGATCTCGAAACGGTAACTGGTCTGACACCGGATATCGAATCGTTGATCGGTGAAAACCGTGACCATATGCTGATCACGCGTAACGGACAACTCGTCCACGCGCAAAACAGCGAAGCGACGAACGGCGTCATCTTCACGACGCTTGAAGACGCAATGAAGCACCATCCGGAGCTCGTCGAGAAATACTTCATGACAGAAGGCGTCAACGTCAACGAAGATCGTCTCGCAGCACTCAACGCAGCACTCATGAACGGCGGTACATTCCTGTATGTACCAAAAGGCTTGAAGTTGACTGTTCCGATGCAGGCCATCTATACGCTGGAACAAACAGGCGGTGCGTTGTACCACCATGCGATCATCATCGCAGATGTCGACAGTGAACTGACGTATATCGAAAACTTCGTCTCTTACGGCGAAGAAGCCCATAACGTCAACGTCGTGACAGAAGTCTTCGTCGAAGACAATGCGAAAGTTCTTTTCGGAGGCGTCGATACGCTTGCGAAAGGTGCTGTGACGTATATGAACCGTCGCGGTGTCGTCAAACAAGGCGCGAAGCTCGAATGGGCACTCGGTCACATGAATGACGGACACACGATCACGGAAACGAAAACACACCTCGTCGGTAATGATTCGTTCTCGGACACGAAAGCCGTAACGGTTGGTCGTGGCGAGCAAAAACAAAACTTCAACGTCCGGACAGACCATTTTGGTAAAGGTTCGGAAGGTTTCATCTTGATTCACGGTGTTCAGAAAGATTCAGCGACATCGATCTTTAACGGAACATCAATGATTCACCATGGCGCTTCAAAATCAAACGGTGTCCAAACGGAACGTGTCCTCATGTTGTCTGAAAAGGCACGGGGAGACGCAAACCCGATCCTCTTGATTGACGAAGATGATGTCATGGCAGGACACGCGGCATCTGTCGGTCGTGTCGATGAACTTCAACTCTACTACTTGATGAGCCGTGGTCTTTCACGCAAAGAAGCAGAACGTCTCGTCGTTCACGGTTTCTTACAACCGGTTGTTTCGGAACTCGCGATTGACTCTGTCAAAGAACGCCTCGTTCAAGTGATCGAAGGGAAAGTAAACTAATATGGGAATCGATGCATCCATCCGCAATCAGTTTCCGATTCTTGACCAACAGGTTAATGACCGGAAACTCGTCTATTTAGATAGTGCGGCTTCGTCACAAAAGCCGCTCGTCGTCATTGAGGCGATTGAGAACTACTACAAGACGGTTCATTCGAATGTGCACCGTGGCGTCCATACGCTCGGAACACGAGCGACGGATGCGTACGAAGGTGCGCGTGAGAACGTACGTCGTTTCATCAAGGCGCAACACCATGAAGAGATTATCTTTACCCGCGGGACGACGACAGCGATCAATATCGTCGCCTCAAGTTACGGAATGGAGCATGTGGAAGAAGGGGACGAGATTGTCGTCACGTACCTGGAACACCATGCGAATCTCATTCCGTGGCAACAGGTCGCGAAAAAGAAAAAAGCGAAACTGAAATATGTGGATTTGACGGCAGACGGTCGTGTAACGATCGAAGCGGTCAAAGAACAGATTTCGGATCGGACGAAGATTGTGGCAATGGCCCACGTTTCGAACGTCCTTGGAACGATCAACCCGATTAAAGAAGTCACGCAACTCGCCCATGCTGCCGGCGCCGTCATGGTGGTCGATGCAGCGCAAAGCGCACCGCATCAGCAGATTGACGTTACAGATCTCGATTGTGATTTCCTCGCGTTTTCCGCTCACAAAATGTGCGGACCGACCGGCATCGGTGTCCTGTACGGTAAAAAAGCATTGCTCAATGCGATGGAGCCGGTTGAATTCGGCGGTGAGATGATTGATTACGTCGGGCTGGAAGAGTCGACGTTCAAACCTTCTCCGTACCGGTTCGAAGCAGGAACACCGATTATTGCAGGCGCAGTCGGCTTATCGGCAGCGATTGATTTCTTGGAACAAGTCGGACTCGGTAACATCGAAGCCCACGAACGTGAGCTCGCTCAGTATGCGATGGCACAAATGCGTGACATCGAAGGACTGACGATTTACGGTCCGGAAGAACGTGTTGGTCTCGTCACCTTTAATCTCGGTGATGTTCACGCGCATGATGTCGCGACGGTTCTCGATATGCAAGGTATCGCAGTCCGTGCCGGTCACCATTGCGCGCAACCGCTGATGCGCTGGCTTGGAGCCAGTTCTACGGCACGAGCCAGCTTCTACCTGTATAATACAAAGGAAGAAGTAGACGCATTAGTGACAGGACTTCGCCAAACGAAGGAGTATTTCAGTCATGGATTTTAACAATCTCGATCACTTGTACCGTCAAGTGATCATGGACCACTATAAAACGCCCCGCAATCGTGGTGCGATTGACGGTGGTGTGACAATCGATATGAACAATCCGACATGTGGCGACACAATCCGTCTGCAGCTCGCAATCGAGGACGATATCGTAAAAGATGCGAAGTTCGACGGTGAAGGATGTTCGATCAGTATGGCGTCTGCGTCGATGATGACACAGGCTGTCAAAGGAAAAACAGTCGAAGAAGCATTACAACTCGCCAACGTCTTTTCCGAGATGGTTCAAGGAAAAGACTACGACGATGAAAAATTTGATCTCGGGGATGCCGAAGCACTGTCTGGTGTGACAAAATTCCCGGCGCGAATCAAGTGTGCGACACTTGCCTGGAAGGCGCTCGAACGCGGCGTCGAAGAAGGGAAGTAACTTCGGTCAGTAAGTAAGAGGAGGAAACGAACATGGCTAAGAACATGCCTGAAATTGGCGATTATAAATATGGTTTCCACGATCGCGATATCTCGATCTTCCGTTCAGGACGCGGCTTGACGACAGAAGTTGTCGAGACGATTTCGAAAATGAAGGAAGAACCGCAATGGATGCTTGATTTCCGTCTGAAATCACTTAAGATTTTCAACGAACAATCGATGCCAGCATGGGGCGGCGATTTATCAGATCTTCGTTTTGATGACATCACGTACTACGTTAAGCCGTCAGAACGTGCTGAAAAATCTTGGGATGAAGTACCGGAAGAAATCAAACGTACGTTTGATAAACTCGGAATCCCGGAAGCTGAGCAAAAATACCTTGCAGGTGTTTCGGCACAGTACGAATCAGAAGTCGTGTATCACAACATGAAGAGCGAACTGGAAGATCAAGGGATCGTCTTCAAAGATACAGATACAGCACTGAAAGAAAACGAAGATTTATTCCGTGAGTACTTCGGTAAATTGATCCCGCCGACAGACAACAAATTCGCTGCCCTCAATACAGCGGTTTGGTCAGGTGGATCGTTCATCTATGTACCAAAAGGCGTCAAGATGGATACGCCGCTTCAAGCCTACTTCCGGATCAACTCGGAAAACATGGGTCAATTCGAGCGGACGTTGATCATCGTTGACGAAGAAGCATCGGTTCACTACGTCGAAGGATGTACAGCACCGGTCTACACAACGAACTCGCTTCACTCGGCGGTCGTTGAGATATTCATCAACAAAAACGCGTATTGCCGTTACACGACAATCCAAAACTGGGCAAACAACGTCTACAACCTCGTTACGAAACGTGCGATCTGTGAAGCCGGCGCAACGATGGAATGGGTCGATGGTAACATCGGTTCGAAATTGACGATGAAATACCCTGCCGTCATCCTTAAAGGGGAAGGCTCACGCGGTATGACATTATCAATCGCCATCGCTGGTAAAGGACAACACCAGGACGCAGGCGCGAAAATGATTCACCTCGCACCAAATACGTCGTCCACGATCGTCTCGAAATCGATTTCGAAACACGGTGGGAAAGTCACGTACCGTGGGATTGTCCATTTTGGCCGTAAAGCAACTGGCGCACGTTCGAATATCGAATGTGACACGTTGATCATGGACAACCAGTCGACATCAGATACGATTCCGTACAACGAAATTCTCAACGACAACATTTCGCTTGAACACGAAGCGAAAGTATCGAAGGTCTCGGAAGAGCAATTGTTCTACCTGATGAGCCGCGGGATTTCACAAGAAGAAGCAACTGAAATGATCGTCATGGGCTTCATCGAGCCGTTCACAAAAGAATTGCCGATGGAATATGCGGTCGAAATGAACCGTCTCATCAAGTTCGAGATGGAAGGTTCAATCGGATAATGTTTCTGCTCTCTCATCTCTGGATGAGAGAGTTTTTTGTACACAGGCAAAAGCGGGTAAAGGATTGAAAAAGGAGGGATTCATCATGCGTGATATCGTCTATTCTTTTCAAGTCTCGCTCGACGGCTACATCGAGGATGCATCGGGCAGCATCGCCTTTGCGTCACCGGATGCGGAACTGCATCAGTACTTCAATGATTATGAAAAAGCATTTGATACCCATGTGTACGGCCGTCGTCTGTATGAGATGATGCACTACTGGGAAACAGCCGATCAGGAAGATGAACCGATCATCATCGAGTATGCGAAAACATGGCAGGCCCTTGAAAAAGTCGTCTTCTCGCAAACGTTGACGGCCGTCGAGGGCAATGCCCGTCTTGCGACCTGGCCGCTTGCCGAGGAACTCGCGGCATTAAAGCAGGCACCGGGTAAACAGATTGCGATCGGCGGGGCGACCCTTACCGCGGAAGCCATCCGTTTGGATTTGGTGGACTGTTATCATGTCGTCATCTATCCCGTCTTACTCGGTGGAGGGAAACGAATGTTTCCGCTGTTTGAGCAATCGTTGTCCTTACAGCTTGTAGATCAACAGACCTTTGCTTCCGGTTGCATCGCTTTGACGTATAAACGGATGCGAACCGACTTCTTATAACCCTCAGTGGAATCATGAAACAAGCAATTTTTCCTCCTTATTTTTCAAGGAGTAGGAAGGAATTGCTTGTTTTTTATATGAAAAACACACGTGTTTTCCGAGAAGAGTCTTGAAGAAGAAATTCCCGATTCTGCTATGCTATGATGAACAATAAGCAGAGAAAACGGAACGGAGGGAGCAGGATGATTTATGTCGGCGTGACCGGTTGGGGCGATCATGACAGCCTCTATCCGACACCACAGGATCGGAAAGAGAAGCTCGCTGCCTACGCGGGACACTTTCCGGCAGTCGAAGTCGATTCAACGTATTATGCGATTCAGCCGGAACGCAACTATCAGAAGTGGGTCGCGGAAACACCGGATGATTTCCGGTTCATCGTCAAGGTCCATCGGGCGATGAGCGGTCATGACCGGGAAAACAAGGATCCACTTGGTCCCATCTTTGAACAGTATCTCGCTTCGATCGAGCCGATGCGGCAGAGTGGCAAGATTGCCGCGATTCTCGTCCAACTGCCACCGTGGTTTGACGTCAGCAAAGTACATCTTGAATATCTTCAGACGATTCGGAAGTCGCTTGCCGGCCTCCCGGTCGCAATCGAATTTCGGAATCCGTCCTGGTATTCGGACGCCTACCAGGAACGAACGCTCCGGTTCTTAGCCGAGCATCAGTTCATTCATACGATTTGTGATGAGCCGCAGACGGAAGACGGATCGGTGCCCTTCGTCCCGGTCGTCACACAGGAGACAGCATTTGTGCGTCTGCACGGCCGAAATGTCGCCGGATGGCTGAAGAAGCCCGGACAAAGCAGTGAGGACTGGCGGAAAGTCCGGTGTCTATACCGTTATTCAGAAGAAGAATTACAAGAGTTGGCCTTACATATCCGTTCACTTGCCGAACAGGCAAAAGACGTGTATGTTTTCTTTAATAACAACTCGGCAGGGGATGCCGTACCGAATGCGAAACGTCTCATCGAGATTTTAGGTCTCGATTATGAATCGCTCGCGCCCCGGCAAATTTCACTGTTTTAATACCTGGAGGAGGCTTATGCGTGAAGTTACACGTCATTCATTATAACGATCTGCATTCACACTTTGATATGTGGCTTCGCTATATGTCGTTTATGAAAGAACACCGGACATATGACTCCCTCGTCTTTGACTTGGGGGACCATGCCGACCGGGTTGCCCCGGCAACGGAAGCGACGCAAGGAAAAATTAACACCCATCTCTTAAACGAATTATCGCCGACGGCTGTCACGATTGGAAACAATGAAGGCATCACATTTCCGCATGACTGGCTGGCAGAACTATACAGCGATGCGACGTTCCCGGTGCTTGTCTCGAACTTGTCGGCCCCATTCGCCAAAGCCGGGATGATTCAGGAATTACCGACTGGGAAAGTCGGTATTTTTGGACTGACGGCGCCGTATTATGAATTGTACGAGTTACTCGGTTGGTCGATTGAGAATCCGTTTGAAGCAGCGGCCCGCGAAATCGAAGCCTTGCGGGATCAGGTCGATGTGCTGATCTGTCTGAGTCATCTTGGTTTTTATCAGGATGAAGACTTGGCGGAACGGTTCCCGGAACTGGACTTGATCATTGGATCGCATACGCATCATGTTCTCGATGATGGTGTCGTCCGAAACGGTGTACTGATTGCCCAGGCAGGAAAACACGGACAATATGCGGGTGAGATTTATCTGAATACGGATACGGGCGAAAAAGAAGCGGTTCTTCATCCGCTCGAATCCTATCCGGAAGATGAAGCGACAGCCGTTCTGCTTGATAAGGAACAGTATTTGGCAGAACGTCAGATGAAACAACCGATTGGCCGGACATCAGGTCTAGCGAATGACTGGTTTAATCCATCGCCGTTTACACAACTGCTTGCTGATACGATGCGGGACTGGTGTCAGGCGGATCTTGCCTGTGTGCCGGCCGGTATGCTGCTCGGTTCGTTGTCCCCGGGACCGGTTTCGTCTTACGATTTACACCGGCTTTGTCCGCATCCGATCAATCCGTGTAAAGTGACGATGACCGGAAAAGAATTAAAACAATTCATCGCCGAAGTCGATACGAACCGCTTTGAACAGTTAAAAGTCCGCGGACTCGGCTTCCGGGGAAAGCTGATGGGCAAGATGCATTATGCCGGAAACCGGCAACATCTGGACGATGCGAAACATTACACCGTGGTCCTTCCGGATATGTTTACATTTGGTCCTTTATTTCCGGAAATCAAAGAAATGCCGAAAGAATATTTCATGCCGGAATTGTTACGGGATCTGCTCTTTGATCGCCTATCGGAGAAGTCAGAAATTGGTGAATTACCCATCCGCAAACACTGAATATTTGTTATACTGTAACAGAAATCAGGTCAGTTTTTTACGGATAAAGGGGGAAACCGATTCATGGGACGCAGAGAGATACAACGTAAACCAGAATGGCTGAAGATCAAGCTGAACACGAATGAGACTTACACAGAACTCAAAAGTATGATGCGTGAAAAAAAGCTTCACACGGTATGTGAGGAAGCAAAATGTCCGAACATTCACGAGTGTTGGGCGGTTCGCCGGACGGCGACATTCATGATTCTTGGAAGCATTTGTACACGGGCCTGCCGTTTTTGTGCCGTGACGACAGGACGTCCAAATGAACTTGACTTAGAAGAACCGAAACGCGTAGCGGAATCCGTTCGTCTGATGAATCTGAAGCATGCCGTCATTACAGCGGTTGCACGTGATGATTTAAATGATTTCGGGGCAGGGGTATATGCGGAGACGGTACGGGAAGTCCGTCGCATGAACCCGGAAACATCGATTGAAGTTTTACCGTCCGACATGGGTGGGAACTTCGAGGCGTTGCAGACGCTGATTGAAGCCAAACCGGACATCATGAACCATAACATCGAGACGGTTCGCCGTCTGACACCAACGGTCCGGGCGAAAGCAACGTACGATCGGACACTTGAATTCCTGTGTCGTTCCAAAGAACTCGCACCGGAAATTCCGACGAAATCGAGTCTGATGCTCGGACTCGGGGAGACGTGGGACGAAATCTTACAGACGATGGACGACCTGCGTGCGAACGACGTCGACATCATGACGATTGGTCAGTATCTCCAACCGACGAAAAAGCACTTGGACGTTATCAAGTACTACACGCCACAAGAATTTGCTGAATTAAAACAGATTGCGCTCGGAAAAGGCTTCTCGCATTGTGAGGCCGGTCCGCTTGTCCGTTCGTCGTACCATGCTGACGAGCAAGTCAACGCGGCGAAAAAAAATAAAGCGGCTCTGCCGATCGATTGATGATCAAGGACCGTCCACGCCGCGTGCGAGGACGGTTTTCTGCTGTCTGACGATTCGTTTTCAAGTATGATTATGGTAAGATAAAGGAAGCAGGGGGTGGAAAAATGATACAAGTCAATCGTGAAAGATATGAAATCGTGGAAGAAAAACGAGAAGGATTCAACGAAGAAGCCTTCATCGGCCGGTTTAGTGATGTGCTCGAAAAATACGACTACATCGTCGGAGATTGGGGACACGGACAATTGCGCCTCCGTGGTTTCTATGACGACAACCATGAAAAAGCAACGTTTGATACAAAAATCTCCCACGTGGCGGATTATTTGTATGAATACTGCAATTTCGGCTGTGCGTATTTTATCGTCAAACGGATGGAATTCGTAGAAGGAGAAGAAGCACCACCTCGCTTCGACGGATCTTCAGCGAATACGTTAAAACTGAAACGGAAGTTTTCAGCGACGAAAGAAGAGACACAGGACGAGCAGTAATCAAAATGACATCTGAAAGGATGTTTCTGATTGGGTGTTTTCGGCTAATAGTATAGTATCACGCACCTATAGGGGGAACTATCCATGAGAATCGTCGGGATTTACAAGTCTGTACCAGAAGTTGTCAGTGCTGTTCATGATTTACGTGTCGCAGGTGTTGTATCAACAGATTTGAAAGTCGTTGCCCATGATCGATATGATCTGGAACAGATCGAGGAATTGGCCGATTTGAAAAATCATCAAACATCAACACGTCTGTCGCAGGAAGAACATATGAATCTGTGGCAGGAGATCAAAGGAATCTTTAAAAAAGACAGCAACGGACCTTCTTCACACAGCGATGTCCTCGAAGCGAGTGGATTAACGAAAGATGATGTCAACCGTGCCAATAAAGCAGCGGAAGAGGGACAATTCGTCTTACTCGTCGGCGATGAAGCGGATCAACATTCGGAACGTAAAGCCCATGATGAATCCGACAATACGAATGTCTTCAGCGGTCCCAACACACTCAACGAGCGTAACGACCGGTTACTGTAACAGTAAAACAGCCAACTCCCTTCGGGAATTGGCTGTTTTTTTGCTTATAATCCGATATAGTCGCGTAAGTATCCTTCAAGTTCATCCGCCACTTCATCCTCAAGATCAAAGGCATGAGCGATATAGCCGGGTTCATCGAAGTCATCCGGACCGATGATGGCAAACCGGTTGGATAAGAGATTCAACACTAAAATCTTTCCGAAAAAATGTTCGGAATGGGTGATCGCTAAATCAAACCGGCTCGTCTCACCAATCCAGCAAACGAATCGGGTTTTTGTCTGTTCGACGTCATCATATAAAAAATCGCGTTCTTGCATCATCTGTCAGTTCCCTCATTTCCTTCATCTCTGCTTAGATTAAAGGGTTTGAGGAACCTTTTGCAAGTACGGTTTACGTGACAAGCTATGTTCGGCGATGACTTTCCGGATCGTCCGTGTTTTTGAACGCATGACGAGTGATGTCGTCTCGACGATATCATCCGTCAAGAAGCGGACGCCGTCGAGCATTTCACCTGTCGTCACGCCTGTTGCTGCGAAGATGCAGTCGTCACTTTTGATCAGATCATCAAGCGTCAACAATTGCAACGGATCCGCAAGCCCCATCCGGATGACGCGTGCTGTTTCTTCCTCGTTCATCGGGTGCAGACGTGCCTGCATATCGCCGCCCATTGCTTTGACGGCAGCTGCTGTGATGACGCCTTCCGGTGCCCCACCGGTTCCAATGAAGATATCGATGCCCGTTGATGGTGAGAGCGGAGCGATTCCGGCTGATACATCGCCGTCTTCAAACAGACGGACACGTGCGCCGACACGCATTGCCGCTTCTCGGAAGTGATCATGGCGCGGACGATCCTGCATGATGACCGTGACATCTTCAATCCTTTTCTGATTTAGTTCTGCTGCTTTTTGAATGATGACTTCAAGGGGATCGTCAAGTGAGACATGTCCTTTTAAGTTTGGTCCGACTGTCAGTTTATCCATATACATATCCGGTGCGTGTAACAATGCTCCCTGGTCAGCGACTGCGATGACGACCATGGCGTTACCGAGACCTTTTGCCACGATGTTCGTTCCTTCGAGCGGATCGACGGCGATATCGACGATAGGACCGCTTGTCGTACCAACTTTTTCGCCGATGAATAACATCGGTGCTTCGTCGAGTTCCCCTTCACCGATGACGACTGTTCCCGCCATGTTAACGGTGTTTAAGACTTCGCGCATGGCTGTTGTTGCCGCATCATCGGCTTCGTTCTTCTTGCCCCGGCCAATCCATTTGGCGGATGCCAGTGCAGCTGCTTCTGTTGCTCGGACGATTTCTAGTGCTAATTCGCGTTCCATCTATGAATAACCTCCAAGTCACCTAATGTGACATACTATTTTCGTAAAAATCTAAATTGAGGATAACACATTGCGCAATGTGATGCAAACAGCCTTTCTGCTTTTCATGTTTCGCCGATAGAGCTAAAATGAAGGGTGTGAGGGGGAATGGAAGATGTATTTTGTGAATCGTGAAAAGATTGAACAAACCGTAGTTTGTTTGGAAACGGCATTGCGTCAAAGTAAAGAGTTAACGGGGGACGCTTTGACGGTTTCACTGGCGTGGGAACGGATTGGATTTTTAGTGATTGAAAGCATCATCGACATCGGAAACAGTATGATTGATGGTTTCATCATGCGTGATCCGGGAAGTTATGAAGATATCGTCATGATTTTAGAAGATGAGCGGGTCATCGACGCGTCACTTGCGACGAGTTTGAAGCGCATCGTGGCACTCCGGACACAAATCGTCCGTGAATTTACGACATCAAGTACAGCGGAAATCCGCAACGTTTTGTTTGAGGAAGAAACACAATTACGTCGTTTCCCGGACGCGGTCCGACATTATCTAGAGACAGAACTCGGACCCGTCTCGGCATTTTTACCAAATGAGGAGTGAGTCAGCATGAAGGCAAAAGGCTATTTATTTGATTTAGACGGTACGATGTATAACGGGACAGAACCCGTCAAAGAAGCGGTTGATTTCGTCAACCGGTTGCAGGAAGAAGATGTACCGTATCTGTTCGTTACGAATAATGCTTCGATGACGGCAGAAGCCGTCGCTGAGAAATTACGCGGCATGGGTGTTCACTCGAATGCGGAACATGTCTTAACCAGTGCGATGGCGACAGGTCGCTACATCGCAGAACTCGATCCGGGTGCGAAAGTCTATGCCATCGGAGAAGGCGGATTGGTTGATGCTCTTGAGCGTCAAGGCTTACAAGTCGTTGCGGATGAGCATGCCGATTATGTCGTGATTGGTCTTGACCGTCAGATCACGTATGAGAAGTTAGCGATCGGAGCCCTCGCGATTCGGGCCGGCGCCCGTTTTATCTCGACGAATGGAGATATCGCGATTCCGACAGAGCGCGGCTTCTTACCGGGGAACGGGGCGTTGACATCGGTGTTACGCGTGACGACGGAAAAAGAACCGTTTTATATCGGGAAACCGGAGCCGGTCATGGTCAATATTGCGGCTGAGATGATTGGTCTTGCGAAAGAAGATCTCATCATGGTCGGGGATAATTACCATACCGACATTTTATTCGGGATCAACGGCGGAATCCGGACGATGCATGTCAATTCCGGCGTTCATACACCGGTCTTCATTCAAGGACAGGATGCCCAACCGACCTACATGGTCGATACGTTGGCAGAATGGATTCTTTAAACAAAAAAATCCCCATTGACGGATGTCAGTGGGGATTTTACTTCATTAGAAAACTTGTTCGACTTCAACGACGCCGGCTACTT
Source organism: Exiguobacterium sp. PvP048 (assembly GCF_040549175.1). Taxonomy (NCBI): domain Bacteria; kingdom Bacillati; phylum Bacillota; class Bacilli; order Caryophanales; genus Exiguobacterium; species Exiguobacterium sp. PvP048. Next base: position 590,828 of record NZ_JBEPSU010000001.1, on the reverse strand, counting down.
CTTCAAGCAGGGCACGTTCGATACCAGCTTTCAGTGTGATTGTTGAACTTGGGCAGCTGCCGCAAGCTCCCATCAAACGGAGTTTGACGATACCATCTTCTACATCTACGAGTTCAACGTCTCCTCCGTCACGAAGAAGGAACGGACGCAATTTTTCGAGTACTTCGTTTACTTGATCAAACATTTCCATGCGTAAACACATCCTTTCTTATAGAATCATTGTAACAGGGTTGAAAAATGTTCTCAATCTGGAAAACTTGTATACTAAAAAAGAAGTGTAACAAATAGGGGGGACCACAGATGGAAATCAAGGTATATGGGGCGGCACAGACGTGTCCGAGTTGCGTCGGGGCACCAAGTTCAGAGGAGACATACAGTTGGCTGCAGGCCGTTCTTGGACGGAAGTACGAGACGGCATTGACTTTTGAATATGTGGATTTCGAAGCGGCACCGGTCGAGGATGAATGGATTACGGCTCTTCAGGACGATGTTTATTTTTATCCGCTTGTTCTGCTTGACGGTGAGATGGTCGATGAAGGATACGTCCAGTTGAAAAAAATCACGCAGGCAATTGACAGAAGACTTGAAAAAACGGCCCCGGAATGACCGGCGCCGTTTTTCTTATTTAATTTTTTTATGTTTCCAGAGCACACCGGACTTCAGAAGACGTGGAACTTTCCCTGTCAACGCCTGTTTCCCCATGACGATGCCGAAGCCGTCTGACTTTCCAAGTGATCCGAGCATACCGCGCAATTTGATTTCCGGCAGTTTCGGTAATTTCTTGCCGGCCCATTTTGCCTGCAGGACATCGACGACCTGATCCGCTTGATGCTCCGCAAGCTGACCGCTTGGCGCATACGGGAGACTGGCACAATCCCCGATGACGAACACATTTTCATGTTCCGGCACATGGTGGTGTTCCGTCAGCTTGATCCGTCCGCCGCTGTCAGCTTCAAAACCAAGATCACGGACGACTTTAACCGGTTGCGTACCCGCTGTCCAAATCGTTAAGTTCGATGGATAGGCGTCATCCCCGTTTTGAACATCATCCGCCGTGACGAAGGTGACGTTCGAGTTATTGATGACTTCGACGTCATGCTCCTCGAACCATTCCTGGACGTAGGTCGACACTTTATCCGAGAGGAAGGACAGAACGGACGGTCCCCGGTCGAATAGGCGAATTTTCAAATCTTTCCGGCTTTCGTGCAGTTCACTCGCGAGCTCGACTCCGGATAATCCGGCTCCGACGATGGAAACGATCGCACCGGGTGAAAGTCCGCAAATCGCCTGTTGTGTTTTCCGTGACTCTTCGAGTGTCTGGATGCTGTAAGTAAACTCTTGTGCCCCCGGTATGTTATGGTATTTATCTTCACAACCTAAGGCGATGATCAAATCATCATAAAACAATTCCGTTCCGTCTTGCAGATGAACGGAGTTCGTCTCTGGTGAAATCTTTACGACATGTCCATACTTATATGAGAGATGTTCCCCTTCCGGAAACGCGATCCGGACATCCCGGTCCGACAATGTTCCGGCAGCAAGTGCATAGTACTCTGTTTTTAACGCGTGGTACGGTAAACGATCGACGAGCGTCACAGCGACATCTTCATCCTTGAATCGTTCACAAATCCGCATGCCACCATATCCGCCACCTAAAACAACCAGTTGCTTCATAACTTAAAATCCCCCTTAGTTCCCCTAAATCAGTCTGACCTTGTATAATACGACATGAGGAAAGATAATTCCTGCCTGAAGGAGGAAAAAAAGTGAATCCGATTATTGAATTTTGTATCAGTAACTTAGCGACAGGGACTCAGGTCGTCATGCAACAGCTCGAACGGGACCCGAATGTCGATGTCGTCGAATATGGTTGCCTCGGTTATTGCGGGATTTGTTCGCTTGACCATTTTTGTCTCGTCGATGGAGAAACCGTTGTCGGGGAGACACCGGAAGAACTGCTTGAAAAGATTTATCAGAAAATCGAAGAAAACGAGCTCTAAAAAAATCCCCGTGTCTCACAAGAGACCGGGGATTTGTGTCTGTCAGCGGGCGCGGCTTCGGACTTAGACAGTTTGTTGACGACGTGTCATCCAAGGTTTTAGTTTCAGGAACAGCGGGATGAAGAGTGCTGAGATGAACATCGCCTTGATGATGTTAAACGGTAAGATACCGGCTGTAATCGTCGTCCACTTGACGGCAGGGTCAAGCATGTAGTCCATACCGAAGAACCAAGCGTACGCTGGAAGAATCAAGATATAGTTGAGGATGGCAAGACCGAGTGCCATCGTGATCGTACCTGCGACAAGACCGGTTGCGAGACCTTTTGTCGATTTCTTTTTATGATAGAACCAACTGACCGGAAGAATGAAGGCAACGCCAGCTGCGAAGTTGGCAAGCTCACCGACCGGAACACCACTTCCACGGAAGATGTAGTACAGGACGTTTTTGAGTGCTTCGACGATGACGCCGGCAACAGGTGAGAACATGATTGCGGCGATCAAAGCAGGAACATCACTGAAGTCGATCTTCAAATAGTTCGGTAAAAACGGAAGCGGGAAATTCAGTAGCATAAGAACAAATGAAATTGAACCTAACATCGATAATGTGACCATTTTTTGTGTGCGTTTCATACGAGTATAATCTCCTTTTGCTCGTTCCTCTCGATGAAGTATTGGCATGTCTGCGTTCAAAATAAACCCCCATCGAAGTGTTCGATGGGGGAGAAGTCCGCAGTAAACTAAGCCTGACCGATTTTTGCAAAATCGGTTCAAGAAAGAAACATGCCGCCATCTTCTCCCATCCAGACTATACTGTCGGCTCCTGAGTTACACAGAATCAGCAAATAGCGCCCTATTCGCTCGCGGGCTTCAGGCGAATCGCCTGTTTACCGCCGGTCGGGAATTTCACCCTGCCCTGAAGATGGAACGATTTAATTTTTTTTAATACAACTTATTTATACAACGAATTCAAGATTGTTTCAAGCAACTAGGTTTCGATTCCCCTTAAAATTGCGTATACTAATAAAAAAGGGAAGGTGATGACATGATTCATTTAACAGAAGCGGCCGCACTGCAAGTCAAAGAAATGATGTTGCAGGCGCCGGACGATGAACAAAATCTGCGCATGCTCGTCCAAGGCGGCGGATGCAGTGGTCTCTCCTACGGCATGGGGTTTGACAGTGAAAAAGAGACGGACTTGACCTTTGAGCAACACGGAGTCAAAGTCATCGTTGATCAAAAAGATTATCCGGTCGTTAAAGGACTGGAAGTAGATTATAAACAATCCATGCTCGGAGGCGGATTCACGATTACGAATCCAAATGCAATCGCGACATGCGGTTGCGGGACGTCGTTCCGAACGGCGACGAATGCCGGCACACCGGGCGGCTGTTAATGAAATGACTTGTATCGCAGACGATTGCCGTCTGCGATTTTTTTGTTTTCACGAGCGATTGACAGGACTTTTCAATGGAGATGGAGAAGGACTAACAGGAACGTTAGCACGCTATGATGAGGGAGGACTATCGATGCGAAAGGTACTGATTTTCGGTGGAACACGCTACTTTGGTCGACGGTTGGCATTACGGCTCGCGGAATCGGGGGACGATGTGACGATTGTCACGCGTGGGGAACATACGCCGCCGGTCGCGAAGGGCTTGACATTTTTTAAAGGGGACCGGACATCAAGCAGTACGATGAAGGATCTTGGAAGTCAAAACTGGGATATCATCTATGACAATATCTGTTTTAATCCGTATCAGGCGAAGCTTGCGGTCGATGCCTTCGAAGGAAAAGTCGGTCGTTACATTCTGACGTCGACGATGTCGGTCTATGAGCAGGGCGGGACAAACATTTCCGAGCGGTCCTATAATCCGTTTCCCGGGAAATATGATCTTGAAAAAGAACATGATTACGGCGAAGGAAAACGTCAGGCGGAAAGTTATTTCTTCCAACGTGCGACTTTCCCGGTCATTGCCGTCCGTTTCCCGGTTGTCCTCGGACCGGATGATTACACGGAACGGCTGATCTTTCATGTCAAACGGGCACTAGCCGATCAACCGGTCATCGCTGAAAATCTGTATGCGAAGATGGGATATATCTCGAGTTACGAAGCGGCAGCTTTCCTCGAGTGGTGCGGCCGTTCGACGATCACAGGACCGATTAATGCCGCGAGTGACGGCGTATTATCGATTCAGGACTTAATGGATAAGATTGATCACGTGGCAGGAACGACATCACGGTTTGAGACGACAGGCGAAGAGCCGTCACCGCTTGCACCGGATCACGATTTCTATATGGATACGACGGCAGCCAAACAAGCGGGATATCTCTTCCAACATGTTGATGACTGGCTTGATCGTTTGATTGAAGAGGAGGTCCGGAACCACAAATGATTACCTTAATTAAACCATCGCTGCACTTGGAACCGGAATACCTTGATTATGTATCAGAGTGGCAAGAGTCCGGTGAAAGCATCGTTCCGAGTGTCGTCAGTAAAACGTTTCTGCCGTTGGAGGATTTTTTGGAAGAACAGGAACAAGAGGAACGGGTGGCCCCGACGAACTGGGTGACCCACTCGACGTATTGGTTGTATGACGGGGAAACGATTGTCGGTGCAGTCAATTTCCGGCATGATCTAAACGATCAATTGCAACAAGTCGGAGGGCATATCGGTTATGGCATTCGACCGAGTGCGCGCAATAAGGGGTATGCGACGGAAGGATTACGGCAAGCGCTTGAATTTGCGCGAAAGCGGGGACTTGCCTTCGTCTTGATCACCTGTAGTGCGGATAACACCGCATCCGGTCGTGTCATTTTGACAAACGGTGGTCAAGAAATCGAATCTTACATCAAAGAAGATGGAACACGGGTCCGGCGATTTATCATTCCACTATGAATACCGGATTTTTAACGATTCGACGAGCCGACATGGAAGACGCTGCTGCGATTGCCCGGATTCATGTCGCATCTTGGCGGGAAACATATCGGACGATTATTCCGGATGCATATCTCGATCAGTTATCTGCGGAGAAGCGGGAACCGGGTTGGCGGAACAGTCTTGCCGAAGGTCCGGTTTTCGTGGCACTTGATCAGACAAACGAAATCGTCGGTTTTGCGAATGGTGGACCAAATAGGGAAAATGATACGACGGAGGGAGAGCTGTACGCGCTCTATCTGTTGAAAAGCCATCAGGGGCAACGAACCGGTAAACGGTTGTTTGATCACGTGTTGGAAGATCTCAGGCGGAAAGGCTTCTTGTCTTGCATGGTAAGTGTGCTGGCAGATAACCCGTCCCGTCATTTTTACGAACGTTTCGGCGGACGACTCGTTTCCGAAAAAACCATCGAGCGGGGTGGGAAACAGCTGAGTGAGTGGACGTACCGAATTACACTCGATCCCGTATCCAACGCATAAGCCCAAAAAACAGCGTCCCTTCGATTTCCGAAATCGAAGGGACGCTGTTGTTCGTGATCACTTAATGATTTTTCACTTTTTCGAACAGACTTGTTGAGTGTTGCGGATGGCGGGCTGATGGATCAACAAGCAACTTCGCCTGGTTAACGGCAATCGGTGCTTCTCCGAAACCGGTCGCGATCAATTTGACACGACCGTCATACGTCGCGATGTCGCCGCAGGCAAATACGCCGGGAATCGCAGTTTCCATCTTCGAGTTGACACGGATGGAATTCCGTTCGAATTCGACCTCCCACTCTTTAAGCGGTCCGAGTGATGAGACGAAACCAAAGTTACAGACGACATCATCAGCACCGACGACAATCACTTCATCCGTTTCGGCATGTTTGAATGTCAGCGTCTCGATACTGTCTTCTCCGGTGACGGATTCAAGGGTATAAGGTGTCATGACATTGACGGACGAGTTATGCAACAATTCGACCGTATGCTCATGGGCGCGGAATTTATCGCGTCGGTGAACGAGTGTGACGGATTTCGCGATTGGCTCGAGCATCAGCGACCAGTCGACTGCGGAATCACCACCGCCGAGCAGGACGACCTGGCGATCTTTGAAGCGGTCCATCTCGTTGACGAAGTAGTGTAAGTTACTGCCTTCAAATCGTTCTGCGTCCGCGACACCGAGGGGACGAGCAGCAAATGAACCGTTCCCGGCTGTCAGGATGACGGTTTTCGTATAATGTTCCCCCTTGTTCGTGACAAGACGGATCAGTCCATCATCGAGACGTTCGTATGCAAGGACGGTTTCGCCGAGCACATACGTCGGATCAAATTCATTTGCCTGTTCCAGCAGCCGATCGACCAGGTCCTGGGCTTTGACTTTCGGGAAGCCGGCAATATCGTATATATATTTTTCAGGGTAGAGCGTCGCTAGCTGTCCGCCGAGTTGCGGCAGACTTTCGATGACTTTCGTCTTCATTTGACGCATCCCTGAGTAAAACGCGGTGAACAGCCCGACCGGACCGCCCCCGATAATCGTGACATCATATGGTTGGTGCATCTGAGTCCCTCCTAAAATTGGATACCTCTATTATATAGGAAGTAGGGTTCGATGTTGCAAGTACGGGACATCTCACATTTTTTTGGGTTTGCATAATTTCCCTTTGCAATCTATGATAGAAAATGGTTCAATAAACGTATAGACGTGTGAACATTATTTGAACAAAGTTTTTGAGCATTTATCTGCAATTGAATGTGAAGAAAATCACAACAAAACTATTATGCGTAAGGGGTATCAGAACATGAACACACCAAACATTGTTATTCTTGGAGCCGGCTACGGTGGATTGATCACAGCAGTCAACCTTCAAAAGAAACTTGGCGTCGACCAAGCCAACATCACATTAATCAACAAACACGATTACCATTACCAAACAACGTGGCTACATGAACCAGCAGCAGGTACGATGTCTGCTGAACAAGCGCGTATCTATATCAACGATGTCATCAACCCTTCACGCGTCAAGCTTGTAAAAGGAATCGTCGAAAAAGTCGATACAGCAAGCAACACAGTGAAACTCGTCGACGGTGGAACAGTCCCTTACGATTATGTCGTCGTGGCACTCGGCGGAGTTCCTGAAACATTCGGAATCAAAGGATTGAAAGAGAACGCTCTAACAATCAGTTCATTGAACAGTGTCCGTAAAATCAAAGAGCACATCGACTACTCATTCGCAGAGTACAAAACGACAGGTTCAACAAACCGTTCACTCTTGACGATCGTCGTCGGTGGCGCTGGGTTCACGGGTATCGAGTTCATGGGTGAGCTCGTCAACCGGATTCCTGAACTGTGCAAACAATATGACATCCCGCGCGAACTCGTTCGTGTCGTCAACATCGAAGCTGCACCGACTGTTCTTCCAGGATTCGATGCAGATCTCGTAAACTACGCACATAAATGGCTTGAGCGCCAAGGCATCGAGTTTAAACTCGGTAACGGCATCAAGGAATGTGGACCGGGCAGCGTTACATTCGGACCGCTCCAAGGGGATACAACAGAAACAATCGAAGCGAACACAATCATCTGGACTGGTGGCGTCAGCGGTAACCCTGTTGTTGCAGCGTCTGGTTTTGAAGCAATGCGTAACCGTGTTGTCGTTCAAGAAGACCTCCGCGTTCCTGGGCATGAAAATGTCTTCATGATCGGTGACTGTTCAGCTGTTATGGATCCGGCTTCAAACCGCCCATACCCGCCGACAGCACAAATCGCAACACAACAGGCACATAAAGTGGCTGAAAACATTGCTGCACTCATCGGTGGACGTCAAACATCGACATTCACATACGAAAACAAAGGAACTGTCGCTTCACTTGGTCATAAAGATGGAATCGGAATGGTCTTCGGTAAGAAGATTTACGGCCGTAACGCATCGTTCATGAAAAAAGTCATCGACAACAAACATTTCCTTGAGCTTAAAAAGATTGGTCTTGCCATCAAAAAAGGTAAATTCTAAGTTCACGTTTTAGGCAAATGTACACTCGTGCATTTGCCTTTTTTGTCGGTTATACTAAAAGAGATTCAAAGGGGGAACATTATGCATATCATTCAAGCCGTGATCGGGAGTGTTCTATATCTCGTCATGTTCTTTAGTATCGGTTTTATCTTAAACATGTTGTTACGCAGTACGTGGATCATGCTTGTCCTGTATCCGATTATCATCATCATGATGATTGATAATCAGTCGACACTAGATTATTTCACGAATGCGCGTGAAGCGATCCCGAAACTCGGGGAACGCATCATGGGTCTGCAGACGGCGGATATCACGATGTTCGTTGCCGGTCTTGCCGGAATCATCATCGCCGGAATGTCAATTCGCTTCCTGCGTAAGAGCGGTTACCAAATGTTTTAAAGTCTACTTGAGTGAGTAGGCTTTTTTAGTATGTGAAAACACGTTATAATAAAATCAGTGTCTTTAAAAAAATGTGTAAGAGCAGATAGGGTTGAGAGCGAATGGATAAACAAATGTACCACGTTATCAAAGTCTTAAATAATAATGTCGTCATTTGTTCGACTGGTGCCAACCAGGAAGTCATTATCCTCGCAAAAGGGATTGGCTTCGGTCGGAAGCCAGGCGATCAACTAACGGATCTTGATAAATTGGAAAAAGTGTATACGTTAAAAGATAAAGACGAGCAAGCGCAGTACAAGGCGCTTGTCGGACATCTGGATGAAAACTTCATCGCTTTGATGAATGAGATCGTTTCAATGATCGAAACGCGATTCGGAAAACGGGTCGACGAGCACATTCATATCGGACTGACGGACCATTTGACGTTTACGTTCAAGCGGCTCGAACAGGGAATGGAAGTCACAAATCCGTTTCTTGCGGAAACGGAAGCGTTATATCCGGAAGAGTATGCGCTCGCTGAAGAAATCGTCGAATTCATCAGTGCCGAGATGAACTTTTATTTACCTCCGGCCGAAACAGGATTTATCGCCCTTCATATTCACTCGGCGACGAACTTCAAAGATGTCCTCGAAGTGAACCGGCATCATCAATTGGTCGGATTGATTGCCAGTCATATTGAACAACGATTACAGATTAAAATCGACCGGAAATCACTGGATTACAAGCGTTTAATCCGGCACTTGCGTTCAGCGATTGAAAGGGTTTCCAATGGGGAGTACCTAGAGGCGCCAGAAAAAGTAGAAAAGCTATTGCGCGAAGAATATCCGCTGTGCTATGATACTGCTTGGGAGCTGATGTCCATCATGGAACGTCAGTTGAAGAAAGCGGTACCGCGCGGTGAAGCGACGTATCTTACGATGCATCTGCAACGCTTAGTGCAGTACGATTTAGGTAAATGACCGCACGGACTACGTGTTACTGATACGATCAGGCATGAGTGGGATGTCGGGCAAGATGATTTATTTCCGTTATTTTTACGGGATAAGTGTATTTTGTCTACAATCCGCTCGTGCCTGATTTTTTTCTGTAAAAATCGGTCAGATGTCTGACTTTTTTCGACCTGTCATTGGTATTATTCCTTATTCTTAGCTCGTACATCAAAAGGAGGAAACACACATGTTCAAACAGATTTTCGCTGTTCTTCAACGTGTTGGTAAAGCGTTGATGCTTCCTGTTGCGATTTTGCCTGCTGCCGGGATCTTACTTGGATTCGGTAACGCGATGCAAAATCCGAACTTGACGTCAAAACTCGAGTTCTTAAAAAATGATGCAATCATTAAGGTTGCAAAATTGATGGAAGCAGCCGGGGACATCATCTTCGGTAACTTAGCACTCTTATTCGCGGTCGGTGTCGCGATCGGATTAGCAGGGGACGGCGCAGCCGGACTTGCAGCCATCGTCGGATTCCTGATCATGAACAAAACAATGAGCGTTTGGCTCGGCGTTACACCAGAAATGGTCGCTAACGGACAAGGTTACGCTAACGTACTCGGTATCCCGACACTTCAAACAGGTGTGTTCGGTGGTATCATCATCGGTTTAATCGCAGCCTGGGCCTACGGGAAGTATCATAATCTCGAATTGCCGCAGTTCCTCGGATTCTTCGCAGGAAAACGTTTTGTTCCAATCGTTACAGCAGTTGTTTCATTATTCGCAGGTCTTGTACTTGTTTTCGTTTGGCCGTTCGCTCAAGACGGATTGAACACATTCTCCCACTTCATGATGGAGAAAAACCCGACACTTGCAGCTTTCGTCTTTGGTCTCATTGAACGTTCATTGATTCCATTTGGTCTTCACCATATCTTCTACGCACCATTCTGGTTCGAGTTCGGTTCGTACACGAACAAAGCCGGTACAGTCGTTCACGGTGACCAAGCGATCTTCTTCGCTCAGTTAAAAGATAACGTTGCATTGACAGCTGGTACATTCATGACTGGTAAATTCCCGTTCATGATGTTCGGTCTTCCTGCAGCAGCACTTGCTATGTACCATGAAGCACGCCCAGAGCGTCGCGCAGTCGTTGGTGGTCTTCTTGGATCAGCAGCACTTACAGCTTTCTTGACAGGTATCACAGAGCCAATCGAATTCGCATTCTTGTTCGTTGCTCCGATCCTGTTCGCAGTTCACGCAGTCTTCGCAGGTCTTTCGTTCATGACAATGCAACTGTTGAACGTTAAAATCGGTATGACATTCTCAGGTGGATTGATTGACTTCCTTCTCTTCGGTGTCCTTCCAGGACGCACGCAATGGTGGCTCGTCATCGTCGTCGGTCTTGTGCTTGCAGTTGTTTACTACGTCGGATTCCGTTTCGCAATCCGCAAGTTCAACTTGAAAACACCAGGTCGTGAAGACGAAGTACAAGAGACATCAATGGCACAAGGTTCTGAACTCGCAGCTGGTATCCTTGATGCACTCGGTTCTGAATCAAACATCAAACACCTTGACGCATGTATCACACGTCTTCGTGTTGAAGTTCTTGATAAATCAAAAGTTGATAAAAACGAATTGAAAAAATTAGGTGCGGCTGGAGTACTTGAAGTTGGTAACAACGTTCAAGCCATCTACGGACCAAAATCAGATAACATTAAATCTGAGATTCAAGCCGTCATCAACTCACGTAAACAAGAAAAGTCAGTCTAATATTTAAAAGAGCTTTCCCAATTTGGGAAGGCTCTTTTTTTGTGGAAAGAAACATCAGACAAATAGTTTTGCGCAAGAAACATTAAGGGTATGAAGTAAGTAGTTTGGTCAAAAAAAGGAGGGAAATCACTGATGTGGAAAAATGTGTTCGGTGTATTGCAACGGATCGGTAAAGCTTTGATGTTACCGGTCGCAATCCTACCGGCAGCGGGGTTGCTCCTGGCGTTTGGTACGGCGTTTCAAAATCCGAATCTGACGCAGTATCTTCCGTTTCTCGAAAATGACGCACTGGTCGTCATTTGGCGGGTCATGCAGGATGCAGGGGATATCATCTTTGCCAACTTAGGATTACTGTTTGCCGTCGGGGTTGCGATTGGTCTTGCGAACGGTGAAGGGGTCGCAGGATTGGCCGCAATCGTCGGATTTTTGATCATGAACAAAGTTATCAGTTCATTTTTACAGATTACGCCTGAAAAGATTACAGAAGCACAAAAATCGAGTGATTTATCGTATGCGACCGTTTTAGGAATTCCGACCCTGCAAATGGGGGTGTTCGGAGGGATTATCGCCGGGTTGATTGCGGCGTACAGCTATAATAAATTCTTTAAGATTAAACTTCCGGATTTCCTTGGATTCTTTGCCGGTAAAAGATTTGTACCGATTGCTACAGCGCTATTCAGTTTAGTCGCTGGTTTTGCCCTGTCCTATATTTGGCCACCAATCGGGACGGGAATCAACACGTTCTCGAAAACCATCATCGAATCAAACGAAACGTTATCTGCCTTCATCTTTGGATTAGTCGAACGTTCTCTCATTCCGTTTGGTCTCCACCATATTTGGTATTCAAGTTTTTGGTTCCAGTTCGGTGAATATACCGATAAAGCCGGTAATCTCGTTAACGGGGATCAGCGGATCTTCTTCGCCCAGTTAAAAGATGGTGTTCCATTTACAGCCGGAACGTATATGACCGGGAAATACCCGTTCATGATGTTTGGACTTCCTGCTGCGTGTCTTGCGATGTATCATACGGTTGCGAAGGATCGCCGGAAAGCGGTTGAAGGGTTATACTTCTCGGCTGCCCTGACTTCTTTCCTGACAGGGATTACTGAACCTGTCGAGTTTTCATTCGTATTCGTTGCCCCGTTATTGTTTGCAGTTCACGCTGTGTTTGCCGGATTGTCATTCATGATCATGGACATCTTAAACGTCAAGATCGGGATGACCTTCTCCGGAGGATTGATTGACTATACGTTGTTCGGTATTTTACCAAACCGAACCTCCTGGTGGCTCGTCATTCCGGTCGGTCTTGTCTTCGCGGTCATTTATTACTTCGGCTTCCGTTTCGTCATCCAGAAATTTGATCTGAAGATTCCTGGACGTGAAGCGATTCAGGAAGGGGCAGCGACAGCCGGTGCGACAGCTGGTGAATTGCCATATGAAATTCTCCAGGCATTTGGCGGACCTTCCAATATCAAACATTTGGATGCCTGTATCACACGGCTCCGGATTACCGTCAATGATAAATCCGGTGTCAATAAAGAGCGCTTGAAACAGTTGGGTGCTGCCGGTGTCCTCGAAGTCGGGGATAACGTTCAGGCTATCTTCGGTCCGAAATCGGATGGTATTAAAACTGAGATGGCAGAAATCATGAACGATCCGAATTACCAACCACCAGCCAAACCGGAAGCCGATCCGATTCCGCAGGTTCCGACAGGCGCGGAAGCACGGACGGAAAACCGGACAGATGACCGATCCGGATTAGCCGGAACAGATGGTGCCTATGTCCCGAGCGAAGGATACGTCTCGCCACTCAGCGGTGTGATTCGTTCTCTCGATGATGTACCGGATCAAGTCTTCTCCGGACGGATGATGGGTGACGGTTATGCCATCGAACCGACGGAAGGATATGTCGTGTCACCTGTTTCCGGTGAAATTACGACCTTCTTCCCGACCAAACATGCGATTGGTATTTTGGCCGATAACGGGGATGAAATTTTGATTCATATCGGTATTGATACAGTATCGCTCGAAGGAAAAGGATTTGAAGCGCTCGCGAAAGCCGGCGACCGGGTCGAACCAGGTTCACCGTTATTGAACGTCGATCTGGAACAAATCCGACCACTTGTCCCATCATTGCTCACACCAATCATCGTCACGAACAGCGGCGACCGGAAAGTCTCCGTTGATGTTGGTAAAACCGTTGAAGCGGGTGAAAAGATTTCGTATGACATTAAATAAGAAGTGGATGCTGAACACGACTCCGATTTTGGAGTCGTGTTTTTTTTTTGTATTCCGTGAACATTCAACAATGAGATTTTGCACATATGATGATACAATGAATAAGCTATTATGAAGATTAGCTATTTTTTGATAAGAAAGAGGTGAGTCGATGGCTACGACTTCGACAAAAACACGTTATGTCGTGTTAGGATTACTGATCGGGATTTTAGTGGCAGCAATGGATAATACGATTGTTGCGACAGCGATGCCGACGATTGTCAGCGAATTAAACGGCTTCGACCAATATGCGTGGGTCACATCGGCCTACATGATTGCGACTGTAGCGGGGATGCCGATCTTTGGTAAGTTAAGTGATATGTACGGGCGGAAGCGATTCTTCTTATTCGGCATGTTGCTGTTCATCACAGGGAGTATCCTGTGTGGAATGGCAGACTCGATTGTTGAACTTTCCGTGTATCGTGCGATTCAAGGTTTGGGTGGCGGAGCGTTAATGCCGATTGCCTTTACCATCATCTTTGATATTTTCCCGCCTGAAAAACGTGGGAAAGTCAGTGGTTTGTTCGGGGCCGTCTTCGGAATTTCAAGTATTTTTGGTCCGTTGCTGGGTGCCGTCTTAACAGATGCCATCAACTGGCGTTGGGTCTTTTACATCAATATTCCCCTCGGATTATTGGCGCTTGCCCTTGTTTCTTTGTTTTACAAGGAGTCACCGATTCACCGGACACAAAGAATCGATTATGCCGGTGCTGTAACGTTGGTAGCAGGACTTGTTTTGTTCTTGCTGGCCCTTGAAATGGGCGGAAAAGATTATGCGTGGAACTCACCGCAAATTCTCGGTTTATTTGGCGGGGCGCTTGTTGCCTTCATCGTCTTCGGGTTCATCGAACGCCGGGCAGCGGATCCGGTCATCACGTTCAGTTTATTTAGACGGCAACTGTTTGCCGCGACACAAGGCGTAGCCTTCTTTTACGGTTTTGTCTTCATCTCTGCCAGTGTCTTCATTCCGATTTTTGTCCAAGGTGTCTTCGGGGGCAGTGCGACCAACTCGGGTCTGATCTTGATGCCGATGCTGATTGCATCCGTTGTCTCTGCCCAGCTCGGCGGACGATTACCGAATAAATACGGATTCCGGAATGTCATGCTTGTCTCAGCGGTCTTCTTCTTGTTAGGAGTGTATCTCTTAAGTACGATGTCGCTTGAAACATCGCGCACCGCCATCACAATCTATATGATCATTTTAGGATTTGGTGTCGGCTTCAGCTTCTCGTTACTCAACCTGGCAAGTATCAACGGGATTGAGATGCAACGACGTGGTGCAGCCACATCAATGGGATCGACGTTCCGGACGATCGGCATGACGCTCGGTGTAACGGTCCTTGGAATTGTCCAATCGCGGACCTTCTCATCGACGATCAGTGAACAGTTGCCGGGTGGAAACGCACCGGACGGCGGACAATTCCCGACGGCTTCAGCCCTTGCGAAAATGCCGCCGGAAGTAGCAAATGCAATCAAATCGTCACTTGCCGAATCGATTTCGTCGGTCTATCTGTGGGCAATGATTCCAGCCGTACTCGGTGTCGTCTTTGTCTGCCTGATGGGCAATGAACGCCCGACGTTAAAAGAAGGACAAGGTGAACGACCGAAAGCAAAACAAGCATAACATGTAGGTAAATCTGTTTAGTCAAGCATCAACAAAAAAGGAAAGGGGGTGTCAAATCCGCTTTCCTTTTTTTGTTGTTTGAAATCATTCGATGCATGAGACTCCTACAGGAAAAAGCGCACGTGCAAACTGCGCTGTCAGAGAAAAACAAGACCCGCTTTTCTGCCCACACTGGGCAGGAAAACTGGCTTGTGTCTCGCCTGAGGAAAGCGAGTGCAGGGAGGGATGATTTCGAAGTAGGCTAATCCGAGTTCCCGCACAAAGTATAAGGAAAAGAGAGTACTTTGTTAACACGACAAAAAAACACGCCCCGAGATGGGACGTGTCCGAAACACCTTATTTTTTGATATCGAACGTTGTGCTGAGGAAGTTAACGACATCTTCCGCTGTGTCCATATCGAGTACTTGTTCGACGATTGCTTCACACTCTGCTTTGTTCAAGCGAGTCATCAAGCTACGTGCGCGAAGGACTGAAGAAGCTGACATTGAGAATTCGTCGAGTCCGAGTCCGAGAAGGATTGGAAGCGCGAGTTCTTCTCCTGCCATCTCACCACACATGCCGACCCATTTGCCTGCTTTGTGTGCTTCTGTAATGACGTTGTTTAAGAGGTTCAAGATTGCCGGGTTGAATGGTTGGTAGAGATACGAAACTTTTTCATTCATCCGGTCAGCAGCCATCGTGTATTGGATCAAGTCGTTTGTTCCAACTGAGAAGAAGTCGACTTCTTTTGCGAATTGTTTCGCCATGACAGCTGTTGAAGGAATCTCGACCATCATACCGACTTCAACGTCTTCTGAAACTGTCACACCTTCTGCTTGAAGGTTTGCTTTTTCTTCGAGAAGAAGTGCTTTTGCTGCACGGAATTCTTCGAGTGTCGCGATCATTGGGAACATGACAGCAAGTTTTCCATACGCGCTCGCCCGGAGAAGGGCACGGAGTTGCGTCCGGAAGAGATCCGTTTGATCGAGGCAAAGACGAATCGCGCGGTATCCGAGGAACGGGTTCATCTCATGCGGGAGATCGAGGTAAGACAATTCCTTGTCGCCACCGATGTCGAGCGTCCGGATGACGACTTTTTTATCGCCCATCGATTCGAGAACCGTTTTGTATGCTGTGAACTGCTCGTCTTCCGTCGGGAACGTTTCCGCATCCATGTAAAGGAACTCTGTCCGGTAGAGTCCGACTGCTTCCGCGCCGTTCTCAAGGACACCTTTAACATCGTTTGGTGTTCCGATGTTTGCTGCAAGCTCGACATGATGTCCGTCAGCAGTGACTGTTTTTTCGTTTTTGAGTTTTTTCCACTCTTCTTTTTGCGCGATGTACGCTGAACGTTTTTCTTCGTATTCTGCGATTTGTTCGCTTGAAGGATTGACGATGACGTCACCCTCTGTTCCGTCAAGGATCAAGAAATCACCGTGTTTGACTTCCGTCAAGACGACTTTTGTTCCGACGACAGCCGGGATTTCAAGAGAACGGGACATGATCGCCGAGTGCGAAGTCCGTCCACCGATGTTCGTAGCAAATCCTTTTGCATACTTCCGGTTGAGTTGTGCTGTATCTGAAGGTGTTAAATCTTCGGCAATGATGATGACTTCTTCATTGATTTGAGCCGGTGTAACGAATGTGATACCGAGCAAGTGGGCCATTGTCCGTTTTGTAACGTCACGGACATCGGCTGCACGCTCGCGCATGTATTCGTTATCCATCGATTCAAAAATCATGACCATCATCTGTGACACTTCATCAAGTGCTTGTGCTGCATTGGTTTTTTCATCGTCAATTTTTGCGTTGACTTGGCTGACGATTTCCGGGTCTTCCAGGATCAACAAGTGAGCGGAGAAGATTTCCGCTTTGTCTGCACCGAGTTCTTTTAATGTGTTTTCGCGGATGATTTCAAGTTCACCCTTCGACTTAACGATGGCGGCTTGGAAACGTTCCTTTTCTGCTGCCGAGTCCTCGATTTTATGCGTCGGAATGTCAAAGACAGGTGTTTCCATTACGAATGCCTTTGCAATCGCAATCCCTGCAGAAGCGCCAATTCCTTTGATGTGCTGTGCCATGTGCATTACCCTCTTTTCAGTAAGTTTTTTCGCCGCAGCGACGTCATTTCTTTGCTATCTATAGATACCCATAAACGCATCTCTCTTAACGGGTCGCTTGCGGATTCTCCCTTTGAATGAAAACGTAGACATTTCTGTCGTTGCCAAATGACCGTTAAATAGAAGTGCCTGTCCTTTTCACCTGTTTAATCCTATCATATTGTGAAACGGGCAACAATTGTTTGAAACGTTCCAAATCGACAAATTAAAGAACGTCTTTTTTGAGAGCGGTTTCATTCGTCTCGAAGGCTATCAGTTGGAAAATCAGATCAAACGCTTCATACTTATACCTATCACTAAAGGGGGATTTGAATATGCGATGGAATCAAGTAGATCCACAAGCTCATGTCGAAGTACTCGTTGTCGGTATTTCAGGAAACCAGCCGGTTGAGGAACGGATCCGGTCACTATATCCGGATCGTTTGGATGAATGGGTACGCCGCGGGGATATCTCAACGAAACAAGGAGAACTCCGTTTGCTGCCGACACTGACGGGAACGGTGGAACGAGTGTTGTTCGTCGGTCTTGGCAAGGCGGAAGGACTTACGACGGACGGTCTGCGCCGGTTATTCGGAAAAGCGGCTCAGTTCCTGAAGGCACGCCAGCTGTCCAAAGTAACGATTGACGCGACGACCTTCCCGGATCAACCGGTCGAACTGATTGCCGAGACGTTTGGCTTAGCTACATATGAAGTCAAACATTACAAAACCAACACCCGTGCGACATATGATCTGGATGTAACAATCTGGTCAGACGCCGGCGAACAGGCGGTCGAACGTGGAGCGGCACTCGCACAAGCGACGAATCTCGCGCGTCGCCTTGTCACGATGCCCGGAAACTTATTGACGGCACCGGCTTTGGCAGATGAAGCCCGCTTTATTGCCGAGCGTCACGGGCATGAGTTGAAGATTCTTGAAAAAGCCGACATGGAAGCACTCGGAATGGGCGCATTGCTTGCGGTCAATCAAGGATCAACAATTCCACCGAAGCTGATTGTCCTTGAATACAAAGGAGCAGGCGACGACGCTCCGATTGCAGTCGTCGGAAAAGGAGTGACGTTCGATACCGGCGGTTACTCGATTAAACCAAAAGACGGGATTGTCGGGATGAAAGGGGATATGGGGGGAGCGGCAGCCGTCCTCGGATTATTCGAAGCGCTCGGTCACCTAAAACCGAACGTCAATGTCCTCGGTGTCATTCCGGCGACGGATAACATGATTTCCGGTGACGCCTTCAAACCGGATGATGTCATCACGTCGATGGCAGGGAAAACAATTGAAATTCTGAATACGGATGCAGAAGGACGACTTGTCCTCGCAGACGCTGTCACCTATGCGAAAGAATATAAACCGAAGATGATCATTGATCTTGCTACGCTGACAGGCGGAGTGTTAGTGGCACTCGGGACAGAAATTACCGGCGCCTTGACGAATGATGCCGGTCTGTACGAACGATTCGAAGCCGTAACAAAAGAGACGAATGAGATGGTCTGGCAGATGCCGTACGTCGATCAGTTCATCAAGCAAGTCCGCCGCTCGGATGTCGCCGACTTAAACAATTCACCGGGACGAATGGGACATATGATTTTCGGTGGTGCGTTCGTTGGTGAATTTGTGGGCGACACACCATGGCTCCACCTTGATATCGCGGGGACGTCCGAACAGAAAGCCGCGACGGAGCTCGGTCCAAAAGGGGCGACCGGTGTCATGGTCCGCAGTCTCTATCATTTCGTCGAACGCGAAAAATGATGCGCCTAAACAGTGTCCTCGTGTTGGTAACGATCATCAGTATTGTTTGGTACCTGGATTCACGGGAACAGATTCCTTTAGCAGCAGCAACTTTCTTCGGCGTCTTTACGATATTATCGCTGCTCAAGAGTCTGCGGGAGAAGTCCAATGGACGTCACCGGAATTGATGCGGCAAAAGCCGGATGGATCGCCGTTTCAATTAAAGACGGTCAGTTTTCCTGGACGGTCGCTTCGTCACTCGACGAGATTAAATGCGGAACCCGGACCTATATCGACATGCCGGTCGGACTGGAAGAAAATAAACGGCGGGCGGTCGACCGGTTACTACGGGAAGAATTGAAAACCGGTCGGACGAGCAGTGTCTTTAACGCCCCGTTGCGCACAGCACTTGAACAACCGGACTATCACACAGCAAACGACTATTCGAAGCAGCACGCAGGTTTCGGTTTATCGAAACAAGCCTGGTACCTGTTGCCGAAAATCGAGCAGGTCCGGACCCATTACCAACCGGGTTGGGTCGAATCCCATCCGGAAGTCTGTTTTGCCCGTTTGACAGGTCATCCGGCACGTCACAGTAAACGGACGGTCGAGGGAGTGGCGGAACGGATTGCACTGTTGCAACGGTATGATTGTCCGGCTTACTGGGAACTCAACGTGCGTGGTGTCGCGACGGACGATTGGATCGATGCTTGTCTGCTTGCGATTGCGGCAACGTTACCGGCGGTTTATTTGCCGGCTGATTGCCCCGTTGATATAACCGGATTTCCCTTATATGCAGCTTTACCAAAAAAGATCACCTTCACCGAAACGGTGTAGGTGATCCTTTGATAAAGTCCCAAAGATAATGAAAGATTTGAGCGTTGTGTAGTGCTTTAATGATGACCGCAATCAAGGGGCCTAAAATTAATCCGAAGACACCGAATACCTGAATGCCGACAAACAAGGCGATCAAAGCGGTGATCGGTTGGATACCGATATTATCGCCGACGATTTTAGGTTCCATGATATTGCGTTGTAAGATGACGATTGCATAAAGGATAGCGAGACCGATGGCGAGACCCGTATCTCCCGTAATGATGGAATAGGCAATCCAAGGCAAGAAGACGGAGCCGGTTCCAAGGTAGGGCAGGATATCAAAAAATGCTGCGATAAAGGCGATGGCAAACGGATGCTCGACACCGATGATCAACAGTCCAATCAGGACGATGAAAAAGGTGATCGTAATCAATGTCAGCTGCGCTTTAATATAACCGAATAAAGCAGACCGGAGACTCGTGACGACCGATTCGGCACGGGCGAACCACGGCAACATCTCGTATTTTTTCAATCGCAGTTCATATCGGTGCCAGTCTTTGGAGATGAAGAACCAGGCGAGCAATACGATGACTAAAATCAACGCGATGGACGGCAGCGTGGCTAAAACCGTCTGCAACATCCCGGCGACGCTTTTCGAGCCTTCACCGATGGCACTGGCGAGTGAACTGCCGAGTGACTGGATACTGTTTTGGACGGTGTTTTGTTGTGACGGTTCAAGCGACCGGAGGGCTTCCGACGCATCGTTCCAAATCGGAGCCAGCTTTTCATTGTAGAGTTTCTGGAAATAAAGACTCAGCTCCTGGATTTGGGCCGGCAACTGATTGGCGACAAACACAAGT
Organism: Exiguobacterium sp. PvP048; assembly: GCF_040549175.1. Taxonomy (NCBI): domain Bacteria; kingdom Bacillati; phylum Bacillota; class Bacilli; order Caryophanales; genus Exiguobacterium; species Exiguobacterium sp. PvP048. Next base: position 570,401 of record NZ_JBEPSU010000001.1, on the reverse strand, counting down.
CCACGAATCAACTGCATGATGATCAGGACGAGTGAGCCGATCAACAAACCGCTCATTAAAATGATCGACAGCAGAGCGCCCCAACCGCGGTTGATCCGAAGCCGCTTTTGGAAAAAGTCGACGAGCGGCCGACTGAATAAAGCCAGTAAAAAAGCAAAGACGAACGGGTACATGAAAGAAGACAAGCGAATTATCAGCCAACCGGTGAAAAAGATGGCAAGGATGACGCCAATGAAACGGGCTATTTGCCATAAACGTTCAGTCGACATAAGCAACACCTCTTACTATGTATGTAATGTCATCATCATATCATGTTTGCCAGACGAACGTATCATTCAAAAGGAGGAATTCAGATGAAACGAAAAGAAATGGGAGTACTCGTCTCACTCGCCGTTGCAAGCGGTCTCGCTGTCCGTGAATGGCGTAAGAATAAACAGTTTGCCAAACGATTTAAGGAACAATCGGAAGACCGAATCGTGAAAGGAATGGCGGAGGTGCAGGACGATGCAGGAGATGATTCTTCTTCAGCAAAAGGTTGATGAAACGATTCGGGCGCTTGGCGGATACTTTCGTCCATTGTCTGGACTAGCCCGTTTGATTGAGGAAGTCGGTGAAGTGGGGGAAGCGCTCGAAACTGGAGATGAGTTGTCATTTCAGGCGGAACTGGTGGATGTCCTGATGATCTCGACCTGTCTTGCGAATCAATACGTTACGGATTTGGCACAGCAGCATCAACAGCTCGGAACGATGGAAGACGAGGGGCAAGGTTCGTTTTACCGCCTCGTTCATGAAGCGGGGCAGGTCGCCCGTGTGATGAACGGATATGAAGGGGACAAACCCCCAAAACAGACGGAAGATATCATTCCGATCGGGATGTCGCTTGCCCGTCTTCAACGGGAGTTGTTCCGACTGGTCCGTCCTCACGGCATCAATCTTCTGCAGGAAATCGATCGTACAAACGAAAAGAATTTAAATCGTGACCGCAAACGGTTTGCGTTAACACGTGATCCGGTGACGGAAGCGACGATTGATCATTTCCGGAGTGCGACCGGTAATACGGAACGTCTCTGGGGGGCACCGGCTTATGAAAGTGATCTCGCGCTTGAGGCGCACATTCAAGCGGCTTTACCGTCGCTCCGCCGGTTCCTGCGTTGCGCCCGGATCGAAGGGATTGCCGGATTCGTCATCGAAGCTCCGATGGAACGGACGGACAGTTTGCGGAGCGTCAAAAATCAAGCGGATGAAATCGGCCGGATCGTTAAAGAGCAGACACCGTTGTCGTTTAAAGAAGCACCGTACCGGATTGATGTCTACGCACCGCAACTGGGTCCCGTGTCACCGTATCATGCGGAAGATGATCACCGGATGTTCCTCGTTTTACATGTCGATGAGTAAATCAAAAAATGTCCATTCCAGTCGGAACGGACATTTTTTGTATGGTTTATCTTGAAGGATTCGATAATTCGACTTGCTTTTGATTCAAGTGTTGCATGAAACGGTTGATCCGGTGAATCGCCTGCTGGAGCTGTTCGATCGAACTGGCATAACTGGCCCGGACATACCCTTCACCGCTTGCGCCGAAGACAGAACCGGGGACAACCGCAACGCGTTCCGCGAGCAACAGTTGTTCTGCGAACTCTTCGCTCGTCAAACCCGTCCCACCGATATACGGGAAGGCATAAAATGCTCCGCCCGGCGAATGCGTCGGCAATCCGGCATCGTTGAGCGCCTTGACAAAGTAGTTCCGGCGTTGGCGGTAACTGCGGACCATATCCGGAACGGTCTTGTGACGCGAACGTAACGCTTCGATTCCGGCAAACTGAACGAGCGTCGGGGCACACATCATCCCGTACTGATGGACTTTAAGCATCGCCTGGCTGATCGCGGGAGGGGCACAGGTGAAACCGAGCCGCCAGCCGGTCATTGCAAAGGCTTTAGAGAATCCGTTGATGACAATCGTCCGCTCCCGCATGTCAGGGAGAGTCGCAAAACAGGTCGGCTCATCTTCATACGAAAGTTCGGCGTAGATTTCATCGCTGATGACATAAAGATCATGTTTCTTCGCGAGTAACGCAAGATCGGCCAATTGATCGCGTGTCATGACGGAACCGGTCGGATTCGAGGGGAAACAAAAGATGATGGCTTTTGTCCGCTCTGTCATGACGGCTTCAATCGTTTCCGGCTGAATCGTAAACCCGTCCTCTGCGCGACAGGCTGCCGCGACCGGAATGCCGCCTGCTAGTTCAATCAACGGAGCATAGGAGACGAAGGCAGGTTCGACGACGATGACTTCATCACCCGGATTGATCAAGGTCCGGAAGGCTAAATCCAGTCCTTCCGACGCACCGGTCGTGACGATGATTTCATCTGCGACCCGGTAATCAATCGAAAATTTTTCTTGCATGTACAACTTGATTTCTTGGCGTAATTCGACTAATCCGGCATTGGCACTGTATGCTGTATAACCTTGTTCGAGCGCCGCGAAGCTGGCTTCCCGAACGTTCCAAGGCGTAACGAAATCGGGTTCACCGACACCAAGCGAGATGACATCTTCCATCGAACCGGCCAAATCGAAAAAACGCCGGATGCCGGAGGGTGCCAACCGTTCGACACGTTCAGATAAATGTTTCATGGAGACACCTTCAATCGTTTGTCCTCATCATCCTGGCTGAATAAAACACCATCATGTTTATACGTTTTCAGACGGAAGTGTGTTGTCGTCGAAATCACGGAATCGAGTGTCGATAGTTTTTCCGAGACGAACTGTGAGACTTCCTGCAGTGATTTTCCATCGAGGACGACTTGTAAATCGTAGGCTCCTGACATCAGGTAGAGTGATGTCACTTCCGGGAAACGATGAATCCGTTCTGCGACTTCATCAAAACCGCGCCCCCGTTTCGGCGTCACTTTAACATCGATAAAGGCGGTCACGCCATGATGGGCGTGGATTTTTTGCCAGTCGATGACGGCTGTATAACCGAGCAGGACACCGTCTTGTTTAAATGTTTCGAGTGAGGATAACACCTCATCCTCTGTCAAATTAAGCATTTGAGCGGCCAGGACAGGATCGACCGGTCCGTTCTGTGTCAATAATTCAAGTAGTTCCAGTTGTTTGTCTGTATACACAATCATCACTCGCTTTCTGTCAGGCAACCATTGAACGTCCGGCGTGTCTCGCGCAGGCGCGAGCGGCGTTCCTCTTGCACGATGTGGAAATTTTTCATATCAGTTGTCGGAAGATGATGCTTCTCGACGAGACGGTCGAAATAGACGCGGCGCGATGCATCCTGCTTCGCCGATTGGTGGTTACCCGAAGGATTAAACGCATACAGGACGGTCGCCCGGGCCGGGTGCAGAACGAGATGATCCTGCCCGACACGTAAAATCCAGTCCCAGTCCCAATAGTTGAAGACGTCTTCGTCAAATAAACCAAGCTCTTCGTGAAGCGACTTCCGGTAAAGTGAACCGGACGGGATATAAGTCGAATCCTCTTTCATCGCTTCCCGGTCATACGGATAAGCGAACGGTTCCGTTGTTTTGACGACACGATGATCCTGTTGCCATTCGTAGGTGAACAGTTCCGCATCGACGTACGTTAAGTCCGCTCCGGCTTCGAGATCGCCGACGGCTTCTTCGATATGTGAAGGTAACAATAAATCATCATCGTCGTGGAGAAGAATATACCTTCCGTTTGCTAACGAGACACCGTGGTTTCTTGCCCGGACATGGTGATTTTCCGGCAAATCAATTGCCGTGATCGTCAGCTTGTCCTGAAAATCGGCAACGACGGAAGTCAGCGGCTCTCCATTATTGTTCAAGATGATGACTTCAAAATCCTGATAGATTTGTTTAGTCAGTGCGGTCAGTGCTTCGCGCAACTCACGCAACCGGTTATATGTGGGGATGATGACTGAGACCATCGGCATTTAAGTCGTCTCCTTAGAACAAAGACACCCTTGAAATTCAGGTGTCCTTGTGAGATATTTACATTTTTTCTTCGATTGTCGGAAGTAAGACATTCCATTCAGCGTCAGCTTCTTTTGTGACGGTGACGAAATCACCGTATGCAAATAGATTATCGATGCCGTCAATCGTGATGAGTGATGCGAGCAAAGCGTCTTCCGGTGTATCCCCTTTTTTGACGCTGGTGCTCTTGGCACCGAAGCGGTCTCCGTCGAGGGTGATTTTTACTGAGTTCGGGTTAGGCGTGTAATCAACTTGCATAATCAGTCTCCTTTCAAAGTTCACACGAATCTTCACATAAAAGTAAGTTCGTTGCGAGTAAAATCAATTCCTGCTGATCCGGTCTTTCATCAAAAGATTCTTCAAAAACGATCCCGATTGCTTCCGCAAGCGGGCTTATTTGATCATGAACCGTCAGTAAGCTTAGTATAGCAGACATTTCCGTCGGATAATTTCCTTCTCCTAGGTGAAATGGATCATATTTTTTTAAAAGTTCTTCTGAACTCATAATCAATAAAACTCCTTATCTCAATATATCTCAAAAGGCGGTAATCCGCCTTTTCAAATTTGTTTGACCTGATTTTCAATGCAAGGGGTTATTTTTTAGTCATTCAGTGATAACCTATATCTTGTAGATAAATAGGTTTAAAAATGCCTGAAACGTCTATATATAGAGTGAGGATTAAAATGTTCTTTCTATATGTAGGGCGTCTTTTTTTAGTTTAGCGCATTTTTTACGGTAACGGAACCTATTTTAAAGTTAGAGAATGGGAGTGGTTCATAGTGGCATCTCCACTGAATACAGCACGCATCTATCAAGGTGCAATGACAATAGAAGATGTATATACGGTGATCCGTCAGATTACGGCAGCGTACTCAGAGCTCGACGTCGAACGTTATACAGAACGGGCGATTCGGGCACTCGAAGGGAAGACGTTACAGGCGGATCAAGTCTATGAACTCTTAACAATGCATGCACTTGACATGTTAAAGGCAGAGGAACCGAATTGGACATTCGTTGCGACAGCAACGTACTTGAACCGGTTGTATTTGGAAGCAAGTGAAAATCGCGGCTACGCAGCGGACGAACGGTACGGTTCACTTTATCACTTGATTGAAAAATTAACGGAGATTGGTATTTTTACGCCACACCTCTTAGAAACATATACGAAAGAAGAAGTCGAAGAACTTGCGGCATCGATTGATCCGTCACGTGATCATCTGTTCACGTATATCGGACTCCGGACATTATCCGACCGTTACTTAGCGCGCGACCACGTCAAAAAATTATACGAATTGCCGCAGGAACGTTTCATGATCATCGCCATGACACTCATGCAGACAGAACCGAAAGAGCGCCGGATCGAGCTCGTCAAAGAGTCTTACTGGGCACTGTCGAACCTCTACATGACGGTTGCGACACCGACTTTATCAAACGCCGGTAAATCATACGGCCAACTGTCTTCATGCTTCATCGACACGGTCGATGATTCGCTTCGGGGCATCTATGATTCCAACACCGATGTCGCGACGCTCTCAAAAGGCGGCGGCGGAATCGGCGTCTACATGGGGAAAATCCGGTCACGCGGATCGGATATCAAAGGCTTTAAAGGCGTATCGAGCGGTGTCATTCCGTGGATGAAACAATTAAACAATACAGCAGTCAGTGTCGATCAGCTTGGTATGCGCCAAGGTTCGATTGCTGTTTACCTCGATATCTGGCATAAAGACATCCTTGAGTTCCTTGATGCGAAATTAAATAACGGGGACGAGCGGTTACGGACACACGATTTGTTCATAGGCGTCAGCTTACCGGACCATTTCATGCGGACGGTCGAAGCACGCGGCGACTGGTACTTGTTTGACCCGCACGAAATTCGGACCGTCATGGGCTTCAGCCTTGAAGATTCGTTTGACGAAACGGAACAAGGTGGCAGTTTCACGGAAAAATATACAGCCTGTGTCAACGAACCGCGTCTGAGCCGGACGAAAGTACCGGCGATCGATCTCGTCAAACGTTATATGCGTTCGCAGCTTGAAACGGGTACACCGTACATGTTCTTCCGCGATGCGGTGAACCGTGCCAACCCAAATAAACATGCGGGAATGATTTACTCGTCCAACCTCTGTTCGGAAATCATGCAAAACATGAGTCCGACGACGGTGACGGAAGAGTACACGGAAGACGGCAAAATCATCATCACGAAAACACCGGGCGATTTTGTTGTCTGTAACTTGTCTTCGATCGCACTCGCACGTGCAGTCCGTGAAAATGTGCTCGAACGGTTGATTCCGATTCAGATGCGGATGCTCGATAACGTCATCGATCTCAATACGATCGACGTACCGCAAGCACAGATCACGAACCAAAAATACCGTGCCGTCGGTCTCGGGACATTCGGCTGGCACCATCTGCTCGCTCTCGAAGGCATCCGCTGGGAGTCGGTCGAGGCCGTCCAGTACGCCGACCGTCTTTATGAAAAAATCGCCTATTTGACGATTGACGCGTCGATGCAACTGGCGAAAGAAAAAGGGGCTTACCGTCTCTTTGAAGGATCGGAGTGGCAGACCGGGGAATACATTGCCCGCCGTCACTACAAAACAACGCCTGAACTGAACTGGGATCGTCTGCAGGCAGATATCACAGCACATGGTATGCGGAATGCCTATCTGATGGCGGTCGCACCGAACTCGTCGACGGCGATCATCGCCGGCAGTACAGCGTCGATTGATCCGATTTACAAGAAAGTTTACGCGGAAGAAAAGAAAAACTACAAGATTCCGGTCACAGTGCCCGATTTAACACCGGAAACGAACTGGTTCTATAAATCAGCGTTTGAGATTGATCAACTCTGGAGCATTCGTCAAAATGCCTCACGTCAACGTCATATTGACCAAGCGATCAGTTTTAATCTCTACGTTAAAAACAGCGTCAAAGCAAAAGAGTTACTCGAGATGCACATGGAAGCATGGCAACTCGGGATGAAGACGATTTACTACACACGTTCGACGACTGTCGAAATCGATGAATGTGAGTCGTGTTCATCATAAGAGAAGGAGGACGATATCATGAAGGCAGCAATCGTATATGCGTCAATGAGCGGAAATACAGAGGAGGTTGCGGAACTGATTGCAAAAGCATGTTCCGAAATGCAGGTCGAACCGACGATGATCTTTGCCGATGATGTGACGACGTATCAGCTGGTCCCTTATGATATCGTCTATTTTGGTTCTTACACATGGGGAGACGGACAACTGCCGGATGAGATGCGGGATTGTCTGAAGGTCGTCTTAAAAGAAAGCCCGCACGCGATTCCGCAGGCGGCTGTCTTCGGGACGGGCGATAAGATGTTCGTCAAATATTGCCGTGCCGTCGATGAGATGGCGTACCATCTCGCGAAGTTCGGGGTTCCGCTCGCAGGTGAATTACTCAAAATCGAACAATCGCCGCGTAACCGACCGCATGCGGTCAAAGAGTGGACACGTCGAACACTACTGCAATTACAGCAAGAGGGAGCCGAACAACATGGAACAACTACAAAAAATCAAACTGCTTGATGCCCGACACCCGAATCGCGCGACCGCGATCATCGGCGGGGAAACAAGCTCAATCGTCAATTGGAACGACATTGCGTATCCGCAGTTCTATTCCATCTATAAACAGCTGTTATCGAACTTCTGGATTCCGGATGAGATTTCAATGTCAAAAGACATGCAACAATGGAATCAATTAAGCGAGCGGGAACAGGATGCCTTCAAACGCATCATCGGCTTATTGTCGATTCTCGACTCCGTCCAGACCCGTTATATTTTGGAGTCGGCGATGTTCACATCGGACGCGTCAATTCATGCGATTCTCGCGATTGTCGCCCAACAGGAAGTCGTTCATAACCAATCTTACAGCTATGTGCTGTCGAGTCTTGTCCCACTGTCGGAGCAGAACAGGATTTTCGACATCGCGAAAGACGACGATATGGTCATGAAACGAAATGCCTTCATTTTGGATCTGTATGAAGATTTCCAAAACGACCGGACACCGGAAAACTTTGCGAAGTCACTGGTGGCCTCGATCGTTCTTGAAGGAATCAACTTCTATTCCGGATTTGCTTTCTTCTATAACTTGGCGCGCCATCAGAAAATGGTCGGAACGTCGACGATGATCAGTTATATCCAGCGTGACGAACTGCAACACTCATACTTCATCAGTCAGCTGTTGCGTGCCGTCTTGACAGAACATCCGGATATCGACGCCGACGGTTCATTCACGAAATTTGTCTACGCGACATTCGAGCGTGCCGTTGATCTTGAAATCGAGTGGAGCGAATACGTGTTACGTGACTTGGACGGACTTGATGTCAGCGAAATGCGTGACTATGTCAAATACCTCGCCAACAAGCGTCTCCGTGTCATCGGACTTGACGATTTGTATGAAGGACATGATGAAGACGTCATGCCATGGATCCGCGCCTATTCCGACGACTCGATGAATGCGACGAAATCCGATTTCTTCGAGCAAAAATCGCGCTCGTATGCAAAAGTAACGGATGCAAACGGATTTGATGATTTGTAAGTCTGTAAACGGACAGAAATTTTGATTGCTTCACCATGCAATTTCCTTTACGCTAGGACAGGTGAGGTCATGCTCGACTCCTGCGGAAAACAAGCCGATCTGACCCTGGAAGATGCACTGCATCTGAAGCGGCAGGATGACTTGTCAGCGGAAAGCGAGCAGACCGAATCGGTCCTTTTTGCGTTGAAAAGTAAGAAGAAACAAAAAAAGGGCCGGACTCAAAAAGTCCGGCAGAATCAGGGGGAATACTTGAAGTCTTGCTACTAATTTGTTCCCTCGTAAAATAAAAAATAAACAATTTGAAAAATATTTTTTACCATCCGTAAAAAGTATGTTATTATAAGTTGATGAATTTAGTTAGGGAGTGTATAAACTATGGCAAACTTTGAAAAAGACCAAATCGTTACTGGTAAAGTAACTGGTATTCAAAATTTTGGTGCTTTCGTAGCACTTGACGAGCAAACACAAGGTCTCGTCCACATCTCAGAAATCTCACACGATTACGTAAAAGATATCAACGATTACGTAAAAGTTGGCGATGAAGTAACTGTTAAAGTTCTCGACATCGACGAAGCTAACAAAAAAATGAAGCTTTCGATCAAAGCAACACAAGAAGCTCCAAAACGCGAAGCACGCGCTAAAGGCCCACGCAAAAACGCTGGCCGTCGCGATGCGGGTCCTGCTTTCAAACAAGAAGAAGCTCCTGGCTTCAACGTGTTAAAAGGCAAATTGGAAGAATGGATTGAAAAATCAAACTTCCAAAAATAAGATTTTGAAAGGGAATCGACATCGGTCGGTTCTCTTTTTTTGCGTTATAAGCATTAAAATAGATGGAAAAGGGGAATGTGTGGATAATGTAAGGTGTTCATTACTTATCAAGGGGGCAACACACAATGGAAAACTTCGAATATCGTAATCCAACGAAACTTATTTTTGGTGACGGTCAAGTCAGCAAAATTACAGACGAATTGAAAGCTTTAGATGCTAAAAAAGTCATGCTCGTATTTGGCGGCGGCAGTATTAAACGCAACGGTGTTTATGATGACGTGACACGCGAACTGAGTGCGGCAGGGATCGAATACGTTGAATGCGACGGCGTCGAACCAAACCCGCGTATTGAAACAGCGGAACGCGGTATTAAAATCGCACGTGAAGCTGGCGTTGACGCATTGCTTGCACTAGGTGGCGGTTCAGTCATCGACTGTACGAAACTGATTGCTGCCGGTATCCCGTACGAAGGCGAAGCATGGGATCTCGTCATCGGGAAAGCAACACCAAAAACGGTCATCCCGTTCGGAACAGTCTTGACGCTTGCTGCAACAGGTTCGGAAATGAATTCAGGCTCGGTCATCACGAACTGGAAGACACAAGAAAAATACGGTTGGGGCAGCCCGTTAACATTCCCGACGTTCTCAGTCCTTGATCCGAAGTACACAGTCAGTGTACCGAAAGACCAAACGATTTACGGAATCGTCGATATGATGAGTCATTGCCTTGAGCAATACTTCCATACGGCACATGCACCGGTTCAAGAACGGATGACGGAAGGCGTCATGAAAGCGGTCGTCGAAGCAGCACCGAAACTCGTCAACGATCTTGAGAACGTTGAACTCCGCGGTACCATCCTGTTTGCCGGTACGATGGCACTCAATGGTGTCCTGCAAATGGGCGCACGCGGTGACTGGGCGTCACACAACATTGAGCATGCGGTTTCAGCTGTTCATGATATCCCGCACGCAGGTGGTCTGGCGATTCTCTTCCCGAACTGGATGCGTCATGTCCTCGACGAGTCAAACGCACACCGTTTCGTCACGCTCGGTGAAAATGTCTTTGACGTTGATACGACTGGTAAATCAGAAATGGAAGCAGCACACGCTACAATCGATGCCATCAGTGCGTTCTGGACGTCACTCGGTGCTCCAAACCGTCTTGCAGATTACGACATCAAAGAAGATACAGTCGACTCAATCGTAAAATCAGCAATGACACGCGGAGACTTCGGTAACTTCAAATCACTTGGCAACGAAGATGTCCGCCAAATCGTAACAGCGGCTTTGTAAGCGCCATAACATTTGCTAATCTTTTCACAAAAGACTTGAACGACCTTCCTTCTTGCGTTTTAATGAAAAGGAAGGTCGCATTTGTTTGCGAATGAATAAGGAGGACGAGTGAATGACAACGGTACGTTTTGATTATTCGAAGGCCCTACAATTCGTAGGACAACATGAAGTAGACTATATGGCGGATACGGTAAAAACATTACACGGAGCAATCCACAACGGCACAGGTGCCGGCAGTGATTTCTTAGGATGGGTCGATTTACCGACAAACTATGACAAAGCGGAATTTGAAAAAATTCAGGCAGCAGCTGAAAAAATCAAGTCGGATTCAGACGTCTTGTTGGTCGTCGGAATCGGCGGATCGTATCTTGGTGCACGTGCTGCAATCGAGATGCTGGGTCATTCGTTCCACAACTTATTGTCAAAAGAAGAGCGGAAAGCTCCGCAAATCATTTATGCTGGACATAACATTTCTTCGACGTACTTACACGATTTGTTCCAAGTACTTGAAGGAAAAGATGTGTCGGTCAACATCATCTCGAAATCAGGCACGACGACAGAACCGGCGATTTCGTTCCGTCTGTTAAAAACGTTCATGGAAGACAAGTACGGTAAAGCGGGTGCGAAAGACCGGATTTACGCAACGACGGATAAAGCACGCGGCGCTTTGAAAACACTTGCGGACTCGGAAGGATACCAGACATTTGTGATCCCGGATGACGTCGGAGGTCGTTTCTCTGTCTTGACACCGGTTGGTCTGTTGCCGATCGCAGCAGCCGGCATTTCGATCGAAGAGTTGATGGCAGGTGCACGTGATGCCCAGGTTCAGTTCTCAAACGAGAACTTGGCGGAAAACGAAGCGTACCAGTACGCAGTCGTCCGGAACGCATTATACGCTAAAGGGAAAACGATCGAGTTGCTCGTTAACTACGAACCGGCCTTACACTATGTGTCCGAGTGGTGGAAACAGTTGTACGGAGAGTCAGAAGGAAAAGACTTCAAAGGAATCTTCCCGGCTGCCGTCGACTTCTCAACGGATCTTCACTCGATGGGACAATATGTCCAGGAAGGACGTCGTGATTTGTTCGAAACAGTTATTAAAGTCGGACAAGCGCGTCATGCATTAACGATTGAAAAAGACGCCCAGGATCTCGACGGTTTAAACTTCCTGGAAGGAAAATCGATTCAATTCGTCAACGACAAGGCAGCGGAAGGAACGTTGCTTGCCCACACAGATGGACAAGTTCCGAACTTGACGGTCGAATTGCCTGAGATGACACCGTATCATCTCGGATTCTTGTTCTACTTCTTCGAAAAAGCATGTGCCATGAGTGGATACCTGCTTGGTGTGAACCCGTTCGATCAGCCGGGTGTTGAAGCGTACAAGAAAAACATGTTTGCCTTACTCGGTAAACCTGGATTTGAAGCAGAAAAAGCAGAGCTTGAAGCTCGCTTGAAATAAGCATCCGGACATCTCTCGATTCAGAGGGATGTCTTTTTTTGTCATTCTGGCAAATTCCTACGCACTTTCACTTTTAGAATGCTTTCGAAACAGGTAAAGTGAAGAGAGAAGAAGAAATGAGGTGCACGCATGTGATTACGTTTTTAGATTATTATCAAAATCGGGTTGAACTGAGTTTTGAAGACCATCCGTTTTCAGTCCATCCGCTTCATGTCTGGGTCATTGCCGTGTACGAAGGGAAATGGTTACTGACGCATCACAAGCAACGGGGATATGAGTTTCCGGGTGGAAAAGTCGAGCCGGGGGAGACGGCGGAGGAAGCCGCATACCGGGAAGTCATGGAAGAGACAGGGGGACGTATCGAACGTCTCCAGTACATCGGACAATACCGGGTCGAGGGTCGAGGAGACACGATCATCAAAAATATCTACTTCGCTCAAATCGAATCACTGGTTCCACACCTGGCTGTCGATGAGACGGACGGAGCCTATTTACTAGACGATATCCCGAAACGTTTAGATACGAACCGCCAATACAGCTTCATGATGAAGGACCGTGTCCTTCCGGAGACTCTTCGTGTACTCGCCGAACGCCGATTGGTTTGAGCTCCCGCGGCAGGGACCGTTCCGCACCTTTCGGGTCTTTTATGAAACATCCGACGGGGAACGGGTCGGAGCGTATGTCATCCTGCCGGTTCACGCGAACGGGCAAGGTCTTTTGTATTTACGTGGTGGGACACGTAATATCGGCATGGTTCGGCCGACCCGCTTAATGCAGTTCGCGCAAGCCGGTTATCTCGTCATGGCTCCTTTTTACCGCGGTAATCTAGGAGGGACGGGGAAAGAAGACTTCGGACACCGGGATATCCTCGACGCCATCAGTGCGTTTGATTGGCTCGATCAATATGTCGAGCGGACATCGGTCTTCGGTTTTTCCCGTGGCGGACAGATGGCGCTTTTACTTGCGCACCATCGTGAAGTCGCCCGGACGGTTTCATGGGCCGGTGTAACGAATCTGACTTGGACGTATGAAGAACAACAGACGATGCGAAAAATGCTCAGACGGTTTACGGGGGGAGTTCCGCAACAACAGTTGCAGGCATACCGTGTCCGGTCGCCATTGTATTTTCCGCCTCAAGGGGAAATCTTGCTGATTCACGGATTATATGATCAAAATGTCCGACTGCGTCATGCGACGAACTATGCGGCCCGTTATCCGGAACAGACCCGCTTGATCATCTATCAGTACGCGCATCAATTTCCAATCCATCAAAAAATGCTTGTGACGAAACAAGTCATTGATTGGATGTTATCTGAATAGAAAAGACTTACAAAACATCTTGATGCCTTGCATTGAGATGTTTTTTTCTCCAAATGATGGGAACATTGATATGTTTTAAAAAAGAGATTTTTTAAGGGAAAACGATATTTGGTATACTAGAACATATAAAATAAGCCAGATTAACGGATTTAGAAGGGATATATGAGATGGAAATCTTACTTGCGCGACAACCGATTGTAGACCGGTTTGGTTCGATTGACGCTTTTGAGCTGCTCTATCGTTCCGTTGAAACACCTGCAGTGTTTGATGGTGACTTGGCGACGATGGATGTGTTGACGAATACACTGATTCATCTCGGAGTAGACCGTGTAGCAGAAGGAAAACGATTATTCATTAATTTCACAGGCGATCTGTTGCAGTCTGAACTGATTGATCATCTGAATCCGACTCAATTCGTGATTGAAGTATTGGAGACGGTTCAGATCGATGAAATGATGCTCCAGACGCTGCAAAAATGGAAAGAAGCCGGCTTCGTCCTGGCGCTTGATGATTTCGTAACGGATTTGTTGCGTCACCACGGTCCGGAGCTGTTTGATTTGATTGATTTGATAAAAATTGATATCGAAGCCATCAATCCACGCGAACAAAGTGCAATCTTACATATTTTAAAACGGAACTATCCGCATATCCGCTTTTTGGCTGAACGGGTTGAAACACACGAGGACCACACGCGAAGCCTTGCGATGGGGTATGACTGGTTCCAAGGATACTTTTACGCCAAACCGATGCTGATGAAAGGAAAGGCCGTTCCTCCGCAAGTGCCTGTCCTGTTGAAAATGTTGAAGTGGCTTGATACGGATGACCATTATGATGACGTCGTGGATGAAATCGAGGGCAATCCTTACATCAGTGTGCAAGTACTGCAATTGATCAACTCTCCGGGCATCGGTCTTCGGAACATGGTCAGTTCCGTCCGTCAAGCAATTTCCTTGCTGGGCTTTTCCCAACTGAAGAGCTGGATTTCGTTGATCGTCTTGCGTGAGATGAAACTAGCGAGTCCGTATCAATGGTCGGACGAATTATTGCGTTCATCCTTGCATTGCGCAAAACTATGCCAACTGTTTGCGACGGAAACGAAGACACTGAAAGCAGAAAGTGCCTACATGATCGGCTTACTGTCACACATCGATGCCTTGCTTTCCGTGGATATCGGTGAAATCATCGATCAGCTTCCGATTGAACCGGCTTTGAAAAATGTCTTGCAAGGGGAAGATCACCCGTTTCGCGATTGCCTGTTGCTTGCGATCAGCGCAGACCGGGGCGAGTTTGAACGGTTTGAGATGCTCAGTAATCGGTTCGGGATTATGAAGCACCGGGCTTATGAATTATTAAAAGAAAGCCAAGTTTGGCTTTCTCAAAAAGAACTTCATTTACAAGATAAGACAGATTCCATCGTCTAACACAAAAGGTTGAGCATCCGTTAAGGAGCTCAACCTTTTTAGTACCATCAATCGTTTTTACACGCGGGGACCGGCTGCTTTGATCGCATCGGTCGCACTTTCGAAACGTGCGAAGTTCTGTGTGAATTTTTGTGCGAGTGCGGTCGCTTGTTGTTCGTAAACAGATGCATCCGCCCAGACCTTGACCGGATTGAGCAAGTCAGTCGGAACACCAGGTACTTCGATCGGCATATGCAGACCGAAAATCGGATGTTCTTCTGTCGGGATGTCTGCAAGCAGACCGTTGACGGCCGCATTGACCATCGTTCGTGTATAGGAGAGTTTCATCCGGCTTCCTGTACCGTAAGCGCCGCCGGTCCAGCCTGTGTTGACGAGATAGACTGTGACACCGTGACGATCAATCAGTTCCCCGAGCATCGTCGCATATTTTTCCGGAATCAACGGCAGGAATGGTGAACCGAAGCACGTCGAGAATGTGGCTTCCGGTTCTGTAACGCCGCGCTCCGTTCCAGCCAGTTTTGATGTGTAGCCGGATAAGAAGTGATACATCGCTTGTTCTTTCGTCAGTTTACTGATTGGAGGCAAGACACCATAGGCATCCGCCGTCAGAAAGACAATCGTTTTCGGGTGACCGGCGCGTGACGGAATGGCGATGTTGTCGATTGCTGTAATCGGGTAAGCGGCACGTGTATTTTCAGTCAATGAAGTATCATCATAATCCGGAATCCGCGCATCATCGAGGACGACATTTTCAAGAACGGTTCCGAAGCGGATCGCATCAAAGATTTGTGGTTCTTTTTCGCGTGACAGATTAACTGTTTTCGCATAGCAGCCACCTTCGATGTTGAAGACACCGTCATGAGACCAACCGTGTTCATCGTCACCGATTAATTGGCGACTGTCATCAGCAGACAGCGTGGTCTTACCAGTTCCTGAGAGTCCGAAGAATAAGGCGACATCGCCGCCGTGTCCGACGTTTGCTGAACAGTGCATCGACAAGACTTCTTGTTGGGGTAAAAGATAGTTCATGACAGAGAAAATTGATTTTTTGATTTCTCCGGCATACTCCGTTCCGCCAATCAAGACGATCCGGTGTTCGAATGACATCGCGATGAATGTCTCGGAGTTTGTGCCGTCAACCGCCGGATCCGCTTTAAAATGTGGTGCGTAGACGACCGTAAACGGTTCAAAGGCCGCAACCGTAGGATATTCACGTAAAAACAGCTGTTTCGCAAACAAATTATGCCAAGCATATTCGGTTACGACGCGCACTGGAAGGGTGAAATGCGTATCGGCACCAGCAGCAGCTTCTGTGTAGTAGAGTTGATCTGCTTCGTTCATATAACGAAGAACTTTTTGTAACAGTTGCTCGAATTTGTCCGACTCCATCGGTTGATTGACATGACCCCAATCGATATGCATCTCACATGAGTCATCACGGACGATGAACTTGTCTTTCGGTGAACGACCTGTAAATTTCCCCGTTTCTACAGACAAAGCACCATTTTCTGCAAGAACTCCTTCTTTGTTGCGAATTGCATGTTCGACTAGTTCAGCAACAGACAGTTGTTTGAACACATGCTCCTTCTTGAGTAGTTCTTCGATATTCAGGACCGTCATCGGCATCCTGACCCCACCTTTCCCCTACGTTGGTTTTAGCTCTACTATTAGTATGACACATTTATTATATATGACATACTAATGATAGAGCAATCATTTTCATGCGCTGATTTCTATTTATCTGGAAACGCTTTCAGCATTAACAGTTTAACATCTCTTCCGAAATTTTTCGACTAGAAATTAAAACGTTGCTTGACAGAGTGAGCACAAGTTTATATCATGTAATTCGTAACGGATACTCTTATTCTGAGCAGGTGGAGGGAACAAGGCCCGAAGAAACCCGGCAACCGTCTTATATTAATTTCATCATTAATGTAGGAAAAGGTGCTCTCCTGAAGCGAAGTAAACACTTCGAACGATAAGAGGGTAAAGGAAGAACGCACAACCTTTCCCTGACCATTTTTGGACATGGAAAGGTTTTTTTCATTTTACCGTCCCACTCAACTAGGGGAAATGAGTACACCGTCAAATTCTTTTTTGGGAGGGTCAAACATGACAAACCTTAATCGCCGACTGTTTACGTCGGAATCAGTAACAGAAGGTCACCCGGATAAAATCTGTGACCAGATTTCGGATTCAATTTTGGATGCAATTCTTGCAGCCGATCCAAACGCACGTGTTGCGGCAGAAACTTCTGTCACGACAGGACTCGTATTAGTAGCAGGAGAAATCACGACATCAACTTACGTGGATATCCCGAAAGTCGTTCGTGAAACGATTCGCGAAATTGGCTATACACGCGCTAAATACGGTTTCGATGCAGACACTTGTGCTGTATTGACATCAATCGATGAGCAGTCAGCAGACATCGCTCTCGGTGTTGACCAAGCGCTTGAAGCACGCGAAGGAAACATGTCAGATGAAGAAATCGATGCAATCGGAGCAGGAGACCAAGGTCTGATGTTCGGTTATGCAACGAAAGAAACACCTGAACTCATGCCACTTCCGATCTCACTTTCACACAAACTGGCTCGTCGTCTTGCAGAAGTTCGTAAAAACGGACAACTCGATTACCTCCGTCCGGATGGTAAGACGCAAGTCACGGTTGAATACAATGAGAACAATGAACCTGTTCGCGTTGATACAATCGTCATCTCAACACAACATGCAGAAGAAGTGACGCTTGAGCAAATCCAAGCTGATCTGAAAGAACATGTCATCGCACCGGTCATTCCGACTGAGTACATCGATGCCGATACAAAGTTCTTCATCAACCCAACTGGTCGTTTCGTCATCGGCGGACCACAAGGTGATGCTGGATTAACAGGCCGTAAAATCATCGTTGATACGTATGGCGGATATGCACGTCACGGCGGTGGAGCTTTCTCTGGTAAAGATCCAACGAAAGTCGACCGTTCAGCTGCTTACGCAGCGCGTTACGTCGCGAAGAACCTCGTAGCTGCAGGTCTTGCAGACAAAGCGGAAGTTCAACTCGCGTACGCAATCGGTGTCGCACATCCGGTATCAATCGCGGTGGATACATTCGGTACAGGAAAACTTCCTGAAGCACAACTGGTTGAACTGGTTGCTGAAAACTTCGATCTTCGTCCGGCTGGAATCATCAACATGCTTGATCTCCGTCGTCCGATCTATCGTCAGACAGCAGCTTATGGTCACTTCGGTCGTACAGACATCGAGTTACCATGGGAGCAGACAGATAAAGCCGCTACTCTTGAAGAGCAGGCAAAACGTTTCGCATAATTCATTGTTCAGAAACATCCTTCTAAAGGGTGTTTCTGAACTTTTTTTGTTTCTCCTGAACTTTGCAGGGATACGACTGAAATTTCTAGAAAAGGGTAAAAGAACATGAGTCTGTATTCTGTAAAAGGAAAAGGGGGATTTCGGTATGGAGATACGCGAAGCGGTTCCGACTGATGCAGCACGCATTCATGATATTGCGCTCACGTCTTGGATGGACACATATGAGGAAATCTATTCAGAACGCTCGAAAGCCCATTTCGTTCAAGAAGCGTACCCGCAGGAAGAAGTGGTCCGGGCGATTCGGACAGCGGAGGAAGCACGTGGAGAATATTTCAACGTCGGACTGATTGACGGGGAAATCGTCGGTTTCATTCACGCGATTGATGTTGAGGGAACATGGGAAATCGTCCGATTGTATGTCTTGCCGAAATACCAACAAAACGGGATCGGACGCCGGCTGATCCGCGAACTGGAATTGCAGGGAGCCTCTCCGATCGAAGTGTATGTCGAATCTCGGAACTATAAAGCCCGCCACTTTTTAACGTCGTACGGATTCAAGGAAATCAGTGAGACGACAGAGGAAGTCTTCGGACAAGTGGAACCTGTGACGCGTCTGCAACGTATATATTAAAGAAATGGAATCCGACTTAAGGCGGTTTGGCTGGAGTCGGATTTGTTGCATACTAAACAGATATCGAATGAAGAGGTGAGTTTGTGGTAGAACAACCAACCGGAGTGATCGTTCTTGTATATCCACTCCAATTACGTGCTCGGCCGAGTGAGGCGCTGATTCGTGTATTAGAACGCGAATACGAAGTTCTCCTGGTCGATGCACCCCGTCGTGTATCGTTTGAAGAACATCAACAGCTGTTAAAAGAAGCATTACGTGAAGCCGGTAAACGAAAATTACCGATTCACATCATTGCCTGCAGTATGGGGGCACTTGTCGTCAATCGGCTGCTTCAAGAATATGAGTTGCCGATGGCGAGCCTGACATTCATCTCGCCGTTATTTGATTGGCACAACTCGAAGCAACTAGGCGGCGTCAAACAAGTGTTTGCAAGTGCTTTCGACCGGTTCCGTCCGGATGCTCCGCTCGGCACATTGCCGTTCGGACAGAACAATGAGGATGCTGCACGTCTTGGTGAATTGACGTATGCGGAATATCGCGAGATTGAAGAAGAAATCGTCATCCATGACGAAGAACGTAAGAAACTGCCGCGGGTCCATCTCGCTTGTTTTTATGCACCGGATGATCAGTTCGCCGACGTCAAGTTGACGCTTGAAGTGTGCCGGAAGATGGGCGGAGACCAGATTTATCTGCAACGTCTGCACGGTTTCCCGCACTTCAGTTTTGAACGTTTGAATACGCGGTTTGCTGAAAAGCTATTGCTGTTTCTAAAGATGGTGGAAGATTAAACGGCAACAAGAAAAAGAGGAATCCGGATAGCATCGGGATTCCTCTTTTTGTTTAGTCGATTGTTTGTTTCTTTAATTTTTTTTCAATCGCGACGATGAACGGGGGATTGTTTTGCTGATTCAAGAAACGATATTGCAGGACGGCATAATCCTGTTGCGGGAGGGAAGAGACATGTTCCAATACCGCATCGCGTTCACGTCGTCCTTCCGAGTGGCCATGGTAGATCACGAGGACAACCAGACCGCCGGGGACAAGAACCGGAAGGAGGGCACGGAGTGCTTCGAGTGTTTCTTCCCCGGTCGTCGTAACGGATTTATCACTCCCCGGTAAGTACCCCAGATTAAATACTCCGGCACGGATCGGGCGTTGTTCAGCAAACAAGCGGGCTCCGACATGAATATGGCTTTCATGGTACAAATCGACCCAGTCCAAGACGTGAGCCGCCTGCAGACGGCGTGTCGTTTCTTCGATGGCCTGCTCCTGGACATCAAACGCGATGACCCGTCCGCTCGGTCCGACCTGTTCGGCAAGAAAATGCGTATCATGACCGTTCCCGGCAGTCATGTCGACGACACAATCCCCTTCATGGATGACTGATTCCAATAATTCTTTGGCGTAAGGTAATACACGTGCAAGTGACATGGCAAAAACTCCTCTTTCTGATAATATGCTCTATTTTTTTCTAAGTACCCGGAAAATTGACCCTTTAGTCAAGTGTATCATTTTTCCGATTGTTCGTTTAATAACGAAGTTCCTTGACAGAGAGGAGAATAATTTCGTAAAGTGGCAAGGTTGGAAACTACATTGGAGGATGCTTACCATGCCGAAATTACCTCGCGCGGTCTGGATTCTGGTATTGGCGATGGCGATCAATACGACAGGATCCTCTTTTTTATGGCCGTTTAATACATTATACATTCATGATTATTTAGGAGAGTCGATGACAAAAGCCGGAATGGCTTTATTCGTCAACTCGGCTCTCGCCATTGTCGGAAACTATATCGGCGGAAAAGCATTTGACCGGTTAGGCGGGAAACGGACGCTTGTCATCAGTGTCATTGGACTGGTCCTTGCCTCGATTGGTCTTTGGCTGTTCCATCAGACCTTCACCGGGTATGTGCTGATGTTAGGATTGATCGGATTCGTCGGAGGAATGGTGTTTCCGACCATCTATGCTTTGACCGGTGTCATTTGGCCGGAAGGTGGAAGACGGGCATTTAATGCAATCTATGTTGCCCAAAATGTCGGTGTGGCACTGGGGACCGCAATCAGCGGACAAATTGCAGCAATCGACATCCAGTTCATCTTCATCGCCAATCTGATCCTTTACTTATTGTTTGCCGTCGTCCTTTTTGTGGGGCTGAACTGGATTCAAGTGCATCCGGTCAAACGTCAATCGGTATCGGCAGGGGAAGAAGTGCGGGAGCCGCTCTCGAAGAGTTCAGTCCGGACGATGTTGTACGTTTCGGTCGGCTATGCGCTCTTGTGGTTTGTGTATGTTCAATGGCAGGGAACATTTGCCGTGCATACAAAATCCCTCGGTGTGACAATTTCCGAATACTCGATTTTATGGACGATCAACGGTGCACTGATCGTATTTGCGCAACCGTTATTGACACCTGTCCTGCGCTGGTTTGGTGACGACTTGAAACGTCAGTTGCTGACGGGAACCGGCATTTTTCTTTTGTCCTACGCGATCGTGCCTTTTGCCGGCGGATTCAAGATGTTCTTAGTAGCGATGGTCATTTTGACGATCGGTGAGATGTTCATTTGGCCGGCGGTTCCGGCAATGGCAGCCCGCTTGGCTCCGATCGGGAAAGAAGGCGAGTTTCAGGGGTATGTCAATATCGCCGCTTCGGCAGGGCGGATGATCAGTCCGACTGTCGGAGGGCTGATTTATGATTTATCCGGTATGAATGCCGTGTTCATGACATTGATTGGATTGATCCTGCTGGCAGGATTCACATTCGTTCGGGCTATACCAAACAAGGCGGTAAAATGAGAAAAGGACAGAAGCGATCGCTTGATTCCGCTGTCTGTCTTTTTTGTTGAAGAAGCATATTAAACATGTAAAATGGGTATTGAATTAAAAGGTAAAAATTAATTGATTAACCAAATTAAAGGGAAAATAGTTATGTTCGACGTGTCATATGCCGGAGGTGGAAAAAGATGAGGCGATGTATTTTTGTGGAAGATCAGTTGACGTGGGCATCACTTGTGGAAAATAAATCACTTGATATTTTTTATAGCTATGAATATGTTCATTTGAATGCCCGGACCGATGAAGCGGCCGGACTGATTTATTTTCAAGGAGCATCAGGTGAATTATTTTATCCCTTCTTGAAGCGGCGGATTTTTGACACCGAATACTTTGATTTGATTACGCCTTACGGATACGGAGGTCCGGAAATCATTGGTGAGTTGACTTCAGAAGAGCTGACCGGTGCCAAACGTTCGTTTCGACAATGGGCGATGCGTCAAAAAATTGTTTCCGAATTGATTCGTTTTAATCCGCTGACGGAAAACCATAAACGTGTAGCGGATTGGACGAAAACGGAATTCATTCGCCACACGACAAGCATCGATCTTCGGCCTTCTGTAGAAGAAATCATGCAGACCTTTCATAAAAAAAACCGGAGTATGATCCGGAAATCCTTGGCGTCAGAGCTGACGGTCCGAAGAGGATCGAAAGAAGATTTGCCAACCTTCATCCGTCTTTACTATCAAACGATGGACCGGAAGGATGCTTCGTCGCATTACTATTTCACGACCGAATATTTTGAACAGTTGTTTCAACCGACGGAATTGTGTGAACCGTTATTGTTAATCGCGGAGTGGCAGGGAGAAGCGGTCGGTGGATATTTCGTCCTGCTCGGGAACGAGTATGCACACGGACATCTGATCGGTTGTCAACGTGATGAACATAAACTTTTTCCGAATCAGCGCCTGGAGTATGAGGCGATTTTACATTCCAAGTCAGCCGGCATGGTCGAGCAGCACCTCGGTGGCGGCTATAAGGAACGGGACAGTCTGTTTGAAAGCAAATGTCGTTATACAGGTTACCGTATGTTTGAATACCACCAAGGAAAGACGATTCTTCTTCCCCATGTCTATGAACAATTGTGTCAACGGTACGGAAGCGACGAAGCAGCCAATTATTTCCCGGAATACCGTTATCAGGAGACGGTTTTAGCCACCTGATCATCTGCAGATGATCAGGTTTTTTGGTAGGCTGATAACAGGAGGGGAAATCATGAAAAAAACAGGTTTGATTTTTGATATGGATGGGGTCATCCTCGATAGTGAAATTCAATATTTTAAAGTCCATCAACAGATGTTCAACACGTTATCAATTCCGCTGGATTTGACGCAGTATGCGACATTCATGGGGAAAACCGGGGATGAGATGTGGGAGGAACTGATCACACAACACGCGTTACCGCACTCGACGGAAGCATTGCTGGCACTCGAACACGAATTATTCCAACAGCATGCGAAGCCGGAGACCTGCGGTTTGAAGGACGGCGTAAAAGAACTGATGGAACTGGCCCGGACGGAAGGATACCGGATTGCGATTGCGTCCTCGAGTTCACTTGAAAAAATTAAACGTGTCATTACGCATTATGAATTGACGGTCGATGCTTATACGAGCGGATTTGAAGTCCCGCGTTCCAAACCGGATCCGGCGATTTTTCGTCTGGCGGCAGAGCGGATCAATCAGTCACCCGAGGCCTGTATCGTCATTGAAGACGCCGCAAACGGGATGATTGGTGCCAAAAAAGCGGGCATGGAAGTCATTGCCCTGCTCGACGATCGGATGCCGGCACAAGTCTTGCATCATGCGGATCATGCCGTATCATCGCACGCCGCGATTGGAGAAATTTTACGCAACCGTTGACGGTAAGGGAAGGTTCGGCTTACACTTACACATAGATAGTCCATTGCGACGAACTGAAGTAGTAAGGGAGTCATTCCGTTTTAGAGAGCTGGTGGTCGGTGCAAACCAGTCGGAATCGTCCGTGAACTCGTCAGGGAGCATGATTCGTGAAACCAAGTAGCGAACTCCGGTCCTTCACACCGTTATCTGTGAATCAAGTGGTCTGCTTCAGCAGACAACGTGGGTGGTACCGCGGGAGACAAACCGGTCTTTCGTCCCTATTCCTAGGGGCGGAGACCGGTTTTTTGTATATTCAGAGGAGGAATAAAGATGCCGTACAATCATCGTGAAATCGAACCGAAATGGCAAGCGCGTTGGGAACAGGACAATGCGTTCGTCACAACAGAAGATCCGGAAAAAGAAGGCTTTTATGCGTTAGACATGTTTCCTTATCCATCGGGAGCAGGACTTCATGTCGGTCACCCGGAAGGATACACGGCAACCGATATCCTGGCCCGGATGAAACGGATGCAAGGATACAACGTCCTTCACCCGATGGGATGGGATGCGTTTGGACTTCCGGCGGAGCAGTATGCGCTTGATACAGGAAATGACCCGCGGGAGTTCACTGCCCAAAACATCGAAACCTTTAAACGTCAGTTAAAAGACTTGGGATTCTCGTACGACTGGGATCGTGAAATCAATACGACGGATCCGAAATATTACAAATGGACACAGTGGATTTTTACGAAATTGTATGAACAGGGACTCGCTTTCGTTGACGAAGT
Organism: Exiguobacterium sp. PvP048; assembly: GCF_040549175.1. Classification (NCBI taxonomy): domain Bacteria; kingdom Bacillati; phylum Bacillota; class Bacilli; order Caryophanales; genus Exiguobacterium; species Exiguobacterium sp. PvP048. The sequence goes on along the minus strand of NZ_JBEPSU010000001.1, from coordinate 546,199 downwards.
CGCCGTTAACTGGTGCCCGGCTCTTGGAACGGTGCTTGCGAACGAGGAAGTCATCGACGGGCTGTCCGAGCGTGGTAATCATCCGGTTGTCCGCGTCCCGATGCGGCAGTGGGTTTTAAAAATTACCGAGTACGCGGACCGTTTGCTCGAAGATTTGGATGAACTCGACTGGCCGGAATCCGTCAAGGAAATGCAACGGAACTGGATCGGAAAATCGGAAGGTGCGGAAATCGACTTTACGATCGACGGTCATAAAAAACAAGTAACGGTCTTCACGACACGTCCGGATACCGTCTTCGGCGCAACGTATCTCGTTCTGGCACCGGAGCATCCATTTGTCACGGATATCACAACAGAGGATCACGAAGAAGCGGTTAAAGCATACATCGCTTCTGTCCAGACGAAGTCAGATTTGGAACGGACGGATCTTGCGAAAGAAAAAACAGGCGTCTTCACGGGAGCTTTTGCCGTCAACCCGATTTCAGGCGAACGTCTGCCAATCTGGATCGCCGATTATGTCCTCGCGACATACGGAACAGGCGCGATCATGGCCGTTCCGGCACACGATGAGCGTGATCATGAATTTGCGAAACAGTTTGACCTTCCGATCATCGAAGTCGTCAAAGGCGGTAACGTTGACGAAGTAGCGTATACGGGTGAAGGCGAACACGTCAATTCACAAATGCTCGACGGATTGTCAAAACAGGAGGCGATTGAAACGATCATCGCTGAACTGGAGACGAATCAAGTCGGACGCAAAAAAATCACGTTCCGATTGCGTGACTGGTTATTCAGCCGTCAGCGCTACTGGGGTGAACCGATTCCGGTCGTCCACATGGAAGACGGAACGATGAAGACACTCGATAAATCGGAACTTCCGCTTGAATTGCCGATGATTCCGGAAATCAAGCCGTCCGGCACAGGTGAATCACCACTCGCCCTTGCAGAAGACTGGCTCGATTACACGGATCCGGTCACGGGACTTAAAGGACGCCGCGAGACGAATACGATGCCACAATGGGGCGGCAGCTGCTGGTACTACCTCCGCTTCATTGATCCGCATAATGAAGAGGCGATTGCCGATCCGGAAAAACTAAAATACTGGCTTCCGGTCGATATTTATATCGGAGGAGCCGAGCATGCCGTGCTTCATTTACTGTATGCCCGCTTCTGGCATAAAGTCTTGTATGATATCGGTGTCGTACCGACGAAAGAACCATTCCAAAAGTTGTATAACCAAGGGATGATTCTTGGAGAAAACAATGAAAAAATGTCGAAATCACGCGGAAACGTCATCAATCCGGATGAAATCGTCAAATCGCACGGTGCAGATACACTCCGCTTGTACGAAATGTTCATGGGACCGCTTGATGCTTCGGTGTCGTGGTCGGAGAACGGTCTTGACGGGGCACGTCGTTTCCTTGACCGCGTCTGGCGTCTGTTCGAACGGACAGCGGACATTCAGGACGTGACGACAGTCGATGCAGACTTTGAACGTGTCTACCATCAGACGGTTAAAAAGGTAACGGAAGACTTCACGAACATTCAGTTCAACACCGGGATTTCGCAGTTGATGGTCTTCGTCAACGAGGCCAATAAACAACCGGTCTTACCGCGTCACTTCCTTCGAGGATTCATTCAATTGCTGACCCCGGTCGCACCGCACCTTGGGGAAGAGTTATGGGAACAGCTTGGTTTTGAGGATACATTGACATATGCGGCATGGCCGACATTTGACGAAACGAAACTCGTCAGCGATACAATGGAATTCGTCATTCAAGTCAACGGTAAAGTCCGTTCGAAGCTCGTCATCAGCATGGAGGCAACAAAAGAAGAAATTGAAGCCCTTGCGTTTGCCGATGAAAAAACACAAGAGTGGATTGGCGATAAAACGGTTCGGAAAGTCATCGTCGTTCCGAAAAAACTGATCAATATCGTAGCGAACTAAGGTAAAACCCCTCATCTGATTCGTCAGATTGAGGGGTTTTCGTTTACCTCCGTCGCAAGTCCGCTTTTTTTTTAGGGCGCCTTCTGCTAAACTGAATCAGAAACCGAGACAGAAAGGCGATTTGTGTAAATGAAACGAACTTATATAGTCTATACAACGATTTTTGCCGTCGTCTCCGGTCTGATCCTTTGTGTGTCGCTCGTCTTTTCGAGACCTGAGACCGTCGCACAAATCAAAGAGACGTTTGCCAAAATTGAGACACAATCGAAACACCAAGCAGCAGTTAAACAAGTACCGACGAAAACACCGTCTTCCATTCCGAATCCGGAAGAACCATTGATCAAAAACGTCCAACAGATGTTGTACGATGATTCGATCGGTTCCTATCTTGTCGTAACGGAAGATTATCACTTTTTCGAAATCAGCGGGACCGGCGAACGAATCAATGCGTCATTCCAAATCGAGGATGAAGGCAAATTGATGTTATCGGGACTTGACGGTATGACGCTCGTTGACGGCGAGACCGTCGCCTTATTGACGTCCAATCAAATTCTCGTGACCGTTAAACGGGAAGAAGGCGTCTGGAAAGAAGACAAACGGGAACGGGTGGCAGGTACGACGATCCGCGACAGTTTCCACGGACTCGGTTACGATGCCAAGAAAAAACAATTCTACACGATCAATCACATTCGTTCGTTAGCGCGAAGTGAACTGACGTATTTCACGACGAAACAAGATGAAATAAAAATCGATAAAGATGCGACCGCAAAGGAAAAACGCGCTTTAAAGAAAAAACGAAAACCGCCGTATTTGACGATTGTAGAGCGAAAGCGGATTGACACGGCCGGCGGCATGCGCAGTGATGCGAAAAAAGCCTTCACGGAAAATTTCCGTCCGATTGGTCTTGCTGAACGGCAAGGGCGGATTTACACGTTGGATTCGGAAGCATTATTCCTGTATTCGATTGACACGAAAGATGTGACGATTACAGGGGAGTCGGCAAGCCCGAAAGTCTACGGGGCAGAAGGCATATTTGTTCAGGACAATGAGTTGTTTGCTTTGATCCAAACAGATAAATTCTCGAGCCGTTCGTTTACACCAATCGACTAAAAGGCTAGCTCCGTGTGGAACTAGCCTTTTTGTCATAACGCGGTCAGTGCAGCATTCGTGCCGGCGCAATGTCCGGTCACGAAAGCGGCTGTGATATTATAACCGCCTGTATAGCCGTGGATGTCGAGGATTTCGCCGGCGAAAAAGAGACCGTCTGCTTTTTTCGACATCATCGTTTTTGGTTGGATTTCCTTGATCGAAACACCGCCGCCGGTGACGAACGCTTTATCAAAGTCGAGTGTTCCGACTGCTTGAAGCGGGAAGCGTTTGAGCGTCGCCAGCAATTGAGTGAAGTCCTGTTTTTTAATTTGCGTACAGACTTCATCTCCAAAACCGATCCGGGCAAATAACAGATCGAGCAATCGTTCCGGAACAAATCCTTTTAACGCATTGCGGACCGTTTTTTTCGGGTTAGCGGCAAGGGCAGCTTGGAACCGTTCCGTCAGGGCACCAATCGATTCTTCCGGGAACAAGTCGATCGAAAGATGGACAACACGCTCACCGGACCGTTTTCTTTCTTTGATCGTGTACTGACTGCACCGTAAAGCAATCGGACCACTCAGACCGAAATGGGTAAATAACAGATCGCCGGTGTGCGTCTTGATCGGTTTATCTTTTTTACCGTGAACCGTCAGCGCGACGTCACGTAACGAAAGACCCTGAAGTGTCTTTTCTTGGATGAACGTATCGTTCAGTAAAATCGGCACTTCGGTCGGGAAAAGTTCCGTGATCGTATGACCGGCTTTACGTGCCCAAGGATAACCGTCGCCGGTTGAACCGGTATGGGGAACCGATTGTCCACCGACAGCGACGACACAACTCTTCGCTTCGAGGCGGGATCCGTCCGCAAGCAGGACGGCTGCGAACGAACCGTCCGGATGGAAGTCAAGTGTTGCAACTTCCGCATTGATTTGAATTTCAGCGCCGTGCTGGCGGATTTGATCAATCAATACCCGGACGACGTCAGCTGCTTTATCGGAAACCGGGAACATCCGTCCATTATCCTCTTCCTTCAGAGCGACACCAAAGCCCTCGAACAGTTCAATGATGGATTCATTATTGAACTGAGAAAAGGCACTGTAGAGAAAACGGCCGTTTCCGGGAATCGATTGAACCAATTCTTCCAATGGTTTGCGGTTCGTGACGTTGCATCGACCGCCGCCTGAAATTGCCAATTTTCGTCCGAGTTTACTTCCTTTATCGAGCAAAAGCGTCTTTGCGCCTGCTTGTAACGAGGCGAGCGTTGCCATTAAGCCGCTTGGTCCGCCTCCGATTACGATTACATCATACATGTGGTCACCTCATTTGTTGGATTCTGCTTGTTTCACTTTAGCAGAAGTTTGTACTGTAAACAAACCGTCTCTTTCTTTTATGGAAGCTGAGCGGTATAATGATTTGCAATTGTGCAAGAGAGAACTTGTATATTGAGACGTTTATCGAGTCAAGAAAAAATAGAAAGTGCGAGGAAGGTTATCCATGTCGACTGTGAGCAAAAAGCAAGAAACTTCATCCAGTAATACCGGATTCGTTCGTGGAACGATGTTGTTGTCCGGTGCATCACTCATCTCCCGTGCCCTTGGTCTGATTTATCTGTTTCCGTTTCAGTTCATGGTCGGAGCGACGGGAATCATGTTTTACACGTATGCCTATAATTATTATGCCATCATGATTGGTCTCGCAACAGCCGGTATCCCGGTCGCCGTCTCGAAGTTTGTCGCGAAGTACAATGCGATGGGGGAATATGACACGAGCGAGCGTTTATATCGATCTGGCTTAAAAATCATGTCCATCACCGGTGTCGTTTCCTTTCTGGCCTTATTCTTACTGGCTCCGTATCTGGCTCACCGGGCAATTCCCGGAGGAGATGTCGACTCGGCCTCTTACGTCGATGCCGTCACGATGACGATTCGCGGAGTCAGTTTCGCCTTGATTCTGATTCCGGCGATGAGTATGACGCGCGGGTATTTCCAAGGGTATCAATCGATGGGGCCGACTGCGATTTCACAAATCTTGGAGCAGATTGTCCGGATCATCTTTTTACTGGCCGGCGTCAGCATCGCGATTTATCTGTTTGATACCGATGCAGCCTGGGCAGCAACGATTGCGACATTCAGTGCCTTCATCGGGGCAATCGGCAGTGTCGCTGTGCTCGTTTATTATTTCCGGAAACGTGCTCCCGGCTTAAAAGCGTTACGCGACGGTCAGACGACGATATCGCCGGATCGCCCGTTATCAGGGTTGTATAAAGAACTGTTGACGTATGCGATTCCGATCGTCATGGTCGGTCTGTCGACACCGCTTTATCAGGTCATTGATCAAAACACGATGAATGCGGCTTTACAAAGCATCGGATACACGCTTGAAGCCGCCGGAAACGCAACAGCCTATCTGATTGCAGATAGTCATAAAATTGTCTTGATTCCGGTTTCGGTCGCGACAGGATTATCCTTATCCGCGACACCACTTTTGACGGCCTCGTTTACACAAGGGGATATGCGGAAAGTCCGGAAACAAATTTCGCAAATTTACCAGCTGGCCTTTTTCGTAACGATCCCAGCGGTCGTCGGTATGATTTTACTGAGTGAAGAGACATTCCATGTCTTATTCCCGAGAGATCAGGCGGCATGGGTCTATTTATTAAGTTATGCACCAAGTGCGTTATTCCTCGCATTGTATTCCGTGACAGCGGCAGTACTGCAAGGAATCAACCGGCAGTATTTCACGATTATTGCGACACTGGCAGGATTGCTGACGAAGTATCTGTTGAACGCACCGTTGATTCACTGGACCGGAGACGGAACAGGGGCCGGATATGCAACCATCCTTGGATACGTCGTCGCAATCGGATTGATGTTCTTCCGGATTACACAAACGGTTCAGTTCCCGTTCAGCACAGTCTTGCGCCGGACGTCACTGATTATGATCATCAGTGCCATCATGGGTGCGAGCGTCGCGCTCGTCAAATGGGGATTAGCAGCTCTGCTTCCCGCTACGACGATCGGTTCACTCATCATCTTAATCGTCGGAGCCGGAATCGGGATTGTCGTCTTTGCAGGTCTTGCCATTTGGAGCGGTCTTGCGGAAGCCGTACTTGGACGAAAATTTTCAATGAAACGAGGACGAGGAAATGCGTCTAGATAAATTACTCTCAAACATGGGAGCAGGATCCCGAAAAGAAGTAAAACAATTACTCAAATCGGGTGCGATTCAAGTCGATGGCGAAATCGTCTACGACCCGAAACAGCACGTCGATACAGAAAATCAACAAGTGTTATTATACGGCGAACCGGTCACGTATCAAAAATTCATTTATTTAATGATGAACAAACCGCCCGGCGTAATCAGTGCGACAGAAGATAAGCGGGATCAAACCGTGATTGATTTACTGTTTGACGACGTGACGTACTTCAAACCGTTCCCGGTCGGACGACTCGACAAGGATACGGAAGGGTTGCTCTTGCTGACGAATGACGGATCATTTAATCATGCATTGATGTCACCGAAAAAACACGTCGAGAAAGTCTATTATGCGGAAGTCATCGGTACGCTGACAGAAGAGGACGTGGAGGAAGTTGCAGAAGGGGTCACACTTGAGGACGGCTATAAAACAAAGCCGGGCAAGCTGATCATCTTGGAAGCAACGGACGAAACATCAACACTCGAGCTGACGATTACCGAAGGGAAGTTCCATCAGGTCAAACGGATGATGCTTGCTCTCGGAAAAGAAGTGACGTATCTGAAACGGTTGTCAATCGGACAATTGCCGCTTGATCCGACACTTGAAGCAGGAGAATACCGGGAACTCACACGTGGCGAATTAGCCTTGTTTGACTGGAAACCGGAATGAAAAAAGGACGCTCTTCTTATAGAAGGGCGCCCTTTTTGAATTATTGATTACGCAACGCTTCTGCAATCGGGAAGGGACCGCTTAATACTTCGAACTGACGTGTTTGAGTCGGGTGATCAATCAAGGTTACGAAGAGGGCCGCGATATCATCACGTGAGACTTCGCGTCCTTCATACGAATCAAAGTGTTCTTTTGTCTCGATCGTACCGCTCGGTTCATCATAACTGAGTGGACCCGGACGGACAATCGTATAATCGAGACCGCTATCTTTTAAATGACGGTCGGCCGCACCTTTTGATTCCAGATAAACTTTTAAATCACCTTGCGGATGATCGGCACCGATTGAACTGAGCATCAAGAAACGCTCAATCCCGCTTGCTTTGGCCGCATCGATGACTTTAATGGCTCCATCCTGGTCGACGGCGCGCGTCAACTCTTCCGAAGCTCCGCCGGCACCGGCTGCAAAAATAACGAGATCCGCATCTTTGACGACATCTGTCACATCTTTCGTTAAATCACCAAGACGGACCTCGGATGCGCCAAGGGCGATTAAGTCATTGATTTGATTTTCTTCCCGTACGACGGCGATAGCTTGATGCTGACCTTGTTTTCCGATCAGTTCAACCATTTTTCGCCCGGTTGTTCCGTTTGCTCCAATGATTAAAATATTCATCTCATCATCTCCTTCTCAAACTAGATATACCCTGCCTGAAAAAAAAATAACAAAAAAAGACGCGAAGGATTCGCGTCGTTACAGAAAATAGTTTGGTGAAACATCTTAATCAGCCGGCTTGTCGTTGTTTTTTACTTGATGTCCAAGTACCGCGTCTTGGGCTTACAATGAGGTTGTTGTATTCGAGCACGTTCAAGTCACGCTGGACGGTTCTTGAAGTAATGCCGAACTCTTCAACCAAGTCTGCTGTCGTAGTAGCTCCGTTCTCATTGATATAGAGATAAATCGATTTAATCCGGGTCAACATACGGTCTGTAGAATCTTTCATTGGTATAACCACTCCCCCAATGGATAGAATAGTGTTCTAAAGCTTCGGGTGACAAAAGACGATGATGAATTAAGTTGTTTCGCCTTTAGTATAACTCTTTTAATATAGAATGCAAGTAATTTAACCGAACGTTTTCAAAAAACACATAAACTTTCAATATTTAATAGCGAATGAAACGTCTTTTATTCATTTTAATGTTCGTTAAAAACGTAATAACAAAAGATTTGGTATTTTGGATGTTCGTAATTGTCAAATTTTCGCTATACTTAAAGGTGAACGAATTAGCGGACAAGGGAGAGAAGTCAAATGGTCAATTGGAAAGAAGAAGTCATGGCACGACGTGAAGATCTCTTAGTTGATTTAAAGGAACTATTAAGCATACCGAGTATTCTCGATGAAACGACGATTCAAGAAGGTGCTCCGTTCGGGACGGAAGTCAAACGGGCACTCGATTGGATGCTTGCGCTGGGGGAACGGGATGGATTTATTACGAAGAACGTCGACGGATATGCCGGTCACCTCGAGTATGGTCAAGGAGATGAATTACTCGGAATCCTCTGCCACCTGGACGTCGTACCAGCAGGCGGTGACAATTGGACATACGGCCCGTTCAATCCGACATTAGCCGACGGGAAATTGATTGCGCGGGGTGCAATCGATGATAAGGGACCCACGATGGCGGCGTATTATGCCTTGAAGATCGTCAAAGAGTTGGGACTTCCGCTTTCAAAACGGATTCGTTTGATTGCCGGTGGGGATGAAGAAAGCGAATGGCGCTGTGTGAATCATTACTTCAAGCATGAAGAAATGCCGACGCTTGGATTTGCACCGGATGCTGATTTCCCTATCATTAACGCTGAAAAAGGATTGTATGACGGATTACTCGTTCAAGGTAAACCCGTAAAAGCAGCAGATACAGGCTATCAACTCGTTCGTTTCGAAGGCGGAGAGCGTCCGAATATGGTACCGGGTCACGCGACGGCTACGGTTCATGTCGCTGAACGGGGAACAATCGAAGAAGATTTCCATCAGTATCTGGAGAAACAAGGTGTGACAGGGACAGTCAAGGAGACGGCTGAAGGACTTGTCTTTGATGTCATCGGCGTCGCGGCGCATGCGATGGAACCGGATAACGGGAAAAACGCAGCCCTTCATTTGGCACGTTTCCTGCATACCCTTCATCTTGATTACAATGGCCGCCGTTATCTTGAGATGGTCGTGCATATGTTCCGTGATTCACGTGGTGTGGCGCTTGGTGTGGCTGCATCCGATGAAACGGGCGACTTGACGATCAACGGAGGTGTTTTCCGTTACGAACAGGGGCAAGGAACGGCTTCGCTTAATATCCGTTATCCTTATAGTGCTGATTTCACAGAACGCTTACAGTTGATTAAAGAAGCAGCCATCGCATACGGGTTCGAACTTCAAACACGCACACATATGCCGCCGCATCATGTCGATCCGAACCATGAACTAATCCGGACACTCAGTGCGGTCTATGAACGGCAAACAAATCAAAAGGCCGACTTGATTGCGATCGGTGGCGGAACCTACGCCCGTTCATTGACAGCTGGTGTTGCATTTGGACCTGTTTTCCCGGGCGGACCGGAAGTCGCGCACCAAGTGGATGAGTATGTTGATTTTGAAGAGTTGTTATTAGCCGTCGCCATCTATGCAGAAGCGATTTACGAATTGGCGAAATAAACATCTGTTCATCTGAAAAACCAATTTATAAGGAAATGAATCCCCCGAATCCATTGTGATAGGGGGATTGATTCTTGAAGGAGAGTCAGTTGTGATCCATCGTCAAAAATATCATTTTCAAGCCCTGTATTTTTTCATCTTCTTTGGGCAAGGTGCACTTATTCCCTATTTGGCACTGTATTTTTCCAATGATGCGTTTCAATTATCAGCATCGGAAATCGGAACGATTGTTGCAGTAGGTCCCGTATTATCGATTGTCTTACAGCCGATTTGGGGAATGGCCGCCGACCGGTTCGGGCGACCGAAACGTTTACTGTTGGTGGCCTTACTCACGGCAGGTCTCTTAACCATCAGTTATTTACTGACTTCTATTTACTTATTTCTGTTATTGATTTCTTCACTCTGGGCGTTGTTCCAGTGCGCACATATTCCGCTCGTCGATACATTGGCGATTGAATTCTCCAAAAGAAAATCAGTCGACTACGGGGCGTTACGCTTATTTGGCTCCGCCGGTTTTGCGCTCGCTGTCTTTATTCTCGGACAGGTGACGGAACAGGGCTCGCTCGGTGCAATTTTTTATGCGAGTGGAACAGCACTCGTTCTCGGATTTCTGGTGTTGATTGGAATTGAAGAAACCCCTGTTTCGACGGTCGAACGTGAACACATTCCATTGAAGGCCTTGTTTTCGAATAAACGTTTTTTACTGTTTTTAGCAGGCGGCAGTTTAGTGTTTGGACCGATTTTTGCCAACAATTATTACTTCGGCAGTTACGTGACGATTCGTGGAGAGTCGACGGCACTCGTCGGAACGCTGTTTTTTGTTGCGGTGTTATGCGAAATTCCATTCATGCGTATTGCGACACGAGTCATGATGCGGTTTGGGCCGATTCCTGTCTTGGTGTTTATTTCCGTCTTATCCGCGTTGCGGACCGGAATCTTGGCGCTTGAGCCGCCAATTTTTACACTTTGGATTTTGGCGGCATTACAAGGATTCATCATCGGTCTGTTGATTCCTGTCGCTCTTGATTATGTCCGTTCGCTGGTACCGCCTTCAACAGTGGCGACGGCAGTCAGTACGTATATGGCGACGACGACCGGTCTTGCGACGGCATTATTCAATTTAATGAGCGGGATTGTTTTGGATCAATGGACCATCTACGCGGTATTTTGGGTATATACAGGTAGTAGCCTGTTAGGTGCTTGTTTGTATCTGATCAGCTCAAAAATCAAGGAGTGATCCGTATGCAAAAACACTTTTTCATCGCCATTCCGGTTGCTGACGAGACGTTGGCGCGATTCGCGTCTTCCCTGAAACTTGAGCGTTATTACAAAACGGTATATGAACCGAACGAATATCATCTGACACTGCGTTTTTTAGGCTCACTAACCAATGACGAGTTGAGAAACTGGCGGCGTCAGCTGACGGAGATTACGCAAATGACTTCCGCCTTTACTTTAAAATTAGATCACCTTGAACGATTTGGATTAGCAGAACGACCCCGTGTCTTTGCTGCCGGACCGGCATATGAGGAAAAACTGTTTCAGCTTGCCCGGCAGATTGATCCGAATCCGGCTAAACCGTTTGTTCCACACATTACCCTTGCGAAGAAGTGGAATCAAGAAGTGTCGCTCCACCCACCCGAACAAACACCTGCCGCCAGCTTACATGTCAAAGAAATCGTTCTGTATCAGATTTGCCCGGACAATCAACCGCGGTATCAGGCAGATACACGATTTCAATTTGGGAAGAATGAACGAGGTGATATGATTGGCATTATTGATGAAACTTTATGATTTAGAAAGCCGTTACGAAAGAAATCCGCTCGAAACTTCAAAACGTTTTAAAGATCAGCAGCTTGTTGATTATGCGAACGTCTTGAAAAAATGGGAGACGGGTGAATTGTTCCCGGGTGAGACGATCATCCGGCCGAAAAAATGGTGGCAGCCTTTTAAGAAACCGGAAATGTTTCAGGTGCCGGGAAAACAAATCTCGAAGTCTGCTTTTGATAAATGGTACAAAAAGCGAGTGGAAGTTCAAAAGTTAATTTATGTCGCGGGCGGAGCGACGGAGGATGACATCTGGCGGCTTCCTTTAAGACGACACCTGGATTTTTATCAGATGCTGCATCTCTTGAATGATCAATTCGGTATGTTTTACCGTGCCGTCATTCAGTACCAGCAAGGAGAAGTGGAACTCAGTCCGTTTGTCGTAGGGCCTTCTGCCATCTATATACTGGATTGGTTAGACGGCGAAGAGAGCATCTATCACATCAAACGCAGTAAACTGTGGCGCGAACAACCATTCAAAGCCTCGCCGAAAAACATCGTTAATCCGTTAATCAGTTTAAAACGGACAGAGGATATCCTGCGATTGATTTTAGGTTCCGAATTCATATTGCCAATCGAGCGTGTCGTCATAGCGTCACAAGGCTATTTCGATCAAATGCCAAAAGAGACAACGACGACTTACGTCAGTAAGATTGATTTTACAGAGTGGTTGCGGAAAATGAATCTGTCGGCTGTGCATACAAAAGCTTTTCAGATGCGCGTATGCGAACAGATTTTAAAAGAGACCGTTTCGGTGACATTCCAAATGGCACTGAACAGTCAGGAAAACGGGCGGATTCAAAAATAGGGAGGGAAGCGGCAAGATGTTTGCTTGTCGCGTAAACAGATGATAAATAATGAATTGGAAACGCAACAAGTCAGATTGTATTCAGTTGAGTTCGTGACATTTCAAACCATCTTAATGGAAACCGAAACACCGTTTGGACAAGGTGAGTTTTCGCTCGTCTGTGATGGTGAGCCGATGGACTACTCCATCGAAAATCGGGAAGATATGGACGGAACAATCAAACTGACACTGCTGCTCGACCGGGCGGTTGAATTGGAACGCTGTTATGAAATCATCTTACCCGATCAGGAACGAGTCCGCGTGCTGCCAAATCGGATTGTACAGACGGCAGGATTTGATCGCAAATACAGTTATGAAGGACCTTTGGGTGCGGTCTATGAAACCGACATGATTTCCTTATACGTCTGGTCCCCGCTGGCTGAACGGTTGGAATGTATCCGCTACGATCAAGACGGTGTCGAAAGGGACAGCCGGGACTTTGAACGGCAAGAACGCGGCGCGTATCGGTTAGTGGTTCCCCGTTCATGGGAGAACAGCCTGTACCGTTACCAGGTCACGACGTATCAAGGAACAGAGGAAGTTGTTGATCCTTATGCCAAGGCTGTCAGCGTAAATGGACAATTCGCGGTTCTGCTTGATGTCGAGCAAGAAATCAACCGACAGTTTCCTCACCGGCAAAAACGGCCGTTGTTAATCAAACCGACAGATGCCATCCTTTATGAAGCACATATTCGGGATTTCACGATTGATCCGTCTTCCGGTTCTCATTATCCCGGACAATACCTCGGTATGACGGAAACAGGGACCGTATCACCGGAAGGACGCTCGACAGGCATCGATTATTTACTGGACCTCGGTGTGACCCATCTCCAACTGTTACCGGTTCATTTGTTTACGACGACGGAAGAAGTGAGCCGCCTTCCTTACAATTGGGGATACGATCCTGTTCAGTGGTTTTCACTGACAGGCTGTTATGCCAGCGATCCAATCGATCCAAAGGTCCGGATTCTTGAGTATGTCGGGATGATTGAACGGCTTCATGCAGCGGGAATTCGAGTGACGTTTGACGTAGTCATGAATCATGTCTACATCCGGGAACGGTCAGCGCTCGAATACCTGGTGCCGGGCTACTATTTCCGCTATGAAATGGACGGAACACTTGCCAATGGAACTGGAGTCGGGAATGACACCGCATCGGAACGGTTCATGATGCGACGGATGATTGTGGACTGCCTGACCTATTTTGCAGACATTTTTCATGTGGACGCCTTTCGTTTCGATTTGATGGGCATTCATGATGTTGAGACGATGAATCATGTCCGGTCAGCATTAGATCATATTGATCCGACCATTCTTGTGTACGGCGAAGGATGGGACTTGGCGACACCATTACCGCAACGTCAAAAGGCAATCAGTTCAGTCGCTTCACAAATGCCGCGAATCGGTCATTTTAATGATGTTTTCCGGGATGCTTTAAAAGGCTCGACGTTCAATGAAACAGATTGTGGTTTTGTATCGGGCAACGGTTGGTGGGAAGGGGAAGTACGCAACGGAATGGCCGGCAGTATCACGTTGAATGGTCAGACGACGGGGCGTTTCCCTGAGCCGACGTCTTCGATCAATTATGTGGAAGCACATGACAATCACACCTTGTACGACAAGTTGACACTCGCCCGGCCGGACCTCGATGAAACGACACGGTTACAGATGAGCCGACTGGCCCAAACGATTATATTTTTATCAGCCGGCATCCCGTTTCTTCATGCCGGACAAGAGTTCGGCCGAACGAAACAAGGCGTCGAGAACAGCTATAATGCACCTGATGCGATTAATCGGGTGGACTGGACGTTACGGGACCGCCAGGCACAGATGGTCGAGTATTTAAAAAACATCTTGCAAATCCGTCGGATGCACGGTGGATTCCGGTTGCACCGAGCTAACCAAGTGCAGGAACTGATGCATTTTTTGCCGATGCAACCTGGAGTCATCGCATATGAAGTAGGGGCTGTTCATTCCTACGATGCCTGGCAACGGACGCTTGTCGTGCATAATGTGACGTCTGAGAAGATTGATATCGCGCTGGATCATCCTAGATGGAATGTGCATGTTTATGGAAACGAAGCATCTATCACACCGATTGAGAAGGGTGTTTCGCAGATCACGGTCCTTCCGTTGTCAACAACGATCGCCACATGTTAAGATAATCATTGTGCCTTAAGGCAAATCTACTAAAAAGTTGAGCGGATTATAATGGAATTAGATATTTTAGATGCGCTTGGCGAAGGCTGGACCCTTACGCCAGCAGGCGGAATTACGGGAGAAGCATACATTGCCTCAACGGGGCAGTCAAAACTCTTTTTAAAACGAAACTCCTCGCCATTTTTGGCGATTTTATCAGCGGATGGTATCGTGCCGAAGCTGCTTTGGACAAAGCGGATTTACAGCGGAGATGTCATCAGCGCCCAGCAATTCATCGAAGGTCAAGAGTTGGAACCGGAAATGATGGAACGGCCGGAAGTCGCAAGGTTGCTCGGAAAGATTCATGATTCGAAGGAACTGTTGTTCATGTTACAACAATTGGATCAGCGTCCGATCGAACCGGATGAACTCTTGCGGCAGTGTCGTTTATATTTTCAACCTGCTGAACTGGCACAACCGGAATTGATTGAACAGGCCATCGACTATTTGTCCGAGCGGTTACCTTACGTCCGGACAGACGAGCAAGTCGTCTGCCATTCGGATTTAAATCATAATAACTGGTTGGTCGGAACAGACGGACATCTGTATCTTAATGATTGGGATGATGCGATTATCGCAGATCGTGCGTATGATCTGGGGATGATGTTATACAGTTATGTCGATGAAGAGTGCTGGCCAGAATGGTTTGCGCATTACGGACATCCGTTGACGAAAGATTTGAAACAACGCATGTACTGGTACGTCGTGGCGCAAGCAGTACTCTCGATTTACTGGTATGAAGATACCATGCATCCTGATGCAACAGAGAGTTATCTTTTTTTAGCGCAATTGCTGGAAATGGAACAGGAAGATTAAAGCGGCGATCTGTTCAAGACAAGAATTTTAAAACACTAAAGAAAAACGTGCGGACACAAGTGATTCTGTGTCCGCACGTTTTTTTAGCCTTCAGCAATTTGGATTTCTTTTTCGATATCATGACTTTCAAGATCAGCTGTCCGGTACGCTGCTGTCGTCGGCAAACGTAAGTCCAACTTTGGTTTTTCCTCGAATGTAACGGTTACGTCTTGTACCGTATAGTCGAAGACATGTCCACCACCGCTTCGTTCCTGATCGATGAAATGAAGATGGTAGCCGGCGACTGCGATTCCATGACCAAACCGGGGTGTGAAATAACCGGCTAACGTACCGTCGATGTGTTCGAATGTCCGGGCGCTTTGTGTCGCGACGGCTTCAGTGATTGGACGGAATGGTTTTTCCTGCCGAGCGACAGTTCGTGTCTTGACCTCGGAAAATCGTCCTTCAATCCGGACGGCGTAAAAGCTGTTGATCGTACCAAGCTGTTCACTTAGCCAGTGTTCAAAATCAGCTTTAGACATCGTTTGCTTCACGGACAACGACTGTTCGGGAACGAATCGCGTAAGAGAACAGAACGGAGTTGTCGTTTTGAGGTCGAGCGGACGGGCGCTGCCGTCCGACCGCAGTTGATAAAAGGAACCGTCAAAACCAATCATTTCCCCGTCGAGATGATCGAATGTACCGATTCCGAAATCATAACCGGGAAGAATCGATTCATAGCGTGTTTCACTTTCGAATACACCGTCGAGTAAGGCCATCATTGTCGAAATCTGAAGTAATGTATCATCATGCTGCATCGCTTTCATCTCCTTATCAGTTCAATTGATCCAAGTGTACCTCTTTACCGAGTGTAATGTTATCGCTGTAGTCGATCGGAACATCCACGATGACAGGTCCCTCTGTTTGCCATGCTTCTTCCATGACCGAGATGAGTTCAGACGGATGATTGACGCGAAGTCCTTTTGCACCGAAGCTTTCAGCGTATTTTACTAAATCGACTTCTCCGAACGAGGTACCGGATTTCCGTTTGTATTTCATTTCCTGCTGGAATGCTACCATATCAAACCCGCTGTCTCGCCATACGAAATGGACGAGCGGAGCATTCAGGCGGACTGCCGTTTCCAGTTCCATGGCGGAAAAGAGGAATCCACCGTCGCCGGAAATCGAGACCGCTTTTTTACCCGGACGGACGAGCGTCGCGGCGATTGCCCAAGGTAATGCGACACCAAGTGTCTGCATGCCGTTGCTGAACAAGAGATGACGAGGCTCGTACGACCGGAAGTGACGTGCCATCCAGATGTAATGCGATCCGACATCTACTGTGACCGTGACGTCGTCCGCGATTTGTTCGCGTAATGTTTTCATGAAGTAAAGCGGATGAGTCAGTGGTGAGTCCTTCACGATTGGCGGGATGTCCCGTTCTTCTAGACGTTGTTGAAGACCGTGTAAAAATTCAGTTGAGCTTGCCGGAAGTGTCAATGCATGCAAACGTTCTGATAACGCATTGATGGTTGCTGCAACATCACCGACGAGTTCCCGGTCCGGACGATAGAAGTGATCGATTTCGGCCCGCATCTGATCAAGATGAATCAATGTCCGCTCGTGAGACGGTTGATTCCAGAATTTCGGATCATATCCGATTGGATCGTATCCGATCGATAAGACGAGATCGGCTTCAGCAAGCAAGGCGTCTCCCGGTTGGTTACGGAAAAGACCGACCCGTCCGTAAAAATTAGATTCAAGCTCGCGTGACAACGTACCGGCGGCCTGGAATGTCTGAACGACCGGGATCGACACGCGTTCGAGCAAAGCACGGATGGCCTGAACGACACGCGGTTGACTCGAGCGCATACCGAGTAACAAAACCGGTAACTTCGCTTGTTCAATCAGGGTAGCCGTCTCATCAATCCATTCTTCTGGAGCGATTCCGAGTTTAGGTGCTTCGACCGCTTTGAACGAAGTGACGTTCGCTTCATTTAATCCGACATCCTGCGGAATGCTGACAAAAGCGGCACCGGACGTCGTTTCCGCTGTCCGGAAAGCATTGGATAAGACTTCAGGGATATTGTCGGCATCTTGAACTTCAGCGCTGAAGTTGGTAATCGGTTTGAACAGTGCCTGGTTATCCATCGATTGGTGGGTCCGTTTCAACCGATCGGCTCGTGTGACGGCACCGGCAATCGCGACGACAGGGTCACCTTCCGAGTTGGCCGTGACAAGACCGGTCGCGAGATTGGAAGCACCGGGTCCTGACGTGACAAGTACCACGCCGGGTTTGTCCGTCAAGCGGCCGATTGCTTGTGCCATGAACGCGGCATTCTGTTCATGACGTGCGACGATCAGTTCCGGTCCCCGGTCCTGCAGAACATTAAAGACAGAGT
Source organism: Exiguobacterium sp. PvP048 (assembly GCF_040549175.1). Lineage (NCBI taxonomy): Bacteria > Bacillati > Bacillota > Bacilli > Caryophanales > Exiguobacterium > Exiguobacterium sp. PvP048. Next base: position 528,519 of record NZ_JBEPSU010000001.1, on the reverse strand, counting down.
CAATTTTCGCTCCAGGAATCCCGAAGATATAGTCGACACCCTGTTCGATGAGGGTATCGACGACCAAATCGGCTCCTGTTTTCTTCTGTACTAAGTCATTTGAATCACTGTTTTGTTTTTCTTTCATTACAATTCTCCTTTTCTACCAGTAGTTTTGGTTGTTCGATAGCTGTAATATAAAAACTGTTTCGTGAAAAGTATACATCTGTTTCAATGAGAAACCAAGGTGAATCCTTCAGAAACTAAAAAAGACACCTTGTGATCAACACAAGATGTCTACCGCTAACTGTTTATTCCGCATTCACTTTTCCGAACGTCGCCCAGACGAAAAGAGCCGTTACACCCATGACGAGAACGATCGGAGAACCCCACGCAATCAAGAAGTCTTCCAACATTAAAACCTCCTTTAGGAATCATCGTACTGTAAGTGTAGTAGATTGCTCACTTATTCTCAAGTGACGATCTGCTGAACATTCTTTTGGGAGAATGAAGAACATCTTATATATTTACCCGAATCATGATAAACTTATCTGCGGATAATTTAAGAATCGAAAGGATGAGCAGTATGCGTTTACGTCACAAACCATGGGCACTGGATTATATGAAAGAGCAATCCTCCATTTATATAGCAGACCCGTCGACTCTAAAAGGAAACTGGTCGAATGAATTTAAGAATGAGAATCCGATTTACATCGAAGTCGGATCAGGTAAAGGCGCCTTCATCACAGGGATGGCAAAACAGTATCCGGAGGTCAACTTCGTCGCAATCGAACTGTTTGAGAGTGTTGCAGTCGCCATCGTTCAAAAGATGGTGGAAGAACCGCTTGCTAACGTCCGTGTCTTGACGGTCGATGCCAAAGACTTGCGTGACTTCTTTGAAAAAGGAGAGGTGGCCCGTGTTTATTTGAACTTCTCCGATCCGTGGCCGAAATCACGGCATGCGAAACGCCGCTTGACGTACAAAACGTTTTTGGCAACCTATGAAGATATTTTACCGGAAAAAGGGCAGATTCATTTCAAGACGGATAACCGGAAATTATTTGAATCAAGTCTGATGACGATGTCTGCTTACGGGATGACATTTGATTGGATGTCACTTGATTTACATGCCAACGAGCCGGAAAATAACGTCAGAACGGAATACGAAGAACGATTTTCAGCAATGGGTCAACCGATTTATCGGATGGAAGCAACGTATACAAAATAATTTAGACAAAAAGTTTTCTTATTTTCCTAGCATTTCTTTCACACTTTTTTCTTATTAATTGGTACAATGTTGTTGACTGAAGAACTGTATTTACAGGTAAAGGGGGAAATTGGGGATGTGGCAAAAAAGCTTAGCCTTCGTAACGGCACTCTTTCTCGCATTGAGTATCGGACAATCGGTATTCGCTGCGATTGATACGTCATCTATGCAAAAAGCACTTGACGAGGATTTGAAGAGTACACATTACGACTATAAAAAAGGTTCTGTAGAAATTGAAGATCCAAAAACATTCACTGGTGAAAAAGGTGAAAATATTATCGGTGGAATCGCGGTAATCGAGACAGTTCGTGATGGAATCTTCATCACGATCAAACGTGAAATTCATTTCTACAACGCAGACAGCGGTAAATTACTTACAAGCGCAGATGCGGCTAAAGTAAAAGGCGTCAAAGAATACATCGACAGCAACTCGGATAACCTGCACCAAAAGGTGGTTTACTGGTTGCCGATGTTACTGATGTTATTAATCATTGCAGTACCAGCTATCATGCTATACGTTGTTGTACCGCGTCTGTATTCAACAAGTGAATACATGAACCCGATCTACGAACGTAATGATAACCCGCGTTAATCTTTTATGAATTAAATGAAAATCCCTTTTCTACCCGAATTACCGGGTGCGACAAGGGATTTTTTTTGATGAATTCAGACGAATAAGACGAGTAAAAAAGCAATGATGGCCGGAAGCCCTTGTTTGAAAAGAATTGAGGTGTTGGCAGTAGCTGCACCATACAGAGCGGCGACGATGACACAACCGAGGAAATACAATTGGACCGCTGAGGAATCAAGGATCAGCCCGAAAATCAGACCAGCGGCAAGAAAACCGTTATAAAGACCTTGGTTGGCAAACAGTGTCCGGATCTGCGGATTGGAGACGGCTTCTTCGGTCAGACCGAATGTACGCCGGGCAGATTTTGATGACAGGAAAAACATTTCAAGTGCCAGAATATAAAAATGTTCCACAGCGACTATTAAAACGAAGAGAGTAGCGAGTAAAGACATGTCGAGTGTCTCCTTTCTGAAAAAAAACCATACTTCGTCGATCGAAGTATGGTCCGTCTATTATGCGTATTCGAGTAAAGCACCTGTTTCCGCATCAACTGTGAATTGATACGTTTTTTCATCGTCACCTTCAAGGACCGAGATGCCACCTTTGTAGCTTTGGTAGTCACGTGACTCGTATGCGTACGCCTCTGGTGTTGCAGAGATCCATGCACCTTGGACACGTCCTTTTGCTGAAAATGTGCGTTTCGTGATTTCGAGCGCTTCCTCGGCAGAGAGTTGTTTGTTGTCGACAGCCTTCTTGACTGCGAAAGCGGCAACGACCGCTGCTGCAAGACCGATAATCCAATAGCGTTTTTTCATTAAAATTCCCCTCCTTACAGGTTCTATTCCTACTGTACCAAATAATCCGTCCAGTGAGAAACAAAAGGTTAAGTGATTGAAGCAAAATTTTGTATAATGAATGAACAGGAGGGGATACATATGAATGAAAAAACAAGAGACTTGTTTCGAACATTGACAGAATTGAACGGTGCACCCGGGTTTGAACATGATGTCAGACGCTTTGTGAAAGAACGGATTACACCGGTGACGGATGAAATCGTCATGGACGGTCTTGGTTCAATTTTCGGAAAACGCACGGGTCAGGCGGATGGTCCGAAAGTTATGGTTGCCGGTCATATGGATGAAGTAGCTTTCATGGTCACACAGATTACGAAAAACGGGATGCTCCGGATTCAACCGCTCGGTGGCTGGTGGAGTCAGGTTCTGCTTGCACAACGTTTTTCGATTTGCGGCGATAACGGGATCATTCCCGGTGTCATTGCGTCAACACCACCACATTTGCTGACGGATGAAGTCCGGAATAAACCGATGGCGATCAAAGATATGTTCATCGATGTCGGGGCAGACTCAAAAGAAGAAGCGGAATCCTTTGGTATTCGTCCGGGTATTCCGGCTGTCCCGTTTTTCCCGTTCACACCGATGGCGAACCCGAAAAAAATCATGGCCAAAGCATGGGACAACCGCTACGGCGTCGGGATGGCAATTGAGTTGTTGGAAGAAACGACAGCAGCGGATCATCCGAACGTCTTATTCTCAGGTGCAACGGTTCAAGAAGAAGTCGGCTTGCGCGGTGCACAAACGGCCACCAATCTGATTGATCCGGATGTTGCTTTTGTCGTCGACGCCTCACCGGCCAACGATGCTTCAGGAGATAAAACGGAATTCGGTCAGCTTGGTCAAGGACCGTTGTTACGTATTAAAGACAGCGTCATGATTTTATCGAAAGAAATGACGGATTATGTGCTCGATACAGCGGAATCGAACAATATTCCGTATCAATATTACGTCGGAGCAGGTGGAACGGACGGAGGCGTCATCCATCGTTCGAACAACGGAATTCCAACGACGGTCGTCGGTCTTCCGGCACGTTATATCCATACACATGCTTCAATTATGCACACGGATGACTATGATGCGGCAAAAGAATTACTGAAGAAACTGGTCACGCAACTGGATGCGACGACACTTGCGACGTTACAAATTAAATGAACGTGATAGAAGAGGGGATCGTTGCGATCCTCTTTTTTTTGGTTTCAACTGTCTTGTCAGATGAAAAACAAATGTATGACCTTTTTTTAGAGTTTGTTATAATGAATCTGATTTTAAACAGAAGGAAGTGGCAGCTTGTTAAAAAGAAAAGGAATTTTACTCAGTCCGAAAGTATATTTTATTACGGTACTCAGTTATATGGCATTAGGATTATTCAGTTCTTTGATTATGGGACTAATTTTAAAGACGATTGGTGAAGGGTTAATCACAAAAGGAATCGATGCGGAAATACTCGTCACGGTCGGGCAGCAGGCTATCGCACTGACAGGGCCGGCAATCGGAGTAGCGGTTGCCTTTGCGCTCGAAGCTCCGCCGCTTGTCTTGTTTTCAGCCGTTGCGGTCGGTGCCTTTGGTTACGAAGCGGGAGGTCCTGCCGGAAGTTACGTGGCAGCCGTCATTGCGACCGAAATCGGAAAACTGATCTCAAAAACGACGCGACTCGATATCATTTTGACGCCATTCATCACCTTGCTCATCGGTTTTGTGAGTGGAAAATATGTCGGAGCTTGGATTGGAACGCTGATGACCGATTTAGGGGAAATCATCCGGTGGGGAACAGAAAGAGAACCTTTAGTCATGGGGATTTTTGTAGCGACCGTCATGGGTCTCGCTTTGACGGCTCCCATCTCGAGTGCAGCTCTCGGAATCATGTTAGGTCTGGATGGACTGGCAGCCGGTGCTGCAACGATCGGCTGTGCCGCACAAATGATCGGTTTCGGTGTCATCAGTTATCGCGATAACGGGATTGGGGGTTTCATTGCCCAAGGAATCGGCACGTCGATGTTGCAGGTGGGGAACATCATTCGAAATCCATGGACGATTGTTCCGCCGACACTGGCGGGCGCATTGCTCGCTCCATTTGCGACTGTCTTACTCACACTCGAAAGTAATCCTGAAGGGTCGGGGATGGGGACGAGCGGACTGGTCGGTCCGCTGATGTTGCTAAAGACGATGGGATTCGAAGGCGAGTACTACTTAGCGGTTTTCGTATTGTGTTTCCTGGCACCAGCACTGATCAGTTATTTGATTTACCGTATCCTCCGTCGCATGGGACGGATTAAAGACGGGGATCTGAAAATCGAGTATTGATGAACAAATTTTTTCGATGAGTAGATAAGCAAGGGTGGCAGATTATCATTCTGCCACCCTTGCTTTTTTGTAGAGACTGACTCAAAAGTCAGTCCCTTCATGTTCACAGTGAAAAGCCGAACGCACTGGAGTAAAAACTGGTGAAAAAGACATACAAGTATAAAAGATAGAGCGGAATCAAATACCGCATCCGAACGATCGGCAATTTTCTGGCGAGCCGTTTCCCGATTGCTTCGAGCAACATGATGATGGCAAATCCGACTACAAGAAGGATCAGGATTTGAGGCAGGCTACGTTCGGAATCGATAAACGAATAGCCGTACCGGAGACAGCTTGTCATGCCGACAAAACCAACAAATCGTTCAAAAGGATGCTTAACAGGTTGATCAGTCATAATAATTTCCTTTCAGGACATTTTCTAGTTGCAGTATAGCAAACAGAGCACGAAAACGCACAGAAACATTCGAATATGCTATGATGGAGCCAATGAAAAAGCAAGTATTGAAGGAGTGTAACAGATGAAAAAATTAGAATCGAAAGAACAATTTGATCAAGCGAAAAAAGAAAAATCGATTTTCCTCTTTTCAGCGGATTGGTGCCCGGATTGCCGGTTTTTAGATCCCTTCATGCCGGAAATGGAACAGACGTTCAGTGAATTTAATTTTTATTACGTCGACCGCGATCAGCACATTGAAATTGCCCAGGAAATGGACATCTTCGGAATTCCGAGCTTTGTTGCGTATCGTGAAAATGAAGAAACGGGTCGTTATGTCGGGAAAGAACGAAAAACACCTGAACAGGTGACCGCATTTTTAGAAACAGTCTGAAACAAAAGCGAGCGCTGACTCGCTTTTTTTAATAGGAAAGGATGAAATGGATTCATGGAACTACAACAAATTCGCCGCCTCGTTACGGAGGCATTTGATACCACTCAATATACAACGTATTTCGATCGGGAAAAATCGGTTCTCCGCATCGAACGCAAACAGGATCGGACAGGAGTCGATCTGGGATTGAATCCGCTTGTAGCGAAAGCAAAGCGTCGCGGTGTCATAGCGGTCGAAGAGACGATCGAATACATTAAAGCCGTTTTGGAGCAGACGGAACCGGTTTCGCTGATTGGTCATGAACAACGGGTCTTCCCTGTCATTCGGGCAAAATCTTTTGCCGATGAGACGAAAGATGGCAAAAAAATCATCAGTACACCACATACCGGTGAAACGAAAATCATGTACGCGCTTGATTTAGGGGCTACGTACCGGTTGATTGACGAAGAATTGTTGAATCAAGCAGGATGGACGACCGAACATTTGTCAGAGGCAGCGCGGTTTAATTTAAAATCACTCGAAGCGCCGTTTAAGATGGATGAAGTGGCCGGGAATATCTTTTATTTCTTGAGTACGGGTGACGGCTACGAAGCGAGTCGTGTCTTAAACAAACAATTATTGAGCGATTACGCTGAAAAAATGACAGGAGAGTTTGCTGTCGGAATTCCGCATCAGGACGTGCTGATCTTTGCTGACATTCGAAACGACGCGGGATACGATGTTCTGCAACAATTGATGTTTGACTTCTTCACGAACGGACGGGTTCCGGTAACGGCACTTCCTTTCATGTACGAAGAAGGCAGACTCGAACCTGTCTTCGTCCTTGCAAAAAACAAGCATCCGAAAAGCTGAATAATCTGCTACAATAGGCATTGTGAGAAAGTTTGAAGGGAGTCATGGATTGCATGAATGTTTTTTATAATAAAGAAGGTGTCGGAGACGTCTTGATGGTCATCTTAGCAGATGCACCCCGCGCTGAAATCACTGCCGAAAGAAAAGGCGATGTAGCAACGATTTTCCATGGCGAAGACGTAATTGGCTATAACATCTTCGAAGCATCAAACCAGTTTGAATTAAATGCTGTAGGACCGGTCGACTTGACACCGGAAATTGTTGAAACGATTCAACGCGTATTAGGAGAAAACGGCGTCGATTTCGAACCACGTGAAATTGATTATTCACCTAAATTCGTCGTCGGATTCGTATCATCTGCTGAAAAACATCCAGATGCGGACAAGTTGTCGGTCTGTCAAGTAGAGGTGGATGATCAGACATTGCAAATCGTCTGTGGAGCACCAAACGTTGCTGCCGGACAAAAAGTAGTCGTCGCTAAACCCGGCGCAGTCATGCCGTCCGGATTAATCATTCGTCCGTCCGCTTTACGTGGAGTGGCTTCTAGTGGAATGCTTTGTTCTGCACGGGAACTCGCATTGCCGGATGCACCGCAGGAAAAAGGAATTCTTGTTCTCGAGGATACGGCAAAAACGGGAGAAGCATTTTTAATCGGTCGATAATTCGGCCGATTTTTTAACAAGATGGAGGGGTGAGGGAATGAGCAATCGTTATGAACAGTCGTTAAAGGAACAGGCAGCACGAATTCGACGTGAATTAGCAGGCGAAAAAGAAACAAAACCCGTTGAACGGCCTAAAAAAGAAGAGCGTGAAGATCGTTTCGTGTTGACGGATGTTCCATCGCCTATTTACGGATTCCAACGGCCTAGAAAGCAACGGTCGATCCAAGAGGAAATCCATTCGGAAGAATCTGAAGTCGATGTTTCAAGTGTACAGGAAGAGGAAAAATCAGAAGAGTCGCTTGAACATGAGACAGAAGAATTGAACGAAGAGTCGCGGATCGAGACGATGGAACAGACGGATCTAACCGAAGCGGATGCTGGCTTAGTACCGATGACAGATTCAGAGATTCTCGTTCCGGAACCGTCGATTGAAGAAAATTCTTCGCCGGAGGATATTGTCGAAAATCAAGTCGAAGCACAAGCGTCAACAGAAACTCTTCTTCCTGAAGAAGAAGAGGATGCAGTTGAAGAAGCAGAAAATCCGGGTGCAGAAGAAACGGACAAAGAAGAAACAGTGGAAACGCAAATCGAAGCGACTCCTGAGGTTCCTGTAGCAGATCAGACGGTACAGGAAGAAACAGAAACCATTCCGTCCTCAACAGATATGGTACACGTGGATTCTCAGATGGAAGAACCGCTCTCTGCCGACGACGCTTCAGTTGATGAAATGAAGCAAGTAGTTGCAGTGGAAACAGAACCGACGGCAAACCAGTCGATTCAAATCAAAAAGCCGGTCGGTCCGCCGGTAAACGTCGTGATGACGACGAAGGACTTGATGGCGATGTATCGTGCACGTCGGGAACAAAATAATTTACATGGTAAAAAATAAGTCGGTTTGCTATAATGGTACAGGTTTTGTACCCAAGCCCGATGGTACGGACCGGAACGTGAATTGGAGGGCTCATATATGACAAATTATCATTTTGTAGGGATTAAAGGAACAGGGATGAGTGCGCTCGCCCAAGTACTGCATGAAATGAATCATCAAGTACAAGGTTCTGATATTGACAAGCATATTTTTACAGAGGATGCCTTACGGGCAAAAGGAATTCCGTTTTTCCCGTTTAGTGCGGAAAACATTAAAGAAGATCAAGTCATCATCCAAGGGAATGCTTTTGGGGATGACCATCCAGAAATTGCTCGGGCAAAGGAACTGGATTTGACGATTTATCACTATTACGATTTCTTGGGGCATTTAGCAGATGAGTATCGGTCTGTTGCGATTACCGGATCACATGGTAAAACATCGACGACTGGTTTACTCTCGCACGTCTTGAGTGGAATTACACCAACGGCATTTCTGATTGGTGATGGAACAGGTGCCGGTGTGGCAGAAGCAAAAGCATTTGTCTTTGAAGCGTGCGAGTACAAACGCCACTTCTTATATTACAAACCGGACTATGCCATCATGACGAACATTGACTTCGACCATTCTGACTACTTTACGGGAATCGACGACGTCGTCTCGGCATTCCAAGAGATGGCGATGCAGGTCAAACAAGCAATCGTTGCTTGTGGAGATGACGAGCACCTGCAAAACCTTCAGGCGAATGTTCCGATTCTGTATTATGGTTTTGGAGAAAATAATGATTTCCGTGCAGAAAACGCGACGTCGACGCCGGACGGAACATCATTTGATGTCTATCTCCGGGATGATTTTTACGGGACGTTCCTGATTCCTGGTTTTGGCCGACACCATGTCTTGAATGCGTTGTCTGTCATTGCGATCTGCCAGTATGAAGGACTGAACAAAGAAGAAGTCGCTGCACGTCTGTCTACATTCGGTGGAGTGAAACGTCGTTTTAGCGAAACAAACTTCGGTTCGCAAATCCTTGTTGACGACTACGCGCATCACCCGAAAGAAATTAGTGCGACGATTGAATCGGCACGCAAGAAATATCCGGATCGTGAAGTCGTAGCGATTTTCCAACCGCATACGTATACCCGCTTAAAGTCATTCATGGATGATTTTGCGACATCATTACGTGAGGCGGATGCTACTTATCTGTGTGAAATCTTTGGATCGGCACGTGAGCAAGAAGGGCAAGTCCGTGTAGAAGATTTACAAGATAAAGTGCCGGGGTCTGATATTTTGACGCGGGACAATGTATCGATTTTACGTAAACATGAAAATGCCGTGTTGCTCTTTATGGGAGCAGGAGACATTCAAACGTATCAACACCAGTACGAGAACGCAAAGTAATATCGTGAAGTATAAACAGGCGCTGACATTCATTTGTCAGCGTCTTTTTTGTCGGTTTCGTGAAACAAAAAATCGGAAGTGATTTTGAGGAGAAATCTGTTGAATTTTTGATTGCATCTTGAATTGATTTTTGGAATAGTGGGGGTATGTTATTTAGAAAGGAAAGACGTCATGGGACAAATTTTACTCATCTTACTGTTGCAGCTGATTTACGTACCTGTTTTGACACTACGTACCATCATGCTCGTCAAAGGAAGAACTATCATTGCAGGTGTGTTAGGAACGGTTGAAACGTTGATTTATATCTTTGCGCTCGGAATCGTATTCCGTGACTTGACGACAGTCGGCATGATTGTCTACGCCCTTGGATTCGGGCTTGGAATTCTGATCGGAGGATTCGTCGAACGGAAGCTGGCAATCGGATACAACATGATTCAAGTGCATACACAGGACTTCCCAGCAGAGCTGATTCAGGTCATCCGGGATAACGGATTCGGAGTTACGCATTATCAAGGGCAGGGCCGTGATGGAATTCGATACCGTCTGGATGTACTAGCAGCCCGGACGAGAATGAAAGTGTTGCGTAATCTGGTCGAGGAATATGAACCAAAAGCTTTTCTTGTCGCATTTGATTCCGTTGATTTCAAAGGAGGCTATATGCTCAAGGGATTAAAACGATCCCAGTAAGGAATTTCATCATCGGTCTCTGAAAGAATCTCCCATGAAATCATGTTTAAGTTTTGTTATTTAAGGATAAAGACGATATAGAACAAAACACAGTTTTATGAGAGGAGAGATCGATCATGATTAGTAATCACGCTAAGAGTGCTTTAAACCAACAGGTGGCAAACTACGGGGTACTGTTTGTAAAACTTCATAACTACCACTGGTACATTAAAGGTCCTGATTTCTTGACGCTGCATGTAAAACTTGAAGAGTTATACACTTGGGTTTCAGAACAATATGATGTCGTGGCAGAACGTCTGTTGATGAACAATGGAATGCCTTCTGCGACGCTGAAGGAATATTTAGAGCAGACGACGCTTGAAGAAGCAAAACCGGGTTTATCGGCAGATGAAATGGTGGAGTCGGTCATCAGTGATTTCCAACAGATTCGCAAAGAAATGCTAGATGCAATCGTTCATCTTGAATCGCAAGACGTAACGGTTGAAGATGATTTGCTGGCACAAGCAAAAGAAATCGAGAAACAAATTTGGATGTTGCGCGCGACATTAAAAAAATAACTTAAAAAAGCGGATGGCTTCATCCTATGTGGAATAAGCCATCCGTTTTCCCTTACTTTAAGTTTTCAGGATTCAAGACGTCGAGTTCAGGTAAAACGAAGCGACCGTCTTTGCGAATCAAAACATCATCAAACCAGATTTCTCCGCCGCCGTAATCCGGACGTTGAATGTTCACCAAATCCCAGTGAATGGATGAGTCGTTTCCGTTATACGCTTCAGCATATGCTTGACCAGGCGTAAAGTGGAAACTGCCGTCGATTTTTTCATCAAACAAGATATCTTTCATCGGGTGTTGGATGAATGGGTTGACACCGATTGCGAATTCTCCGACGAAACGAGCTCCGGCATCTGTATCAAATACTTGGTTGATGCGTTCCGTATCATTCGCAGTCGCTTCGACGATTTTTCCGTCTTTAAATGTCAACGTGACATTTTCGAACGTGAATCCTTGATACGGTGATGGTGTGTTGTATGCAATCGTTCCATTGATGGAATCCTTGACCGGAGCAGTAAAGACTTCACCGTCTGGGATGTTGGCATTGCCGGCACACTTGATGGCTGGAATGTCTTTGATTGAGAAAGTCAGGTCTGTTCCGGGACCGACGAGACGAACGCGGTCGATTTTATTCATCAAATCGACAAGCGGTGTCATCGCTTCACCCATCTTCGCGTAATCGAGCGTACAGACATCGAAGTAGAAATCTTCGAAAGCTTCTGTCGACTGGTTCGCCAGTTGCGCCATCGAAGCGGTCGGGAAACGCAGAACGACCCATTTCGTACCTTTGACCCGGTCTTCGGTATGCATCTTGCCGAGTGTTTGACCGTACAGCTTCATCTTGTCAGACGGAACGTCAGACAGTTCGTTGATATTGTCGCCGGCACGCAACCCGATATAAGCATCCATTGCCTGCATTTGTTTTTGTTCGATGTCCGCCATCAGTTGAAGCTGTTCTTCCGACGCATTGCGGTACAATTTCCGTAACACGCGGTTATCCTTTAAGAGGACGAATGGAAGGCCACCGGCTTCATAAGCGGCATCAACGAGTGCTTCGACAAGTTCACGTTCGATTCCGAAATTCTCGATCAAGACTTTTTCACCAGGAGCAAGTGCTACTGAATAATTGATAAGATTCGTTGCGAGTTGTGTTAGACGTGGGTCACGCATGAAAAGTTCCTCCTCAAAATGATGTATGTAGGTTTCATTTATCATTGTAACGGAAATAAACCATTTGGAGTAGCAGGAACCATCGCTTCTACGTCGAACTACCAACTAGACACTAGCAAAAGAAATTGGAGGCACGAACCATGGAAATCACATTAGGCGGAATTGCCGGACTGGTCGCTGCGATTGCATTCGTAGTACTCGTCATCTTCCTCGCACGCGTATTGAGCGCAGCAGGCAAGACACTTAACAACGTAGCAGATACGACAGCAGGGCTTGAGCGTCAATTAGACGGCATCATGATGGAGACGACAGCGTTGTTACACAAAACGAACCGTCTTGTCGATACGATTGAAGAAAAAACAGAATTACTTGCACCGGTTGCGAACTCGATCGAAGAACTCGGAACATCGCTCAATAAAGTAACAGATTCAGTTCGTACTGTGTCTGACACGGTCGCAGGTGCTGCCGATACAAACAAAGAACAAATCGCACAAGCTGTCCGTTGGGGATCAGTCGCGGTTGAACTGTTTAAAAAAAATAAGCCTGAACCAGGCCAAGACGTGACCTCTTCGACAACAGCTACAACAACAGTCGAAAAGAAACCGCGTCGTCGCTTCCGTAAAAAAGCAGAAACACCGGTTACACCGGAAATCGTTTCTGTCCCGGATGTCGAGAGTATTCCAGATGAGTTGAAGGGAGATCGTTCATAATGACAAAACAACATCCATACCAAGCACAAGATACTTCTAAAGGTGGCGGATTCCTTGCCGGCATCATCGTCGGTGGACTAATCGGCGCAGCAGCGGCTTTATTATCAAGTCCGAAATCGGGTCGTGAAATGCGCGGAATGCTTGATGAGCGGACAGCACCGGCACGCCAACGTTTAAACGAACAGACACAGGTCGTTCGCGAAAAAGCAGAACCACTCGTAGGCGAATGGATTCAATTAGCAAAAGATAAAGCAGCACCTGTCATTGAAAAAGCGAAAAAGAATCCGACAGTCCAGGAAGCGGCGCAATATGCCGGTTTTGAAAAAGACCAATCGAGCATCGATGCTGCACTTGCAGAAGCGGAACAACTGGTCCGTGATATCGAACGTGAAATCGGGGATGAAGTGGACGGCGCTTCTGTCGCAGAACAACTCGATACAGAAACCGTTGCAGAACTGTCGGATTTCCGTGAGCATCTCGAAGAAGAGCAGGATGATTCAGAAGATGAGGATAACGATCCTCAGTCAAAATTAAGCCATGAAAAGAAACCTAAAAAATAAAGAATCGGAGCGTACTGCCTGACTTTTAACGGGTAGTACGCTTTCTTTATATACAATTGCAAAAGAGTTCGCTATAATTAGTTGCTATTACGAGCTATATGCTGATTAGGGAGTGGTAGAAGAGTGGATCAACATGCAGAATTGAAACGTTTACGGGATGAACTTGATTTAGTGAACGCTGAGTTGCTGGCGTTAATTAATAAACGAGGGGAAATAGCGGTTGAAATTGGTGAAGTTAAACGTGCCCAGGGAATCGACCGGTATGATCCGGTCCGTGAACGCCAGATGCTTGAATCGATTGCAGCGAGCAATCATGGTCCATTTGAAACAGGACGCCTACAGCACGTATTTAAAGAAATTTTTAAAGCCTCACTTGAACTTCAAGGGGAGGATCGGACACGGAAGTTGTTAGTCTCGAGAAAACAAAAACCTACGAATACAATCATTCGCATCGGGGATGATGTGATTGGTGATGGTTCCCAACAATTGATTGCCGGTCCATGTGCAGTCGAAAGTGAAGAACAGGTGTTTGAGGTGGCAGAGCAACTTGCGAAACATGGTGTTCGATTCATGCGTGGCGGTGCTTACAAACCACGGACATCACCATACGATTTCCAAGGTCTTGGATTAGAGGGATTAAAGATGTTGAAAAAAGCAGCTGATGCGCATGGTCTTCATGTCATCTCTGAAATCATGACGCCAAGCGCGGTCGAATCAGCACTTCCTTACGTCGACATCATTCAAGTCGGTGCCCGCAACATGCAGAACTTTGACTTATTGAAAGAAGTAGGGCGGACGAACAAGCCGGTGCTGTTGAAGCGGGGCTTATCGGCTACACTTGAAGAATTCATGTACGCTGCGGAATACATCATGGCAAGCGGAAATGAACAGGTGATCCTATGCGAACGAGGAATTCGAACGTATGAACGGGCGACCCGCAATACACTCGATATCTCCGCCGTTCCGATTCTCAAACAAGAAACGCATCTTCCGGTCATGGTCGATGTAACCCATTCGACGGGCCGTAAAGATTTACTTCTTCCGACTGCCAAAGCAGCGTATGCCATCGGGGCAGACGCGGTGATGGTAGAAGTCCATCCGTTTCCGGCGCTTGCGTTATCGGATGCAAACCAACAATTAGATTTTAATGAGTTCGATTCGTTCATCGAGAATCTGACTTCTACTTTTCCGGCACTAAACGTTCAATGATTTTCTAAAAAGACTGTTCTTTAGCGAATGAAAACGTTTTACAATGAGGGAAGAATGGGAAAAGAAAGTTATCTTTTCCTGTCTTCCTTTCGTGTTGCCTAAAAATGAAAACAAGAATGAAAACAAAAAGGTTGTCTAAAATAAGGAGGAATTTGTTTTGAACAGTAATATAACGATTTATGATGTCGCACGGGAAGCCGCCGTCTCCATGGCGACCGTCTCGCGTGTAGTGAATGGAAATCCGAACGTCAAACCGTCGACACGGAAAAAAGTACAGGATGCCATCGACCAGCTCGGCTACCGTCCGAATGCCGTCGCGCGAGGTCTTGCCAGTAAGAAAACGACGACTGTCGGGGTTATCGTACCGGATATTTCAAATATCTTTTTTGCAGATTTAGCGCGGGGAATTGAAGATGTTGCAACGATGTATAAGTACAATATCATCCTATGTAACTCAGATCAAAATCCTGAAAAAGAAATTCATTTGTTGAATACGTTACTTGGTAAACAAGTCGATGGAATCATCTTCATGGGCGGGCGTCTTCATGAAGATCTTGTCCGTGAATTTAAAACATCACCTGTTCCGATTGTATTGGCGGCTACTTTAAACCAAGATTATGATTTGCCGGCCGTTAATATTGATTACGAAAGTGCTGCACATGATGCTGTAAAATCTCTGATTGACAATGGTCATAAACGGATCGGATTCATTACTGGGCCACTGGAACAACAAATTAATGGCGAAAAGAAATTTGCCGGCTACCGGAGCGCCTTGGAAGAAGCTAATTTACCGTTTGATGAGCAAAACGTTGTCCTTGGGAACTATACGTATGATTCAGGCATGAAGGCGATGAAACAATTACTTGAACTCGGGGATGCTTGTCCGCGTGCGATTTTTGCGGGAACAGATGAAATGGCACTTGGTGTCATTCACGCTCTGCAAGACGCCGGTCACCAAGTACCGGAAGATTTCGAAGTCATCGGACATGACAACACACGTCTTGCGACGATGATTCGTCCGAAGCTGACGACGGTCGTACAACCGATGTATGATATCGGCGCAGTATCAATGCGTTTATTGACGAAAATCCTCAATAAAGAAGAAATCGAGACAAATAACGTGACGTTACCACACCGTATCGAACAACGTGATTCGACACGTTCTTGATTAAAAAAAGATAATGAATCAAAAAGAAATCACCCGTTCTTTCACGCCTTTTCCTCAGGCGAGACACAAGACCCGCTTTCCTGGAGGAGTCGTGTGAAAAGAGTGATTCTTTTTAGACGGGAAAGGGCGGCAGATTTCAAATCTGCCGCCCTTTTTTATTACTTAACTGAAATGGTTTGATCCTGATGATGATGTAATTGATCGTTCTCGACATGAAGTCGGATGATGGTCTTGCCTGGATGTGTTAACGAAACTTCCCCTACGTATTGATCTGATTTTTTAGTGAGCAGCAGATATGTATGTTTTTCGACACCGGGCTCGATGACTTCGATTTGAACATCTGCCTGGAGCGGTTTGCCGTTTAGGAAGACATGAAAGGAGACGGGAAGTTTTGACCCGGCTTTCATTGTTTTAGCGCCCATGTAATGAACAGACAGTCCTTCGACGGTCGCATGCTCATGTGCCTGTTCAGTCGTGTCTTTTTTTGTGTCTTCATGGGAGTGATCCATGACGACGAATGAGATTTTATCCATATGATGAAGTCCGTTCTTATCGTTGATATGATAAAGACCTTCGTATTCGCCTTCGGCAAGCTTGGCTTCGGCTTGATAAGTACCGGTCTTTTTTAAGGCTGCTTTGAATTTTTGATGAACCGCTTCTTTTTCATCGGCTTTCCAGACTTCAAAAGCTACGTTTTCCAGATTAACAGCCTTTTTGTTTTCAAGTGCTGTCGCTTGGAAAACTACTTTTTGGTTTTCCATCGTCTTCGCCGGTACATCAACTGTAACGTCGACCGGTTTTTTTCCCGAGCCTTGCATTGTATCGTGATCCATTGCTTGTTTGTCATTCGCGCATCCGGCAAGCAAAAGTCCTGTCGCGAAAAACATCCCCATGAAGCCTATTGTTTTTTTCTTCAACACGGATTCCCCCAATTTTCGTTTACTAAATAAAGTAATGAAAGCTTATTCAGTATAACAAGAACTTGTGAAATGCCCACGAAGTAATTGTGAAAAGAACAAGACATTTTTAATCATTTGAATAAGGGGAGGAGAATGATAAATGTTCTTTTTTAGAATCATCGATGAACGGCCACAGTAATCGTTTAACGGTCTCCCAGTTTTTTTCTTCGATTTCCGGACGACGAGGAATCATCGGATACAGCGGAACAGGATCGGCCCATGTCACCGGAACCGTCGGACTCTCTTTCTGCCATCGCTGAATCCATTCTTCCGGAAGATTCCCGTGGAAGGGAGATTGATTCGTTAAAGCAGCAAATACTTGACTCCAGGCGCGAGGGACGACGCGGTACCAATCGTAACCGCCGCCACCTAAAGCGACAATCCGGCCGTCTGTGTACCGGTCAGCAGCCTCAACAGCGATTTGAGGAATCTGTTCGTAGCTTTCCATCGTTAACGACAGATGGGTCAAGGGATCAAGGGCATGTGCATCTGCACCATTTTGAGTAATGATGAGATCCGGTTTAAAGAGTTCGCATGCTTCGAACAAAACAGTCCGGTAAGCCTGCAAAAAAGAAGCGTCTTCCGTAAAAGCGTCAAAAGGAACATTCCAGCTCCAGCCGTAGCCTTCCTCTGCTCCACGCTCCGTCACCATTCCGGTTCCGGGAAATAAGTAACGTCCGGTTTCGTGAAGCGACAATGTCATGACATCCGCCCGGTTGTAAAACGCCCATTGAACACCATCACCGTGATGGGCATCGGTATCGACGTATAAAATCCGGCAATCGTATTTTTGAATCATGGCTGCCATCGCGACGGCAGTGTCGTTGTAGATACAAAAACCGGAAGCCCGTCCGCGAAAGCCGTGATGCAGTCCACCTCCGATATGGAATGTCCGCCGGTATTGACCGGACAGGACGAGTTCGCATGCTTCAATCGTTCCGCCGACGAGCAAGGCCGCACTCTCATGCATCTGGTCAAACAGCGGGGTATCCTCAGTCCCTAATCCGTACATTTGCGCCTTCATCGGAGAAAGTTCGCCGTGTCCTGCGAGTTTCACCGCCTGTATGTAGTCCGCATCGTGTATCAGCGACAATTCCTCGTCGGTTGCCGGACGGGGGACGATGCAATCGACGGTCTCGAGAGCACCGGTTGCTTCCAACAGCGACAAGGTCAATTCGAGTCGGATCGGATTAAACGGATGGGAGTCGGAGAACCGGTAGGCGGCCTCTTCCGGGCTGTAAAGATAAGCAAACTCCTTCATCGGCTCATGTCAGGACCGACGACGTCGAATCCTTCCTTTCGTAATTTTTCGATGACGCGGATTGGATTCATT
Source organism: Exiguobacterium sp. PvP048 (assembly GCF_040549175.1). Taxonomy (NCBI): domain Bacteria; kingdom Bacillati; phylum Bacillota; class Bacilli; order Caryophanales; genus Exiguobacterium; species Exiguobacterium sp. PvP048. Next base: position 510,595 of record NZ_JBEPSU010000001.1, on the reverse strand, counting down.
GTTTGGACACGAAAAGCGACGATCCGAACGTATGGATCATTTGTCGGGTAGACCAGGACGTTTAGGATGTTGACGTTTGTTTTCGCCAGGAGTCCGGCAATTTTAGCAAGTGTTCCTGCCGTATTTTCGACGCGGACTTCGATTTGGGAACTCGGTTCAAGGGCACCAGTCAATTGGACGAATGTCCGCAACAAATCCGTCTCTGTCACTAAGCCGACCAATCTTCGTCCCCGCACAATCGGAAGACAGGAGAGACGGTGTTCGTAAAATAAGACCGCCGCATCTTCGATGAAATCGAGCGGGTGAGCGGTGATGGGTGTTCGTTGCATGATGCTTGAAACAGCATTTTGCTGATCCTTCAAAAAAGTTTCCGGGTGAAAGACGCTGCTTGCGCTTTGCATCTCCTGAAGACCAATCAGCCCGAGCAGTTCCTGACGGGCGTTCGTCACAGGCAAGTGACGGATTTTGTGACGGCGCATCAACTCAGCCGCATGAGCAATTGAATTCGTAGGTTGGATGGTGATACAGTGTGTCTTCATGATTTGTTCGATTAACATGCGATCCCTCCTTAATCGTACATGAAGCGACGGCGGAGCCGTAAGGCATCGAAATGCGCTACGACTTCAGGTGCGACATGTTTACCGATCCGTGCCATTAAACAATTGGCAGGATGCGAGGCGATTTCTGGATCGTCCGTCGGGAAAAACACCAAACCACCGTGATTCATCATCTTTTCCATGATTTTGCGGTAGTCCCAAACGGATAAACCACTTCCTTTTAAATCCCAGTGCCAATAATATTCTGTCGTTAAAATCAAATAATGTTCCATCGCCGAATCGAGCATCGAAACTTCGAGGAGTTTCTTACCGATTTGTTGTCCCCGAAAACGGGCTGCCACTTCGATGGCACCCAGTTCTAAAATATACGGATTGTTCCCTTCGCTCCATGTCTCATACGGATCGGGATACAGGAATGTTACGTAGCCGATGATATCATTTCCTTGTCGGGCGATGATGATGCGTCCTTCTTCCAACGCAGCGATCTCAACGAGTGCTTCGTGTTGCTCCGCTGGTTGTCGAAAAGCTGTCAGCCCGGGATCGAGTTTGTAAGTAGCAAGGATCTGGCTTGTGACTGGTCCTTCGATTTCCACCGGACCAAGCGATGTTTCAAGAGTACGATGATTGAATTGTTTTTCAAACATGTAAGCGTCACCACCTTCTTGTTCATTATAATCGAAAGCAGCAAAAGAAAGAGAGGGATTTTTTAACAAATTGACGGCAAATGGATTGAACTACACGATAACTAGCTTATAATGTAGGAGAGAACAGTGAAGGGGAGGAACGAGACATGAAAGTTTTGAAAGCGCTTCCGGGGGAGCATTGGTTATCCGAATATGATGGTTCAGATTCATATGATTGGCAAGAAGCGGAACAGTATTTTTCGTGGTCGACGACGGGGAAAGTCAACATGGCCTACGAAGCAATCGATCGTCATGCAGAAGGTGAACGTGCCAATAAGACGGCATTGATTTATTTTGACGGGACAACGGAACAGACGTTTACGTATGCCGATATGAAAAGACTGACGAATAAAGCGGCGAACGTCCTGAAAGACGCAGGAATCGAAGCGGGAGATCGGATTCTCATTTTCATGCCACGTTCACCGGAATTGTATTTTGCCTTACTCGGTGCGTTGAAAGTCGGCGCGATTGTCGGTCCACTATTCGAAGCCTTCATGGAGCAGGCAGTCCGGGATCGCCTGCTGGATTCGAAAGCAAAAATGCTGATTACGACAAAAGCCTTATTGCCGCGTGTTCCTGTTGATGAGCTGACATCTCTCGAACAGATTTTCCTGGTTGATGAAGACGTCGAGGAAGACGATAAAATCAAGGACTTCCGACAAGCGTTTCAACAAGCATCTGAATCGTTTGAGCCTGTCTGGCTGGACCGGGAAGATGGTTTGATTCTTCATTATACATCCGGTTCGACGGGTAAACCGAAAGGCGTTTTACATGTTCAAAATGCCATGATCCAACATATGATGACAGGACGATGGGTGCTTGATCTACAGGAAGACGACGTCTACTGGTGTACGGCAGATCCGGGATGGGTCACGGGGACAAGCTACGGTATCTTTGCACCTTTCTTAAACGGTGCGACGAATGTTGTCGTAGGCGGTCGCTTTAACCCGGACTTCTGGTACAGTGTCATCGAGAAATATAAAGTAACTGTGTGGTACAGCGCACCAACTGCTTTCCGAATGCTGATGGGAGCAGGGGCGGAAGTCGCCAATACACATGATTTGTCCAGTTTACGGCATGTCCTTTCCGTAGGAGAACCTCTTAATCCGGAAGTCATCCGCTGGGGGAAAGAAGCTTTTGATCAACGGATTCATGATACGTGGTGGATGACGGAGACAGGGGCCATGATGATCTGTAACTACAAATCCATGGATATCAAACCGGGATCGATGGGGAAACCGATTCCGGGAACAAAAGCGGCTATTGTAGATGATCAGGGAAATGAGTTACCTCCGTTCCGGATGGGAAATTTGGCATTAAAAACACCTTGGCCGTCGATGATGCGCCAAATTTGGAACAATCCGCAAAAGTACGAGTCGTATTTCTTTAAAGGGTGGTATGTATCAGGGGACTCGGCCTATATGGACGATGAAGGATACTTCTGGTTCCAGGGTCGTGTCGATGATGTCATCATGACTGCCGGAGAACGTGTTGGACCATTCGAAGTGGAAAGCCGCTTAGTCGAGCATCCGGCTGTTGCAGAAGCGGGTGTCATCGGGAAACCGGATCCGGTTCGCGGTGAAATCATTAAAGCCTTCATTTCGCTGAGAGACGGTTATGAGCCGACAGAAGAGCTCAAACAAGAAATTCAAAAGTTTGTCAAAGAAGGATTAGCCGCACATGCTGCTCCGCGTGAAATTGATTTCCGCGATAAATTACCGAAAACACGTAGTGGTAAAATCATGCGTCGTGTTTTAAAGGCGTGGGAGCTGAATCTTGAAACGGGAGATTTGTCGACGATGGAAGACTGAGGAAACATCATAAAACGAGACCATCTATTTCCGGAAAAATCGGAAGTAGGTGGTTTTATTTTTTAATTTTAAAAGGAAACCTAAAAAAACACCGACTTGTTTAGAGTCGGTGTTTGAGTGACGGAACTTGGATTACTCTGCATTTTTCCGATTCTCATCGGCTTTCTTTTTGGCATCAGCCTTGGCTTTTGCTTCATCCGCTTTACGTTTGGCATCAGCATCAGCTTTGGCTTTTGCTTCATCCGCTTTACGTTTGGCATCAGCATCAGCTTTGGCTTTTGCTTCATCCGCTTTACGTTTGGCGTCAGCATCGGCCTTGGCTTTTGCTTCATCCGCTTTACGTTTGGCATCCGCATCGGCCTTGGCTTTTGCTTCGTCCGCTTTACGTTTGGCATCCGCATCGGCCTTGGCTTTTGCTTCATCTGCTTTACGTTTGGCGTCAGCATCGGCTTTGGCTTTTGAGTCGTCCGCTTTCTGTTTCGCGTCAGCGTCGGCTTTGGCTTCTGCTTCTTTTTTCTTTCGATCTTGTTCGGCTTGCTTTTTCTTTTCCGCTTCCGCTTCTTTTTTCTTTTGATCTTCCTCTTTGAAACGACCGGTATTTTTGAAGTCGTCTGCACTGACAGAGGCTGGCTGATTGAATCGGGCACCTGACTTGAAGTAACTGCTGTTTGCGTTATATGTCAGATTCGCCATTTGAGCCCAAAGATTTTGTGTCCGTTGATAGTACGTCGTCGCACCCATCAAGGAGTTGTTTTGGTCATGTCCGGTCCAGACGGCAAGCGTGACACCAGGTGTTGAACCGACAAGATATGAGTCTTTGATTTCATTCGTCGTCCCGGTTTTACCTGCCCAATCACCAGGTGCCTTGAGTAATGAATTGGCATATTGCGCCGTTCCTTTATCAAAGACACCTCGCATCATATCAAGCGTTAAATAAGCCGTCCGATCCTGGTAAATCCGTTTTTTCTTTGATTTTGCTTTATAGATGTTTTTGCCGTCTTTCGTAATCTTCGAGATGACATACGGTTTGACGTATTGCCCGTAGTTGGCAAGTGTCGCATAGGCGCCGGCCAGTTCGACCGGTGTGATTTCCATCGTTCCTAACGCGGCAGATGGTGCATAGCGGATGTTATCGGGAATTTCAATTCCCATATCCACTAATTTTTGAATCGAGTTCGACATGTTCATCTTTTCATACGTTTTAACGGCAGGAACGTTAAGCGAGAGTTCCAGTGCTTCCCGGACAGTGACGTTTCCGCGGTAACGTCCGCCTTCGTTATTGATCGGGTTATCACCGGGTTGACGCGGAACGGTCTGGTAATAATATTCTTCGTCATTAATGGTGGATGCCGGTGTGATCAATCCGTTTTCAATTCCGTTTGAATAAACAAGAATCGGTTTAGCGGTAGAACCGATTTGGCGTTTCGCCTGGAAAGCGCGGTTGAAGTCATCCGCTGTCCCATCCGTGTAACGTCCACCGACAAATCCCAGTATCCGGCCGGTTTCATTTTGAACCATAACCGCAGCGGTCTCTTCCGGATCTTTTTTCGTGACGGTCTTTTTCGTTTTTGGATTAACGACTTGTTTGTATTGCGGCGCACTTGGGAAATTGGCCGCATTTTTAGCCGGTGCCTGCATCGCTTCATGAATCTTTTTATCGAGCGTCAAATGAATTTTATATCCACCTTGTTTCATGGCAATCATCGCCTGATCCCGGTAGTTGGCTTTGACTTCGGCCAGTTCAGAAGGTTTGACTTCATCCTCTTTAATCCCGTCCTGTTTCATGAAATAGCTGGTCATGATTTTAAGTGCTTCTTTTTCGGCTAAATCATAGACGTAAGGATACGTATCGCGGGAACGTTTTGAGGTTTTGGCAAAGTCCTTTGTAATATCGTATTTTACAGCTTTTTCATATTGGGCTTTTGTAATACTTTTTGCGACATACATCCGCTTCAAGACGGTTTTCATCCGATTGGTACTCGGCGTCAAATCTTTTTTGACGACCCCACCTTGAAGGTAAGGCGTATAGTAGTAAGGGTTTTTTGGAATACCGGCCAGGAATGCTGCTTGCGGTAATGTCAGTTTTTTAGCGGGTTTATTGAATACACCGCGTGACGCAGCTTCGATTCCGGCGATATTTCGCCCGAGTGAATTCCGTCCGAATGAAACGACGTTCAGATATGCTTGAAGAATTTCATCTTTAGTCATTGCATTTTCGAGACGAAGTGCCAAAATGATTTCTTTCGCTTTTCTTTCAAAAGATACTTCATTCGTCAAAATTTGGTTTTTAATCAATTGTTGTGTTAACGTACTTCCGCCCGTCCGAGAAGACGAGTTCGTCAATTCCTGTAAGACGGCACGTAAAGTGGCTTTTGGAACGACTCCATCATGCTCATAGAAATCAACATCTTCCGTTGATAAAACAGCATCGAGCAGATAAGGAGAAATTTCTTTGATATTGACAGGTTGACGTTCTTCGTCTGTGGCGATGTTCGTCAGCTTTTCGCCACTTCCCCAGTAGATCTCACTCGTAACGGCGTAACTGTTTACTTGTTGTTTCATTTCTGTTAGTTTCGGAGCTTTTGTATCTTTGACGAGCGAAGCGAAATAGCCGCCAGCTGCTCCGACAGAAAAACTTCCGACCAACAGGACCCCTATAATGAGGAATAAAATGATATTCCAAGACACATCATATGTGATATTTGACCAGTGCCGAACGGCTTTCGTCCGGGGATGATTCCAAAACTTGAACCAGTTCTCGCGCATAAATGATCTCCTTTACATCTTAAACTTGGGTGTAAATTAACATTAAATCACAGATAGACGTATTATACCATAACTGAAGTATTAGAAAATGGCTTGACAGTGGATTCTGCTTCAACGTATCATGGAAACAGCTTCATCAAATGTATAGTAAAATCAGCTGTGATTGGAAAAAAGTAATGAACCGCTCCCTGTATCAGAGACCTAGTGGTGCTGCGAACTAGGACATAGCGCTTCATGAATTACGCTTCCAGGAGCTTCTTGAGAAATCAAGCGGACTGCCCCGTTATCGGCAATCTAAGTGGCATGATTTTCATGCAATTAGGGTGGTACCACGGAATATTCCGTCCCTTCGTTTCAGACGAGGGGACGGTTTTTTTTAGACTATTTTAGGGGGAAGACAGATGACGTTACTTGAAGATTTAGAGTTTCGCGGATTGATCAGCCAGATGACGGATGAAGAAGGAATTAAGGAGTTACTTTCCAGTCCGACGACACTTTACACAGGATTCGATCCGACAGCTGATTCGCTCCACATCGGACATTTACTGCCGATTCTTGTCTTACGACGCTTCCAGGAAGCAGGACATCATGCGATTGGATTAGTTGGCGGAGCGACAGGGATGATCGGGGATCCAAGCGGTCGTTCGACGGAACGCTCACTGAATACATCAGATATCGTTGAAGAATTTGCTAACCGGATTAAAGGGCAGTTATCCCGCTTTTTACCGCTTGATGGTGAAAATCCTGTGACGATTGCGAACAATCTTGACTGGACAAAGGATTTGACGATCATTGATTTCTTACGTGATATCGGAAAACACTTCCCGATCAGCTACATGCTCGCGAAAGATTCCGTTGACTCGCGCCTGCAAAATGGGATTTCATTCACGGAGTTTTCTTACATGTTGCTTCAGTCATTCGATTTCCTGAAGCTGTATGAAAATGAAGGATGCCGCCTGCAGGTCGGCGGAAGTGACCAGTGGGGGAACATCACAGCTGGAATGGAATTGATCCGCCGTGTCGGTCACGATCAAAAGGCATTCGGGATTACCGTACCGCTTGTGACGAAATCGGATGGACAAAAGTTCGGGAAAACAGCCGGCGGAGCAGTTTGGCTCGATGCCGATAAAACGACGCCGTACGAATTTTACCAGTTCTGGTTCAACGTCGACGATCTCGATGTCATCAAGTTCTTAAAATACTTTACGTTCCTGACACCTGACGAAATCAACGCACTCCAACAGGAAGTCGAAACGGCACCGGAAAAACGCGTCGCGCAACGCCGGTTGGCTGAAGAGATGACGGTTCTTGTTCACGGAGCAGAGGCGCTTGAACAATCGGAACGCATTACAAAAGCACTTTTCAGCGGGGAAATCAAATCGTTGAAAGCAGAAGATATTGCCGATGCCTTTAAAGGCATGCCGCGTTTCACACTCGGTGAAGCAACCAATCTGGTCGATATCCTTGTTGAAGCCAAAATCAGCCCGTCAAAACGTCAAGCACGTGAAGATGTAACGAACGGTGCGATTTACATCAATGGAGATCGTGAACAAGAATTAACAAAAGAGATCACAAAACAAGATGCGATCGGTGATTTTACAATTATCCGCCGCGGGAAAAAGAAATACTTCGTGCTTGAACATGCTTAAATAGAATGAAAAACAACGCTGACGATTTCGTCAGCGTTGTTTTTTTGTTTAAGCGACACGGAACAACCGGAGCGGAAGCAGTCGAACCGCGATTGTCGTTGCAAGCAATGCTTTCAGGAAATCCCCCAAAATAAACGGTGTGTTGATGACAAGGGCATCCATGAAGGAAAGGTGGAGAACCAGCATTAATCCGAATGTACCAAGGACATAGACAAGACCAAGTCCAAACACAATCATCCCGATGAACAACGGCAGGAAACGGCGGGTCTTTTCAGCGACCAGACCGATGAAGAAACCGGCAATCGGAAAAGCAATCAGATAACCGACAGTCGGACCGACGAACGGGGCAAGTCCTCCTTTTCCACCGAGCAACGGGAGACCGGCAGCGGCAAGCAATAAGAAAATCAAGACAGCCAGTCCGCCGCGTTTCGCGCCGAGAATGGCGCTGACCGTCATGATGGCCAGCATTTGCAGTGTGATCGGCACAGGACCGACGAGTTGAAGTTGCGGCAACAGACTGACCGCAGAAATGATGGCAGCACCTAACGCAATAAATGTAAGATCTTTTGTTTTCATAAGATGACACGTCCTCTATGTTTTTGTGTTAACCAATATAAAATAAAGGTTAACACAAAAAAAGCAAAAGGGAAACATAAAAAAAGCACCCACCGGAGTGGATGCTTGAAACAACTGATTAACGTGAGTAGTACTCAACGACGAGTTGTTCTTGGATTTGATCGTTCAATTCAGAACGCTCTGGAAGACGGACGAACGTTCCTTCGAGCTTCTCAGCATCGAAAGTAACGAAGTCTTTAGTTGCTGGTGCAACTTCGAGTGCTTCTTTGATAACGACAAAGTTCTTCGATTTTTCGCGAACTGAGATCGTTTGACCTGGTTTCACGCGGAACGACGGGATGTCGACGCGAGCGCCATCAACTTGGATGTGACCGTGGTTGACGAGCTGACGAGCAGCACGACGTGTACGAGCCATACCCATACGGTAAACGACGTTGTCAAGACGTGCTTCAAGTAAGAACATGAAGTTCTCACCGTGGATACCAGGCATTTTGCCAGCATCGTTGAAGATACGGTTGAATTGGCGTTCGTTTACTCCGTACATGTGACGAAGCGTTTGCTTCGCTTGAAGTTGAAGACCGTACTCAGACATTTTACGACGGCTGTTACCGTGTTGTCCTGGAGCGTACGGACGTTTTGCGATTTCTTTTCCTGTTTCAGTAAGTGAGATACCGAGACGACGTGAAAGTTTCCAAGCTGGACCTGTATAGCGAGCCATAATAAGACTCCTCCTTAGTGTTCGTTATTATTTGCATAAAAATAATAACGCCATCAAACCCACGTTACGCCCATTTCATGATGTGGCACCCTCGCTTGATAGCAAAGTTACACGATGCCCCTCCGGCAAAGCCGAGTCATGAAATGTGATACGCAAGCGATTTGACCGCTATCGTTATCATTTCTGCACTTTTACAAGTATACGTCTGCTGATTCGTGCTGTCAATCAAATATGACGAAGAAGAATTTCGCTGAATGCTTCGAGACCGGCTTGATCCGTCTCATCGAAACGGCTGAGTTCAGGACTGTCGATATCGAGGACACCAATCGTTTTTCCGTCTTTAATCAACGGGACGACGATTTCCGAATTCGTGGCCGCGTCACAGGCGATGTGTCCCGGGAACGCATGAACATCCATGACGAGTTGTGTCGTCTGATCTTGTGCCGCTGTACCGCAAACGCCACGACCAAGCGGAATCCGGACACATGCCGGTAATCCTTGGAATGGTCCGAGCACCAATTCGTTTTGTTCTTGATCCATCAGATAAAAACCGACCCAGTTTGTTCGGTCGAGAAATTGACCGAGGAGTGCACTTGCATTTGACAGATTGGCAATCTGGTTTGTTTCTCCCGTCAGCAAAGCATCAAGCTGTTTATTCAACATCTCGTATTGTTTTGTACGATCGCCGTCATAAGTCGTTGTCTCAAACATATAGAATTCCTCCTGAAAAATCATATTTCATTCATCTTATCGGGTTTTCCCGCGACTGACAAACAATTGATTTCAGGAATTCCGACTTAAAAATCCGGAAGAAATTAGTAAAAGCCCGAGTAAATCTATGCAAATCGGTTGCGCTATACTATTATAAGGATAAGATTAAAGCGAATTTCTCAAAATATAAAGTCGCTTGATAGGGTGGAGGTCGTAGCAAATGTGGGCATGGGTGATTGGCGTCATCGTCATCGTATTACTCGTCATGCTGTTCAGCATGGTCAGTCGGAAAAAATATTATACGAAAATCGATGAACTTGATCTTCGGAAACAAGGAATCATCAGCGCGTCGATTCCGAAGGAGTTGCAAGAACTGAAGGAACTCCCGATGGCGGGTGAGACGGAGACGAAATTCACTTCCTGGCATCAAGCATGGGAGGAACTCGTGACAGTCCACGTCGCACAAATCGACGAGACATTATATCGAGCGGAAGAAGGATTGGATCGTTACCGGTTTGTTGCGGTCAAAAATGATCTGGAAGTGACAGAACAATTAATTGCCGAACTGGAAGGATTAATTGATGAAATGCTGGCAGAGATGTCAACGTTCAAGACGAATCAGTCGGTCTTAGCGGAGCTCAAGGCGCAAGGCGAAACAAATTCGAGCCAAGTTCGTAAGTCACTGTTGTTGCAGGCGACGTCATTCGGACCTGCATTACCCAATCTTGAAGAGCAGGCGGAACAAATCGACCGGTTACGCGTCGAGATGGTTGCCTTTGAAGAAGCGGGCGAAGTGACGAAAGCTTATGAGACCAGTCTGTTACTGGAAGCAAAAGTAGAAGAAACACGCCAACTCGTTGAAGTGATTCCACAACAATGGAAGACACTTGCACATGAATTACGTCAACGGATTGACCAGCTCAGTGCCGGGTACAAAGAAATGACGCTTGACGGTTATCCGCTTGAACCGCTCGGAATGCAGTCGGATATCAAACGGTTTGAAGAACAACGTCTGAGTCTCGTCAAAAAACTCGAATTCCTGGAAATCGCGGGACTTGAAGAGCAGGTGCAACAACTCGCTTCGGATATTGATCAAATGTACGATACGTTCCGGCGGGAAGTCGATGCAAGACATCATGTCAAAAAAGAAAACCAATCATTGAAACAAAAAGCATTACGGATGCGGGAAAAGGTCCATCAACTGGCGCAGGAATTCAGTATGCTCCGTGAGAATTATGAGATTTCAGCAGATTTAGGGGAACATTACGAATCGATTCAGCGTGATGAAGAAATGTTGTTCGGAGCAGCAAAAGATTTAGATGAATCGATTGCGAGCCGGATCATTCCTTTCAGCATGCTTGAAGATCAAATGCGGGATGCTGTCCGTTTGGAAGAACAGCTGATGCTTCAATATGAACGGTTCGCCGTTGAACTGCAGGCATTACGGAAGGAAGAAACAGAAGTACGTCAACGTGTTGCCGAGTGGCGCCAACTGTTATCGACCATCCGATTACGCTTAAAACGACTCGGTCTCCCGAAAATTCCGGCAGACGTCGAAGAGGCTTTACAGGCATCAAGCCGTTCACTGCAGACACTCGAGATGCGGTTGGAAGAGTTGCCGTTTAACGTCCATTACATCGTTTCGCAAAGTGAAGATGTCAACGGAACGTTTAAAACATTGCAAGAACGGATAGATAAAGTAGTATTCGAAGTCACGTATGCAGAACGACTCGTCCAATACGCCAATCGATTCCGTCGACAAGATAACGAGATACATATGTCGTTGACGATTGCTGAGACGAAGTTCCTTGCAGGAGACTATGAACGGACGATTGCGTTAGGGGAACAAGTGTTACAACAGTTTGATCCTAATTCGATTGAACGTATTCGAAAAGCATGCGGTCAACCGGAAACGATGCATGCATAATCATCACTGACAATTCAGGGTGGCCGTCCAGGTCACCCTGTTTTTGTAAAAAAAGGAGCGATTGAGATGGGGAAACTGTATGTGAACGGAATCATTCGAACGATGTCGCATGAAACAGACATTCATTCGGCGATGTTCGTTGAAGGAACGCGTATCATTGCAATGGGGGAAGAAGGAAAGTTACGCCGGCGGTTCGGAAGACGGATTCTGTCAATCGTTGACCTGAACGGGAAAGCTGTTTACCCGGCCTTCACGGATGCGCACATTCATTTAATCGGATACGGAGAAGCGATCGGGCGGGTCGATGCATCAAACTATGCGACACTTGAGGAATTAGGAAAAGCATTTGTTGAGGCAGAGGCAATCAACGGGTTACATGTGGCGGAAGGGTACGATGAAACGAAGCTTGACCGGGCGCCGACGAAAGCATGGTTAAACCAACTGTTCCCGACAGAACCAGCGCTCTTAAAGCGGACGGATCGGCATACAGTCCTCGTTAATGATGTGTTATTCAAACAGCTGGGGTATAAAGCCTCAACTGTCGTCGAAGGCGGGAAAATCGGATTACTTGAATCAGGAGAAGCAGACGGATTCCTTTACGATGCAGCGATTGAACCGCTGTACGCCTTACAATCCGGATCGGTCGAGCGGAATAAATCCTCGTTGCGGTCGGCAATCAAAGACTTGTACCGTCACGGAATTATTGCTGCGCATACGGAAGATTTAGCGTATCACGGTGATTTAGAAGAAGTCCTGCAGGCATACCGGGAGGTGACGGAAGAAACAGGCTTCCATGCCCATCTGCTTGTTCATCATTTAGTCATCGATCAACTCATTCAGATGAATCCCGTGTTGCCATCGACCCTGTCGACCGGCGCAATGAAACTTTTTGTAGACGGAGCGCTTGGCGGACGAACAGCACTGCTTGGCAGAGGATACTCGGATGATGCGACGACACGCGGCATCGAAGTCCATTCGCCGGAACAATTGGAACAACTCGTCAAACGGGCCCGGAGTTACGGCTTCACGGTGGCGGCACATGTCATCGGCGATTTGGCGGTCGAACGTTTTGTCGCCGTCCTCGAAAAATATCCGGCGCCAAAAGGAACACGGGACCGGATCATTCATGCGACGGTCGTCCGTCCGGAACTATTGGCACGGATTCGTAAATTGCCGGTCTTGATTGACGTCCAACCTGTCTTCCTGCTCGATGATGCAGATTTTGCGCAGGAACGTCTTGGTCTGAACCGTCTCGATTGGGCTTATCGATTGAAGTCACTGGGGGAAACGGGAGCGCTTCTATGTGGCGGATCGGATGCGCCGATCTCGAATCCGGATGTCCGGCGGGCCTTGTATGCCGCGACGACCGGAACAGCAGGGAACATCAATAAAACGAATGAAGTTTTGTCGATGTATGAAGCGTTATTATTGTTTACGAAAAATCCGCATATCGCGACGGACACCCACGGACGAAAAGGAATGTTGCTTCCGGGTTACGACGCGGACTTCGTCATTTTCGAACAGGATTTTTATACGTTACGCGGGGAAGCTGTTTTGCACAACCGCTTGCTGGAAACTGTTCAAGCAGGTAAAACAGTCTTTGAGTCGGCACCGGTCATGAATTAAAATAAAAAAACTGCCAATCGGCAGTTTTTTTATTTTATAAGAAAGAACGTTGGATTTTATGCCAAAATGTATTATTCGTTAATTTAACGGTCTTCAGTTCTTTTTCCGATAATTGAATATCGACAGAATCTGTCCGTTTTAAGCTGAGCGCCTCATTATCCATTCCGATGATCGGATAGTCGTTGCCGTCTTCGATGATACGTAAAGACAATTTCCGACCGCGGTTTAAGAGGAACGCTGAACCGAGTGTCCGGTAACGGTTGTTGTTGACGGACGCAATCTCGCTGACTTGCAGACAATGGATCAATGGATCGACGATGGCACCTGACAATGATTTGTTGTACGCCGTTGAGCCGGTTGGTGTCGAGATGACCATACCGTCCCCGCGGAATGTCTCAAACAGGAAACCGTCAATGTAAACTTCGATTGCCAGTGACTTGATGATGCTCGATTTAACGGAACACTCGTTCAGACACAGCATGGCTGGACCACCGTTGATCGAAGCTTCAAGCAACGGATAGCGGCGGACTTCAATTTCGCCTTCTGAAGCGCGGCTGCCGGTTTCTTTGAAAATCGCTTCGACTGAAGACAGATCGTTGATGTCGAAATCACAGTAAAATGAATTTTGTCCTTCACCAAACCCGACATAAATGGCATCTTCCCGGAATCCCGTGAAGCGGGCCGCCTGAAGAAAGGCACCGTCTCCGCCAACAGAGACAATGATGTTGGCTTGTTTGTGATCCTGGACGACGTTCAATCCATACCGATTTCCTACTTCAATCAGTTTACGTACCTGCGTCTCGTGTCTTTGTTTATTACGGTAATACAGGTAGACATTGTTTCGAGCCATGGTCAATTCCCCCTTGAAAGCGTTTCATGAACTCTTTCATTATACCTGTCTTTGACAAAAATCGGTACTGATAGCTTAAAGCACGGGCAGAAATCTTGTGTTATCGTGGCAGTATTTTTATAGTAGAATGGAAAACGACATATGAATCTATTGGGAAATGGGGAATTTACATGGCAACATTTAAAGGCAACGCAATCACATTAATCGGAACACCTGTTGAAATCGGACAAGAGGCACCGGATTTTGAGGTTCTAGCAAACGACCTTTCACCGGTGACACGCGATACGTATGAAGGAGTCCGCATCATCAGTGTCGTACCGTCAATCGATACAGGTGTCTGTGATGCCCAAACTCGTAAATTCAACGAAGAGGCAGCAGCGATCGAAGGTGTGACGGTCTTGACGATTTCCAACGACTTACCGTTTGCACAACGTCGCTGGTGTGCAGCAAGTGGCCTCGATAATGTCGTCACACTGTCTGACCACCGTGATCTGTCATTCGGTACACAATACGGAGTAGCGATCGAAGAACTTCGTTTACTCGCCCGTTCTGTATTCGTCATCGATGCGGCAAATGAAGTCGTCTACGCGGAATATTTAGAAGAGTCAACGAACGAAGTTGATTTCGATTCGGCACTTGCGGCTGCTAAAGGTGCAAAAGCAACGAAGTAAGAATAGTTTACAAACAGCGTAAAACCGCTACAATGAAAGTAATGAGAAAAAACGGCTCCCAAGAAGTGCGGGGGCCGTTTCGTTTTGGAAAGGGTGGGAAACATATGGAATCGTTAGAAAAATTATATAAAGAACTGACGCAACAAGCACGTAAGTTAGAACGTGATTTGGACATGCCTTATCTTGAAGGATTAACGGAAGTCATTGACCGCTTAAATGAGCGGCATACGGAAAACGTGGAACCGGAAACAGTCCGCAAAGCGGTTTCCCTCGCAATTCTTGAAGGAATGAAACAAGCGCAACCGAATCATTTGCCGACACCGGACAGCGTTGCATTGTTTGCGGGTTATTTAATCGGGAAATTAATCAAGAAGGAGGATGTCCGTCTACTTGATCTCGGAAGCGGAACCGGCGGCATGTTGCATGCTGTCCTCAGTCAACTTCCAAAAGATACGGTTGCCGAAGCCGTCGAAGTGGATGAAACGTTGATTCGATTATCGGCATCGGTTTCGGAATTAATGGATTATCCGGTCAACTATACGCATCAGGATGCATTACGTCCGCTCCTACTTGATCCGGTCGATTTGGCGATGGCAGACTTGCCGATTGGCTACTATCCGGATGAGGAAGTTTCAGAAACGTACGTTTTAAAACGGGACGAAGGCATGAGTTACAGTCACTTCCTGTTGATTGAACAAGCGATGAATTATGTTAAGCCGGGCGGGTTTGGTGTGTTTGTCATTCCGAATGGACTTTTTCAACATGATACAGAAGGTAAACTGAAGCAGTATTTCGAAACGAAAGCACATGTCGTCGGAATCCTCCAATTACCATTGACGATGTTTAAACAGGAGCAAGCGGCTAAAAGTTATCTGATAGTCCGGAACCACTTGGCGGGCATGACGATGCCGAAACAAGCATTACTGGCCGAGTTACCGTCGTTTACGGATGCCCGTGCGTTTGGCGGAATGGTGAAACAGATTGATGAATGGATTAACACAGAATTAAAATGAAATGCGCAAAGTGATTGAAATCTGTCGTTAATTTGACTATTCTAGTGTAGAACAGAAAAAGAGCAAGACTCATACAGATGTGAATGTCGATCGATTTGAATGGAAAAGGGGAAATAAATCATGGCAAAGATTATGGCAGTAAACGCCGGTAGTTCGTCACTGAAGTTCCAGTTACTTGAGATGCCGAACGAAACGATGATTGCAGTCGGTTTAGTAGAGCGCGTCGGAAAAGACGATGCCATCTTTACGATTAAATACGGAGAAGGACAGAAATTCACAGACGTTCTTCCACTTGCAACACATAAAGAAGCAGTTGAATTGTCACTTGAGAAGCTGATGGAATTCGGCATCATCTCATCATATGATGAGATTAAAGGTGTCGGACACCGTGTCTTACACGGGAAGGAAAAATACGCGGACTCTGTCATCATTACAGAAGACGTCATGCAAGATATCGAATCGTACACGGAGCTCGGTCCGTTGCACATTCCACCAAACTTGATCGGGATTCGCGCATTCCAAGCGATCTTGCCAAACGTACCGCAAGTCGCAGTCTTCGATACAGCGTTCCACCAAACAATGCCGGAAGAAAACTTCCTTTACAGTCTGCCGTATGAGTACTATACAGAGTACGGCATCCGCAAATACGGTTTCCACGGAACAAGCCATAAGTACGTCACAGAACGTGCCTCTGAACTGCTCGGCCGTCCGTTACAAGACTTGCGTCTGATCTCATGTCACCTCGGAAGCGGAGCGTCAATCGCAGCCGTTGCCGGCGGTGAATCGATTGACACAACGATGGGCTTCACACCACTTGAAGGAATTACAATGGGTACGCGGTCTGGTTCACTTGACCCGGCTCTGATTCCGTTCTTAATGGAGAAGACAGGGAAAACAGCAGAAGACGTCTTGAACGTCATGAATAAAGAATCTGGTATTTACGGTCTGTCTGGTCTTTCAAGCGATTTGCGTGATGTCCAAACAGCTGCAAAAGAAGGAAATCACCGTTCAGAAATGGCGCTTCGCATCTTTGCGAACCGGATCCACGGCTACATCGGACAATATGCAGCCGAGATGAACGGAGTCGATGCGATCATCTTTACAGCAGGTGTCGGTGAAAACTCGGATTCGATCCGTGAGCGTGTCTTACGCGGTCTCGAGTTCATGGGCGTTTACTGGGATCCATCACTCAACAACGGTGCACGCGGCGAAGAATTATTCATCAACTATCCGCATTCACCGGTCAAAGTCATCATCATTCCAACGAATGAAGAATTGATGATTGCCCGCGATACAGTTCGTGTAGGTGGATTGGTTGAACAAAACGCATAAGTAAATCAAACGTCTGGATGACAACGAAAGTTGTGTTCAGGCGTTTTTTTGTTTGACGGTTTGTCAAATTAAGTGCAACACTTCTTCCGTGAAGACCTCGTATGCAGTTTTCCAGTTAAGACATTTTCGTGGTCTCCCATTAATCCAGGCGAGCGCTTGAGCGATTTCAGAACGACTGACCTTTCCGAAATCTGTCCCCTTCGGGAAAAATTCACGGAGAAGACCATTGGCGTTCTCGTTACTACCACGCTGCCAAGAAGAATACGGATCTGCAAAATACATGGGTAAGCCTAACGTGTCACGAATTCGTTCATGACAGCTAAACTCTTTTCCACAATCTGTCGTCGCAGTTTGGAACGTTCCCAACGGGAAGGAAAGATGTAATGCTTGAATCGCAGACTCCATCGATTGAGCGGACCGATTTTCCATCGGTACAGCGAGATAAAAACGACTCTTTCGCTCGACGAACGTTGCGACACAGGCTTTTGACGTTCCTCTACCCGATACAACAGTATCAAGCTCCCAATGTCCAAACATTTGACGCCCTTTGACGTCGGACGGACGTTTACTGATTGGCAGTCCGACGTTGAAGCGTCCGCGCGTCTCACGTGGTTTCTGACGCTTTCCCTTTTGCCGAAGAAGTCCAGAATCGGCCTCGACGAGGCCACTATAAATCCAACGATAAATTGTCTTGAACGAAAGTCCTTCTTCTTGGAATAATCGTCCGGCAATTTGTTCAGGGGACCACGTCTCCCGTAATTTTTCGAGGATGCAGATTCCTTTTTCGAGCGTAAACTTCGTACGTGCACCGCACTTCTTCTTTCGCTCCACATAACGCTGGTCAGCATGAGAAGAATCGTAATGAGGATTTCGTTTCAATTCTCGTGAAATCGTAGAAGGTTGACGCCCCAGGCGTCCCGCAATCTTTCGGACAGAGAAACCTAGCTCGAGATACGTCTCTATTTTGACTCTTTCTGATATGGTAAGATGAATATAGCTCATAACGAATCCTCCGTTGAATTTTGTGTGGTAACTCTATTCTACACGAGGCCGTTATGGGTTTT
Source organism: Exiguobacterium sp. PvP048 (assembly GCF_040549175.1). Lineage (NCBI taxonomy): Bacteria > Bacillati > Bacillota > Bacilli > Caryophanales > Exiguobacterium > Exiguobacterium sp. PvP048. The sequence goes on along the minus strand of NZ_JBEPSU010000001.1, from coordinate 492,641 downwards.
TTTTGTGTTTTCAGCTAGGTGTTGCACTTAATATTACAATTCGTCGTTTGAAAAAAATCATCTGAACAGACTAAAAACAGAAGGGTTGCCGCTGTTGTTAAAAACGTTTGTTACAACAGTTGTCATATAAAAAACGTGAAAACGAAAGTTAAACCGGTTATTGTCGTAAAAACGGTTCGAAACCGTTAAAAATGAGTCTTTTGTAACACAAAAGTAACAATCGCGTCATCTTTTTGTGGTCTATATGTAACGGCACTGCTCCATTTTGTCATGTATATTAATGTAAGTTACAAAACAGGAACAATTATGGAGGAGAGATTACATGATGATGAAACGAATAATCGCTAGTGTTTTAGCAGTCTTGTTAGCACTCAGTTCGTTTGCAGGTCTTCAAGCGGAAGCTGCAACTAAAAAAAATGTCAAGTCGTCGGTCGATAGTCTGATTGTTCGCCAGAAAGCCACAACAGCGTCCAAGAAACTCGGTCTTCTATATAAGAATCAAACATTGCCGTACAAAGCAAAAACAGGAAACTGGTATAAAGTCAGCTATAAAGGAAAAACAGCTTACCTCAGTGCCCGTTATTCTAAAGTCGTTACATCAAGCGGTTCGAAGAAACAATCAACAGGCGGATGGAAAACAATCACAAACGTCAGTGCGACAGCTTATACACCATATGATCCAGGCAGCGGTAACTTAACAGCTATCGGTTGGAACATCAAGAGTTCGAAAAAGAAAGTCGTAGCAGTTGATCCACGCGTGATTCCGCTTCGCTCAACAGTAAAAGTGTATTACAAAGGGAAATTAAAAGGGACGTACACAGCAGCAGATACAGGCGGTGCCATCAAAGGCAAGAAGATGGATATTCTGTACTACTCACGTGCCGAAGCCTTTAACTGGGGTCGTCGTAACGTCACTGTTAAATACAAATAAGTTTTTTCAATCAATCGTACATCGGTGCGATTGATTTTTTTTTTTTTTTTTTTTTTGTCTTAAAAAAGCACCCCCTCTTTTTAGAGGGAGTGCTGAAAATAAGTTCAATTAAAGGCGGACGATTAAGACATCACATTTCGCATAACGGGTAATACTTTCAGAGACACTACCAATGAAGAAACGTTCGACAGCATTTAAACCGGTTGCACCACAGATGATCAAATCAACGTTATGATTCGGTGCAAGCTTTTTGGCGATGGTTACTTTAGGGGAACCGTATTCAATAGCAACTTCAACATCTTTGACACCACGTTCTTGAGCCGTCTTGACGTAATCATCAAGCAGTTCTTTCGCATAGGATTCGGCACGTTCGGTGATCGTCCGATCGTATGCTTCGACAGTCGCGAAAGTCCGCGTATCAATGACGTGAGCAATGACGAGTTTGGCATTGTTTCGAAGTGAGACGTCAATCGCCGTTTCAAAAGCACGTTCTGCCTCTTTTGATCCGTCGACTGCTACTAAAATGTTATGATATACGATTGCCATCATGTATCCATCCCTTCGTGTTCGTCTGATTTTACACCCTTATTATACCATTCCCTTAAATAGAAGGTGAGGAACATTTAAGGAGATTTTAAAATTGTTCTTCGACAGCGGAACCCGTAAGATGGAAAGAGATGAAAGGAGGCGATGCCGAGATGAGGCACGCATTAATTACAGCAGGAACAAAAGGATTAGGTGAGATGGTGACCCGCCGTTTGCTTGAAGAAGGTTGGCACGTTACGGCACTGCACCGCTCGCAACCGACATTTTCCCATGAACGGCTTCATTTGATTCAAGCAGACGTGACAAATCAAGATCAATTGATGGAGGCGGTTGAACAGACGATGGCTGTCCACGATCGGATTGATGCGTTGATTTTAAATGCGGGGCCGTATATCTTCGAACGGAAATCGCTCGTCGAATATTCGGATGAAGAATGGAATGAAGTAGTAACCGGTAACCTGACGGCCAGTTTTTGGTTGTTAAGAAAAATCCTTCCAATCATGCGCGACCAACAATACGGACGTATCGTTACATACGGTTTTCCGGAGAGCGCTTCTGCACCCGGGTGGGTGGAACGGGCTGCCTTCGCCGCTGCGAAAAGCGGTATGGTCAGTCTGACGAAAAGTGTTGCCCTTGAAGAGGCGGAACACGGCATCACAGTAAATATGGTCAATCCCGGCAATATTGTAGGGGACAATAAATCGAAGCGGATTGAAGAAGCGGCAGCGGATGATCAGACACCTATCGGACGAACGGGTGTCGGAGAAGATATCGCCCGAGCCATTTCGTTTTTACTGGCGGAAGAGTCCGGTCTGATTACAGGCGCAGTTTTAGATGTGACCGGTGGCGTCAATGTCGTCCATCAATCACGTCCTTGAAGAAGAGGAAGGCAAAAAAAGAGATCAATTCCGACTGATTCCGGAATTGATCTCTTTTTTTAGTGGGACGGGATGGACTGAAGATGTTTCGGATAGTGTGTCAAAGCTTCAGGACCGTTTTCTGTCAGATGAATATCGTCTTCGATTCGTACTCCGCCGACGTTTGGAACATAGATACCCGGTTCGAGCGTATAGACGATGCCGGCTTCTGCTGTCAGCAAATTGTTTGATGCGAGTGACGGGAATTCATGCACGTCGATGCCGAGACCGTGTCCGACACGATGCGTGAAGTAGTCTCCGTAACCGGCTTGATCAATCACGTTCCGGGCTGCTTGATCCAATGTGCCGAGGGTCACGCCGACCTGGCTGGCTTCTGTTGCAGCTTCAAGTGCCTGAAGAACGGTTTGGTAGATGGTTTGTTGTTCTTCACTGGCTTCTCCGTAAACGAAAGTCCGGGTGATGTCTGAACAATATCCTTTCCATACGACACCGAGGTCGAACAGAACGAAATCGCCTTCTTGAATGACACGGTCACCTGGGACACCGTGCGGATCGGCGCTGTTCGCTCCGAATAAAACGAGCGTGTCGAATGACATCTCACGGACACCTTTCTTTTTCATTTCAAACTCGATTGTTGAAATGACTTCCATTTCCGTGACGCCGGGACGAATCGCCTGTTTGCCGATTTCAATCGCTTCGTCCGCGAGTGCGGCTGCTTCACGGAGAATCTCAATTTCTTGAGCATCTTTTTTAAGGCGTAATGCTTGTAAAGGCTGACCAATATCAAGAATCGCCGCATTTTCCTGGCGGGCTTCCAACTCTTTGAACCGGCTGAACGTCATATGTTCACCCTCGATACCGATCCGGTTATTGGAAATCGAAAATGTTTTAAGGGCTTCGCTGATTTTATCAAATGGATGTTCATGGTCTGCATACGTAATGACTTCACCGTCCCATGGACTTGCGGCGACGATGTTTGCCTCGAGCGCAGGGCAGAAAAGAGCACGTTTTCCGTTCGCATCAACGATGACAGCCATCACGCGTTCATGGGGTTCCGCATAGACACCTGAAAAATAAAATACACTCGCTTTTGACGTAATCAATGCAACGTCAATTCCTGATTCTTTTAATACACGACTAATCTGGTTTGTCCGTTCTAACATATCGTTTCCACCTCTCTGTTCGTTTCATGATTCAGTATACCATCGTTGGAAATGGAAAACATTTCTCGTAAATCGAGACTAGTACACTTTTCATTCGTTGGAGTAGTACAGTATAATGACAGAAGAGTAGAATATAGGAAAAAGAAGGGATACAGCATGCCTACAAAACATGAACAGATCATCCGGCACATTGAGGATCTCGATGTGGGCGCCAAAATATCCGTCCGGCAAATTGCAAAGGACTTAACGGTATCCGAAGGTACGGCCTACCGTGCCATCAAAGAAGCGGAAAATTTAGGGTTCGTCTCAACGATTGAACGCGTCGGCACGATTCGCATCAAAAAGAAACAAAAAGAAAATATTGAAAAGCTGACGTTCGCGGAAGTCGTCAATATCGTCGATGGACAAGTTCTCGGAGGACGTGACGGACTGCATAAGACGTTGACGAAATTCGTCATCGGCGCCATGAAGCTGGAGGCGATGATGCGTTACATCGATGTCGACAGTCTCGTCATTATCGGAAACCGGGAAAAAGCACATGAACTGGTCTTGGATGCAGGAGCAGCGGTCCTGATCACCGGCGGGTTTGATACGACGGAAGACGCAAAACGGTTGGCGGACGAAATGGAGCTGCCGATCATTTCAACGTCTTACGACACGTTCACTGTCGCGACGATGATCAACCGGGCGATTTACGACCGATTGATCAAAAAAGAAATCCTGCTTGTCTCCGATATCTTGATTCCTTTACACGATACGTTTTATTTACAAACGAACGATCCGATTTCCAGATGGCATGAACTCAATGAACAGACGAAACATAATCGTTATCCGGTCATTGATGAACAGATGAAGGTTGTCGGTGTCGTGACGGCGAAGGATATCATTGACCGTCCGCACGATTGGCCCGTCGAAAAAGTCATGACCCGTCATCCGATCACGGTCGGAATCCGGACGAGTGTGACGAATTCCGCGCATCAGATGGTGTGGGAAGGAATTGAGATGTTACCGGTCATCGATCAATACGGCCGGTTGCTCGGGATCATCAGCCGACAGGATGTACTGAAAGCCCTGCAACTTGCGAACCGCCAGCCGCAAGTCGGTGAAACGTTTGATGATTTGATCACCGGACAAATCAAGGCGGCGGAAGATGCGAGAGGACCTTACCTTTCACTGGAAGTCTCGCCGCAAATGACGAACTTCATGGGAACGGCTTCAAGTGGCGTGTTGACGACTTTGCTCGTCGAAGGGGCGACCCGGATGTTGCGTCATATGAAAAAAGGCGACCTGGTCATCGAGAATGTCAGTATCTATTTCATCAAACCCGTCCAAATCGAGAGTACGATCACGATCCGGGCAAATGTCTTTGATGTCGGGCGGAAGTTCGGAAAAGTAGATGTCGAGATGTATCAAGGCACACAAATCGTTGCGAAAGCCCTCGTGACCTCGCAACTGATTGATCGATAACGTAACTAACAGGCCACAAAAAAAGACGGTAGATACCGTCTTTTTTAGGACTGTTCCGTCTGTTCCATTTCACGGACGACATACGGATAGATTTTTTTATAGCGGATGAAGCCGGCGATGAACGAAGCAACACCGATGACAATCAAAATCGAACAGACGACTTTTCCGATTGTCGTCGTCAATCCGTCACCGGAGACGAATTGGTTGACGGCAAACAAGATGACGAACAAGCTGAGCCAGATGCTCGCTTGCGTATTAAATAAAAATTTTCGGTTCGTGCTTTTCGTATGAAACGCACGTCGTTTGGCAAGCAGATATCCGCCGAGTGACAAGACGATTAACAGAATGAGAACAAACTGCATATGGATGACCTCCTTTTCTTTCTGTATCTGTTTGTATCATATCAATATTTAGAGGAGCTGTGCACTGTGAAAGAACAAATCAGACAATTGATTGAACAAGCATCCACGATCATCATTCATCGTCATGAACGTCCAGACCCGGACGCGTTAGGCAGTCAGTTTGGACTGCAACGAGTTTTACAAAAACGATTTCCTGATAAAAAAATAAAGGCCGTGGGTGAAATGGCGGCTTCACTTTCCTTCATGGGAGAACTTGATTCGGTGGACGCAACAGAATATCAACAGGCGCTTGTCATTGTACTGGATACAGCCAATCAAGGTCGGATTGATGGAGCGGAAGCCTTGAACGGGCAACAGACGATTAAAATCGATCACCATCCGGATGAAGATCCTTACGCAGACGTTCAGATTGTCGATACAACCGTCAGTTCGACGTCAGAGCTGTTGGTCCATCTTTTAAATGAATGGGAGTACGATATCCCGGCCGCTGCAGCGATTCAATTTTATGCAGGAATCGTTGGAGATACAGGTCGTTTCCAATTCAGAGGGACGACAAGCCGGACGTTTTCCGTCGCGGCGCAACTGCTTGATACAGGGATTGATACGGATTGGCTCTATCGAAATATGTATCAGACGGAACTAGTCGCTTTACAGTTACAAGGTTACGTGTTGCAACACATCCAGTTGACGGAAGCAGGCGTCGGTTACGTCGTGTTGACGCAAGATACGTTGGCGACGTTCGATGCGACCGTTGAACAGGCCTCTCTTCTTGTCAACAGTTTTGCAGGCTTGAAAGGCTTAAAAGCATGGGCCTTGTTCCTCGAAACAGATAAGGAAGTGCGTGTCCGTCTGCGCTCGAAAGGGCCCGTCATCAATGAGGTGGCTAAAGAATTCAATGGGGGCGGACATCCGATGGCATCAGGTGCAACAATCAAGAATTTAACGGAAGTTGATAAGGTCGTATCCCGTTTAAATGAAGTGGCAGAAGCCTTTACTTTCGAATAAAAAAGGGCTGCTCGCCATCATCCTGTTTCGGATACATGGCGAACAGCCTTTTTTGCATCAATGAGTGGTAGCCTCTTCCTGGGGGATGAACCAAGTTCCCCGTTCTGTATGATCTTCAATGACATTCAATTCAAGTTCTTTGACAGACTTACGAATTTTTTCAGCGATTTCTTCAGTCTCGGTAAAAGCGGTGACCCCTAATTTCAGTTGTTCCACTTTTTCACGAGCGATTTGGCTACGGTTTAAAATCATGGCAAACTCTCCTTCCGTGCAAGTCATGATGTTCTCTTTTTATTGTAGCGAAAAATGATAGGGATGGCGAGACTGAGAAACACATAGATATGAAACTTCTGAAAACGTTTCATTTACAGGCGAAATATAATCAAGTGAGGATGGAGGAAACAGGATGGTCCAACTAAATGTCCGTACAGCATACAGTCCGTTGCAAAGTACGATTCGGATGGATCGTTATCTCGATGAAGTGAAGCGACGCGGCTTTTCGGCTGCGGCGATTTGTGAGACTTCTTTGACAGGCGTCCCGGCATTTATGGCAGGCTGTAAGCAACGGGAACTGATTCCGATCGTCGGATTCGAACAAGTCATAGAACCGGATGAACTTACGATTCTATGGTATGCGAAAACAAGCCTTGGATTAAAAGTACTTTACCGGCTGGCCAGTGAAATGCCGGTTGAAGATTACTCGGAGCTGATTGCCGTCCTCGAACCGAAACGTCAGGCACCGGAAGATGAAGCGCGCTTGCGGCGTCTCGTCGCCCAGTGGATGGGATCAGCACACAAAGCCACGATTTTACTTGGTGTCAAGGCAGTCCGTTCGACTGTTGAACGCGACAGCAGGGAACGATACCGTCAAGCGGCAAATGCCCTGGGAATTGAAACGATTCCGATTGATCCCGTCCGTTATCTCTTTCGCGAAGAGGCAGATGCGTTTCAAGCCCTGCGTGCCATTGACGAAGGTACGATGTTCGCTGAACAAAAGGTCAGCCGATCGGCTCATCTTAAACTGACGGAAGAATTACAGGATCAGTTTACGGACCGGGAATTGCGGTTGTTAACACGGTGGGCGGAGTCGCAGGAGACGCTGACGTTACCGTTTCAATCGCGTCCTCTTCCACAGGTGACGGATGATTCGAATCACGCCCTGAACCGGTTGGCGCACGATGGTTTACTTGCACATGGACATGTCGGGGAAGAAGCGACGAAACGGCTGCAGTATGAACTCGAAGTTATTGAAAAAACAGGATTTGCGGACTATTTTCTGATTGTTGAAGATTTGGTTCGCCACGCGAAAAGTGAAGGAATCCGTGTCGGCCCGGGACGTGGATCGGCTGCCGGATCACTCGTCAGTTATGCCCTCGGGATTACGACTGTCGATCCGCTGAAGTACGGTTTGTTATTTGAACGGTTCCTGAATCCGGAACGGATCACGATGCCTGATATCGATATTGACATTGAAGATGCGCGGCGGGAGGAAGTGCTTGAGTACCTGGTCGAGCGGTACGGCAAGCAACATGTCGGTCAAATCGGAACGTTATCGACTCTTGGAGCGAAAGCCGCCCTGCGTGATGTAGCACGGGCATTGGAATTTTCGAAAGATGAAACCGACGCGGCGGCAAAACAATTGGGAAAAGTGACGACGCTACAAGGGCTCGAGCAACAAGCATCCATTTACCGCTGGTTCTCGGGCAGTGAAAAACGACGTCAATTGTTACAGCTGGCTCAAGCGATTGAAGGATTACCGAGACAACGTTCGATTCATGCTGCCGGCGTCATCATCGGTTCAGAGGAATTGATCGAGACGACACCGGTTGATTTACATGCAAGTGGACGGTTCGTCACACAATATTTAATGAAGGCAATCGAACAACAAGGTTTGCTGAAGATCGACTTGCTTGGATTACGTAATTTAACACGGTTACGGCAGATGGAGCAGTTGATTCAGCATGCGTACCCTGATTTCTCGGTCGAACGGATACCGGACGAGGACAAAGCGACGTTACGGTTGTTTGCCAAAGGAGAGACGGATCAAATCTTCCAATTTGAATCGGCAGGGATGAAACAGACGCTGCGCGAAGTCAAGCCGAACCGGTTTGAGGATTTAGTCGCGACGATGTCACTGTTCCGTCCGGGACCGATGAAGTTCATCGATCTCTATGCGAAACGAAAAGCCGGTCAACCTTATCAAATGGTTCATCCGATTTTAGAAGAAATTTTAACCGCGACCTACGGCGTTATCGTCTATCAGGAACAAATCATGGAGATTACACGCCGGGTTGCCGGATTTACGCTGGCTCAAGCCGATTTGCTGCGGCGGGCGATTTCGAAAAAAAGCAGTCAGTCTGTAGAAGCGGAAAAGAAACGTTTTATCGAAGGGGCATTGCAAAACGGTTTTGATTTAACGGTTGCCGAAACGTTGTACGATCAAATCGAACGGTTTGCCGGTTATGGATTTAATCGCAGTCATGCTGTTGCCTATACCAAAATCAGTTATGCACTCGGATATATGAAAGCCCATTATCCGCAAATCTTTTCATTGGTATCGATTGATCAACTGGAACGTCTCGTCCGCGTCATGCGGGAAAAACGGCTTCCGGTATTGCCGCCCGATATTTGGATGTCGGATTTCCGTTCGACATTAGAAGGCAAAGGAATCCGGCTCGGAATTCAGACGCTTCGGGGAATTACGGAAAAAGACTTTCATACGTTACGTGAAGCCGCGAAAACCTCGCAGACGATCACACAGTTATTGTCGGCAGTCGGGTGGGGGAAAAAGGAACGGGCGAAGATTGAGCTGTTGTTGTACAGCGGGGCGTTTGATCGTTCGACTCATGGAGACCGGGGGCTTGCAGAACAGGAGGTCCTCGACTACTTTACGATGGCTTCGAATACGCTGCTTCCGGACGAACTCGCAAGCCTTGGACGGAGAAAAACAACAACACAAACGAACCGGACAGCAACCGATTGGGCACGCCTTGAGCGCGAGTCACTTGGATTTTGGCTGACCTATTCTCCGTTGATGACCGCGATGAAGCCGCCTGTTGAGACGACACATTTCCAAACCCTCTCGCTGGAAGGGAATCAAACCAACTACTTGGTTTGTTATATTGAGCAAATCCGTGAATTCAAAACGAAGCGTGCCCAGACAATGGCAGTCATTCATGCCGTCGACGGGTATACGACGGAGGAAGTCGTTGTCTTTCCGCAACAGTATGCCGCGTTCAAACGTTCGTTGTATATCGGAAACGTGCTGTTGATTGAAGTGAAGGTGCAGGAACGTGAGGGAGATCGTCAATTCGTCCTCGAGCGGTTGCGTCCTTTGGGGCAGGACGTCTTATTCGTCAAACTGCCGTCTAAAAATGATCTCGCTGTTCTGGAACGGATGCTCGAATCGGCCCCGGGTGATATTCCGGTCGTCGTACGTTATGCCGATACGAATGAAACCAAGCCGTTGCCGGGAATTTATGCCGTTCAGCAGGAAGAGGAATTGATGGCCCAACTCCGGATTCGCTTCGGGGAAGCGAATATCATCCTGAAAAATGTGCCGCGTTCGAACTAGTAGTAGGTAATAAGATTTGTTATAATAAGGGGTAATTGGTCTGACCAATGACCGCCGGAATAAGGAAATGACGCATGCGTCAGGAAGGTGGTGCTGTACAAAATGGAGAAAAAGCGGAATGCTTTTGAAACGAATATTTCAGCAATCAAAACGATGATCGAAAAGGATGGCTTTGTGCCGGGAGATCGAATTCCATCAGAACGTGAATTGGCAGAACGACTGTCGATCAGCCGTCCTTCGGTGCGGGAAGCACTTCGGACGCTCGCTTATCTCGGAATCATCGAGACAAGGCACGGGGGAGGCAGTTTTCTTTTAAACCGGGATGACCATACCTACATTCAGATCATCGCACAATTTTTAGTGACCGGCGATTCAAAATTTGAAGATTTGGCAGGAACACTTCGTTTGCTTGAACAGGCAGCTTTTGTTCAACTCGCAGACGTGTCCATTCTAGAAGAGCACGTCGATTCCGATGCGGCATTTCGGGAAACGCTGATCGCTACAATCGATAATGATTTGTTTGAGCGGATCTGGCGGCAAGTGAATGCCTTCTATCAAAGTTTTGGTCAAGGGGAGCTCTATACGCGAGCGGAACGGGAAGCTTTTCTAAAACGCTCGTAGGAACCACAAGGGGGAACTAACGTGCAAGCATTTTTTCGAAAACCTAAAAAATTTGTCACTCTGACGTCAAAGGAACAGCGGGTCGATGTGCCGGTTGGTTTAATGACAAAATGTCCGAAGTGCAAACTGATCCAATATACGAAACAACTCGAAGCGAACTTAAAAGTCTGTGTCTGTGGCTACCATCATCCGTTAACAGCGACTGAACGATTTGAACAATTATTTGATGGGGGAACGATTACGTATTTTGATTTACCGGCAGTCAAGGCCGATCCACTCGATTTTCAGGATTATCCTGAAAAGCTGAAAGGTGATCAAGTGCGGACAGGACTTGAAGAAGCGATTGTCTGCGGTGTCGGTCAAGTCAACGGATATCCGCTCGTCGCCTGTGTCATGGACGCCCGTTTCCGGATGGGCTCAATGGGGGCAGCAGTCGGAGCAGCGATTTCGGAAGCAATCCGTTACGCGACAAAAGAAAGATTACCCGTAACGATTTTTTCAGCTTCAGGTGGAGCACGTATGCAGGAAGGAATGGTCAGCCTGATGCAGATGGCGAAATCAAGCTTATTCCTGAAACAGCATTCTGATGCCGGATTGCTGTACGTTTCATGTATGACGCATCCGACGACAGGTGGAGTATCGGCAAGTTTTGCCATGTTAGGCGATTTTAATATCGCAGAACCCGGCGCTTTGATTGGCTTTGCCGGCCGGCGGATCATTGAACAGACGATTCGTGAAAAATTACCGGAAGACTTCCAAACGTCAGAGTTCTTACTGCAGGCGGGACAACTCGACGATGTCGTATCGCGACACGACTTGAAAACCTACTACACACGAATTCTGATGATGCACTCGGAGGAAACCAATCATGCAACCATTTGATCAACCAGTAATCGCATTGCGCAAAAAAATATTAGAACTGCACGATATGGCAGAGACGCAAGGCCTTGATTTCAAAGAAGAACTGAATTTATTGGAAGAGCGGCTGCGTCGGTTAGAACTCGATATTTACGGGAATATGAAAGCGTGGAACCGTGTGCAACTGGCACGGCACCCGGAACGTCCGACGACACTCGATTATGTACGCTTGATTTGTGACGACTTCATTGAATTGCATGGTGATCGGCATGGATATGACGATGCAGCCATCGTCGGAGGTATTGCAATGCTGAATGGACAAGCCGTAACGGTGATTGGTCATCAGCGGGGGAAAGATACGAAGGAAAATATCCGCCGTAACTTTGGTATGCCGCATCCTGAAGGGTACCGGAAAGCTTTACGGTTGATGCAACAAGCAGTGAAGTTCAATCGTCCCATCATTACATTCATTGATACAAAAGGCGCATATCCCGGCCGTGCAGCGGAAGAGCGCGGACAAAGTGAAGCCATTGCGAAAAACCTGTTTGAAATGGCCGGAATGCCGGTCCCGATTATTTCGATCGTCATCGGCGAAGGCGGATCGGGCGGAGCACTCGGAATCGGTGTCTGCGATCAGCTGTTGATGTTGGAGAACTCCACGTACTCCGTCATTTCACCTGAAGGTGCAGCTGCCCTTCTTTGGAAAGACGCCAGTCTCGCGGAGAAAGCGGCGGAATCGATGCAAATCACGGCGCCTGATTTACTGCGACTCGGGATTGCGGACGGCATCATCTCAGAAGTCATCGGTGGAGCGCATTTAGATGTTTCATTACAGGCGGACAAACTAAAATCTGTTCTAGAACAAAAGCTTGCCCAACTGACCCGTTTGACACCAAAACAGTTAATCGAGAAGCGTACAGAAAAATATCACCAAATTGGCACATAACCTGCATGTAATCGCTATCATGATTGGCATTCCTTATTTCGTGAGAGGATGAACAAACTGCTGTAGAAAGTTTATGCAGTCTGCCCTGTTGTAAAACAACAAAACTACGTGCTATTTTAGACTAAGATTAATAGAGAGGTGATTAACGTGAGTTTGAAACGGATTGCTATTTTAACAAGTGGTGGCGATGCACCCGGCATGAATGCCGCAGTGCGTGCTGTAACACGTAAGGCGATTTTTCATGGACTGGAAGTGTTTGGTGTCTACAACGGATACCAAGGTCTGATTAACGGAGATCTCGTCCAATTGAACCTTGGTTCAGTCGGTGACATCATCCAACGGGGTGGAACGTTCCTGCGTTCTGCACGTTGCCCGGAATTCCGGACTGAAGAAGGACGCGCGAAAGCTGTCGTCAATCTGAAGAAATTCGAAATCGATGCACTCGTCGTCGTTGGTGGTGACGGGTCTTATCGTGGTGCTCAAAAATTGACGGGACTCGGTTTCCCGACGATCGGTCTTCCGGGAACGATTGATAACGACATCCCGGGTACGGATTACACGATTGGTTTCGATACAGCCCTCAATACGGCACTCGAAGCCATCGATAAGATCCGTGACACGGCGTCGTCACATGAGCGGACATATGTCATCGAAGTCATGGGACGCGACGCAGGGGATATCGCACTATATGCTGGATTAGCCGGCGGAGCGGAATCAATCCTGGTTCCGGAACGTCCGGAAGATTTAAAAGAAGTCTTGAACCGGATTCAAAGCGGTGTCAATCGTGGTAAGAAACACTCGATCGTTATCGTAGCGGAAGGTGCCGGACGTGCGCAGGATGTTGGAGACGAGATTGCCAAGGAAACAGGACTTGATACACGTGTCACGGTATTAGGTCATGTTCAACGCGGCGGTGCGCCGACAGCTGCTGACCGTGTACTGGCAAGCCGGATGGGTGCCTATGCGATTGACATCCTGCTTGAAGGTAAGCAAGGACGTGTCGTAGGTGTACGCGGCGGTAAGATGGTCGATCTTGATATCGACGAAGCATTGGATGAAAACAAACACGAACTGGATCTCGAAATCTTAGAGTTGTCAAAACAACTATCCATCTAAGGTAGACTGACATTCGTCGTATTGGTATAGGTTTATTGGCATTGTGATCGAACAGCCAAACATTGTAGGAGGTTTATGGAATATGCGCAGAACTAAAATTGTATGTACGATTGGACCGGCGTCAGAAAAACGTCTTCCAGAAATGATTGAAGCGGGTATGAACGTTGCTCGTCTTAACTTCTCACACGGTGACTATGAAGAACATGGTGCCCGCATCACGGATATCCGTCGTGCAGCAGAAGAAGCAAACAAATTAGTTACGATTCTTTTAGATACAAAAGGTCCGGAAATCCGCACGCATACGTTTGAAGAAGGTAAAGCCCTCCTCGTACGCGGCAAACAAGTTATCGTCGTCAGCGGTGACGCAAACGAAATCGTAGGTACAGCTGACAAGTTCTCTGTCACATACGACGGTTTATACGATGATGTCGAAGTCGGTTCAATGATTATGCTTGATGACGGGTTAATCGGACTCCGTGTCGCAGAAAAACTCGACAACCGTGAACTTCTTTGCGACATCGAAAACGAAGGAATCATTAAAACGAAAAAAGGGGTTAACTTACCAAATGTAAAAGTTAACTTGCCTGCTTTGACAGACAAAGACATCGCAGACATCGAGTTCGGAATTAAGAGCGACATCGATTTGATCGCTGCTTCATTCGTGCGTCGTGCGTCTGACGTTGTTGCGATTCGTCAATTGCTCGAAAAACACAATGCCAGCCACATCAAAATCTTCCCGAAAATCGAAAACCAGGAAGGTGTCGACAACATCGAAGAAATCATCGCGATTTCTGACGGTTTGATGGTCGCACGTGGTGATCTCGGGATCGAAATTCCGACTGAAGAAGTCACGCCGACACAAAAAGATCTCATCAAAATCTGTAATGATTACGGTAAACCGGTCATCACAGCAACGCAGATGCTTGACTCGATGCAACGTTTCCCGCGTCCGACACGTGCGGAAGCATCAGACGTCGCCAACGCAATTCTTGATGGAACAGATGCCATCATGCTTTCAGGTGAAACAGCAGCCGGGGACTACCCGATTGAATCTGTTCAAATGATGCACACGATTGCGAAGCGTACGGAGAAAATGCTCGACTACAAAATGCTCTTGAAAGATCGTCAAACACGCAGTGAGCACACTGTGACGGATGCGATCGCTCAAGCGGTTACGCATACAGCCATCAACCTGGACGCAAAAGCAATCTTGACACCGACACAGTCTGGTTACACAGCTGCCCGGATTTCAAAATACCGTCCAGAGCCAAACATTGTTGCCGTCACACCGAGCGCGCGTGTTGCACGTCAACTCAACATCGTTTGGGGTGTTTACCCGATCGTTGTCGATCACCTCTCAGACAACACGGATGACATGTTGACACTTGCTGCTGATACAGCAAAAGAAGCAGGATTCGTCACAGACGGTGACCTCGTCGTCATCTCTGCAGGTATCCCGGCTCTTACAGCAGGTACAACAAACATGTTGAAAATTCACATCGTCGGTAAAGAAATCACAAACGGTCGCGGAATCGGTGAACGTGGTGTCGTTGGCGAAGTCGTCATCGCGCATACAGCTGAAGAAGCAAACGCAAAAGCAAAACCAGGCATGATTCTTGTCACGAACTCAACGGATCGCGACATGATGCCTGCAATCGAGATGGCTGCAGCAATGGTCACAGTAGACGGCGGATTGACTAGCCATGCTGGAATCGTTGGTCCTTCACTCGGTAAACCGGTTATCGTCGGTGTTGAAAACGCCATGACAATCTTCACGGATGGTCAACGTATTTCAATCGATCCGTTAACAGGTAAATTGTACAACGCATAATCACTGAAACGGATGTGGCGAAAGCCATATCCGTTTTTTCAAATCGGGGGTTTTAACATGGAAGCCTATCTGTTTTTGATTGGTCTCGTGTTGATCGGTGTCATCGCTCAAAACAAATCATTGATCATTGCAGCTGCTTTTTTGCTGATCATTAAGGCGATTGGTCTCGACGGACGTCTGTTTCCGTCTTTACAGGCGAAAGGCATCACCTGGGGAGTCACGTTGATCACAGCGGCCATCCTGGTACCGATTGCTACGGGAGACATCGGATTCAGGGAACTGCTCAACAGCGTACGGGGACATATCGGTATCATTTCGTTTTTAGCGGGAATTTTTGTCGCAATCATTGCAGCCCACGGTGTGGGTCTGATGAAGGAAGATCCCCTGGTCACGACAGCGTTGCTTGCCGGAACGATTCTTGCAGTCGGATTGTTTCGGGGTGTGCCGGTCGGTCCTTTAATCGGAGCGGGAATCGCCGCTCTTGTCATCGGGATGTGGGACATCATCGTCAAAGCAATCAGCGGCTAAGGGATGCTGCAATAGGGAACAGAATTAATTTTTTGATAATAGTATGCAAGTTCGTTCACTTTTTGGTTAATTTTGTTTATACTAAGAACAGAAACAAGATGGTCTATTCAGGAGCAAACGGTTCGATGTGGGGAACGACTCTTGCTTAGACGTCTTTTTTTCAATACGGAAATGAAAGCGTTTTAAATTTCTGGGGGGAAAAAAGGGGGATTTTTGTATGACACAAACAAAAGGTTTAGAAGGAATCGTCGCAACATCATCGAAGATCAGTTCGATCATCGATGGTCAGTTGACGTATGGTGGGTATACAATTGATGATTTGGCGGAGCACGCCTCATTTGAAGAAGTGGTCTTTTTACTTTGGAATGACCGCTTACCAAAAGAAGACGAACTGAAGCAATTGTCAGAAGCTTTGATTTCTGAAGCGACGGTTGCACCGGCAGTCCTTGAGACATTAAAAGTGGCGCCAAAAACCGCTAACGCGATGTCAGCCATCCGAACGGCTTTGTCACAACTTGCATTATATGATGAATCGGCGGAAGATATGTCGACAGAGGCGAATTACGCTAAAGCCATCAAACTCCAAGCGCAGATTGCGACACTCGTGACTGCATATGCACGAATCAAAAAAGGTCAAGAGCCGGTTGCACCGAAAGCTGGACTTTCATATGCAGCGAATTTCCTCTACATGCTGACAGGCGAAGAGCCGACAGAAGTAGCAGAAAAAGCCTTTAACCAAGCACTCGTCTTGCATGCCGATCACGAACTGAACGCTTCAACATTTACAGCACGTGTCTGTGTTGCAACCCTGTCAGATGTCTATTCAGGCGTCACAGCTGCCATGGGTGCTTTGAAAGGTCCGCTTCACGGTGGAGCGAACGAAGCGGTCATGAACATGTTGCTTGAAATTGATTCAGTTGAAAAGGTTGACGAGTATGTTCATAATAAACTTAAGAACAAGGAAAAAATCATGGGCTTCGGTCACCGTGTCTACAAAGACGGCGACCCGCGTGCGAAGCACCTCCAGGAGATGAGCCGTCAATTGACAGCTCAAATCGGAGAACCGAAATGGTACGAGATGTCAGTCAAGATTGACCAAATCGTCCAATCGGAAAAAGGATTGAAACCCAACGTCGATTTCTATTCCGCTTCCACATACCATGCACTTGGACTTGATACGGAATTGTTTACGCCAATCTTTGCCGTCAGTCGTATGTCAGGTTGGTTAGCGCACATTTTAGAGCAGTATAGTGACAACCGCCTCATTCGTCCACGCGCTGATTATATTGGTGAAACACACCGGACATACGTGTCCATGAACGAACGTTAAAAAAGACGGAGAGGAGAAATCCTCTCCTGCTTTTTGATGACATCAATCATATTCAAGGGGGATTTTACAAATGGCTACAATTCAAGGCGAAAACATCACGGTAACAGACGGAACACTTAACGTACCGAATTCACCAATCATTCCATTCATCATCGGTGATGGCACTGGACCTGATATCTGGAATGCTGCAGTTCGTGTCTTTGATGCTGCTGTCGAAAAAGCATACAACGGTGAAAAAAAGATTGAATGGAAAGAAGTCTATGCTGGAGAAAAAGCATTCAACAAAACAGGCAACTGGCTTCCAGAAGAAACACTTGACCTGATCCGCGAACACATCATCGCGATCAAAGGACCACTCACGACACCAGTCGGCGGCGGAATCCGTTCGTTAAACGTTGCGCTTCGTCAAGAACTTGATTTATATACATGTCTTCGCCCGGTCCGTTACTTCACAGGTGTTCCTTCACCGGTTAAACGCCCAGAAGATACAGACATGGTCATCTTCCGCGAAAACACAGAAGATATCTACGCTGGGATCGAATATGCGTCAGGCAGCGAAGAAGCACAAAAATTACTTAACTTCCTGCAAACAGAGATGGGTGTCAACAAAATCCGTTTCCCTGAAACGTCTGGTCTCGGGATCAAACCGATCTCAAAAGAAGGAACAGAACGTCTTGTCCGTGCAGCGATTGAATATGCACTCGAAAACAAACGTGCTTCATTGACGCTCGTTCACAAAGGGAACATCATGAAGTTCACAGAAGGTGCATTCAAAAACTGGGGTTATGAACTCGCAGAACGTGAATATGCAGAA
Organism: Exiguobacterium sp. PvP048; assembly: GCF_040549175.1. Lineage (NCBI taxonomy): Bacteria > Bacillati > Bacillota > Bacilli > Caryophanales > Exiguobacterium > Exiguobacterium sp. PvP048. The sequence continues at coordinate 474,671 of NZ_JBEPSU010000001.1, read as the reverse complement.
CACGTCTTCACATGGAACCAGTATGACCGCATCAAGGATGAAGAAGGCGCTGATGCAGCGAACAAAGCACAATCTGAAGCAGAAGCAGCGGGCAAGTTGATCGTCAAAGATTCGATTGCTGATATCTTCTTACAACAAATCTTGACGCGTCCAAAAGAATTCGATGTCGTTGCAACGATGAACTTGAATGGTGATTACATTTCTGATGCGCTTGCAGCACAAGTCGGCGGAATCGGGATTGCACCTGGTGCTAACATCAACTACATGACAGGTCACGCGATCTTCGAGGCGACTCACGGTACAGCACCGAAATATGCGGGACTTGATAAGGTAAATCCATCTTCTGTCATTCTTTCAGGAGAAATGATGTTCCGTCACCTTGGATGGAATGAAGTTGCAGACTTGATTATTCAATCAATGGAAAAATCAATTGAAAATAAAGTCGTCACATATGACTTCGCACGTCTCATGGATGGTGCGACAGAAGTGAAATGTTCTGAATTCGCAGATGAACTCATCAAGAATATGTAATCTTGAATAGGGGGACGGGGCAATGAATCGACGAAAAAAGATTTCGGTCATCGGGAGCGGATTTACAGGGGCAACAACAGCACTGTACCTCGCTCAAAAAGAGTTAGGGGATATCGTGCTCGTTGATATGCCGCAACAGGAAAACGTGACCAAAGGAAAAGCACTTGATATGCAGGAAACAGCACCGATTCAAGGTTTTGACGCCTGGATCAACGGGACATCTGATTATCAAGACATTCAAGGTTCTGACATCGTCGTCATTACGGCGGGGATTGCCAGAAAACCGGGGATGAGTCGTGAAGATCTTGTCAGCACGAATGCAAACGTCATGAAAGCCGTCACGAAAGAAATCGTGACCCATGCACCGGAATCGATCATCATCGTGTTGACGAACCCTGTCGATGCGATGACGTATACCGTCTTTCAAGCATCCGGTTTTCCGAAAGAACGCGTCATCGGTCAGTCCGGTGTGCTCGATACGGCACGTTTCCGGACGTTCGTCGCAATGGAACTCAATGTCTCTGTTAAGGATATCTCCGGATTCGTGCTCGGTGGGCATGGCGACGATATGGTACCGTTGTTACGTTATTCCTACGCGGGCGGAATTCCGCTGGAGAAACTGCTGACACCGGAACGATTAGCTGCCATCGTCGAACGGACACGCAAAGGCGGCGGTGAAATCGTTCAGTTACTCGGGAACGGTTCGGCCTATTACGCACCGGCAGCTGCCATCGTCGAGATGGTAGAAGCAATTCTAAAAGATCAGCGGCGAATTTTGCCGGCGATTGCCTATCTCGAAGGAGAATACGGGTATGAGGACTTGTATCTCGGTGTTCCGACCATTCTTGGTGGGAACGGCGTGGAACGGGTACTTGAGTTGGACTTGACGTTAGAAGAAAAGCAAGGGCTGGATCGATCCGTTTCAACGGTCCGTTCTGTGTTGGAAATGCTCTGACTTCAATTTTAGTAAACAAGGCATCCAATCAAAAGATTGGGTGTCTTTTTGTATTGAATTAAAAAATCCTCTTTTTGTAAGAAACATGTAACATGAATGTCTGTTTTTTAGGGTAAACCTTTACAGTATACCTGTTTTTTAAAACTTTAAAGGGGGAAATTTCATGCGCGCCGTTACGTATCAAGGTACAAAAAATGTCGAAGTGAAAGATGTTCAGGATCCGTCGATTGAGAAAAACGATGATATCATCGTCAAAATTACGTCAACTGCCATCTGTGGGTCAGATTTGCACATCTATCAAGGAAATATGCCGGCAAAAAAAGATTATGTCATTGGACATGAGCCGATGGGAATCGTTGAAGAAGTTGGTCCGGATGTAACGAAGGTCAAGCGCGGAGACCGAGTTGTCCTGCCGTTCAACGTCGCGTGTGGACATTGTTTCTTTTGTGAACATGATATGGAGAGTCAATGCGACAATTCGAACGGGAATCCGCACGTCGATACAGGCGGATACTTCGGATTTACGGAAGAATTCGGAGGACATCCGGGCGGTCAGGCAGAGTACTTAAAAGTCCCGTTTGGAAACTTCATGCCACTCGTTGTTCCGGAGTCTTGTGAACTGGAAGATGAAGCCTTACTGTTCCTGTCCGATGTCATTCCGACAGCTTACTGGAGTGTTTTGAATGCCGGCGTTAAAAAAGGGGATACGGTCGTCATTCTCGGATCGGGGCCGGTCGGATTGATGACACAGAAATTTGCCTGGATGCAAGGAGCAAAACGGGTCATTGCCGTTGATCAGCAAGTATACCGGTTAAATCATGCCAAGATGACGAACCGCGTCGAAACGGTCAATTTGCAGGATCACAAAGAGACCGGTCAATATCTGAAGGAACTGACTCAGGGCGGCGCAGATGTCGTCATTGATTGTGTCGGACTGGACGGTAAGATGTCGGCTGTTGAAAAAGTCGAACAAAAAATCGGTTTGCAAGGTGGAACGTTGAGTGCCATCAATATCGCGAAAGATGCTGTTCGGAAATTTGGAACGGTCCAATTGACAGGTGTCTATGCCAAAAAATACAATCAATTCCCGCTCGGAGATTTCTTTACGCGGAACATCACGCTAAAGATGGGACAGGCTCCGGTCGTTCATCTGATGCCCGAATTGTTCCAAAAAATCATCAATCAGGAGTTTGATCCAACCGATATCATTACGCACAAAATTGATTTGGAACAGGCAGCCCATGCCTACCAAACGTTTAACGATCATGAGGACGGGTGCATTAAAGTCATCTTAAAACCATAACGCAACCAGCATAAAGACCGCTTCTGACATCCGAAGCGGTCTTTTGTGTGAAAAATTATATCTGATGTACCGGGTGGGCGTATGATTAAAAGAACAAGACGGGCCAAAGGAAACCTACGGCAAGACCAAGCAGAAGACCCACGAAGACCTGGAACTCGGTGTGTCCGACCAGTTCATTGAGCAAAGGTGTCTTGTGCCGGATTCCTTTGAAATAATCATTTAACAGCTTGGCCTGTAACCCGACGGCTTGGCGAACGCCGGTCGCATCATACATGATGATGACAGCGAAAATGGCGGCAAGTGCAAACAGGGAAGAACTAAAGCCTTCTTGAAAACCAATCACGACAGCCAGTGCGACGACAGTCGAACTATGTGAACTCGGCATGCCGCCTGAAGCAAACATGATTTCAAGGTCAAATTTTTTTGTTTTGATTAAACCGGTGACGAGTTTGGCGGCTTGTGCGATAAACCAGGCCGTAATTGCTGCAAACAACGGGTGATTCCATTCCATATTCATTCCTCCACATAATCACGATATATAACTGTTTCCCCAATTCCGTCATTTCAACACGGGAAACTACTGGAAGAAAGTGTCCGACCTTAAAGATTATGTAAAGAAAGACCAGAAAGATTTGTGGTTTAGTAGCGAAAGTCGTTAAGATGAAGACAGAAGAAGCGGATTCCACGGAATTCCTCATTCAAAGATGAAATGTGCTGAGGAGGCTAACTGTCTTGAAAGATAAAATAATCGTTGTTGATGATGAACTCTCGATTGCCACACTTTTAAAATTTAATTTAGAGCAAGCCGGTTTTGTTGTTGAAACGGCCCATGATGGAATGACAGGGTTGAAGTTAGCGGAGAAACAAGATGCAGCGTTAATTGTCCTGGATCTCATGTTACCGGAACTGGATGGACTGGAAGTCTGCAAGCGACTACGCCAACAAAAAATCAATACCCCGATTTTAATGCTGACGGCAAAAGATGATGAGTTTGACAAAGTGCTCGGACTGGAACTCGGAGCAGATGATTATTTGACGAAGCCGTTCAGTCCGCGTGAAGTCGTCGCCCGTGTTAAAGCCATCCTGCGCCGAATGAACCAGCAGAATGTCGCGGAAGAAGTGACGGATGGAACGATCCTGATTGGAGACGTCAAAATCGTACCGGATAACTACGAAGCATTCAAGGCAGAAGAGCGACTCGAATTGACACCAAAGGAATTTGAGCTGTTAGTATATCTCGCAAAAAACAAAGGACGTGTTTTGACGCGGGACCAATTGTTGTCCGCCATCTGGAATTATGACTTCGTTGGGGATACGCGAATCGTTGATGTGCACATCAGTCATGTTCGAGAAAAAATTGAACCGAATACGAAAAAGCCGATCTACATTAAAACGATTCGCGGATTAGGTTACAAAATGGAGGAGCCGAAAGCGGAATGAGTAAATACCGCAAACGATTCATTCTGAAAATGTTGTCTTTCATCAGCCTGGTCTTAATCGCACTGGGCTTTTTGCTTGGACAATCATTTAAAGATTTTTATATCAATAATGAAAAAGAAAAATTAGTGGATGAAACTTCACTTGTGGAGTCCATTTTACGGGAGCGGACAGTGCCGGATATGGCAGCCTACGTCGATAAGATGTATGCTGAATCGAATTTCGACATGATTTTATTTAACGGTCGCGGGGAAATCATTGCCGGAACCCCGGTCGATGTCACGAAGCTAAACGTTAGGGCCATTAATTTTTCTGCCATCCCAAACGATGGCACATTCGAATCGAAAGTCGATGAAACGAGTCTTCAATATACGAAACCCGTCCTGACGGCTGACGGTGGGGAAGTCTACATCAGTTTCATCCGCTATACAAAAGATTTGAACATGATTTATTCGCGAATTTGGACCGTCATCATCTTATCTCTTCTGACTTCGCTTTGTATTATTTTCTTCGCTGTCTACAGTTCGACAAAACGTTTTTTACGACCGATTGCGGAAGCGACAGAAGTCTTACACGAATTGTCACATGGGAACTATAAATCCCGTGTCTATGAATTGACGGCACCGGACGAGTCGCGTGATCTCGGGAAATCAATCAATCTGTTAGCCCGGAATTTAGAAAATGCGTCTTCCGGCGAAGCAATGCAACGGGCACGGCTCGAATCATTGATTGAATACATGGGTGCCGGCTTGATGCTGATTGATGAGAAAGGGTATGTTCTTCTGGTTAACCGGACATACCGGGAAATGTTTAATATCTACGGTCAGTCGAATGGACAATTGTACTACCGGGTTTTACCGAATGAAAAGATGAGTCAGGTCATCGAAGATGTCTATCTGACGGAAAAACCGAACCGGAAACAATCGAGTGTCCGGTTTGGATTGAACAGTCGGACTTTCATGGTCAGTGCGGCACCGATTTTTGGGAAAAACGGACGCGTTCAGGGGACGACAGTCGTATTTAACGATATTACGGAAATCAAAAAGCTTGAACAGATGCGGAAGGACTTCGTCGCCAATGTCAGCCATGAGCTGAAGACACCGCTGACGTCAATCAAAGGATTTGCCGAAACGCTGCTCGATGGTGCCCAGGACGTCCCGGAAATCAGGGAGCAGTTCCTGAACATCATTCATGATGAATCCGAGCGGATGCAGACGCTGGTCGAAGATTTACTTGAATTGTCGCGTCTCGAACAGGACAATTATCAGCTGGAGACGACGATTGTCGACGTTACGAGTTTACTCCGTGAAACTGAAACACTGTTACAACGAAAAGCAACGGAAAAGCAGATGACGATTCATCTCGAGACAGAAGAAGAAGTATTTATCCGGGCGGATTTAAATCGCTTAAAGCAAGTCGTCGTCAATCTTGTCGCGAATGCCTTGAACTATACGCCGAACGGCGGTAATGTCTGGGTCAGTCTAGAGGACGGGGAAGAAGCCGTCATGCTCCGAATCAAGGATGATGGAATCGGGATTCATCCAAAAGAGATGCAACGGATTTTTGAACGGTTTTACCGCGTGGATAAGGCGCGGAGTCGAAATTCAGGCGGGACCGGTCTTGGTCTCGCAATCGTCAAACATATCATCGATTTGCATCACGGAACGATTGACGTGGAATCCGAAGAAAATCAAGGAACGACTTTTACGATACGTTTACCGAAAAAGGGATAAGACTTCATATTTCCTTTACAGAAGAATCGTATGCTTAAAGTACCTTCTTCATCATCTGTGCCTCGACTGGTTCAGCTCCCATGTCGGGATACACAGGGACGACTGGCTTTTTAGCCGGTCGTCTTTTTTTGTCTGCTTTTTTAGCGAACAAATGTGTGTAGAGTGATACAATAAGAACAGAAAATCTTCCAAAGGGGCGTAGATGATGAAAAACAAACTTTTATTGATTGATGGAAACTCACTAACGTATCGTGCTTTTTTTGCGTTACCACCAATGACGGATGCGCAAGGACGCAATACGAACGCAGCTTACGGTTTCACGATGATGCTGCTCAAACTGCTTGAAGAGGAACAGCCGACACACATGCTTGTCGCATTTGATGCCTCGAGCGAAACGTTCCGGCATGACGTCTATCAGGAATATAAAGGCAGTCGTGAAAAGACACCTTCCGAGCTCCGGGAACAGTTTCCGATTGTGCGGGACATCTGTGAAGCGTTAGGCATTCAAATGATGGAACTGCACCGTTATGAAGCAGATGATTTGATTGGGACATTGGCACAAACGATACCGGCGGATCGAATCCGAATCGTGACGGGAGATAAGGATTTACTTCAACTCGTGACGAATCAGGTCGAAGTGTTGATTACAAAACGCGGCATCACCGATGTCCTCTGTATGACAGAAGAACTGTTTGCCGAGACATACGGCGGATTAAAACCGATTCAGATGATTGATCTGAAAGGTTTGATGGGCGATAAATCCGATAATATTCCAGGAGTTCCGGGAATCGGTGAAAAAACAGCCGTCAAATTGATTTCTGCTTATGGATCAGTCGAAGGTCTGTACGAACATGTCGAAGACTTAAAAGGGAAACAAAAAGAAAAAGTCATCGCGAATGAAGAATTGGCACGGTTGTCAAAGGAACTGGCGACCATCAAACTCGATGTCCCGCTTGATGTCACGCTCGACGACTTACAGATCAGCGACGTCGATACACAAGTTCCGTATTCGTTATTCCAGTCGCTTGGTTTTAAGTCTTTGACGAACCGGTTTGCACCTGTCGTTGAAGAAGCGGATAAAGAACAGTTGAATGTCAAAACGATTACTTCGCTTCCGAATGATGTGACCAATGCCGTTCTCGTTGTGGAACAACTTCGTGAAGACTATATGGAAGAAGATATCATCGGATTTGGTATCGCGACACCCGATCAAATTTACGTCGCTTCATCTGAACTCGTCGAGGATCCGGCATTTCGTGACTGGATTGAATCGGACCATCAAAAAATCTGTCTGGATGCAAAACAAGCTGCGTTTGCCTTACGGAAACACGGTTTGAAATTAACGGCATTCGATGATTTACTGCTTGCCGGTTATTTATTGAATCTGAGCGGCGGGACGACCCTGGCGTCGATTGCCGGCCATTATATGCTGATGGCACCGAACGAAGAAGCCGTCTTAGGTAAAGGTGCGAAACGTCTTGCTCCGGCAGACGATGTGCTGCATCCATACTTGGCGGAAAAAGCCCGCATGATTGAGCTTTTGTTCCCGAAGGTCAAAGAAGAACTGAAAGCCAACCAACAGTTTGAGTTATATGAAACACTTGAACGTCCGTTGTCGGGTGTTCTGGCTGAAATGGAATGGACCGGCATCCGTGTCGATGTCGAAACGCTCCAGGAGATGCAACACGATTTAGCCGGACGTCTGCACGATTTGGAACAATTGATTTACGGGGAAGTCGGCGAGGAATTCAATATCAACTCACCGAAACAACTGGGAGTCATCCTGTTCGAGAAAATGGAACTGCCTGCCTTTAAGAAAACGAAGACCGGTTATTCGACGGCCGCCGACGTATTGGAAAAACTCCGTCCGCTGCATCCGGTCATCGACCATATCATGTTGTACCGGGAGCTTCAAAAACTGCAATCCACGTATGTTGAAGGCTTGCAGAAGGTCATTAAAGAAGACGGGAAAATCCATACCCGATTTGCGCAGACCATTGCCCAGACAGGCCGGCTCAGTTCCGTTAACCCGAACTTGCAAAACATTCCGGTCCGGATCGAGGAAGGGCGAAAAATCCGGAAAGCGTTTGTTCCGAGCGAACCGGGCTGGTCGTTATACGCTGCCGATTATTCACAAATCGAATTGCGGGTCATGGCCCATATGTCGGAAGACAAGACGCTTGTTCAGGCGTTCTTGGATGATGCCGATATCCACACGCAGACAGCCAGCAGTGTCTTTGGTGTCGCACCAAATGATGTGACCGGCAATATGCGCCGTCAGGCCAAAGCGGTCAACTTCGGAATCATTTACGGCATCAGTGACTACGGTTTGTCGCAGAACTTGAATATTTCACGTAAAGAGGCGCAAGACTTCATCGACCGTTATTTCGAATTGTTCCCGCAAATCAAGTTGTTCATGGATGCAGCGATTGAGAAAGCACGGATGAACGGTTTTGTCGAAACGCTGATGAATCGCCGCCGGAATATTCCTGACATCAATTCGAAAAACTTTAATTTGCGCGGTTTTGCGGAACGGACGGCGATTAACACGCCGATCCAAGGCTCGGCAGCCGATATCATCAAAAAAGCCATGCTCGATGTCCATGCGGCGCTTGAACAGTCACCGTTGCGTGCCCGCCTGTTGCTCCAAGTACACGATGAACTGATTTTCGAAGCGCCGGATGAAGAGCTGGATGCCCTCAAGACGCTGGTCAAACAAGCGATGGAACAGACGGTTCAATTATCCGTTCCGCTTCGTGTCGACGGCGATGCCGGTCATTCGTGGTATGAAACCAAATAACAAGTTGTCAGAGGAGGAAAACAGTTGCCTGAATTACCTGAAGTCGAGACCGTCAGACGAAGCTTGGAACGGACGGTCTCCGGAAAAACGATTTCTTCCGTTAAAGTATTTCATCCGAAGATGATTCGGGGAATGGAAGTCGCACCATTTGTTGATGCCTTGAAACAGGAGCGGATTGAACGAGTGGAGCGTCGGGGGAAATTTTTATTGTTCACATTTAACCGATTTTATCTCGTCAGTCATTTGCGGATGGAAGGGAAGTATTTCCCTTATCCGCAGGCGATTGAAAAAGATAAACACACCCATGTCATCTTCCGCTTTACAGACGGCTCGGAACTGCATTACAACGATGTCCGGAAATTCGGGACGATGGAGCTGCGTGAGAAGGAGACGGCGATGTCGGTTCCTCCACTGGCCCAGCTTGAACGTGAGCCGTTTGATCCGACGTTTACGGCTGAAGTCCTGGCTGAGAACCTGATCCGGAAAAAGCGCAGTCCAATCAAAACGGCTCTGCTAGATCAATCGATTTTTTTGGGGTTGGGGAATATTTATGTCGATGAGACATTGTTTACCGCCCGGGTCCATCCGTTAACGAAAGCCGGGGCACTGACGCTTGATGATATCTCCCGGATTCATGCGGCAGGTGTTGATGTACTCGCCAAAGCAGTTGAAAGCGGCGGAAGTACGATTCGCAGTTATGTCTCTCCGACCGGAAAAGGGGAGTTTCAATTACAGCTTGCTGTATACGGTCAAACCGGGGCACCTTGCCCGAGATGCGGGACGGCAATCGAAAAAATTAAAGTCGGCGGACGAGGAACGCACTTCTGCCCAACCTGTCAACAGGTGGCTTTATGAGAATCGGACTGACCGGAGGGATTGCAACCGGAAAAAGTACGGTCTCTGCCTATCTACAACAACAGGGTGTCGTCGTCATCGATGCGGATCTTGTCGCCCGGCAGGTCATCGAACCGGGCGGGTTGGCTTATGAGGAAGTCAAAGCCGCTTTTCCGACTGCTTTTTCCGACGGTGCGCTCGTCCGGTCAAAGCTTGGCGATATCATTTTTTACGATAATGAAAAGCGGACTGTACTGAATGAATTAATGCATCCGAAAATTCGGCAACAGATGTTAGAAATGGCAAGTCGGCAGGAACAGGCCGGACAATCGATCATCGTTTTTGATATCCCTTTATTGCTAGAAGGAGACTGGAAACAACTCGTCGATCAAGTCGTAGTCGTCTATTGTCCTGCCGAATTGCAAAAGCAGCGTCTGATGGAACGAAATCATCTGACTGCGGAAGAGGCACAGGCCCGTATGAATTCGCAACTCGATATCGAACAGAAAAAGCAATTGGCAGACTACGTTCTGACCAATGAAAGTACACGGGAAGCATTATACCGGCAAATTGATAGCTGGTTAAAAACGCTTCGTTCAGTCTAACGCCGTTTTCTTATGACCGTTTTCTGTCGGCAAAAGTATTTTCGGAATCAAAGTGGGAGAAAGTTACCAACTTCTCTCACTTTTTTTAGATTACGTAATGAAATCGCTTACATTTCATGATATAGTTCTATCTGTAAACGGAGCATTATCCGTCACATTGAAGGGGGATCCGCAAATGGGAGTCAAGGTGGCAGTTAACGGGTTTGGTCGAATTGGTCGAATGGTATTTCGACGTCTGATCGCTGAAGGGAAAAGTGAGGTCGTCGCGATTAATGCAAGTTATCCGGTGGAAACATTGGCACACCTCATCAAATATGACACGGTTCACGGGAAATTTGCATATCCAGTCGACATCATTGATGGGGCATTGATGGTGAATGGACGACAAATTCAAATCGTTAGCGAACGTGATCCGGAACAATTGCCGTGGGGACAACTGGGGATTGATATCGTCGTTGAAGCAACGGGGAAATTTAATTCGAAAACGGGTGCTGAAAAACACTTGACGGCCGGTGCAAAAAAAGTCGTCATTACAGCTCCGGCAAAAGGGGATTTACGTACAATCGTCATGGGGGTCAATGACGAGATGTATGACCATGAGACGGATGCGATTGTCTCGAACGCTTCATGTACGACAAACTGTCTTGCACCTGTCGTCCAGGTCATCGACCGGGCATTCGGGATTGAGTCAGGTCTTGTGACGACGATTCATGCTTTTACGAATGACCAGAACAATATCGATAATCCGCATAAGGATTTACGACGGGCGCGGGCATGCGGATCGTCCATCATTCCGACTTCGACCGGAGCAGCCAAAGCGATTTCACTCGTCTTGCCGCATCTCGAAGGAAAACTCAATGGACTGGCACTGCGTGTTCCGACACCAAACGTCTCACTGGTCGATCTCGTCGTCGAGGTCAGTCGTGATACGACGGTCGCTGAAGTCAATGAAGCGTTCGTCAAGGCAGCGGACGGAGCGCTTGACGGCATCCTCGGCTTAACGATGGAACCGCTCGTCTCGATTGACTTTAACGGGGAAGAGAAGTCGACTGTTGTCGATGGCCTATCGACGATGGTCATGGGAGGACGGCAAGTCAAAGTCCTCGCCTGGTACGACAACGAGTGGGGTTACTCTTGCCGTGTCGTCGATCTTGTTCATCTCGTCGGAGCACACATTGAAGCGACTGGAAATGAAGCGAAACAACTGGAGTTAAAATAAAATAATGTCAAAGAATCGCTCTACATCAACGTGTAGAGCGTTTTCTTCAAGAAAATATAATAAAATTCGAAATTTATCCTTGTGTATCTTTTTGATACTCGCTATAATTCAAATCGTGAACTTCAATCGGTCTGGCAATCGCAGCTTAAAGGGTTAGGACCTCTCTGGACTAACTTTCCCCCGTGGGTGCGAACGACTCAGGCGCAAAGTAAGTGATCAACTACTTTGAAGACCATTGAATGTAGGGGGGATCCACAAATGGATACTATGGGAAGACACATTATTGCAGAACTTTGGGATTGTAATCCTGAAAAATTGAACGACATGGAATACGTAGAACGACTTTTTGTTGATGCAGCACTTCAAGCAGGTGCGGAAGTACGCGAAGTCGCATTCCACAAGTTTGCTCCACACGGCGTCAGCGGCGTCGTCATTATTTCTGAATCGCACTTAACGATTCACAGTTTCCCAGAGCATGGTTATGCATCGGTTGATGTATTTACATGTGGCGATCGAATCGATCCAGCCATCGCAGCGCATTATATCGCTGACGGACTCGATGCGAAAATCCGTGAAAATGTCGAAATTCCACGTGGTATGGGACCTGTTGAAGTTCCAGCTGCTACGGTTCAGCACGTTAACTGACAAAAACACGAATGAACAAGCTCTCGTCTTATGGCGAGGGCTTTTTAATATGTCTGACGTCTGTTATTCTTAATAGTAGAAGAAAACAGAAAAAGGTGATGACGGAATGGGACTGAAAGAACGATTACAAAAGCAAATGGAAACGTCGGATACACATAAAAATGAAAAGTTACGGACCCATTACTATGCAGCAACGGTAGAGATGCTGTTTACGGGATTAGAGGCGACGGTCACGAAACAGCAGGGAACGGTCAAACGTATTGATCAGGGGCGCGGAGAACTGGCCTTTACAGCACCCGGATTAGACGGTCTTGCGACGGTCATCATGGTCGGATCCGGTCGCACGGCGGTGGATCTGTTCCTGCACCGGGACGGTCTGCTCGGTCCGGACTTAGAAAAATGGATTGAATTGATTTATCAGGATCTTGATTCGACCTACCGTTTAAAAATGATCGGCACTAAAGAAATTACGTGAATGGAGGTACGACATGCGTTGTCCAGCCTGCAACTATAACGGGACAAAAGTATTAGATTCGAGACCCGTGCAAGATTTTGGTTCGATTCGCAGACGTCGGGAATGTGAATCATGCGGCTACCGGTTTACGACATTTGAGATGGTCGAACAAACCCCACTCATCATCGTCAAAAAAGATGGGACCCGTGATGAATTCAATCGGGACAAAATCTTGCGCGGATTAGTCCGGGCATGTGAAAAACGCCCGATTTCCATCGAACAATTGGAAACAGTCGTCAGCCGGGTCGAAAAAACATTGCGGGCGACGGCGCAACATGAAATTCCGAGCGAACAGGTCGGACGGCTCGTGCTGAATGAACTGGCGTCTGTCGATGAAGTGGCATATGTCCGGTTCGCCAGTGTCTACAAACAATTTAAAGACATCAATGTCTTTTTCCAAGAATTATCCGAATTGATGGAACGTCATCAAGACACCGAACGGGAAAATCAAACCTAATGAAGGAGAGGTCGTCTGACTGTTCAGAGCGCCCTCTCTTTTTCTCACGAAAGAAGGGATGAAGCAAATGATGGAACGTGAATTGTCAGGGACCGATCTCTGCTTGATCATGAGTAATGGTGTCGTCGACCGGGAAGCGTATCAATCGCTTTATTATCTGTATCAACCAATCATCGGTGTAAAGGCCCTTGGGCTGTATCAAACGTTTTGGAGTGAAATGATTCCGGGGAAGACGAAATCACAATACATCTCGCATGCAGAACTCGGAACGCTGCTCGGATTTTCAGTCGATGAATTTAAAGAAGAACTGTTTAAGCTCGAAGGAATCGGTTTGATTCGGACGTTTGAAGCAAAACAGGCCGCTTACCGCTATGTCTATCAAATCCGTGTACCGTTAGCACCGAATACATTTTTAAATGACGGGGTGTTGTCGAGCTTACTCTTCTACCGCGTCGGGGAGATTCGTTTCCGGGCTTTACAGAATCGGTTCCGGACCGACCCGTTACCGAAAAACGTCGTCGACCGGACCGTCCGGTTTGATCAAGTATTTGACGTCAAGGCGGGACTCGCCTCCGCCCATCAGCCGAAATCATATGCGAAACAAGAACGGGCAGCTTATGAATTTGATTATTCGTTTGACCTTGAAGAAATGAAACGTCAAACCGATCGCTTCTTGCCACGCAGTTTTTATACGAAATCGATTGATCATCTGCTGTTGAAACTCGCTTACGTCACACAATCAAATGAAGCACTCATGGCAGAACTCCTGAACGCCCGTTTCCGTCATGAAGCCTATCTGCCGATGACAGACAGTGAAAAGCAGGAACGATGTAAACAGATGATGTTATCGGCGAAGCAAAAGCTCAGTCGGGAAAAGAAAGCCAAAGTTGCGGTTCTCGAAGAGGTGGAAGTCGGGGAACTCAGTGAAACCGAGACGATGGAAGGAACCCATCCGAAGCATTACGTCGCGAAGTTAAGAAAAGTTAAAGCGTTGTCGGAACGTGATGAAGAGTTGATTCAGCAATTGATTATCGACTATGAAATGTCGTCCGGAATCGTCAACGCCGCTTATTATTATGCGTTGGTCATTAAAAAGGATAACCGTTTCAGTAAAAACTTCCTGTTGTCGATCGTCGATGACTGGAAACAAAAAGGATACGTAACGGCAGCCGAAGCGTTGGCCAAAACGAAAGAGCAAGACGAACTGATTTCAAAAAAACAGGATCAAAAACAGGAACGTTCGCGGCAGACCGTCGGAGGACGAAGAGGCCGTTCCAATGCGACCGGACCAAATCCGAAATGGTTGCAGGAAGAAAAAGAAAAACAGCAGCAATATGAAGCGACAAAAAAAGCCGATTTTGAAGCTGAGGTGCCGGATGATGAAGAAATGGAACGGATTCTGCGGGAACTCAAAGGCAAATAAAGGAGTAGTGAGATGGAACATATCCAATCATCGATTGAAAAGATTTTAAACCGGCCGGACGTGGCAGAATCAGTTCGGGCCATTCATCAGCGTGTCTTGTCACACCCGGGAGTCATCATGTTTTTGCGGACACATCCTGAAATCGATCAACGGATGATTGAACGCGGCATGCTGAAACTAAACGAGTATGCGGAACAGATGAACGGAAATCAAATCATTGAAAAGAAAGCCGTCATCGAAGGTTATCAGCCTGTCCTGCACTTAGAAAAAGGCCAGATCATGGTCGCTTATGAAAAAACCCAAGCGTTACGGGACCGTGAGAACGAGCGGGCTCTCGAAAAGAAATTTAAAAGTCTCTTCTTACCGGATGAAGTCCGGGATGCGAACTTCAGTGACTTTGATTTAACGACGACGGACCGAAAGCTCGCTTTACGTGCCGCTTCACAGTTTTTAAATGCAGTCCGTTCCAAACAACAAGTCAAAGGATTGTACCTGCACGGCAGTTTTGGTGTCGGGAAAACGTATCTGCTCGCAGCGATCGGTAATGCGTTGAAAAAGGAACGGGTTGCGACGATTTTGGTTCACGCACCCGGTTTCGTCTCGGAAGCGAAGCGGCGGATCCGGTCGGATAGTTTCGATACGTTTTTGGAAAGTTTTCAGACCGTCCCGGTTTTGTTGATTGACGACATCGGAGCAGAGTCGATCAGTCCATGGGTCCGTGACGAATTATTCGGCATCATCCTGCAGTACCGGATGATGCATCGTTTGCCGACCCTGTTCAGTTCCAACCTGTCGTACGACGAACTGGAGCTGCATTTCGGGATTACGAATGACCAGGGAGACAAACTGAAAGCCATGCGTCTGATGGAGCGGATCCGGACGACGACGAATCCGGTTGAGTTTTTAGGCGAAAACCGACGCCGGTATTAATTTCTCTTGTCAAAGAAGTTCGACTTTGGCTATACTAAGGACACAATCTGTATAGATGTCAGCTACGATTGAGGATATGAAAAATGAACAGGGACCAAACAAGCGAGAGAAGGATGGTGAAAGCTTCTCATGGAATCCGTCATTTCTTTACTCCCTCATAGCTCAGGCGGGGATAATCCGCTTGCGCGTCACGCCCGTTAGCGCGTGTTCGAGCCGGTGCATGGAAACATGTTCGGGAACGAGGGTGGTACCACGAGATTGAGACTCGTCCCTTTTTGAGGGATGGGTCTTTTTTATTTTAATTTATAGGGGGAAGCAGTCATGTCAAACATTGCTCTTACATTTCCAGATGGTGCAGTAAAAGAATTTACAGCCGGAACGACAGCTGAAGAAGTCGCCGCTTCAATCAGCCCGGGATTACGGAAAAAAGCGTTTGCCGCAAAATTAAACGGTCAAGTCATCGATTATCGTCGTCCAATTGAGGAAGACGGTTCAATTGAACTCGTCATGCCGGATTCGGAAGAAGGACTGGATTTAATCCGTCACTCATCTGCCCACTTGATGGCACAAGCGATTAAACGTCTGTACCCGGACGAGACGATTCATCTCGGAATCGGACCGACGATCGAAAACGGGTTTTACTACGACATTGATATGGAGCGTCGTCTGACAGAGGAAGACCTGCCGGAAATCGAAAAGATGATGAATAAGATTGCCGGTGAAAACTTACCGATCGAACGGGAAGTCGTTTCACGCGATGAAGCATTAGCTGTTTATCAGGAATTAAACGATCCGCTCAAAATCGAATTGATTGAATCGATTCCTGCCGATCAGGATTTAACGTTCTACCGTCAAGGCGAGTTCTTCGACTTATGCCGCGGACCGCACGTACCGGCGACAGCGAAACTCCAAGTCTTTAAACTGATGAGCATCGCCGGTGCTTACTGGCGCGGTGATTCAAAAAACAAGATGTTGCAACGGATTTACGGAACAGCATGGGCAAACAAAGATCAGTTAAAACAACACCTGCACTTCTTGGCGGAAGCCAAAGAGCGCGATCACCGGAAACTCGGGAAAGAACTCGACTTGTTCTTCACATCCCAAGATGTCGGACAAGGTCTGCCGATGTGGTTACCAAAAGGAGCGGCCATCCGCCGGACGGTCGAGCGTTATATCGTCGATAAAGAACTTGAACTCGGATACGAGCACGTCTATACGCCGGTTCTTGGTTCTGTTGAACTGTACAAAACATCAGGACACTGGGATCACTATCAAGATGATATGTTCCCGAAAATGGAAATGGACAATGAAGAGTTGGTTCTCCGTCCGATGAACTGTCCACACCATATGATGATTTATAAAAATGAACCGCGGTCGTACCGTGACTTACCGCTCCGCGTCGCAGAACTCGGTGGTATGCACCGGTATGAGATGTCGGGTGCGTTAACAGGTCTTCAGCGTGTCCGTTACATGGTCTTAAACGACGGTCATACGTTTGTTCGTCCGGATCAGATGAAGGAAGAATTTAAAGCCATCGTTCACTTGATTCAAGAAGTGTATGCCGACTTTGGTATCACGGACTATAAATTCCGTCTTTCGTATCGTGATCCGGCGGATAAAGAAAAATACTTCGACAACGATGCGATTTGGGAAATGGCGCAACGTGAGTTGAAAGAGACAATGGATGAGCTCGAGCTGCCGTACTTTGAAGCGGAAGGCGAAGCTGCATTCTACGGACCAAAGCTTGACGTACAAGTCCGCACAGCGCTTGGTAAAGATGAAACGCTGTCGACCGTTCAACTCGACTTCCTCTTGCCTGAACGCTTTGAGCTGACATACAAAGGAAACGACGGACAAGATCACCGTCCTGTCGTCTTGCACCGTGGTGTCGTCTCGACAATGGAACGATTTGTCGCTTACTTGATTGAAGAGTACAAAGGAGCGTTCCCGACGTGGCTCGCACCGGTTCAAGTCAAGTTGATTCCGGTCTCAAGCGTACATGAAGACTACGCACGTGAAATCAAAACGATGCTTTTGAAAAAAGGAATTCGTGTCGAAACGGACTTCCGTGATGAAAAACTCGGTTACCGGATCCGTGAAGCACAAGTCAATAAAGTACCGGTCATGTTGGTCCTCGGCGATAAAGAAATTGAAGCGCGCGAAGTCAATATCCGCCGTTACGGTTCAAAAGATTCAAGTAACGCATCACTCGAACAGTTCGTCAGCGATTTGGAACAAGAAATCGCGAACCGTTCAAAATAAGCATGTCTTACCAGTAAAAAGAGGATGGCTGTCAGCCATCCTCTTTTTGTGTCTTCTACAGATTTTGTATGGAAGTACCGATAATAGGAACAGAGAAGGGAGACGAAAGAATGAAAACAAGAATGATGCTTGCAGTATGTCTGATTGTTGCTTTTCTGCTCCTGCCTGATACGGAACATGCAGTCAGTATGAAAAGTTACCGGATTACGCCGCAGACAGAACCGATCGATCCTGTACTTCGCGCTTACTCCACATATAATGCCCAAACTAGAAATCATTACACACTCCGGTCATATCTTGAAAAAATTGAAGCGGAAGGCGGAGGAACATTGGTCTTGTCGAAAGGGATGTATCAATCTCCGTTACGTGTCGGCGTTCCTTCCAATACAACCATCATTTTAGAGGATGGCGTCATCATCAAAAAGACGAATGAGACCGGCACACCAAAACTTCAAGCGACGACGAGTATCTTTGATTTGGTACCGCCATCCGTTTTACGATTGAATAAAACAGTCGGGACATACAGCGGGTCCAAAAATATTAAAATCATCGGGCAGGGAAATGCTCAAATCGATTTAAATTATTTTCCGCGTGGTTCGGCTTTCGCCATCGCACATAATGAAAATCTGTATCTTGGAGGAATTACGATTCGTCATCAGCAAGGATCACATGCGATTGAACTGGATGCGACCAAAACAGCTCTCATTGAAAACATGCATTTTGTCGATGCCAAGATGATTGCCGGGACAGGACCAAATGAATCGATTAACCTTGATACGCCGGATCCGGTCACAAAGGGATTCCAGTGGAAATGGTCAGCCCAAGACCGGACACCAAACCATGATATTACGATTCGAAACAATGACTTCACTAATATCAATGTCGCAATCGGAACACATCAATACTCTCAAGATCGTCCGCATACGGCTGTGCGCATTTTGAATAATGTAATTGACGGGACAAAAGACTATGCGATTTCAATGATGAACTGGAACCAACCCGTCATTCAATACAATACGATTCGAAACGTACATCGGGCAGACGGGAAAGCGATTGCTATTTTAGGACGTGGAGTAGTCGGTGGGAGCATTAAACATAATCGACTGGAAAAGGTCGACCGGGCAATTCAATTCCAGCCTCACGTCAACTATGGATTCAAGCCGCTCTACAATCGATTCACAGATAAAGAAAAACTGAGCTTCCGTCAGAATGAAGTGAATCAAGCAACGGTAAATCAAGTCGTATTGTTTTCCAAGCTAGGTGTCTACTCGGCGGAAACATCAGAACGCTTTAATTTTATTCCTTAAAAAAAGCCTATTCCTTTGCGGAATAGACTTTTTTTATAGAAAAGATTATTTTTGCATCTGTTGCAAGAACGGTTGGATATCGACTTGTAACGCTTCTGATAATTTCTTGCCGAGCGATTCGTCCGCACGGTAGAAGTTACAGATGGCAAGCAAGACAGTGTTTTCATGGCGGACTTGTTTTAAGTCATCCACTAAATTGTTCAGGAGTGCCGTTTGTTCTTCTTCTGTCATACGACGGTACACTTCACCGGCTTGACCGAAGTTATTTGTTTTTTCGATTTCAAGACGACCGTGAATGTCATCATACAACGGCTGGTTTTCTTCCGTGTATTCCGGCGTTTGTTTCGGCTCGTCCTGGTAACGGTTTGGTTCGTAGTTGACCGGGCTTGTTTGTTGTCCGACCGGCATTGCACCGTCACGTTGATAGTTGTTGACCTGAGCGAACGGGCAGTTAATCGGCAACTGTTGATAGTTCGTTCCGATACGGTAACGCTGTGTATCGGAATACGAGAAGAGACGCCCTTGGAGCAATTTATCTTCTGACGGCAACATGCCTGGGATCAGTACACCCGGGTTAAAGCCGACCGATTCCGTTTCAGCAAAGTAGTTGTCGACGTTTTTGTTTAATACCATCGTTCCGACGTGTTGGAACGGGATGACATCTTCAAACCAATCTTTTGTTGCATCGAGTGGATCGAAGTCGAAGTTGTCGACATCAGCCGGATCAAGAACTTGGACGAACAGATCCCACTCCGGGAATTCTCCGTCTTCAATCGCCTGATACGTGTCGTTTGATGCATGGTTAAAGTCTTTTCCTTGAATCTCTGTCGCTTCATCTGCAGACAGGTTATGAACACCGACTTTTGGCACCCAACGTAACTTGACATAAACCGTATTGCCGTGAGCGTTCACCCATTTAAAAGCATGGACGGACGAACCGCGCATTTTACGGTAGCTTGCCGGAATTCCCTCATCCGTAAAGAGGTGCATCAACATATTTGTAGATTCCGGGCGTAATGTCATGAAGTCCCAGTAGCGGTCAGGGTCTTGAATATTCGTGCGTGGATCCGGTTTCAGCGAGTGGACCATATCCGGGAACTTCATCGAATCGCGAATAAAGAAGACCGGTAAGTTGTTTCCGACGAAATCCCAGTTTCCTTCTTCTGTATAGAACTTAACCGAGAAGCCACGTGGATCACGTAACGTTTCAGGAGAATGTGTACCGTGAATAACGGTTGAGAAACGGGCGAATACAGGAACCTCGGTCCCTTCGTTTTGAAGGAATGCCGCTTTTGTATATTTCTTCATCGAATTTTTTACCGTGAAGACGCCGTGTGCACCAAAACCGCGGGCGTGTACAACACGCTCAGGAACACGTTCCCGGTCGAAATGGGCCATTTTCTCAATCAGTTGATAGTCTTCAAGCAGTGTTGGACCGCGACGACCGGCCGTACGCGAATTCTGATTGTCACCAATCGGGACACCCTGGTTTGTGGTTAATCGTTTTTCACTCATTAATAACTCCCCCTTATGTATAAGATTACATTGATTATAAAACAATAATTATTCTAAATAAAGAATAATGCTCTGCAAATTCTGAAAACTTGTTTTGAATTTTTTTTATTTACCCAGACGAACAAACTTAGAAACTTCTTGCTAAACGGACAGAGGATTGCTATTATAATCAAGTATCTGAGCAACGTTCTAACCGAACAGATATAGCGGCTTGACATCGAGGGAAAACAAGTGCTATGATAGCAAAGTGAAATGACAACAAAGCAGAAGCATCCCGCTTCTCACCACGTATAGCA
Organism: Exiguobacterium sp. PvP048; assembly: GCF_040549175.1. Lineage (NCBI taxonomy): Bacteria > Bacillati > Bacillota > Bacilli > Caryophanales > Exiguobacterium > Exiguobacterium sp. PvP048. The sequence goes on along the minus strand of NZ_JBEPSU010000001.1, from coordinate 453,905 downwards.
AGCTATGCTGGTCCATCATGATGATATGTGATAGTAGAGTGTTCTCTGACTATTGTATACTTTATGAGTGTGGGCGGGAAAAACTGCCGACGCTTTTTTTATAGCGTTTTATATCATTCATTTTTCGTGCTCTGCACGATGGAGGTGCTAACCATTAGCAAAGATCTGTTAATCAATGAAGGCATTCGCGCTCGAGAAGTTCGTCTTATCGGAGCGGATGGCGCTCAACTTGGAGTCCAATCACGTACGGAAGCGTTACGTCTTGCTGAGGAAGCTGACCTTGACCTCGTCATGGTCGCACCACAAGCGACACCGCCTGTATGTAAAATCATGGACTACGGTAAATACCGTTTTGAGTTGCAAAAAAAGGACAAAGAAACTCGGAAGAATCAGAAAGTGATTCAGATGAAAGAAGTCCGTCTCAGCCCGACGATCGAGGAGAATGACTTCCAAACGAAATTCCGTAATGCGAAGAAATTCTTGGAGAACGGCAACAAAGTGAAAGCGAGTATTCGTTTCCGCGGACGTGCCATCACTCACTCAGAAATCGGTAGACGTGTCCTCGAACGTCTCGCTACAGAATTAAGCGAGTTCGGTGTCATTGAACAGAGACCGAAGATGGAAGGACGCAGCATGTTCCTAGTGCTTGCTCCAAAGAAAGAAGACTAATCGAATCGAAGTAGGAGGGAATCTCTCATGCCTAAAATGAAATCGCACCGCGGTGCTTCTAAGCGTTTCAAACGTACTGCTTCTGGTAAATTGAAACGTGGTCGTGCTTACACAAGCCACTTATTCGGTAACAAATCAACTAAAGCGAAACGTAAATTACGTAAAGCTAGCATGGTATCATCGGGTGACTTTAAACGTATCCGTCACATGATCGCTAAGTAATTTACCCAATCGTACACAGATTTAGGAGGGAATTTATATGCCACGCGTAAAAGGCGGATATACGACTCGTCAACGTCGTAAAAAACAACTCAAATTAGCTAAGGGCTACTACGGCTCGAAACATACACTCTTCAAGGTTGCAAAACAGCAGGTCATGAAATCTCTCATGTATGCTTACCGTGACCGTCGTCAAAAGAAACGTGACTTCCGTCGCCTCTGGATCACTCGGATCAATGCGGCTGCACGTATCAACGGTCTTTCTTACAGCCGCATGATGCATGGTCTTAAATTAGCAGGTATCGACGTTAACCGTAAGATGCTCGCTGACCTCGCAGTTACAGATGCAACTGCATTTGCTTCACTTGCTGATACAGCAAAAGCAAAATTGAACGCTTAAGTTCTACAATTCGTCGGGGAATTTAATTCTCCGACGTTTTTTTTGGATTCATGGTAAAATAAAAAAGCGCATTTTATGGGCTGAGGCAATTTTTTTAGATTAAAAGGAGAATTAAGATGGACTGGTTGACACTTTTTGAAATGCAGGAACAATTGGATAAACGGATTCAGTCAGAACATAATTTGACGGGAAATCAATTTGATGAACGTTTGCTGGCGCTATTAGTGGAGCTTGGTGAACTTGCGAACGAAACGCGTTGTTTTAAATTCTGGTCGACAAAAGGACCATCGGCTCAAGTTACGATTCTCGAAGAGTACGTCGACGGTGTCCATTTTCTACTTTCTTTAGGACTTTCTTTAGACTATCGTAAAAACGACTTTGTCGAAGGGGATTACTATCTGACAGCGACAGATGCGTTTTTGGATGTCTATAATAAGACAAACGTGTTTGCGATTTCGCGGACAGAACAAAGTTATGACGTTCTGATTGGTGCTTATCTCGCATTAGGTGCTACACTTGGATTTACACAAGAAATGATTTTCAAAGCTTATGTCGCAAAAAACGAGGCGAATCACGTTCGCCAAGACAACGGTTACTGAGGAGGAAATCAGATGAATGAACAATTACATATGCTGAAACGTCTTACGGACGCAACGGGTGTTCCCGGAAATGAGAAAGAAGTACGTCAATTAATGCGTGAATATCTTGAACCGCATGCAGAAAACTTCCATCAAGATGGATTAGGCAGTTTGTTTGCCGAACGTCAAGGAGCGGGAGAAGATGCACCACGGATTTTGATTGCCGGGCATATGGACGAGGTCGGATTCATGGTCACGAAGATTGATGAGAAAGGATTCCTTCGCTTCCAGCCACTCGGTGGATGGTGGGGACAGGTTCTTCTTGCACAGCGTATGAATATTGTCACATCGTCTGGTGAAGTCATTCCAGGTGTCATCGGTGCGAAACCACCTCATGTTTTACCACCGGAAGCGCGCAATAAACCAGTCGATATCAAAGAGATGTTCATTGATATCGGTGCCACTTCGAAAGAAGAAGTGGAAGGGTGGGGAATCCGACCGGGAGATACGGTTGTTCCGCATTGCGAATTTACTGTGATGAAAAATGATAATTTCCTGATGGCAAAAGCGTGGGATAACCGTGTCGGTTGCGCCATTGCAATCGAAGCGATCAAACGCTTAAAAGAAGAGGGTCACCCGAATACGATTTTTGCCGGTGCTACGGTACAGGAAGAAGTCGGTTTACGTGGTGCTCAAACGATTGCGAATCTGCTTCGTCCGACGATTGCTTTTGCAGTCGATACAGGAATTCCGGGTGATACACCAGGTATGACGGATCGTGAAGCCTTATCCAAACTTGGAGAAGGTGTTCAAGTCATCCTGTTTGATGCGACGATGATTGCGCATCGCGGATTGATTGATTTTGTAACAACAGTTGCTAAAGAAGAAAACATTAAATATCAATTGGATCTGACACCGGGTGGCGGAACAGATGCAGCGAAGTTCCACCTGTCTCATACGGGTGTTCCTTCACTTGCCTTGACTGTTCCGATCCGCTACCTGCACACAAACGTTTCAATCATGCATAAAGCAGATTTCGAAGCTGCCGTCGACTTGATTGTCGCGGTGACGAAACGTTTAGATGCAGAGACGGTCCAAGCGATTTACGAGGGGTAAACCATGAAACACATTTCATCTCCAAAAAACGAAATCGTTAAACAATGGAAAAAATTATTGACTAAAAAAGGACGCTTGCAAACAAAACGTTTCCTGATTGAAGGGGAACATTTAGTGGAAGAAGCCGTTCGTGCCGGAATCATTAAAGAATTGATCGTGCGCGAAGATGTTCAAGTACCGGGTTCTTGGAAAAAGAATGCTGCTGATTTAATTACGATTGATGAATCCGTCGCAAAAGTTCTTTCTGAGACAGAAACGACACAAGGTATTTTTGCTGTCTGTGAAATGAAACAGCAGACAGAACGTTTGGAACGCGGGCGTTATCTTTTACTCGATCGTCTCCAGGATCCGGGAAATGTCGGAACGATGATTCGGACAGCAGATGCTGCCGGTTTTGACGGTGTCATCATTGGTCACGGGACAGTGGATGTCTATAACAGTAAAGTCCTTCGGGCGACACAAGGTTCGATTTTCCACTTACCGGTCATCATGATGTCACTTGAAGAAGCTATTCAAGACTTACATGAGCTTGGAGTCTTCATTTTAGGGACTGCCTTACGTGGCGCTCAACCGTACACAGACGTTGAGAACCTTGGGGCAATCGGTCTGATTATCGGAAATGAAGCACAAGGTGTTGCTCCAGAGTTGCTCGACCAATGTGATGGTCGGGCATACATCCCGATTCGCGGAAAAGCAGAATCTTTAAATGCGGCAGTTGCTGCCGGAATTTTACTGTATCATTTTGCTCCGGCTGATTGAATCCAAGGAACGTTCGTGCTAAAGTGAGTTACAGCATCATATTTAACTAGACAACGATGGAACAGAGTAGGTTAGAAAACGATTCGATCAGGGAGAAAAAGCCTTAGACTGAGAGCTTTTTTACGAATCTGCTAGCTGAATTCACTCCGGAGTCGCACGAGAAATCGTGACGGGAGGCGCCCGTTACCGCGCCGCTTGAGGACTTGAGAATTTCAAGTTGAACAAGGGTGGTACCACGATTATATTAAATCGTCCCTTCGGCATTTGCCGGAGGGACGATTTTTTTATTTGGAAAAGGAGTGAGGAACATGCGGGAACAATTAGAAGCTTTACGTGATGAAGCGTTGCAACTCGTTAATCAAGCAAGCACACAAAAAGAATTAAACGATGTCCGGGTAAAATACCTTGGGAAAAAGGGACCGATTACAGAAGTGCTTCGGGGAATGGGAAAACTTTCAGCTGAAGAACGACCAGTCGTCGGAGAAATTGCGAATGCTGTCCGCAGTGTCATTCAAACTGAACTCGAACAGCGTCTTGTTGATGTCAAACAACAGGAAATGGACGCAAAATTAGCACTTGAAGCGATTGATGTGACCCTTCCCGGTCGTCCGAAACAGGTCGGTCAAGCCCATTTACTGCAACAAGTGACAGATGAAATCGAAGATATCTTTGTCGGTCTCGGTTATACGATTGCCGAAGGTCCGGAAGTCGAACAGGATCTGTTCAACTTCGAAATGTTGAACTTACCGAAAGATCACCCGGCCCGCGATATGCAGGATTCGTTTTACATCACGGATGAGATTTTGATGCGGACGCATACTTCACCGGTACAAGCTCGGACGATGCTCGCTTCAAAAGGTGAACCGATCCGGATTCTTTGTCCCGGAAAAGTGTACCGCCGAGACGAAGATGATGCGACACACTCGCACCAATTCATGCAGGTGGAAGGACTGGTCGTCGGTGAAGAGATTTCAATGGCAGACTTAAAAGGAACACTTGAAGCATTCGTTAAACAAATGTTCGGTGAAGCACGCGAAATCCGGTTACGTCCGAGCTTCTTCCCGTTCACGGAACCATCGGTCGAAGTCGATGTATCGTGCTTCAAATGTGGCGGTAAAGGATGCAACATCTGTAAACAGACAGGTTGGATTGAAATCTTGGGCGCAGGAATGGTTCACCCTCACGTGCTTGAAATGGCGGAATATGACAGTACGAAAATGTCTGGTTTCGCCTTCGGAATGGGGATTGAACGAATCGCCATGTTGAAATATGGTGTTGATGATATTCGCCACTTCTATACGAATGACGTTCGCTTCAGCGAACAGTTTTAAGGGGGAAAACAGATGTTAGTCTCAAAACAATGGTTGCAGGAATTTGTTGATGTTCGTCATAAGACAGGTCAGGAATTGGCTGACTTGATTACAAAAAGCGGGATTGAAGTCGAAGGTGTCGAGGTTCGGGACGCTGACTTGAACAATATCGTCGTCGGTCGTGTCCTGACGAAAGAAAAACATCCGGAAGCGGATAAATTAAATGTCACGACAGTCGATATCGGACAAGAAGAGCCGGTTCAAATCGTTTGCGGTGCACCGAATGTCGATGCCGGACAAGATGTCATCGTTGCCCGCGTCGGAGCCCGTCTGCCGGGCATTAAAATCAAGCGTGCCAAACTGCGTGGTGTTGTTTCGGAAGGAATGATTTGTTCCCTTGAAGAACTCGGTTTCGAGAAGAAGTACATCCGGGAAGATGAACAGGACGGCATTCATACGTTCCGTGAACCGGTCACACCCGGGCAAGATGTCCTCGAATTGCTTGGACTCCACGATGAAGTACTGGAACTCGGGTTGACGCCAAACCGTTCTGATTGTTTGAGCATGTATGGGGTAGCGCATGAAGTAGCCGGCATCTTGAACACGACACCTGTTTTTCCGTCTGTCGAAGTACCGGAAGCAGCATCGTCGACTGCAGTAACTGTTCAACTGGATTCGGAAGCCTGTACGTTTTATGCGGCCCGTGAAATTCGCGATATTACAATCGGGGAATCGCCGCTCTGGTTAAAAAATCGTCTAATCGCGAACGGAATCCGCCCGATCAACAACGTCGTCGACATCACGAACTTCGTTTTGCTGGAGACGGGACAGCCGTTGCATGCGTTTGATGCCAACAAACTGGGGCAACAAATCGTCGTTCGCCAGGCAAAAGCCGGTGAAACGTTCCAAACTCTTGATGAAGTCGAACGGACACTTGATCCGTCGATGCTCGTCATCACAGACGGTGAACGTCCAGTGGCGCTTGCCGGTGTCATGGGGGGCGCGAATACGGAAGTGGATTCTGCGACGACGTCCATCGTCCTTGAGTCTGCCTATTTTGCACCGACATCGGTTCGGAAAACAAGCCGTGTTCTCGGTCTTCGATCGGATTCGAGCTCGCGTTTTGAAAAAGGTGTCGATCCGCGTCGTGTCGTGTTAGCGCTGGACCGGGCCGCGATGCTGATTGCTGAACTGGCAGGAGGTACAGTATTATCCGGAACGGCTGAAGCCGGTACGCTTCAACTGGAGGATCATCTGATTGAAGGCAGTGTTTCGTACATCAATCACCGCCTTGGTATGGAAATCGAAGGAACGGTCATGAAGGATCTGCTCGAGCGTCTTGGTCTTGAAGTCGAATTGTCGGCAGATGCATTGACAGTCAGTGTCCCGACACGTCGTCAAGACTTGATGATTCCGGCCGATTTAGCGGAAGAGGTTGCCCGTCTTTACGGATATGATGCGCTGACGTCGAGCCTGCCGCGCGAAGCAAGCCGCGGTTTCTTACCAAAACGTAACCAACACCGTCGTAAGATGCGTCAGCTTCTTCAAGGTGCTGGTCTTTCACAAGCCATCACGTACTCGTTGACAAGTGAGCAACGTGCGATGCAATTCAATGAACAGCAAGATTTGCATCCGGTTAAATTGGCGATGCCGATCAGTGAAGCCCGTTCCACGCTTCGGACATCCTTGATTCCGGGACTGCTGGAAGTCGCACAACATAATGTGGCACGACAACATGCTGATCTTGCCTACTACGAACTCGGAAGTGTTTATCTGCAACGTGATGCCTCACTTGAGACATTACCGCTTGAACAGGAAATGCTCGCAGGCATCATGGTCGGTCTGGCAGAGCAACATCGTGTTCACGGAACGCACGTCAAAACGGACTTCTTTGTCATAAAAGGAATCGTCGAGACGCTGGCTGAGGCGCTTGATGTGCCGTTAACGTATGAAGCGGCAGCAATGCAGTCGATGCACCCGGGCCGGACGGCACGAATTCTCCTTGACGGGGAAGCGATTGGATTTGTCGGACAAGTTCACCCCGGCTTATCGAAAGAAGAATACGGTCTGAAGGAGGTCTATGTCTTCGAACTCGATGCGATGGCACTACACTCTAAAGTAGCCCGTGTCTATCAGGAAATTTCACGTTTCCCGTCAATGACGCGTGACGTCGCGATTGTTCTCGACCGTTCTGTATCTGCGAGCGAAGTCGAAGCCGTCATCATGCAAGCTGCAGGACCATTATTGAAGCAAGTGGAACTGTTTGATGTCTATACCGGTGATAATGTTGGAGCGGATCAGAAGTCGTTTGCCTTCTCGCTCCGTTATCAAAATAAAGAACGGACACTCGTCGATGAAGAGGTCACGACAGCTCATCAACAAGTCATTGAAGCCCTTCAATCATCGTTTAAAGCCGAATTGCGTTCTTAATCGTTTATACCTTTTTAAAAGTGAATGATTACCCGGAAAAGGGAGCTGGATGAATCAAAATCCAGCTCCCTTTTTGATATGTCTATAAACTATTTTTTTCTTCGCTTGAGATACAGTCGGACTACAGGTTGGCTACAGGTCCGCTCGATAAGATGAAGTCAGAAGAAAAAGGGAGGCTTATATATGAATTTTTTAAAACGGGCAGGAAAAAGTATTATTGCACGAAAAGGAAAGACGCTGATCATGCTGATCATCTTGACAGTGATTGGGTCACTTGTGCTATCCGGATTTGCCATCCAGGAAGCTGCAAAAAATGCAGGGGAAGAAGCACGAAAAGAACTCGGAGCGACCGTCACCCTTCAAGTCGACCGACAAAAACAGATGCAGGAACGACAAGCATCCGGAGAACGGGGGCGACCTGAACAACAGGCGATTAGTCTGAAAGAGATTGAAGCGGTTGCTAATCTCAGCGAAGTCAAATCTGTCAATTACTTATCACAAGCAACCGCCACTTCCAGTAGTGTCGATCCAGTAACCAGTGAATCGACGGAAACGTCTGATTCCGAACAAAAAGGTCCTGGTACGATGGAGATGCCGGAAGGGATGACAACACCTGACTTTTCCCTGAACGGTGTCACGAATATGGAACTGATAAATGCCTACACGGAAGGGACCTTAACAGTAGTCGAGGGGGAAGCGTTGACCACCGATTCACCTGAAAACAGTGTCGTCATTGATGAAAACTTAGCATCAGAAAACGATTTAAAGGTCGGGGATACGATTAAATTAAAAGCAACGACTACAAAACAATCTCAAAAATTGACGATTATCGGTCTGTCGTCATCGACGGAAGCGACATCCGATGCTGGTTTCCAGGCCGCCGGTTTCATGGATCCGATGAACCAGATGTATGTCTCGAATGATACGTTAGCTGATTTTGCGACAGAAGATGGAGAAGTCAGTGTATCGAGTGTTGTGTATACATTAAAAGATCCGGCAACGATTGCGACCTTTAAAAAAGAAGCGCAACTTGCAGCAAGTGATTTGGACTGGGATACGTATATGCTTGATGCTAATGATGCGGCTTATCAAAAGATGGTCGGACCAATCGAACAGGTTGCTTCGTTTTCTAAATCGGTTGTATATCTCGTCAGCATTGCAGGGGGATTGATTTTAGCGTTGTTGATTTTATTGTCTGTTCGTGAACGCCGAAAAGAAATGGGGATTTTACTTGCGATGGGTGAAAAACGTTCCAAATTGATGGGACAATTGTTGATTGAGACGTTTGCGGTTGCAACGGTTGCTTTCCTGATCACATATGCAACAGGCGGCATGACCTCTCAGTTTATGACAGATCAACTGCTCAGCCGAGAAGTGACGGAAGCAACAAGTACGGTTGCGACACAAACCGGATTTGGAGGTCCGGGCGGTCCCGGACAACAAATGCTGAACAGTATTCCGCAAATCACCGAAATGACGACTAATATCGACTGGGTGACACTAATTCAGGTAATGGAGATCGGAAGCTTGATCGTCTTCTTGTCCGTTCTGTTCCCATCAGTCGCCTTACTGCGTATGAATCCAAAAGAAATTTTGTTACGGGAGGATTAATCCAATGACTATCTTAAAAATGAATGATGTCTCGTATGCCTATACATCGGGAAGTAAGATTCAACATATCTTAAAAAATGTATCGATTGAATTTAAAGCCGGTCACTTTTACGCTGTTCTTGGCGAATCGGGATCTGGGAAAACGACTGCACTCAGTTTGCTGAGTGGTCTCGATTCACCTACTGAAGGACAAATTGAGTATGATGGACGAGACTTGCGAAAAATTGGTTTAACAAGATACCGCTCACGTCATGCTGCAACCGTATTTCAAGCCTTTAATTTACTGACGTATCTGAATGCGATTGACAATATCATCGTGGCGCTGGAATTGAGTGGGAGAAAGGTCAAATCGAAAAGAAGTCACGCTTTAGATCTGCTCGCTCAAGTCGGACTAGATGAAACACATGCCGAGAAAAAAGTGCTTCAACTAAGTGGCGGTCAACAGCAACGTGTAGCTATTGCCCGTGCACTGGCAACGGAGGCGCCGATCATTTTGGCAGATGAGCCGACCGGTGCTCTGGATGAAAAAACAGCTGCCGATATCATTGAACTGTTTAAACGACTTGCACATGAATCGAATCGTTGTATTATTACCGTGACACATTCAGCGGAAGTTGCCCGTGCAGCAGATCATATCATCGAATTGAAACAACAACACTTCCGAATCAGAACAAATGCCGAGCCTCAGATGGTATGACCATTATTCCGGGAGACAGAATACACCGGCCATCTTCTTGTTCTTGACAGAACAGGAAGGCAGCCGGTGCTTTTTTGTATCTACCCCAATTAGGTGAGAGGACTGCCGATTCTAAACGAAAAGAAAGTGGGAGGTGAACCACCGATCTTCTTTCCGGATAAAATCTAAACATCATGAAGCAAGTTCCTGCTCATGCGGTGGTTCGTTTCGACGATTGAAAATGAAGTAGATGAAACCACTTGTAAGAACGATGATACTGCAAAACAAAAACATTTTCGAGTAACCGATTTTGGCAGCAAGGCCCGACAGTAATAATGCGCCAAGACCAAATCCGCTGTCATAAGCCAAGAAAAAGGTAGAAATGGCTTTTCCTTTTTGATGTGGTGCAGCGTAGGTCAGCATGACAGTCTGGAGTCCGGGGAAAATCGAAGCAGATCCGATTCCGATGATGAGTGCAGCCAAAAGTAACCCGGGTAACGAAGGGAAAACGCCTAAGAGAATAAAACCTAGACTATACAGCAGGAAAGAAGGAAATAAAACGAAACCCGGTCCTTTTTGGTCAAACCATTTGCCGGCAAGCGGACGGATTGCTACCATGCCAAGTGCGACGAGGGCATAAAAGTAAGACGCGTAAGAAATGTGACCAATTGAATCCGTATACAATGAAATGAAAGCCGCTGTACTGGAGATGGCGACACCGGCTAAAACAGTGGCAAACAATAATAACGGACGGGATAAGAAAAGTGATTGATGAAGCCGGAAGACGCGCGTATTCGGTACATGTTGACTCGTTAACGGTAAGCGAATCATCAGAACGAATGAGACGAATGCGAGCGATGCGACCGTGATGAAATAAAGGAAAAAGGCATCATGCTGAATCAAACTAAGTCCGATGACCGGTCCGAGAACAGAGGCAAGATTCATGGATAAAACAAAATACCCCATCCCTTCACCTTGACGGGTTTTCGGAATAAGTGTCGTTACGGCCAAGCTGATGGATGAAGACAACATGCCGAAGCTAAAACCATGAAAAATACGGACGATGATGAGATACAAAAAAGAATTCAGAGGAAGAACCAACAGATACAAAACACTCATCATTGTGAACAATGATGCAGAAATCAACAGCATCCGTTTGACATCGTGGCGATCAAGCCAATGACCAATCAAGGGTCGGGAACAAACGGTTGCTAAAATAAAGCTGGTGACGACCCAACCCAGTGCAGCCTGTGAAACATCAAATTGTTTAGCGGCAAGTAAAGGAAGTGAAGCATTGAGTAAATAAAACGTAATGAATAACAACAGATTGATCAATAAAGTCAGTACGTAATGACGATGAAATAAACGGTTTTTCAAAGTGAATCCTCCTGTTCATCTGGACGGTGTGTTGCGAGTAACTGTGTCATGACTGCCGCAATGATGCTTTGATCGTCGAATGATACAGATTGCAGAAATGCATGATGAGCAGACTGGACGGCCTGATCGATTTCACGATAAGCGTGACGGGCGGAAGGCGTTAAAGTAATCAGGCGTTTACGTCCAGAACCCGTTCGCGTGATGTAGCCTAACTCTTCAAGACGTGCAACCGTCTTGGTGACGGCGGGTTTTTCAATGACTAAGTATTTGGATAAGGCAACTTGCGAGACGGGTTCGAGAATGGCGACCGCTTTGATTAACCCCCATTGTCCGGTGTGTAACGAAAAAGGCAGAAGCGCCGCATCGATGTCACGTTTTGCGAGGCGTGCTACTTTGGATAACTGTCCTAACAGATCTTCTTGAAACGTGGTCATATAAAAAACTCCTTTAAGTTAACTAGTTAACTTAAAGGAGTATACCGAATCGGTAACACGATGACAAGTTATTTTTCGGAAGGAAGCGCAAAGACGGCTTGAAACGTGACCTGATTGATTGAGCCGTTGAGTTCAGTCATGATTTCGAGCCGGTCCATGATTTGACGAACGAGGAACAGACCCAAACCGCTCCCGCCATGAATCCGATTTCTGGATTGCTCCGAACGAACGAGAGGATCAAACCAGTTTGCGGTTTCACTTGTATCTTGAATGGTTGGTTCATTGGTAATCGTCAAGACGACAGCTGTATCCGTTGTGTCTGTCGAAATTTGGATGTTTCCCGTGACAGCGGTGTAAGAGACGGCGTTCATGAGTACATTATGAAGGGCACGACCCAACAAAGAAGGATCACTCTGAATCCAAGCATCATTTCCGGTTACTGTGACGTCCAGTCGACGCTCCGTAATCAGGTTCTCAAGTGGTCGTAGTTGTTGCTGTAGGATTTCATGCAGGGAGATATCATGTTTTTTGACTTCTATTTGTTCGACGCGGGCGACTTCAAGAAGTTCTGCAACCAATCGCTCCATATTTTCAATGACTTGTCCGGCGCGTTCCAAATAATAATCGCGATCCCGGTAAGCTCCTAGATTGAGTGACATCCCTTCAACCTGTCCTTTTATGATTGTTAACGGTGTCTTCAGCTCATGTGAGATGGCTAAAAATAAATTACGCCGTTCCGCATCACGTTGCCGATCTTTTTCAGATTCGAGACGCAAGCGTTCGTTCGAAGTATGCAGCGACTGCATCGTCGATTCCAGTTTTGTTGCCAGACGATTGATGTTTTCTGATAAATCGCCTAATTCATCGGACGAGGTATGGTGTGTCCGTACCGAAAAATTCAAGTGGGCGAGTTCTTTTGTAGCTTGATTGATCGTCAGTAAAGGGCGTGAAATGGTTCGAGAATACAAAAAAGCGGCTAAAGCAGCAAGTAACAGCAACGGAAGAACGATATAGGGGGCAAGATTCAAAATCACACTTTTCACTTCATCAATCGGTTGAATCATTTGATTGGCCTCTAAAATCAAAGTCTGGTCAGTCAAGTCGAGCGTCAAGGATTCTTGAATCATACCTTTTGGCGCATTGTCAGAAACAGGACGCGCTTGCCGGAGAGGACTCCGTTCAAAGCCGGGTGCATAATACAACTGATTGGTTTCCGTCCAAAGAGAAAAACGAATTCCTTGATCCGATAGACGGTCGAGCTCCGTAATCAATTGGGCACTGGATTTTTTTTGAGCGGTCTGTTGGATCGTTAACATCGTTGTATGAAACTGATCTTCCCGGTAGCTTTGATAATAAGACGGTAATGTTGCATATAGAAAGCCGACAGTCGACAGGACGGCAATCATCAGCAAACTAACCGTTAATGAAAACAACTTCCACGTTATCCGATGGCGTTTAATTAGTCGCTTCAAGTTTATATCCGACTCCTTTTACGGTCTGAATGTAGGGAACGTTGATTTTTTTGCGAAGGTTTTTAATGTGTGTATCTAAAAAACGTGTATCCCCAAAAGCGTCAAATCCCCATAATTGTTGAATCAGTTGTTCTCGTTCCAGTACTCGACCTGGATTTTCCAACAATAAATGAAGGATTTGAAACTCTTTTAACGTCAAAATAACAGCGTTACCAGAAATTAAAACGTTATAGCTTGCCGGAAATAGGGTAATTTCACGGAAAGAGAGCTGTTCTTCGTCATTTGTCCGGATTCGTCGAATGACGGCTTCGATTCTGCGCAATAAAATGCGTAAGGAAAAGGGTTTGGCAATATAGTCATCGATCCCAAGGTCAAACCCTTTTACTTGATTGTCTTCATCTTGTAAAGCGGTCAAAAAGATAATCGGCGTTTGAGACGTTTTTCGAACCTGTTGCGCGACTTCAAAACCGTCCAGATAAGGCATCATGATATCCAGTATCATCAAATCGAATGTCGCTGACTGATGCAGCTTAAGTGCCTCCATTCCGTTAGCGGCACTTGTGACATGATAGCCGCTCGATTCAAGCAGTTCAGTTAAGAGTTCGCGGATATCAAATTCATCTTCCGCAATTAAAATATGTGTCATTTTTTTCACCTCATACTTAGTTGTACCATCATTATCTGAAGTTTAACTGAATTTAGCGAGAATTCTCCCACCTCTAAGCGTCTCAGGGCGAAGCCCAGCATAGGTGGAAGATGAATCGCCCTGTGTTTCAAGACTGAGATTGTTGGATACAATCAGTGTAACGAATCAAAAGGAAACTTCAATTTGCGAAGCAAATAAGTGGTGAGTAGTTCACCGGTAAAGCCCGTCAGAATACTGTCGCTGTTCGTTTAAACTCAGGAGGAGAGAACATACATCATGAATCGTTTAGATAAACACCTGTCCGAATTAATTGCGCCATTTCATCTCACATGCGAAGTAAATCCTTCCATCACGGGCATCGCAACAGACTCGCGTGAAGTGACAAAAGGCTGTCTGTTTATTTGTGTCCGCGGCTATACCGTTGATGGACACCAGTACGCTGAAGAGGCCGTTGCAAACGGAGCCGTTGCGATTTTAGCGGAAGAACCCATCGACGGAGTGGAAGTTCCCGTCGTCCTATTACAGGATACAAAACATGCAGCCGGAAAAGTGGCGGATTTATTTTACGATCATCCGAGTCACAAGTTGAAGGTTTACGGCATAACAGGTACAAACGGAAAAACGACGACGACCAAACTGACATACGATTTATTTCGTGCTGCCAGACAGAAGGCAGGGATGATCAGCACAATCGGAGCGATGATTGACGGAGAAATGATCGATACACCGAATACAACACCGGAAGCTATCATTTTGCATCGTCTGTTATACCAGATGGTCGAGCAGGGGGTCACCGATTGTGTACTCGAGGTTTCTTCGCACGCTTTAATGGAAGGTCGCGTGGAAGGGGTAAAGTTTCATGCCGCAGCGTTTACGAACCTGACACACGATCACCTTGATTACCATGCCTCGATGGAAGAATACGCGCAGGCAAAAGCCTTGTTGTTCAAACAAGTGGCAACGAGCAGAGGGCAAGCGGTCATTCTAAATGAGGCTGATCCGAAGAGTCGAGTCATGGAAAAAGCGGCAGAAGGCGTGCCTGTCATCTGGTACGCAACAAAAGCGCTGTCTGAAGCACCAATCACAGTGGAGTGGAAAGAGGAGACTGTCAGTGTCCGGATTGACGGGACAGTGACGGAAGTTCCTGTCTTTCTTCTAGGCGATTTCAATGCTGCGAATCTTGCGGCAGCCATCGGACTGATGCAGGCAGGTAACGTTAATATGTATCAGCTGATCCGCCATATACCGGAACTTCGTCTTCCGAAAGGACGTTTGGAACAGATTCCGTTTGAAGGGTGCGAAGTATACATTGATTATGCGCACACACCGGACGGATTGGAGAAGTGTTTGAAAGCATTGTCTGTTCCGGGCGAACCTTTATATATGGTGCTGAGTGCAGCAGGGGAACGAGATCGTTCCAAACGAGCGGTGATGGGACGGATTGCCGGTCAGTATTGCGAGGGAATCATCGTGACGGTACATGATCCGAGGCGGGAACAGCCGCAACAAATCATTAAAGAGCTTCTGGTAGAGATACCGCCTCGAAAAATCATCACCTGTCATGAGTCGCGAAAAGAAGCACTCCAGATTGCAGCAAAGGTTGCATTGACCGGGAAGCGGATGGTCATTGTCGGGAAAGGGCATGAACGGTTCGAACAGATTGGGACGGAGCACGTGCCGTTCGATGAAGTCAAGATTTTAACCGATGAACTGATTCGGTTATCCGGTCAGGAGACGGCCATGTAAAAAACCGACCATTTTTCATTATGGTCGGTTTCTTTTCTTAGCTAAAGCTTCCGCTTTTTTAGTATTGGCGAAATGATATTTTGTCCATTCCTGTAAACGTTCAGGACCGTATCTTAATAAGAGCGAAGCAGCGACCTGATCGACTTTTGCACCGGCACCTTTCGGGATCTCCGTCCCGGTCTGGCGGCTCAACTGATCCATCTCTTTTAAGAAGATGGCCCGTGCCAAAATTGAGGCGGCGGCGACGGCGACGTGGATTCCTTCCGCCTTCGTCGAAAAGTAGACGTTGTCCTTGACCTGGTTTGTCTCTCCGGAAAGATGTTTGTAGTAGACAGCTTTTTCAGCGAATTGATCAATCAGGATGGCTTGCGGCGGTTCATCCAGTCGAGTGAGTAATCCATTGAGCGCGGAATTATGAAGCAGGGCGGTCATCTTGCCCTGTGTCATCGTCCGTTGCATTCGATTGTAATCCGGATTGTGCAGGATCCGGTATTCATAAGGAATCACAGCATGCAAATCACGAGCAATCGTTCGGATTTCCGGATCGGAGACGTTTTTAGAGTCGCGGACTCCGAGCTCCCGGACCAGTTCGATTTTCGTTTTGTCAACGTAAGCGGCAACGACGACTAAAGGACCAAAAAAGTCACCTTTTCCGACTTCGTCACTGCCGACGACCGACCAGTTGGCAAATCCTTCTGGTAAAGAGCCGCTTGCCGGAGAAACGGTTTTTTTTGCTATCGGCGAACCGTAACGTACAGCGACAGTTTCAGCTTCCTGTCCTTGAAACATGACTTTTCCCGAGTTATAGACGGTCACGATACATCCGGCCGTTCGTGCGGCGAATCGTGCATAAGGCGGAGGCGAAACTTGATGACGCGTGAAATCGGAAATGACGGTTTCCTGTTTTTCTTTTGTTAGCTTTAAAACGACTGTTCCCATGACATGATCACCCTTTCGAAAATAAGCATACCATCCTTAAGTCGGATGGTGGACTTCTTTTCCTATTTCAAAAATGATGGTACTATATGAAAGAAGCAAAGTATGAGGAGGACAGGAAAATGGCTGATTCAGAAGGGTTGAACCGGACGACGATTCATATTGCAGGAAATGATTATACGATTGTCGGAACGGAGTCACCTGAACATGTTCGCGAAGTGGGTCTCCTCGTGGATACAAAAATTCGTGAAATCAGAGACCAGGCACCACAACTCGACGTGCGACAAATTGCTGTTCTAGCAGCTCTCAATATCGGTAGTGACTATGTCAAAATCAAAAAGAATTTGGGTGAACTTTAAACATGATTTCTCTTGTTATCTTACTGTTTTTAGCTTTAGGCACGATGACGGGTGTCCGTCGGGGTGTTGTGTTACAGGCAGGTCATTTATTAAGCCTGATCATCTCGTTTATTGTCGCTTTGTCGTTTTACGATGAGTTGGCCGAGAAGTTCAAGTTATGGATTCCCTACCCATCAACGCTGGATGATGCCGGAATTGATTTAACGATGTTCTCCATCCCGAGTTCGGTTGGTTTGGATGAAGTATTTTATAAAGCCTTTTGGTTCATCGTCTTGTTTTTTGCGACGAAAATCGTGTTATCGATTATCATCGCAATGTTTGATTCACTGACGAACATTCCGGTTCTCAAGCAGGTCAAAGGTCTCTTGGGAGGTATCTTCGGATTCATCGAGATGTATATCTTCATCTTCTTGGTTTTGTTCCTGGCAGCCTTTGCACCGGTTCAGTCCATTCAAGATGCCATTGCAGATTCAAGTTTAGCGTCATTTATGATTCAACATACACCGGTCCTCGCAGATTGGTTAATGCAAAAAGTCGGTTTGATAAAATAACGTGCTCCCGTTGAATGGGAGCTTTTTTTGAGGGGAGAATTGAACATGCGGACGACACAAGATGCGATTCGACATTTGGAACGAATTTCAGTTTATCTCGAAGTAAAAGGTGAAAACCCGTTTAAGATCAATGCGTTTCGAAAGGCAGCAAGTCTGCTCGAAGCAGCGGAACTTGATTTCATGGCGATCAAAGACTTTACAGCGATGAAAGGAATCGGAAAAGGAACGGCAACGGTCCTTGAAGAATTCCGTGAAACCGGAACGAGTACCGCATTGACGGAACTTGAGCAACAGGTCCCGGAAGGATTGATTGCCTTACTGAAGATTCCGGGACTTGGTGGAAAGAAACTCGCGAAACTGCATGAAGTCGGTGTCATTGATGCAGTTTCCTTCGCTGAGAAACTGGCAGATGGTACAGTGGAAGCAATGCCGGGCTTCGGGAAAAAGACCGTGGAAAAATACAGTAAGGCACTGGAAACATTTGAGACACGGCCGGAACGGTTACCGTACGGTGTCATGCGAAAGAGTGTCAGTGAGCTGGAGCGGACGTTAGCCGGGATCGATCAAATCATCCGTTTTGAAGTCGGGGGCAGTTTCCGGCGCGCGGAAGAGACGTGTAAGGATCTCGATTTCATCATCTCGACGGACCATCCAAAAGAAGTGAAGGCGCAATTACTTGAAATTGAACAAATCGATGAAATCATTGCTGCCGGGGAGACCAAAGTCTCAATCGTTTTGAAGCGGGATGATGCTTACATCGCAGTTGATTTCCGATTAGTGGACGACTTGGCATTTGCTTCGACGTTACATCACTTTACGGGATCAAAAGATCATAATGTCCGGATGCGGCAACTGGCGAAAGAACGCGGTGAAAGTATCTCGGAATACGGAGTCGAAACGAAAGACGGACTGTTCCAACCGAAAACGGAACAGGAACTGTTTGCCCGTTATGACCTGCCGTTCATCCCGCCGGAACTGCGGGCAGGACGTCAGGAATTCGAAGCGGATTTAAATATGTTGATTCAGGAAAAGGACATTCAAGCAGATGTCCATATGCATACAACGTGGTCGGACGGTACGTTATCCGTTGATGAACTGGTTGATGCCTGTGCGGCACGGGGATACTCCTGGATGGCCATTACCGATCACAGTAAATATATGAAGTTCGTCAATGGATTGACGGAAGAACGATTGCGGAAACAGCGCGTCGAAATTGAAGCGGCACGAAAGAAACATCCGGAGATGACGATTTTATGCGGTGTTGAGATGGATATTCTACCGGACGGATCACTCGATTATGAGGATGACTTCTTAAAAGAAATGGATTACGTCATCGCTTCGATCCATTCGAAGTTTGATCAGACGGAAGAGGAAATCATGCAACGTCTTGAAAATGCCTGCCGCAATCCGTATGTCTCTTTGATTGCCCATCCGACCGGACGCATTATCGGACGCCGGGATGGATATGCAGTCAACATCGATCGACTGGTCGAACTGGCGGCTGAAACCGGGACGGCACTGGAAATGAATGCGAATCCTGGACGGTTTGATTTAACCGCCTCGTCACTGGCGAAAGCGAAGGCAGCTGGAGTCAAACTGATGATCAACACCGATACCCATCGTCCGGAAATGTTGGAAGATATGAAACTTGGGGTCCTTCATGCACGTAAAGCATATTTGGAACCATCTGATGTCATCAATACGTGGACTGCCAAAGAAGCACGTGCCTTTTTTGACCGAAAACGTTTAGGAGTGAAGTAAATGAATGCCAATGCACTACGTGTATTAGAATACGATAAATTAAAAGAACTGCTCGCCAAACAAACCGCCAGTTCACTGGGGGCTCAGTTCGTGCGGAAAATGGAGCCGGCGGAAGATTTTGAGCAGGTGAAAGCGTTACTCGCTTTGACGACAGAAGCGACGACCGTTTACCGATTGCGCGACCGTTATCCATTTGGCGGACTGACGGATGTCCGCAGTGAAGTCAAGCGGGCGGAAATCGGATCTGTCCTCTCAACCAGTGAGTTACTTGCAGTGGCAGACGTCGTCTATTCCGGACGTCAAGTCAAGGCTTTCCAGGAACGTCTGCATGAAGATCATCCGGATCTCCGCTTACCGGCGCTTGACAGCCGGATTGAGCAGATTACAAAGCTGGTGGAAATCGAACAGGGTATTCGTCATGCGATTGATGACCAGGGAACGGTTCAAGACTCGGCAAGCGACAAACTTCGGGCTTTACGGAGTCAGCTTCGCTCACTCGAAGGTCAAGTCCGGTCGAAAATCGACGGCGTCTTACGCAGTAAGTCGAAGATGTTGTCCGATGCCATCGTCACGATGCGAAATGACCGTTACTGTGTGCCGGTCAAGCAGGAGTACCGTCAAGCCTTTGGCGGAATCGTCCATGACCAATCGGCATCCGGTGCGACACTGTTCATCGAACCGCAAGCCGTCGTTGCGGCCAACAATGAAATCCAGGAAGCACGCCTCAAAGAGCGGGCAGAAATCGAACGGATTTTAGCTCAACTTTCAGCGCTTGTCGGCTCAGTCGGCGATTCGCTTCGCATCAACGTCGACGTCCTGGCGGAGCTCGATTTCATCATGGCAAAAGCGTTATACGGACACACGATTCGTGCCGTCGAACCACGTTTAAATGAAAATCGCCACATCGTCCTGAAAGAAGCGCGTCATCCGTTCATTCCGGATGATGAGGTCGTTCCGATTACCGTGTCGCTTGGCGGGGAATTCACCTCACTCGTCATCACCGGACCGAACACCGGCGGGAAAACCGTCACGTTGAAAACGATTGGACTACTGCAATTGATGGTTCAATCCGGTTTATACGTTCCGGCAGCGGACGAGACGGAGTTGAGTGTCTTTGATGCGATTTATGCCGACATCGGAGATGAACAGTCCATTGAACAAAACTTGTCGACGTTTAGTTCTCATATGACGAACATCGTTTCAATGATGGGGAAAATTGATTTCATGAGTCTTGTCCTGTTTGATGAACTCGGTGCGGGAACGGATCCGACAGAAGGGGCGGCGCTTGCGATTGCCATCTTGGATGAAGTGAAACGACGCGGGGCGCGTGTCGCTGCGACGACTCACTATTCGGAGCTGAAAGCATACGGTTACAACCGGGAAGGTGTCGTGAACGCCTCGATGGAGTTTGATGTCGAGTCGCTTAGTCCAACGTACCGGTTACTGATTGGTGTACCTGGACGTTCCAATGCCTTTGAAATTTCGAAACGGCTTGGGCTAGAGGACCGTGTCATCGATGCGGCCCGTGATCAAGTTGGAACGGATGCGCAGTCCGTCGAAACGATGATCGGACGGCTGGAAGAAGCGAAACAACGTGCTGAATCCTTGGAACGGGAATTGCTGCAGGAACAACAACGATTGGTGGAAGAACGGGAAGAGTTCGAGCGGGAACAGGCGGAGATTCATCAAGAGAAAAATGAAATTCTCGCCAAAGCAGAAGAAAAAGCAACGCGTGCCGTCGAACGGGCACAAAAAGAAGCAGAAGCTGTCATTAAGCGCCTGAAAGAATTACGGGACGCGGGAGCTGTCAAAGAGCACGAACTGATTGAAGCCCGGAAACAGCTCGAGCAAGCGAAACCTTCGTTACAAGATCAACGGATTGCCAAGGTCAAAGCAAAAACCAATCAGGCTCCGGTCTTTGCCAAAGGCGAAGAAGTAAAAGTAACGACCTTTAACCAAAAAGGATATATCATCAATCAAAATTCAAATGGTGAATATACAGTACAGGTCGGAATCATGAAAGTAAACGTCAAGCCGAGTGATTTAGCCAAGGTCGGGGAAGTCAAATCGGCTTCGAAAACCAAAAAACGATCTGGCGGAACAAGTATCACGAAGCAGTCTGCTGCTTCAGCCGAGTTGGATTTACGCGGTGTCCGGGTCGAGGAAGGACTGGCAAAACTCGATCGGTTCATGGATCAGGCACTGCTGTCCAACTACGAACAGATTCGTGTCATCCATGGTCTTGGAACAGGAGCGATGCGTCAAGGAGTACAAGAATACCTTCGTGGAAACCGTCATGTCAAAACCCATCGCTTAGGCGGTCAGGGTGAAGGTGGACATGGTGTGACAATCATCGAATTGAAATGAGGCGCGGTTAGGTGAATATTTTTGAAAACGTCTATGTCTACACGACAGCTTTATATTCGGTTGCGGGACTGTTAATCATCATGGGGTTGGCACTTTTTGAGTTGACAACCCGGTACCGGAACTGGGAACATATCAAGAGTGGAAACATTGCTGTTGCTCTCGCGACCGGCGGGAAAATCATCGGTTTGGCAAATATCGTCCATTTTGCCGTCCAAAGTGAACAGCGTGTCGGGGCGATTTTTTTAGAAAGTGCCTTCGGATTTTTACTGTTGATTTCGACCTATTGGATTTTTGAATTCTTAACTCCGAATCTTCCGGTCGACCGGGAGATCGAAAAAGGAAATATCGCTGTCGGCATCATCTCCTGTTCGTTATCGATCGGGATGTCTTATGTGATCGGTTCAGCGTTAGTGGGGTGAACAGGTGTTAGAACGATTAGCGAAAATCATGTTTGGCGTATCGATTGCCTTTTTGGTCGTCGGTCTGCTGTGGGTTTTTATGAATTAAAAGAACTGGCTCTGCTAAGTGATTATTCCGTACTGAGATCGATTCAGTACGGAATTTTTATTGGTAGGACACAAAAAAATGAAGGAGGAGACGACTATGAACGTCAAAAAAACCAATACCAATGAAATACGGCGCCGCGCCTTTGAAGCGATGCAACTGATTTCCTGGAAAGATATTTTTTGGGTGATCATCGGCTCAGCTATCTTGGCGTTCGGCATCAAC
Organism: Exiguobacterium sp. PvP048; assembly: GCF_040549175.1. NCBI lineage: Bacteria > Bacillati > Bacillota > Bacilli > Caryophanales > Exiguobacterium > Exiguobacterium sp. PvP048. The sequence goes on along the minus strand of NZ_JBEPSU010000001.1, from coordinate 431,759 downwards.
TACTTTACGATTCCGAATGATTTGTCAGAAGGAGGATTGATCGGGATTACGGTCATCTTCTACTACCTGTACGGATGGGATACCGGCTTAGTCTCGTTAATTGCCAATGCACTGTTGTTTGTCGTCGGTTACCGTTTCTTAAGTCGGAAAACGATGATCTATTCCGTCATTTCCGTCGCAACGACATCCTTTGTCCTGTCGTCGACAGCGTCGCTCGCGACGAGCTCCGACAGCCGGCTGATCGGGACGGTGTATGCCGGAATCTTGATCGGTCTTGGAATCGGTCTTGTCATCCGGGCAGGCGGGACGACCGGCGGTGGTGTCATCATCGCCCGGTTAATGAACAAATACCTAAACTTAGGGATTGCCGTGTCGATGTTCATCATCGACGTGACAGTCGTCGGAGCCTCCGGATTTTTGTTTGGAGAAGAAACGATGCTTTATACGCTGATTGCAATCATCATTGGTTCGTATTTAATTGATTTGGTCAGCGAAGGATTGAATGTCCGTGAAGCCGTGACGATCATCAGTCACCGCCAGGAAGAAATCGCCACGATTTTAACCGAGACACTCGGACGCAGTGCGACCGTCATCCACAGCCACGGTCATTTTACAAAACAGAAAAACGATATGTTATATATGATTGTCGACAAGCGCCAGCTCGCGCCACTGAAACAAATCGTCGAGGCAGCGGATCCGCGTGCCTTTGTCGTTATTCATAAAGTACGGGAAGTCATCGGGGAAGGATTTACCTATCCATCCCGTTAAACCGATTTTAAAGACCACTTGTGAAACAGCGCAAGTGGTCTTTTTGATGAGTTTCAAATATCTATTATTTGGAAAAAATGAAATTTATTTTAACAGAAGACTAGCCGTGTCAGCTGAAATACACGTATAATAAAAATGAATAGTAATTCAGTTACAGGGAGGGAATGGAATGGATTCAGCATGGTTAAAGGATTATCCGGAACAAGTACCTGCATCGATCAATTATCGTGAAGTACCGCTTTATCAAGCACTAGAAGAGGCGGCAGATGAGTTTCCGGAGCGGAGAGCGCTTAGCTTTCTCGGGAAACGAATGACGTTCCAGGAAGTGCGCCATGAAGCGCGGAGCTTTGCAAAAGTCCTGCAGGATGCCGGTCTTGAGAAGGGCGACCGGGTCGGTTTGATGTTGCCGAACTGTCCACAGTATATGATCAGTTACTACGCGGTGTTGTACGCCGGTGGAATCGTCGTTCAGGTCAATCCGTTGTATACCGACCGCGAACTGGAACAGATTTTGGACGATTCAGGGGCGAAGATGCTCGTCACACTCGATTTGCTGTATCCGAAAGCATCGCGTGTCAAAGCAAAGACGTCTTTAAAAACCGTTGTCACGACAAGCATTGCTGACTACCTTTCATTTCCTAAAAATAAACTGTATCCGATCAAGTCCCGTAAAGACAATAACATCATCATTGATACGACGGGATCCATTCCGTTTCTGTCTCATCGCGGAAGTACGATGATTGAACCGGTGAACATCAACCCAAAAGAAGATATCGCAGTGTTACAATATACAGGTGGAACGACCGATGCGCCTAAAGGTGTTATGTTGACGCACTTTAATCTCAGTGCCAATGTCGAGCAGATCAGTCATTGGTTCTATAAATATTCTCGGGGAGACGGGCGGAAGTTGTTGGCGGTCGTCCCGTATTTCCATGTCTACGGAATGACATGTAACCTGAACTTCGGCATGTTCAATGCCTATGAACAAATCATTTTGCCGAAATTCGATTTAGAACAGGTCCTGAAGACGATTGATAAAGAAAAACCGAGTCTGTTTCCCGGTGCTCCGACGATGTATGTCGGATTGTTAAATCATCCGAAACTAAAAAAATACGATTTATCCTCGATCGAAGCATGTATTTCCGGATCAGCACCGCTTCCGGTCGAAGTACAAGAGAAGTTTGAACAGGTGACAGGCGGACGCATCGTCGAAGGGTATGGCTTGTCGGAAACAAGTCCCGTGACGCATACGAACTGTATCTGGGATAAGCGCGTTCCGGGAACGGTCGGAATTCCTGTTCCGGATACAATCTCTAAAATCGTTCAACCGGACGGAGAGACGCCTGCTGCACCGGGAGAAATCGGAGAGATTCTTGTCCGTGGCCCGCAAGTCATGAAAGGATACTGGAAACGCCCGGAAGATACGCAGGCTGTTCTGCGTGACGGATGGTTGCATACGGGAGACCTTGGATATGTCGGCGAGGACCATTATTTCCGGATTGTCGACCGGAAAAAAGATTTGATTATCGCATCGGGATTCAATATCTATCCACGGGAAGTCGAAGAAATTTTGTACGAACATCCGGCGGTCAAAGAAGCGGTCGTCATCGGTGTGCCGGATGCTTACCGGGGTGAAACCGTCAAAGCCTTCATCGTACTGAAAGACGATGTGCAGACGACGGAAGAGGAACTGGATCAGTTTTGCCGGAAAAGTCTGGCTTCCTTCAAAGTGCCGAAGCAGTATGAGTTCAGACAAGAGTTACCGAAAACGTTCGTCGGGAAAATTCTGCGTCGTGTCCTGGTCGAGGAAGAACGGGCAAAACAACTGGAAGAAAGCAGTTGACAGTTCAAAATGGCATGATAGAATAAATATGAATGAACCATCATTCATTTTATGTGTTAGGAGATAACCTTATGAAAAGAACGATGTCTAAAAGTGATCGCATCATTGATGCGGCAGTGAAGGTGATTGCGAAAAACGGCTACCACGGTGCCAAAGTGACAGCTATCGCGAAAGAAGCAGGCGTAGCGGATGGAACGATTTATCTTTACTTCAAGAACAAAGAGCACTTATTGATTTCTTTGTTCCAAGCCAAGATGGGTAGCTTCATCGAATATTCAGAAGCGCAAATCGCACATCATCAGTCAGCGACGCAACAACTGGCAGCGCTCATTGAGGCACATCTCGAACAATTGTCGGTTGATTATGATTTGGCTGTCGTCACACAAATCGAGTTACGCCAATCGAATCAAGATATGCGGCATAATATCGCAACGGTTTTAAAACCGTATCTTCATCTGATTGATCGTGTGATTCGAAACGGGATGGAATCGGGAGAGTTCTCAAACGAGCTGGATTACCGTTTAGCACGGCAAATGGTATTCGGCACGATTGACGAGGTCGTGACGAGCTGGATGGCGAGCGGATTTAAATACGAGTTGCTCGAGACACGTCACGGTATTCATCGCATGCTAATTAAAGGGCTGAGTTAAGCCCTTTTCATGAAAAACTTTTTGTAAGCGGATACAAAAATGATGGTGGTCAATAGAAGTTGATATGAGGGGGAACGAAGAATGGAAATCTATGTCTTGTTAAAACGAACATTTGATACGGAAGAAGCAATCCAGCTCGAAAATGGTCAAATCGAAGAGGATGGTGCGGAATTCATCATCAACCCTTATGACGAATATGCAGTCGAAGAAGCGATCCGTGTACGGGATGCCCAATCTGGAACCGTGACGGTCGTAACGGTCGGACCGGAAGATGCAGACAAAGAACTCCGGACAGCGCTCGCGATGGGAGCCGATCAAGCAGTCCGAATCTCAATTGAAGACGATATTGAGGAAGCCGATCATTATTCGATTTCAGAAGTATTGGCCGGATATCTCAAGGAACAGACAGTCGATTTAATCATCGCCGGAAACGTCGCCGTTGACGGCGGAAGCGGACAAGTCGCTCCGCGTGTCGCAGAACTGCTTGATATTCCGTACGTCACAACAATCACGAAGCTTGAGTTGAACGGAACGGATGCCGTCGTGACACGTGACTCGGAAGGGGATACGGAAGTCATTAAAACATCGTTGCCGTTGCTCGTGACAGCCCAACAAGGATTAAATGAACCTCGTTATCCAAGCCTGCCGGGTATCATGAAGGCGAAAAAGAAACCACTCGAGGAACTTGAATTATCGGATCTGGAATTACACGAGGATGAGTTGGCACCGCGTCTTGAGACGATTGAACGCTTTTTGCCGCCAAATAAAGCAGCCGGTAAAATTCTAGAAGGTGATTTGTCGACACAAGTCCAGGAACTCGCTTCATTATTACGCAACGAAGCAAAAGTTGTTTAAGGGGGAAGAAACGATATGTCAAAAGCACTTGTACTTGCAGAATCACGGGACGGGAATTTACGAAATGTGTCATTTGAAGCCATCGCAGCGGCAAATCTCGTTGCAGATGAAGTCGTAGTTGCCTTAATCGGACAAAATGTGGCGGCAGATGCCGCACAACTCGCGACACGAGGAGCACATCAGGTTCTTGTCGTTGAAGACGAACGATTGCAGCATTATACACCGGACGGATACGGACAAGTCTTCATGCAGTTGTTGGAACGTGTCGCGCCGGACGTCATCGTCTTTGGTCATACGTCACTCGGTAAAGATCTATCACCGAAAATCGCAGCGAAACTGCAGGCAGGATTAATCAGTGATGTGACGTCGATCGAAGGCAGCGGAGCAGATGCTTCTTTCATCCGACCGATCTATTCCGGAAAAGCCTTTGAAAAAGTAAAAGTTTCAGAAGGAAAAACGCTCTTCACCGTCCGCCCGAATAATATCGAGCCGTTGGCGGAAGGAACTTCAGAAGGAACGGTTGAATCCGTAACCGTTGAGTTGAAGGATCTGCGTACTATCGTTTCAGAAGTCGTCCGAAAAGCAACGGGTGGTGTCGATCTGTCGGAAGCGAAAGTCATTGTCGCAGGCGGTCGTGGTGTCAAGAGTTCAGACGGTTTTGCACCCCTTCAAGAGTTGGCAGATTTGCTCGGTGGTGCAGTAGGTGCATCACGTGGAGCGTGTGACGCAGACTATTGCGATTACGCGTTGCAAATCGGTCAGACGGGGAAAGTGGTCACACCGGACTTATACATCGCTTGCGGTATTTCCGGTGCGATTCAACATTTAGCCGGGATGTCGAATGCGAAAGTCATCGTCGCCATCAACAAAGATCCGGAAGCGAACATCTTCTCGGTCGCAGATTACGGAATCGTCGGCGATTTGTTTGATGTCGTGCCGTTACTAACGGCAGAATTCAAAAAAATGCTTGTCCATTAAGAAGCGGGGGAAGAAGCAAAGAGCAACTTCTTTGCTTCTTTTTTTGCGTATAACTTGTCTGAGCAGTTTCGTTTGCTGTAAGGTAGGGCTGTGCTATACTCAAGTCAGTAAAAAGATGGGTTGGATTCACAAGTCGATCTCGTCTAAAAATAGGAGGTTTTTCTCAATGGCAATCGTACACGCAACTAGCCAATCGTTTAAAGAAGATACACAAGAAGGTCTCGTTCTCGTTGATTTCTGGGCAACATGGTGCGGACCTTGTCGCATGCTTGCTCCGGTTCTCGAAGAACTTGATGCAGACATGGAAAACGTTAAAATCGTTAAAGTCGACGTTGACGCTAACCCGGAAGTCGCTGGAGCTTTCCAAGTCCAAAGCATTCCGACACTCGTCTTATTCAAAGACGGTCAACCGGTCAACAAAACAATGGGCTTCATGCCTAAAGATGCTTTAAAAGAATTCGTTGAAACATCTAAATAATTCTAAACGCTATTCAAAAGGCATTCCGTCAATCGACGGAATGCCTTTTTTGTATTGAATCAATCTATCAGTGAACAAAGTTCAATCAAGTGACCGTCCGGGTCAAGCACATAGGCGACTGTTTGCCCCCATGGTTTTTCAGTCGGAGGCAAAACGGTCTGGTGACCGGCATTTTTGATCTGCTCATACACATGAGCGACATCTTCCGTCACAAAACCGAGTTCGATCGATTGTTGAACGGTTTTATCCGGGATTTCATAGGGAATCATGGAACGAACGTCTTCTTTTGTGTTGAAGGCAAGAATTGTCGATCCGGTATCAAACTCCGTATAACTTCCGTGCTCCACTTTAATCGGCAACCCGAGCAGACCGTTGTAAAACCGACGGGTCTTCACGGGATCCGTAATATAAAGAATCGTATAGCCGTAGTGAACCATGTCGAAACCTCACTTTCCTTAATCAGTCTTCAAGTAATGAAGCAATGTCGGATGCCGGTGTCGGGTAGGCAAAACTTGTTTTTTGCAGGGCGGAGCTTGGGATCCGGTGTTGCATCGCGAACGAAAAATAATTGGCCAGTTCTGCGGCATGGACGCCGATAAAGTGCGCCCCGAGAATCTGATCGTCTTCGCCGATCAATACTTTGGCCCGGGCAAACGGATCTTTAATCCGGACATTTGTTTGCCAACCCGAAGTATCAATCAATTTTCCGCGGTATTTTGTATTGTTTTGTTTTAGACTGGCTTCCGTCTGTCCGACTTTTGCCAGATTCGGCGTCGTAAAGACGATGCTCGGCACAGGCAATAACTCGAGTCGTCGTGTATTACCCTCCAACATATTACAAGCCGCAAGACGTCCTTCCGTCCCCGCAAAAGGAGTCAAGGCAGGGTTTCCGCTGACGGCGACGTCACCCGCTGCATAAATGTTCGGAGCGGAAGACTGCAGATAGTCATTCACATGGATTCCTTTTTCTTCGTAAACAACGCCTGCTTTTTCAAGTTGCAAATGTTTGATGCTTGCGATACGGCCTGTCGCATTCAAGACGACATCGGCTTCCAGGCGTGTCCCGTCGGAAAGCGTCAATGTCGTATCCGAGTAGGAAACCGCTTCTGTTTCATGAAGAATCTCAATGCCGAGTGCTTGTGTCGCTTCAAGCAAGACGGAAACCAGTTCCTGCTCAAATTGTTTCAGGGCATTGGAACGAAGAAGAATCGTCACTTCAGCACCGGCGATTCGTGCCAGGTGAGCGAATTCAAAAGAAATATAGCCTCCACCGATACAGACCAAACGACGGGGCACATCACGCAATTCCAAAAATTCATTGCTGTTGAGGAAACGTTCGCTTCCGGGAACAGATAACTCGCGTGGACGAAGTCCTGTCGCAATTAAAAATTGTTCGGCTTCCAGTTCGATGTCGTCGACCACAAGTCTTTTATTGGATAGGAAACGGGGTTCCCCGTGGTAATAGTCAATCCCCAACTCATCGTACCGATTTCGGGTTTGTTCCGGAATCGCCCGCGTATATTCATTTTTCCGTTCCATCAGTTGACGCCAGTCGATGGAGACAAGCCCTTTCAGCCCGTAACCGAGTAAACGTTCAACGGCATCCTTCGCTTCGCTGCCGGTCAACAGAATCTTTTTGGCATCACAACCGCGCTGAGCGCATGTTCCGCCCGGCGTGAAATTTTCGATAATGGCAACGTTCAGTCCTTTTTCAGCAAATTTATAAGCCGCTTGGTTACCGGCTGACCCTGTACCTATTACAATGCAATCGTATGTACGCATTTTTTATCCCCCATGTGTCATAATCAATGTATGATATTTACCCTATAACGTAAAACTAGAAACGGTGGAAGGAGACATTTTTGTGAGTCATCAAGAACATATTAAGGCGAAATTATCCCTTTTACCTGACGAACCAGGTTGTTATCTGCATAAAAATCAATTCGACGAGGTCATTTATGTCGGAAAAGCTAAAAATTTAAAGAACCGTGTCCGGTCTTATTTTACCGGGGCACACGATTTAAAGACAGAACGACTTGTCGCCGATATTCGGGACTTTGAATACATCATCACCGGAAGTGAGCTCGAAGCACTGCTTCTTGAGATGACCCTCATTAAAAAACATGATCCGAAATACAACATCATGCTCAAGGATGACAAATCCTATCCGTATCTCAAAATTACGAATGAGACGTATCCGCGTCTGATTACGACACGGAAATTAAAAAAAGACGGCGGACATTACTTTGGTCCTTATCCGAACGCTTATGCTGCCAATGAAACCAAACGTCTACTCGACCGGCTGTATCCGCTCCGGAAATGCCAGCCGATGCCGAAGAAACTGTGTTTGTACTACCACATCGGCCAGTGTCTCGGACCTTGTGAAATCCCCAATCTCGAAGGGGATCAAAAAGAGATTGTCTCGGAAATCCGTCGTTTCTTATCGGGGGAAACAAAAGACTTGGTCCAGTCGTTGCAACACAAGATGAGTGGTGCAGCGGAAGCGATGGAATTCGAACGGGCAGGGGAACTGCGCGATCAAATTCGGGCGATTGAATCGATCATGAACAAACAGAATATGATTACGGCAGATCTGACCTCGCGGGATGTCTTCGGAATTTATGTCGACAAGGGATGGATGTGTGTGCAGGTCTTTTTCCTGCGCGGCGGAAAAATGATTGAGCGTGATGTCTCGCTGTTTCCGATTTACGGGACACCGGCGGAAGAACTTGAAAGTTTTATCGTCCAGTTCTATGAAAAAAACATCAAGCCAAGCGAGATTTATGTCCCGCCCCTCGTTAATCAGATGCTTCTCAAAGAGGCGCTTAATGTACGTGTCCATGTGCCGGTACGCGGATCAAAACGCAAATTGCTCGATCTTGCGACGAAAAATGCCGAAAATGCAATCGGGGAACGGTTCGAATTGATCGCCCGGGATGAAAAGAAAACCGTTCAAGCCGTTCAGGAACTCGCTGATGCGATTGACGTTCATCCGCTATCGCGGATCGAAATCATTGATAATGCGAACATTCAAGGAGCGGATGCCGTCTCGGCCCTTGTCGTGTTCGAAGACGGGAAACCGCTCAAAAAAGAATACCGGAAATTTAAAATCAAAACCGTCAAAGGGCCGGACGACTATGAATCGATGCGGGAAATCGTCAGACGGCGCTACCGGCGTTTATTGCTCGAAGGCGCACGGTTGCCGGATCTTGTCCTGATAGATGGTGGGCTCGGTCAATTAAATGCGGCACTTGAAGTCATTCAAGATGAATTAGGGTTATCCCTGCCGGTCGGTTCACTGAAAAAAGACGATAAACACCGGACAAGTCAACTCTTATTCGGGGAAGGCGGGCAGTTGATTGAGCTCCATCCGCGTTCGAGTGCATTTTATTTGCTGCAACGTATGCAGGACGAGGTCCACCGGTTTGCCATCACGTTCCACCGTTCACTGCGCTCAAAAGGAATGACCCGCTCGCTGCTTGACGACATTCCTGGAGTGGGACCGAAACGTCGTCAACAACTGATCCGTCATTTCGGATCGATGCGGAGCTTAAAAAAAGCGAACATCGAACAGCTGACGGAGGCCGGTTTACCGGTCAAATTGGCAGAAACCGTGGCGGAATATCTCAGTCAGACAAATGAGGAATAAACTTAGAATTAGAGAAGCAGACAAAGAGGCGGACCCGGCTATCATTTAATAGCGGGTTCGCCTCTTTTTTGTAACCAGAAGAAAGCTGTACCATCCAAGCCGTATGTAATTACTTTGTGAACCACCAGATCAGAAAGAAGATAGCAGCTGTTACAAAGACAATCAAAAAAGCAGCGTGCTTTTGGGAAGCCTTTTTCTGAGAAGTTGCTACCGACACGCTGGTGATCAAAACAATTGCAATCGCGAACCATGTCCAAAAGCTCATAAGTTTCCTCCATTCCAAAGACACAATCAGGTACACCGGAAATTCGGTGTACCTGATTTAAATTGTTCAGTTATTGATGTATTTTTCATAGAATGAACCAAAGTCTTTTTGATTCCACTTGTAATAATGACCTTGTAACCAGTCGAATGACTCTTGGGACAAATCTTTGAACGTTTGCGGGACGTTCATATCGCTTTGGCGCAGACCACCGAGAATCGTGACGGAATGATTCAGGGAACTGTTGGCGAACTCAAGCATTTTTTGTCCTTCATATTGCTTTTCGGCAATGGCAAGAAGTGCTTTGTAGAGATCCTTCACATGCTCGAGCTGTTTTTTATCGACATCAATCGAATAATGTTTCCCGCCGATTTCGAACTTGATTTCGACATCAAGATCGACGGTGCCGGCTGTTTCAAACATGACATGACGAATCGGATAATGTGCATATGGATAACGGTAGAGAACACGTTTTGAACTGACCGCACTTTCGCCGTCCAGGTGAACGAGCGCCAAATTCGTAAAGCAGTACTCATCTGTTTTCGATTTGATTAAAAAATAAATTTTTTCGCCGTCTTCGTGTAACACGTAGTCGTCCGCGGCGGCCTTGTCAAAATCGTCCGGGTGAATCACTTGCCCAATATCACTGAATCCTGTTAAATCGGCTGCTAGTTTCTTGAACATAAAAATTCCTCCTTTAGTAGATGCGACTGAATACTGATACGGCAATCAAACGAAAAGGTTTCATGTTTCAAGAATTCGAGGTCTGTCTTAAAACTCCTGTATGGATTTCAAATGGAGCGTTCAATCGGATCTTTCGGATCGATCTCAATCAAAATCTGGACATCAGTTTTGTTCAATTCCGCGTATCCTTCAGCGACACAACCGTTCAGTCTGGAGAATTGTTCCGCTAAAAACCCGGCTTCTAACTGGAAGTAGCCTGCCGGTCGGTCGAGACGCGTTGATTCAGGAGGGGTTAACAAAAAACTCAAAGAGTTCCCTTTTTGTTTTTTTAGTTCGAGATGTCCCCAACCAGCTTCATGGAAAAAGGGAGGTGCTTCTTCGGCACTCAAGACCGGAAATTCACGTGCCAGTCGCTTTCCTGCCCAATAGATGACATGGCGGTAATCTGTTCCTAATAAATCCATCAGCACATAGTCACGAATCAGTTCGATTCCGAATGTGGAAGAGGGGGTTGGTACTGAATCCATCAACAATCACTCCTATCTCTGAAACTATTATAGCGGGGTAATTCTCCTCGGTCATTGTTTTCCTAAAAAAATTTGCAGTTATTTGCAGTTAAATGCAACAGCTCGGGTTGTCTTATAAAAAGGACAGGAGTAGAATAAGTGATGAAAAGACGAATTTCCTTATGAAAGCGCTTTTCTACCAAAATGCGCCAACGTTTGATTGGCAAACAAAAGGGGGGATTTGGATGGCGAATCATCGTGATTTCGTGGGGCGTAAAATACACTCACTGCTCGGCGTCATTCCAATCGGGTTATTTTTACTTTCTCATTTTACGACGAACTATTTCATCGTTCGTGGGGAGGAAGACTTTAATAAGGCTGCGGAAGTCGTGGGGAGCGTTCCGTATCGGTTGTTCTTGGAAGTGTTTGTCATCTTCATTCCAATCATCCTACACGGTATCTACGGTGTTTACATCGCGTTTACAGGTTCCGCGAACACAGGTCGTTATACATACTTCCGGAACTGGATGTATGTGCTACAACGCTTCTCAGGTATTTTCCTTGTCGTGTTCATCACATGGCACGTTTGGGAAACACGGATTGCCGCAGCAATGGGTACGGAAGTTGATGCGAGCATGATGCAAAATATCGTCGATAACGGATTCATGCTTGCCTTCTACATCGTCGGGATTCTGGCGACGACGTTCCACTTGGCAAACGGACTCTGGACGTTCTGCATCACATGGGGAATCACACAGTCACCCGCTTCTCAAAAAGCGATGTCTTATGTGGCAGCCCTCGTATTCATCGGATTATCGTTTGTAGGCGTACGCTCGATCTTGACGTTTGCAGGCGTGTTGTAAGGAAAGGGGAACTAACAACATGGCGAATAAGAATCTTGTCATCATCGGCGGAGGACTTGCCGGTTTGATGGCTACGATAAAAGCAGCAGAACAAGGTGTACCCGTCAAATTATTTTCTCTCGTGCCAGTCAAACGTTCACACTCCGTTTGTGCACAAGGGGGAATCAACGGGGCCATCAATACAAAAGGAGAAGGTGACTCACCTTACCAGCATTTGGACGATACGGTGTATGGCGGCGATTTCTTAGCCAACCAGCCACCGGTTCAAAAAATGACGGAAGCGGCACCGAAAATCATCCACATGTTCGACCGGATGGGCGTCATGTTTAACCGGACACCGGAAGGATTACTTGATTTCCGTCGTTTCGGAGGAACATTGCATCACCGGACGGCTTATGCCGGTGCAACGACAGGACAACAATTGTTGTATGCACTTGATGAACAGGTCCGTAAGTTTGAAGCGCAAGGTTTGGTAGAAAAATATGAAGGATGGGAATTCCTTCGTGCGATCATTGATGAAGAAGGGATTTGTCGTGGTGCGGTATGTCAAAACTTACGTTCGATGGAAATCGAAGCGTTTGCAGCTGACTCAGTCATTTTAGCAACAGGCGGTCCGGGTGTTATTTTCGGAAAATCAACCAACTCGGTCATCAACACAGGACAGGCAGCAGCAGCGGTTTACCGCCAAGGTGCTATTTACGCGAACGGGGAGTTCATTCAGATTCACCCGACAGCGATTCCAGGAGACGATAAACTCCGTCTCATGAGTGAATCGGCCCGCGGTGAAGGTGGACGTGTCTGGACGTATAAAGACGGTAAACCATGGTACTTCCTCGAAGAAAAATATCCGGCTTACGGAAATCTTGTGCCACGTGATATCGCGACGCGCGAAATCTTTGATGTTTGTGTCAATCAGAAGCTTGGTGTCAACGGGGAAAACATGGTCTATCTTGACCTTTCTCACAAAGATGCGAAAGAACTGGACGTCAAACTTGGCGGTATTCTTGAAATTTACGAGAAATTCGTCGGAGACGATCCACGAAAAGTACCGATGAAAATCTTCCCGGCAGTTCATTACTCAATGGGTGGACTATGGGTTGATTATGATCAAATGACGAATATCCCGGGATTATTTGCATCCGGCGAATGTGACTACTCGATGCACGGCGGGAACCGTCTGGGAGCGAACTCGTTGCTGTCTGCCGTCTACGGCGGAATGGTCGCAGGACCGGCAGCGATCGCCTACATGAACGATCTCGATCAATCCGTTCATGAGATGCCGGAAGAAGTCGTGGAAGCACACAAAATTGCTGAGATCAACCGTTTCAACGACATCCTCGCAATGGAAGGTACAGAAAATGCGTATCAAATCCACCGCGAACTCGGTGAAGTCATGACGGATAACGTCACAGTCGTTCGTTACAACGATAAACTCGAGCAGACGCTTGAGAAAATCAAGGAACTCCGCGACCGCTTCACACGCATTTCAGCGACGGACACAGCGCGTTGGAGCAACCAGGGTGCATCATTCATCCGTCAGCTCGATCATATGCTGGATCTTGCGGAAGCGATCACACTTGGAGCCTTGAAACGCGACGAGAGCCGTGGCGCCCATTACAAACCGGACTTCCCGGAACGTGATGACGAACGATTCTTGAAAACAACGATGGCCCGCTATACGAACGGTCATCCGGAAATCTATTACGAAGAAGTCGATACATCATTGATTCCACCGCGTAAGCGCGACTACAGCAAGAAGTCGAAGAAAGAGGTGAAGGCATAATGGCGACACCACTCGAACAGAAAACGAATCAAAAACCGGTTCAGTTCATCGTGCAACGTCAGGATGGACCGGACGGTAAAGCCTATGATGAAGCATTTGAAGTCCCTTACCGCCCGAATATGAACGTCATCTCGGCCTTGATGGAGATTCGTCGTAACCCGGTCAATGCAGCCGGAGAAAAAACGACGCCGATCAACTGGGATATGGGTTGTCTGGAAGAAGTCTGCGGTGCATGTTCTATGGTCATCAACGGAACACCCCGTCAGTCGTGTACGGCACTTGTCGATAAGCTCGAGCAACCGATCCGTTTGCAACCGATGCAGACGTTCCCGATTGTCCGTGACCTTCAAGTCGACCGTCAACGGATGTTTGACGCTTTGAAGAAAGTCAAAGCCTGGGTACCGATCGATGGTACGTACGACTTAGGTCCGGGACCGCGGATGCCGGAAAACAAACGCCAATGGGCATACGAGCTTTCAAAATGTATGACATGCGGTGTCTGTCTCGAAGCATGTCCGAACGTCAACGACCGGTCGAACTTCATCGGACCGGCATCGATTTCACAAGTCCGTCTCTTCAATTCGCATCCGACCGGTGCGTTCCACAAAGAAGAGCGTCTTGAAGCCTTGATGGAAGACGGTGGAATCATGCAGTGCGGAAACGCACAAAACTGTGTGGAAGTATGTCCGAAAGGCATTCCATTGACGACATCCATCGCAGCGATGAACCGTCAGACGACATTGCATTCCTTCAAGAAATTCTTCGGCAGTGACGAAGGACGTACGGGAGAAGCAGTCAGTCGTTAAGACGAAAACGTAAAATTAAAGAAGGGGCGATGCTCCTTCTTTTTATATTTTAAGGAGGCAATGGTTGTGCGTGTACCCAGTTATATCAATGATTTAGACCAGTGGTTGGAACAGATGAAGCACGGCACGCGGCTGGATGTCGCGGTCCGCTTCGCTGAAACCGATGCTTACGGTCACATGAATAATCGAGTTCCGTTCGTTTATTTTGAAGATGTCCGGACGCTGATGCTCGAAGAAACAGGTTATTCGCTTGCTGACGACGGAATCGTCGTCGTAGCAGATGCGCAGTGTAACTACATCCGCCAAGTCTATCCGCGGGCCCGTCTTGCCGTCTATGCGTATCCGGTTCAGGTCGGAACGGCTTCGTGTGATGTCCATTACGCGGCGTTCAGCGAACAAGAGGAATTGATGTTTACAGGTCGGACCTCGATGGTCCAAATCGATCGTTCCGGAAATGCGTTTCCGTGGAATGAAGCCTATAAAAATTCCTTGCAGAATCGATTCGAATCCGTTATCATTTGATAATGAGTTCACATATTCGAAAACGACTCACTAGTACGTTATTAGTGGAGGGAGATTTCTTAATCATGGAAAAAACATTCAAAGTCATCGCGGATTCAGGCATTCATGCTCGTCCGGCAACACAACTCGTCAACACAGCTTCTAAATTCCAATCAGACATCAACTTGGAATACAACGGAAAGACTGTAAACCTCAAGTCGATCATGGGTGTTCTTTCACTCGGAATCGCAAAAGACTCAGACATCAAAATCGTTGCAAACGGTGACGATGCTTCTGAAGCTATCACGACTCTTTCAGATATGCTGACAAGCGAAGGTCTTGCTCAGTAATCCTTTATCGTACATTCTTGGACGCCGGTCTTGCACCGTCGTCCTTTTTTGTTACCATATGAGATGAGAGGAAAGTGAGGGGAAATCGTGAATAGATCAATTGGAGTATTAGATTCTGGGGTTGGTGGATTGACTGTCGCGCGTGAATTGATGCGTCAGCTGCCCCATGAACAAATCATATATGTCGGAGATACGTTACGGTGTCCGTACGGTCCCCGGCCGGAAGAAGAAATTCGTCAATTTACATGGGAGATGATTGATTTTCTGGTCGCTCAAGGTGTGAAATTGATTGTCATCGCCTGTAATACGGCGACGGCAGTTGTCCTAAAAGAAGCCCGACAAAAACTGTCGATTCCCGTCATCGGTGTCATCGATCCTGGAGCACGGGCGGCAGTCAAGGTTACACGCTCGAAACGGATCGGCGTCATTGGTACGAAAATGACGATTGAAAGCAATTCGTATGAGAAAGCCTTGCGTCACGTCGAAGGGCAGGTCGTCGTTGAGTCGCTTTCCTGTCCACCGTTTGTTCCGCTCGTTGAATCGTCTCAGACAAGTGGACCATACGTTGAACGTGTCGTCGCCAACACGTTAAAGCCGTTGCTTTCCTATGATATGGATACATTGATTTTAGGATGTACACATTATCCGTTACTGGCAGAAGTCATTGGACGAGTCATCGGACCAAACGTCCAGCTGATTTCTTCAGGAGACGAGACGGCGCTTGAAGTCAGTGCCTTGCTTGATTATAACGGCATCACGGCAGATCTTGATCGTATTCCGGAACATGTCTATCATGCGACCGGCGATACACGCTCTTTTGAACGAATCGCCAGTGACTGGTTACATCATCCGGTCCAAGCGAAACGGTTAGTGTTAGGAACGGAGGAAGAAAAATGCGTTTAGATCAACGGGCACAATCGGACATGCGGAAAATTCAGCTCGAGACCGATGTCAATAAGCATGCAGAAGGATCGGTACTGATATCGGTCGGGGATACACGTGTCTTATGCACCGCGACGGTGGAAGAAAAAGTGCCGCCGTTTTTACGGGGGAAACGTCACGGATGGATCAATGCCGAATATGCGATGTTGCCGCGGGCGACAGCACAACGGACGGGACGGGAAGCCGTCCGGGGAAAGCAGACGGGACGAACGATGGAAATTCAACGATTGATCAGCCGGGCGTTACGGTCCGTCGTCAATCTCGAAAAATTGGGTGAACGGACGGTTTGGATTGATTGTGATGTGCTGCAAGCAGATGGCGGGACGCGTACAGCGGCTATTACAGGCGGTTTCTTGGCACTTGTCTTGGCAGTCGACGGATTGATTCAAAGCGGTAAGCTAACGGATACCCCCATCAAAGAAGGAATTGCAGCAGTATCAGTCGGGAAAGTCGGATCGGAGTTATTGCTTGATCTTTGTTATGAAGAAGACGCAGCGGCAGATGTCGATTTGAATCTTGTCATGACCTCGTCCGGAAAAATCGTCGAACTGCAAGCGACAGGGGAAGAAGCAACCTTTTCTCGCAAAGAGATGCTCGATATGCTTGAACTTGGGGAAAAGGGTATTGAAGAACTCCTTCACGCGGCTGAACAATCGTTAGGGGCCTCGTGGTGGTATGTCGGAGAAGAGGTGGAGCACAAATGAAAATCATCGTAGCGACAAGAAATCCCGGTAAAGTCGGTGAGTTTCAAGCGATGCTTGGACGACTCGGATACGACGTCGAATCGTTACTCGATTACGACACGGCACCGGAAACGGAAGAAACCGGATCAACCTTTGAAGAAAATGCGGAACTGAAATCGAAAGAAGCAGCAGCTTATTTTGGTCACGCCGTATTGTCGGACGACTCCGGACTTGAAGTCGATGCACTGGACGGCGCACCGGGCGTCTACTCTGCCCGGTTTGCGGGAGAGAACAAATCAGATGCTGCCAATAACGCATTGTTGCTGGAAAAATTAGCGGACACACCGGCCGATCAACGGACAGCCCGTTTTGTCTGTGCCTTGTCACTGGCAAAACCGTCCGGTGAAACACTGACCGTCCGGGGCACAATGGAAGGTCAAATCGGATTTGAGCAGAAAGGAACAAACGGTTTCGGTTACGATCCGTTATTCCTGATCCCGGCGTTGAATCAGACAGCGGCTGAACTCACGAAAAGTGAAAAAGCGGCGATCAGTCATCGTGGGCAGGCTTTAAAAAAACTTGAAGCGGCATTAACTACTTTTTTGGGAGAGTGATTTTAGATGAAAGCGTTAATCGTAAGTGACAGCCATGGTCTCGATCAGGAACTATTGACGATATTCAACCGCCACCAAGAAGCAGATTTTGCCTTTCATTGCGGGGACTCCCAACTGACAGGAACGACTGAATCGTTATATCCCTATCGTGTTGTCAAAGGGAACTGTGATTACGGGAATGACTTCCCGGACGAAGTCACCGAGGAACTCGGATCGTTTCGTGTCTTATGTGTCCATGGACACCGGCAAGACGTCAAATACAGCCTCGACCAGCTGGTGCACCATGCCGATCAAAAAGCGGCGTCAATCGTTCTGTACGGTCATTCGCATGTTGCAAAAGCAGAGCAACGGGACGGGAAACTGTTTATCAATCCAGGCTCGATCCGGATGCCGCGCCATCGCCCGGAAAAGACGTATGCGTTGTTGACGGTTGAAAACGATCAATTCACAGTCGACTTTTACGATCTGACAGGTGAAAAAATCAATGCTTTGCACCTCGACGGTACACTTTAAAAAGAGTTTTACCAAATGTGATTGACACGAAAGAATTGTTTTAGTATAGTTTATTCGTGTTGACACGTCTCAATAGCTCAGCTGGATAGAGCAACGCCCTTCTAAGGCGTCGGTCGGGGGTTCGAATCCCTCTTGGGACACTATAATTAAAATAGAGACTTCCCTTATGAGGGAGGTCTCTTTTTTTTATCCGTTTTTTCGAGTATACTTAAGGTATCATGAACTTGAAAGGGATGATGAAGATGTTAAAGAAAATGAGTGGAATCCTCGTACTGACCGTGGCTTTAGCCGGATGCAGCGAGGTTACAGATACAGTCGATCAGGCGAAACAGCAAGTGACGGACGTAAAGAACAGTGTTGATTATGCAAGTCAGTTGCAAGATATCGCCCAGGATACGTCCAAGGTGACATCTGAATTGTCGACGAAACTCGATCAAGCAGCGACTGAAGCGCGGGATGCCGCAAATCCGGAACAGGCTCTTGATCAGCAAATTGAAAAACTCCAGACTGACGGAACAGTTCAACAGTTGAACGAAGAGTTGAACAAAATTGATGAACGGCTTGCGAATTTAGATACTCCGCCGGCGGAACTGAAGAACTTGAGTGAAAAATTGGAGCAGTACGTGAATCAATCGGAAGATATCACGCAGTTGCTCGAAACCGATGTTTCTTTGGACACATTGAATAAAATGGGAATCGAACAGGCAGGACAATTACAGGAAGCAATCACGAACTGGACGTCTTTACTGGATCCGTTCACGAAGTAAGACAGATATGAAAAAGGTGGGATGACCGTGAATCAGTCGCAATCACGTTGGATGGAACAACCGTTGTCAGATGAGCGGAAGCGGCTCGCAAGATTGAGTCAGGACGAATTGGCAACTGAGCTGGAACGACTGAAAAGTTTAGAAACAGAAGAGGATATTCTTTATGTGCTCTATACAATTCAGGAAGCTTTTTTGACAAACGATCAAGAGGTGGAAGCCTATCTGCAAGTGGTGAACCCTTTCCTTGAAGTGGACGGTGTCGAGCAACTGATCGCACTCTTCATGTACGAGAAGGGAGAGAGGTATTCCTTTGATCTGGCCCTGCGGACAGCCTCTCCCTATCTTCCTTACGGTCTCGCCTTGAAATTAGACGAAATGACCCAGTCGCTTTCACGTAAGAAAGGTAACATCGGGCAGACGGATGATTCCTCATATGTGAAGGTACGGGAACAATCCCATTTACGGCTAGTACCAGGGGATCGGGTCGATCGTTACCGGCTCGGGACGATGGACGAACAGTTTCGTTTGATCGGGCAATTCGATTTACAGGCAGATCCTTCGTTCGTCCGTTATCTCATCGAGGATTATTTCACGGGAGAAGATGTTAACGAACAGAGTGCTCTTGTCATCCAGACATTGCTTCCGCAACTTCCGGCGGATCGTGCACTTTTCCCCGTCCGGATCCGGATTCCATCGATTGGGCTGGATCATGAATTTGAAAGTCCGGAGCAACTCGAGAGACATGTGACGAGACAGGCGCTTGAGCTTCAGTCTTTCAGTAACGAAACCTTCAGGCTGAAGCGCATGGATCCATTTAAGGCGCTGTTGTTCATGAACTGGTATCAAATCGTCTTTCCGACCGAAGTGCTGGAACAGGGAGACAGATGGCAGGAATGGGTGGATGCGGTCGAAGAATTGGCGGAATCCGACTTTGCCTCGGAAACTCCGCCACCTGACTTGAGCGGACAAGCGCAAAAGATTTATCAGGCTGTCCATTTCCTGTTACCGGAAGGAAAACAGTACGAGCAGGCCTTGCTTCTTTAATTCAAGGGAATGGCTCGTTCAACAGTGGTAATCCTCGGAACGATTGTGCTATAATGTGACTTGTTGTACACACATGTACGCTAATTGACATTTTTGGAGGGACTCAGCATGACTGCAAAATGGGAAAAACAATCAGGTAGCCTCGGCGTTCTCACGTATGAAGCGCCTGCTGAAGCATTTGATAAAGCGGTAGACCAAGCGTTCAAAAAAGTCGTTAAGACATTGAACACACCAGGTTTCCGTAAAGGAAAAATGCCACGCGCAATGTTTAACAAAATGTACGGCGAAGAAGCACTTTACCAAGATGCACTTGATATCTTATATCAAGACACAATCGAAGGTGCTGTCGTCGAATCAGGAATCGAGCCAATCGCGCTTGATAACATCGACGTCGAAACACTCGAAAAAGGAAAACCAGTTGAGTTCAAAATCACATTCGTGATTGAGCCGGACGCAACACTCGGTGAGTACAAAGGTCTTGAGTACACAGCAGTCGAAACAGACGTTACAGACGAAGATGTCGATGCTGAACTCAAAACAATGCAAGAGCGCGGTGCAGAGCTCGTCGTTAAAGAAGACGGCGCGATCGAAAATGGCGATACAGTCGTATTCGACTTCGCAGGTTTCGATGGTGAAAACCAATTCGACGGTGGTACTGCAGAAAACTACTCACTCGTCATCGGATCTGGAAACTTCATTCCAGGATTTGAAGAGCAGATGGTTGGTCTTAAATCAGGCGAGCAAAAAGATATCGACGTCACGTTCCCAGAAGAGTACCATGAAGCATCACTCGCTGGAAAACCAGTCGTGTTCAAAGTAACAATCCACGAAATCAAAGCACAAGAACTTCCTGAATTGACAGATGAGTTCGCTAAAGAAATGGACGAAGAAGTTTCTTCTCTTGATGAGTTGAAAACAAAAATCCGTACACGTCTTGAAAACACACGCAAACAAGAAGCTGATGCTTCAATGCGTGATGAGTTGGTTGAAGCTGCGACTAAAAACGCAACAGTTGATCTTCCAGAAGTTATGGTTGAAAACGAAGTTGAACGTATGGTCCAAGAATTCACACAACGCATTCAGTCACAAGGAATTGACCTTAACATGTACTTCCAGTTAACTGGAACGACTGAAGAGGCAATGCGTACTGAAATGAAAGAACAAGCAGAAGAGCGCGTTAAAGCTCGTCTCGTTCTTAAACAAATCGTTGCAGACGAAAAAATCGAAGTTACTGAAGAAGAAGCGCAAGCTGAACTTCAATCGATGTCTGAACTCTACAACATTCCTGCAGATCAACTTGAAACGATGCTTGCACCACAAGGCGGACTTGATACACTTAAAGGTGATCTTCAGTTCCGTAAAGCAATCGACGTTCTCGTTGACAACGCAAAAGCAAAATAAGCAAACAACCGAACAGAATCGACTTCAAGACCAATCTCTGGTCTTGAAGTCGATTTTTTTGTACGATAGGTCAAACAAGGACAAACAAAAATATATTTTTCAAATCAAACTGTAAAACGCTCATCCAAGATTTGAAAGAGTTTCCTTGTTCATGCTACAATCATAAATAGTAAAACGTGAGAATAGATGCGAAACGGATCTATACAAATTCCACGTTAAAGGGGTGGACCTTTATGTTTAAATTTAACGAAGAAAAAGGTCAGCTAAAATGTTCTTTCTGCGGAAAGACACAAGAGCAAGTGCGCAAACTTGTTGCTGGACCTGGCGTTTACATTTGCGATGAATGTATCGAACTCTGTAATGAGATCGTCGAAGAAGAGCTTGGTACAGAAGAAGAAGTCGAACTGAAAAACGTACCGAAACCGCATGAAATCCGTGCGACTTTAAATGACTACGTCATCGGACAGGAAAAAGCGAAAAAATCGTTATCTGTCGCGATGTACAATCATTATAAACGGATCAATGCCGGTGGACGTGCCGACGACGTGGAATTGTCTAAATCAAACATCGTCATGATTGGACCGACTGGTAGTGGTAAAACACTCCTCGCACAAACGATGGCCCGTATTCTGAACGTTCCGTTCGCAATCGCGGATGCAACAAGTCTGACGGAAGCCGGATATGTCGGGGAAGATGTTGAAAACATTCTCCTAAAACTCATTCAAGCTGCTGACTATGATGTCGAAAAAGCAGAAAAAGGTATCATCTACATCGATGAAATCGATAAAATCGCCCGTAAATCTGAGAATCCGTCGATTACACGTGACGTTTCAGGTGAAGGGGTGCAACAAGCACTTCTGAAAATCTTAGAAGGTACTGTTGCAAGCGTTCCGCCACAAGGCGGCCGGAAACATCCGCATCAAGAATTCATTCAGATCGATACGACGAACATCTTGTTCATCGTCGGTGGTGCCTTTGACGGGATCGACCAATCGATCAAACGTCGTCTTGGGAAAAAGGTCATCGGATTCGGAAATGATTCCGAGAACCGCAACCTGACGCAAAAAGAAATTCTTGCGGCTGCTTTACCGGAAGATTTACAGAAGTTCGGATTGATTCCGGAATTCATCGGACGTTTACCAGTCATGGCGACACTTGAGCCGCTTGACGAAGAAGCGCTCGTCCAAATCTTAACAAAACCGAAAAATGCACTCGTCAAACAATACAAAAAAATGCTTCAACTGGACGATGTCGAACTCGACTTCACAGAAGATGCACTCGTTGAGATTGCGAAACTTGCAATCGAACGGAAAACAGGAGCGCGTGGTCTTCGTTCAATCATCGAAGAAACGATGCTCGATATCATGTTTGAAATTCCATCACGTGAAGATATTGCGAAAGTCATCATCACAGCAGAAACGTTGACTGGAAAACGCGGTCCAACGCTCGAGTTGAAGGATGGCACAATTGAACATGGTAAAGAAAAAGAAACGGCGTAACACCGTGACAAATCGGCTCGGAGGCTACTTGTACGCCTTTCCGAGTCTTTTTGTTTAGGAGGAGATTTTTGATGAAGACAAAACAATATCCATTATTGCCATTACGTGGTGTCGTCGCCTACCCCTTAATCGGTCTGACGATTGATGTCGGGCGTCCTGTCTCGCTCAAAGCACTGCTGGCGTCGAAAGAGCATGAAATTGATTTGGTTGTCGTCACGCAACGTGATCCCGAAGCGGAACCGTCTGTGGATGGTTTGCATACGATCGGGACACTCGTCCAGATTGCAAAAATGAGTGAACTGGGTAATGATACGGTTCGTGTCCGGGTCATTGGTAAAGAACGTGTCCGGATTGATCAAGTGACGGAAACAGATGAAGGCTATCAAGCGAGTATCGAACCGATTGAAAAAGCAGACATCAAGGGAGCGAAGCAGGAAGCGCTCGTCCGTTTGATCAAGGAACAGTTCGGACAATTGGTGTCACGCATCAAAGGAATCGGAACGGACGAACGACGTCGTTTTGAGACATATGAACGACTCGATTCATTGACGGATTACATCGCGTCGAAATTGCCGATCGACATCGCGAAAAAACAGGAATTCCTCGAAGAAAATGATCCGGTTGAACGCGGGGTCATGCTGCTTGATGTCATGAAACATGAATATGAAGTCGTCGAACTCGAACGCGAAATGCGCGAACGGACGAAAAAGACGATTGAACAGTCGCAACGCGAATACTATCTTCGTGAACAACTGAAGACGATTCAACAGGAACTTGGCGGAGAAGCAGTCTCGGCAGAAAGTGACGCCGTGAAGTATAAGGAAAAACTGGCACTGCTTGATTTGTCAGAAACGGCAGTCATCAATATCGAAAAAGAAATCAATCGTCTTTCCGTCGTGCCGGCAACGAGTCCGGAACACGGTGTAATCCGGAACTATCTCGAATGGTTCTTTTCCCTTCCATGGAACGAAGCGACGGACGACTTCTTGAACGTCGAAGCCGCATCGGAACAGTTGGATGAAGATCATTACGGTCTCGAGAAAGTAAAGGAACGGATTCTTGAGTACTTAGCGGTCAGACAACTGACGGACTCGTTACGCGGTCCGATTTTATGCCTGGCAGGTCCTCCGGGAGTCGGGAAAACGTCACTCGCCCGGTCGATTGCGACGGCGCTTGAACGCAAATTCGTTCGTGTTTCGCTCGGTGGCGTACGTGACGAAGCAGAAATCCGAGGACACCGTCGGACTTATATCGGAGCGATGCCCGGCCGGATCATTCGCGGATTGAAACAGGCCGGAACAAACAACCCGGTATTCCTGCTCGATGAAATCGACAAGATGGCAAATGATTTCCGGGGCGATCCGTCTTCCGCGATGCTTGAAGTACTTGATCCGGAACAAAACAACAGTTTTTCCGATCACTACATCGAAGAGCCGTTTGATTTATCAAATGTCTTATTCATTGCGACGGCCAACGATGTCTCAAATATTCCGGGACCCTTGCTTGACCGGATGGAACTGATTCAAATCGGCGGCTATACAGAACAGGAAAAAACAGAAATTGCAATCCGGCACTTATTGTCGAAACAACTAAAAGAGCACGGACTGAAGAAAAGTCAGCTGACGGTCAAACCGGATGCCTTACAAGAAGTGGTTCGCCGGTATACGCGGGAAGCGGGTGTCCGGAGTCTCGAGCGCGTCATCGGTGCGTTGTGCCGGAAAGCGGCGAAACAAATCGCTATGGGTGAAAAGAAACGGGTTACGGTCACGAAACGTAATTTACCGGACTTCTTAGGTAAACCGATTTACCGTTATGGTCAAAGTGAACTTGAAGATACGATTGGCGCGGTGACTGGTTTAGCGTATACTGCATTTGGGGGCGATACACTGACGATTGAAGTGAGTCTCGCTCCAGGTAAAGGAAAACTGCAGTTAACAGGGAAATTAGGAGACGTCATGCAGGAATCCGCTCAAACGGCACACAGCTTCGTTCGGGCGAATGCAGAAGCGTTTAAAATCGATCCGAATTTCTATGAGACACAAGATATCCACATTCACGTTCCGGAAGGCGCCGTGCCAAAAGACGGTCCTTCGGCGGGGATTACGATCGCGACAGCATTGATTTCCGCGTTGACGAAACGTCCGGTACGGCGAGATGTCGGTATGACCGGAGAAATTACGTTACGGGGACGGGTCTTGCCGATCGGCGGTCTGAAAGAGAAGTCATTGGCAGCCCATCGTGCGGGTTTGACGACGATTTTGATGCCGCAAGACAATACACGTGATATCGATGACATTCCGGAAACGGTTCGGGATGGCATTCGCTTCATACCGGTCGCGACAATGGATCAAGTGCTCGAACATGCATTAAAAGGAGAGTAACATGAAAATTTATAAAGCAGATTTTATTACGAGTGGTGTCAATCCGGAACATTATCCGGAACCGCTCCTTCCTGAGGTGGCACTCGCCGGACGTTCGAACGTCGGAAAGTCGTCGTTCATCAACAAACTTGTTCAGCGAAAAGCACTCGCCCGCACATCCTCAAAACCGGGTAAAACACAAACGTTAAACTTCTTTAACATCAATGATGAAGTCATGTTTGTTGATGTACCGGGTTATGGTTATGCGAAAGTTTCGAAAACCGAACGTGAGGCATGGGGCAAGATGATGGAAAAGTATTTCACGACACGTGAAATACTAAAGGGAGTCGTCTTGCTCGTCGATATCCGTCATGAACCTTCAGCGGATGATGTCATCATGTATGACTTCTTAAAATACTATGATTTATCGGTCATTGTCGTAGCGACGAAACTGGATAAAATCAAGCGTGGTCAACGCGATAAACAGATTGCGGCGATTAAACGGAAATTACAGTTTGACGGGCAGGACACATTCATTCCGTTTTCTTCAGAAACAGGTGAAGGTGTCGACGCAGCATGGGAAGCCATCTATCGTCATTTATGATTCAGATAAAAAGAAGCAACCGCCGGAAGGCAGTTGCTTCTTTTTTTATCCAAAATATCCATTTCAGAAATAAACGCTTCCCATATATGCGGTAGATTGTTTTCACGTTACAATGGTAAAAACAAAAGTGACGGAAAGGGACGTGTAAAGATGAAGCGATATAAATGGATTGCCGCGATCGTAGTCCTTCTGATGCTGACACCGCTATTGATTTGGTTCATACAAAAGGAACGGACATTAAACGTAATCCTGTTTGATTACACGGTGGGAAAACAACAACGGGAACATGCAGGAACGACCTGGTTGTTGAATCATTTGAAAATCACGAAGGATGAAGGAAAGAATTATACATACACGGATTACATCAACCGGTATGACGGGACACAAGGTGAAGCGATGTTGAAACAAGCTTCCAAGGCCGATGTATTGCTGTTTACGGATACATATGGAAAATCCTACACGGTCGACGGGAAACAGCAACACCGTGGCGGACTGACAGCTGAGGATGTGGCACTTGCGACAGACGCGATTTCAAAAGGGAAGACAGTAGTCGCAGAGTTCAATACAGCAGCCAGTCCAACGCCATCCGACCGTTCGAATGCGTTTCGGCAATTATTCGGAACGGCATGGACGGGTTGGATCGGACGCTTTTTCCCGGACTTGACGAAATTACAAGGTCTCGATCAAACCGTCATTGATAAATTAAAGATTCAGGCAAAAGATAAAACGTTTAAATTATCCGGACCCGGATATGTTTTCATCAATGACTCAACAGAAGAAGTTTTTTTCGTCAATGATGAGACACCTCTTTTGTACAAATGGGATAAAAATCAGGGATCGGCAAAGGACGAAGTCCGGTACAACTATTGGTTTGAAGTATTGGAACTCGACGGGGGCGAACAACAGGCCCATTTTTCCTGGAAACCCTCCAAAAACACACAAGCCATGTTACGCGAGCGGCAATTGCCTCTTGAATTCCCCGCCTATGTTACACAAGGAAGCGGCCATTATTTTGCAGGTGATTTCACAGATGTCGCTGATATTCCGCGCTACTATCGTTATGCCGGACTCGATTGGTTCCGTAAACAATTCATTCTCGACAGTGCAGACAGCGAAACGGCATTCTTTTGGAAGGTTTATGCACCGACCATCAGCCGTATCTTAAAGGAAACGAAAGTCGTGAAACAGCAGGCGGCGCAGGTTAAACCGCTGGCACAAACAAAAATCAACAACCAAACGGTCCGGACGCGGGCGCGCTCGGGTCAAGATACGCTTGAGATGTATCAAGACGGGAAATGGAAACCATATATCGTCAAAGGAGTGAACGTCGGACTGGGCCGCCCGGGTGCTTTTCCGGGAGAACACGCCATCAGCCGTAATGAATACGACCGCTGGCTGAAGCAGATGGGTGAGATGGGCGTCAATACGATCCGGATTTATACACTTCATCCTCCCGCTTTTTATGATGCGTTAAAAGCGTACAATGAAACGGCAAAAACACCGATTTACTTAATGCAAGGCATGTGGGTTGAAGAAAAACCGTTTGAAGAATTAAAAAATGCCTTCGAACCGGAATTTTTAAAGATGACGGATACGGAAGCCGAACGGATGGTCGATGTCATACACGGGAATGCTGTCGTCAAGGAAGTTGTCGGTCATGCTTCCGGTACGTATACGTCTGACGTTTCACAGTACGTCTCTGCATTTGTGTTCGGGATCGAATGGTTACCGGACGCCGTCATCGGAACGAATAAGAAGAACAAGGGGCTTCGGTACGACGGCAAATACGTGACGACGACCAAAGACGCCTCGCCATTTGAATCATGGTTAGCCGGCCGGATGGACGGTGCGACACAGCATGAGCTCGATACCTACAAAACGACCCGGCCCATCGCAGCAACGAACTGGCCGACGACGGATCCCCTTGCGCATCCGAAGGAAGTGGAAGAAGAACAGGACCTGGTATCGATTGATTTCAACCATATCCAGGCCACAAAAGACTTTGCCGGCGGCGTCTTTGCCTCGTATCATATTTACCCGTACTATCCATCGTTCATCAAGGAAGAGTTTGGACGCAAAGCGGATACCGGATCAGAGTCGTACAGCCGTTATCTGAAGCGGATGAAAGACTATCATGATATGCCGTTACTCGTTTCCGAATTCGGCATTCCGAGTTCGCGTGGGAAAACCCATCTGGGTCCGAATGGATTTGATCAAGGGCATGTCAGTGAAAAAAATCAAGGAAAACTCGTAGCCAAGTTATATCAAGACATCGTCGAAACGAAGATGGCCGGCGGACTGGTCTTTATCTGGCAGGACGAATGGTTCAAACGGACGTGGAATACGATGGACTATGATGACGCTAACACACGTCCGCGCTGGTCAAATGTCCAAACGAGCGAGCAGCATTTCGGGATGCTTGGTTTCTTAAGAGCCGATATTACGATTGACGGTAAGATGGATGACTGGAAAGGCTATGCACCGGTAGCGGAAACGGACGGTCAAGCGATTTACATGACATCGGATGAAGCTTATCTGTATGTCCGGATCGACCGGAAAAAAGCCGAACCGATGACACTCGCCTTGTCGACGAAGCCGAATGACGGTAATCTGCAAGTCGGACCGTTAAAATTGGACGAAGGTGCCGAGTATCGTTTGACGATCGGCGATCAAGCGCGCCTGGATGTCGATGAACGGTATGACATCTTCCGCTACCATTACGGGTTGAAAAAACCGTTTGAGATGGTCAAGCCGCCGTCAGATAAACAAAACAGTGGAAACTTTAACCCGATCTACCAAATGCTCGATTATGCAAGAAGAGATCCGGTCACTAAAAAAATCATCAAGCCGGCCGTGAAGTGGGACACAGGTATTCTGCATGAAGGACCGCCGGAAAGTATTTTGACCGATATCTCTGACATCAAGCAAAAGCAGATCGAACTTCGGATTCCATGGATGTTATTAAATATGCGGGACCCGAGCAAACATGAAATCATCGGAGATTTTTGGAAAGATGGGCTTGAGGCGAAGATGATCACGGAGGGGATTGAAGTGACCGGCCAAATCGGAACAACGCGGATTCCGGAAAAAGACCGCGGTTTTTATAATTGGTCGGAATGGACGAACCCGCAACAGCGCGAGGCGCTAAAACCGGTATATCAAACGATGCAACAGGCGTTTAAAGAAGGAGTGAGATAAATGCGTCGGGAAGAAATGTGGAAATTAATCAATGCAACAATCGAACCCATTGATACAGAAACAAGCTCATCACATATCTTGTCCGAACAGGATGTGAACGAATCAACATCAGGAGTCATTTTTATTCATACAGTCGGTGTAATGCCGGAAACGGTCAATGATCTGATTGAAGAAGGGCGATGTGTAAGAACGGACTTGTCCTATGCGGATGTCATTCTCGCCAGTCGACCGCTAGAGGAGGAACGGATTCCTGTCGTTTACCTGAATCCGGATATGAATGACGCCTCGTTCTACTTACTGGAGAATGCACGAGAAATCGTACCGGCTGATCTGGCCAAGGATGTCCTGTTGGATCGAATTGTCCGGTATAAACGTGTTCAGCGTGTCGTCGATGCGGTAATCGTCACAGACGATCCGCATCTCAGACGATTGCTGGAACGCGAATTGACAAAAAACTTTGAAACCCTCTCCCTGTATGAACGAGCAGAAGTATTTTTAGAGCAGCATGCGGCAATGCGTCCGTATCTTCTTGTCTTTTCATCTGCTCTTCCGCGCGCAGATGGTCTTGAGTTACTCTTGCGCGCCAAAACCGAAAGTGTTATGCCGTTTCATGCCATCATGATTTCGATGTACAACCGGGAACGGGATCATGTGCTCGCAATCGAACGCGGCGTCGACGGAATCATGACGCTCCCGCTTAAAGTGGAGGAATTTCGGGCATGGCTCAGAAAACTGGAGGGGATGAACGAATGAGATGGATTCTTACTTTCATTCTTATCCTGGTCATTCTTCAGGTGGCAGCTTTAGTTTATCTGGTTATTCAAAAACGTAAGCGTGCCAAACAAGAGGATGACCGGTTAACCTGGCAACTGCATTTCCGGGATGAAATCTATGATTATGCGACGAGTAAACAATCGAAGATGCCGGATATTTTACCAGGAAATGAAGATTTGGTTGAATTGGAATTGTTTGCCCTGACCAATTTGACAGCGACCGAGTCGCATCAAGAGAAAATTTACCGGTATGTCGAAACGAAACTGCTGACCTATTATCAAAAACAGATTCGGCACCGGCGGATTGACCGACGTCTGAATGCCTATGAAGCAATCGCTCAGTTCCGGTTGAGTCCGGTCGCAGAAACCCTTCAGCAAAAATTGCACAAACAATTATCAAAAGAAGAAGAAGACGTCATTGTCCGTACCCTCGTATCGATTGCACCGCATCTGGCAATTGAGGAAGCTAAACAGCAAAACGATATCAGTTTTTTCGGTGCTGTACTGGCTGTTGGTCGCAGTCGCGATTTGTCACCTTGGGTGACAGCATTTGATCAGCTGACGGAATCTTTTCAAATGGCGATTCTTCAACTGATTTATGACCGTGACGAGACGCAGTATGCAGAACTGGTTCGGATGAAGACGAACGACGCCAATCCCGAAATCCGGAAGCGGGCACTCCGCGCGTTGACGCGTGTCGGGCTCGAAGAAGACTGGCAACTTTATACGCCTTATCTCGAGGATGAGACGAGTTGGGTCGAGCAGATGTTAGCATTGCGCTTTCTAGAAAACGTGACACCAAAGGATTCTGTCGACTACATCCTGCCGTTCGTCGGCAGCCGTTCCTGGTGGGTACGGACCGCAGCCTTTGATGCCCTGCTTGCCTGTGGTGGTCTCGAACAGCTGGCGCTCGTCGCAAAAGATCATCCTGACCGTTATGCCAAACAAAAAGCGACGGAACGGTTAGCAAAGGAGATGAAACAACATGTTGTCATCTGAAACGATTCAAAATATCATTAACGTTTTATCCTGGACTGTTCTGATTTATATGATTCTCGTCATCATTTTTTATTCAACGTTGTATCTGATTTCGGCACAAATGGTCCGAAAACAACGGTTCCGACGAAAGGAAAGTTCTTATTTGCCATTAATGCGTTCTCTTTATACGCGGCCGGTCAGTGTTCTTGTTCCGGCTTACAATGAAGAGTATACGATCGTCACCAGTGTTCAGGCGCTGCTTGCACTCGACTACCCGGAACATGAAGTCATTGTCATCAATGATGGATCGAGTGACGGGACGATGGATGAGCTGTTTAAGACGTACGAATTGGAAAAGGAGTTACGTTTTCCCAGGATTCTGATTGGGTCGCAACCCGTCAAACACGTTTACCGTTCCCGAATCGATGCCCGTTTGATTGTCATTGATAAAGAGAACGGCGGGAAGGCGGATGCCTTGAATGCCGGAATCGACTACTCCAGTTATCCGTATTTCTGTTCGCTGGATGCCGACTCGATTCTTGAACGGGATGCTCTCCTGAAAGTCATGAAACCGATTGTAGAGTCCGATGAAGACGTCATTGCGACATGCGGGTCGATTTTCCTCGTCAACGGTTGTACG
Source organism: Exiguobacterium sp. PvP048 (assembly GCF_040549175.1). Classification (NCBI taxonomy): domain Bacteria; kingdom Bacillati; phylum Bacillota; class Bacilli; order Caryophanales; genus Exiguobacterium; species Exiguobacterium sp. PvP048. The sequence continues at coordinate 400,767 of NZ_JBEPSU010000001.1, read as the reverse complement.
ATCGAAGGCGGCGAAATTGTTGAGATTCGGACCCCGAAACAACGGATTGTATTGATGCAGATGATTGAGTATTTCCGTGCCTTTTTGTTCGGACGCCTCGGACTCAGCCGTTTTAATATGTTACTGATTGTGTCCGGTGCTTTCGGATTATTCCAAAAAGCAATCGTCGTTCAGGCGGGCGGGTACAAAGAGGGGCTTGTCGGCGAGGACATGGAGTTAGTCGTCCGGCTGCATCGTTACATGAAAGAAAATAAGATTGATAAACGGATTGAGTACGTCCCTTCACCGGTCTGCTGGACACAGGCACCGGATACGATGGAAGTCTTACGCTCGCAACGGAGCCGTTGGCATCGGGGACTGGCAGAAACGTTATGGACACATAAACGGATGATTGGGAATCCGCGCTACGGTTTCGTCGGAAGCGTCTCGATGCTGTACTTCTTTTTAATCGAATTGCTCGGACCGATTGTCGAGTTGATCGGGTACTTCATCATTCCGCTTAACCTGCTGGTTGGAACACTTAATTTTGAGTTCGGTGTTGTCCTATTGACTGTTGCTTTGCTGTACGGGTCTTTGTTATCCGCCGGAGCCGTTCTGCTTGAAGAGTGGACGATGCACCGATTCAAGAACGTCAAAGAGTTGATCCGTCTATACTTGTGGTCATTGACAGAATCGTTTTGGTACCGTCCGATCCTGGTCTTCTTTAAGCTCGGTGGATTAATTCAGTTCATGACGGGACGCGGTCAATGGGGTAAGATGGAACGACAGCGACTGGACGATGTCGTAACAGACGAAGTGAAAGAAAAAACAAGTTGATTGTAAACTCGTAGGAGGACTGTTCGTGGATTTACTTCGAAACAAATGGTTTAAAGCCTTACTTTGGATTTTGACGATTTTCTTGGTTATCTGGGTCGGAACAAAAATCTCATTTTTATTCCAACCTATTAAAGTGATGTTAGCATTGATTTTCCCACCGCTGATTATCGCCGGTATCTTTTATTACTTCACCCTCGGAATTGTTGACACGCTTCAAAAACGCGTCAAGAAACGAGGACTCGCGGTTCTGATCGTCTTGCTCGGATTTCTTGGTATCATCACGATTGCCGTCGCTTCGATGGGTCCGATTTTGGTCGAGCAAGTGTCGGATTTTGTGACAAGCATTCCGAACCTGGTCGTCGAACTGCGGGACCAGACACTGAATCTCCGGGACCAGTTGATGAACAATCGTTTTATCTCCAACTGGGTGCATGAAAATACCGCCATGTTTGATTCCTGGACGAATGAAGCGACATCTTATATCGGCACGTTATTCAAGTCGGTCTCGACGTCTGTCGGAACGATCTTCGGGGTCATCTCTTCGACCGTCTTGATCATCGTGCTTGTACCGTTCATTTTGGTCTACATGTTACTCGACGGCTATAAGTTTCCGAACTCAGTCGTCAAACTGTTACCGAAAAGCTATGAAACGGAAACCCGGAAAATTCTTCACGATATGCATGTGACGGTTAAACACTACGTGAACGGTCAAGTCATCGTCTCGTTGTGCGTCGGTCTGATGTCGTTGATCGGATTTTTCATCTCGGATATTCAATATGCGTTGCTGCTGGCATTGTTCTGTACGGTTACGAACATCATTCCGTATCTTGGACCGTATATCGGGGCTGTTCCTGCCGTCATCGTCGGATTCATCGATGATCCGATCAAAGCACTCTACGCTATCATTACGATTGTCGTCGCCCAACAGATTGAATCAAATCTGATTTCGCCGTATGTTCAAGGAAAGACGCTGAAGGTCCATCCTTTGACGATCATCATCGTCTTGCTTGTTGCCGGAAAGATTGGTGGCATCATCGGTGTCATCTTAGCGGTCCCGACCTATGCCGTAACGAAAGTTGTTGTTCAAAACATTGCCCGGATTTATCGTTTGCGCCAACAAAAGTTGGATGTCCAGATCGATGAGTCACGGATCATTACCGATTCGACGAAATAAGAAAGACAAACCCTCTGCTGACGATGAAAGCAGAGGGTTTGTACTTTGTCGCTGAGAGGGATATGGTAAGAAGATAAGTTTCACAACTTCGACTCATTTTAGTTTATAAATTGATTGGAATCTTTTTTATAATGGTTATAATGTAGAGTAGAGAACGAAAGATAGATGAGAATGAAATCTTTGGACGTAAGGGGTAGAGCGCATGCATATCGTAGTTGTCGGTTTAAATAATAAGACGGCGCCTGTATCAATCCGCGAACAAGTCTCATTTGGGGAACATGAGATGAAGGGAGCGGTCGTTGCGCTACGTGACGAAAAAAGTATTTTCGAGAGCGTCATCGTTTCGACATGCAACCGGACGGAATTATATGTTGTTACGGATCAACCGCATACAGGTCGTTACTATACAAAACGTTTTCTGGCGAACTGGTTTGGTTTGACGATGGAAGAACTGGAGCCGTATTTGTTCATCCACGAAGGATTTGACGCAATGAAACATCTTTTCCGGGTGACAAGCGGACTCGATTCGATGATCGTCGGTGAAACACAGATTCTCGGGCAAGTGAAAACAAGTTTCTTTACGGCACAAAAACTCGAGACGACCGGAACGGTCTTCAATAAATTGTTTAAAGAAGCAGTCACGCTTGCGAAACGCGCGCATGCGGAAACGGGAATCGGTGAAAATGCCGTGTCGGTCAGCGCAGCTGCTGTCACGTTAGCGGAACAGTTACTTGGATCGCTTGAAGATAAATCCATTGTCGTCATCGGTGCCGGAGAAACAGGAGAACTGACGACCCTGAACTTATATGAAGCAGGTGCCCGTGATATCACTGTTTTCAACCGGACGCTGGCAAAAGCGGAAGAAGTGGCGAATCGTTTCGAAGGATCCGCACATTCGATAAACGAAATGCAATGCGGTCTGCTTCGGGCTGACATCGTTATTTCTTCAACCGGAGCAAAACGAGCAATCATCAAACGTGAAGACATTGCCGCAGCCCAATTGTTCCGAAGTGACCGTCCGTTCCTGTTGATCGACATTGCGGTTCCCCGTGATATCGAGCCGACGGCGGGTGACTTGCCAGGTGTCCACCTGTATGATGTCGATGATTTAACGTCAATCGTTCAGCAAAACATGGCGGAACGATTGAAGGAAGCAGCAAAAATCGAACGGCGGATTGAAGCTGCGATTGCTGAGTTCGAAGGATGGATGACGACGCTTGGTGTCGTTCCGATCATTACGGAACTCCGTGATCAGTCGCTTAAAATCCAGCAAGAGACGATGCAAAGTCTGGAGCGGAAGTTGCCGAATATGACAAATCGGGAAAAAACCGTGATCGGAAAACACATGAAATCGATCATCAATCAACTGCTTCGCGAACCATTATCCTATATTAAAGATGCAGCCGCGAAACCAGATGCCGAGCAACGGATTGCGCAGTTCATGGATACGTTTGCATTAGACGAAGAGTTGTTTGATAGTGCCGCCGAGGAAATGGTGTTACAAGAAGAAACAACAGCCGAACGGAAAGCTGTGAATCGGTGAACATAGACCGAATTGTGTTACAATAGAAAAGCATGGGGCGGACTTGTGCCGCCCCTTTATTATTGTACAGGGGGATTTCAGCATGCGAAAAATCATAGTAGGTTCACGTAGTTCAAAACTTGCGATGACACAAACGAAATGGGTCATCGAGCAATTGAAACAAGCAGGTGCACCATACGAATTCGAAATCAAGAACATCATCACGAAGGGTGACCGCATCCTTGACGTGACACTATCTAAAGTTGGTGGTAAAGGATTGTTCGTCAAAGAAATCGAACAACAGATGATTGACGAAGACATTGATTTTGCCGTGCATAGCATGAAAGATCTCCCGTCTGAATTACCGACAGGACTCATCATTGGTGCGACACCTTCACGAGTCGATGCACGAGATGCTTTGATTACGACGACAGGTGGCGGACTGGACTCGCTTCCGGAAGGGGCAATTGTCGGAACGAGCAGCTTACGCCGCGGTTCCCAATTACTCAAATTACGCCCGGATTTAAAAATCGAATCGATCCGCGGGAACATCGATACACGTCTTGAAAAGCTGAAGACAGGTCCGTTTGACGGTATCCTGCTTGCGGCTGCCGGTCTGCAACGGATGGGCTGGTCAGAAGACATTGTTTCGGAATACATTTCAACCGACGATATGATTCCGGCGGTCGGACAAGGGATTTTGGCAATCGAATGCCGGGCGAACGATCAAGAAGTCCGCGACTTGCTGAATTTGATCCACGATCAGATGACAGAAAAAGTAGCTTTCGCCGAGCGCTCGTTCTTGGCGGCAATCGAAGGAAGCTGTCATGTTCCGGTCGGCGGATTCGCGACGATTAATGAAGACTTATCGACAACACTCGTCGGATTCCTTGGTTCAGTCGACGGTCAACAAATCCTGCTCGAACGGGAAACATCACTTGATCCGATGCAACTCGGTCAAACGGTTGCGACGCGTCTTCTCGATGCAGGTGGTCGTGAGATTCTCGCATCTTTACCGGATGACCTGTAAGCGCCTGGTGTTGACGGGAAGCCGTCGACCGACTGCGGAGCAGGTGGAGCGTTTGACAGCACAGCGGATTGAAGTCGTCCATCATCCGGTCATCGAAACGATTCCGGTCGATTTTCAGTTGCCGGCGGAACTCGATTGGCTGATTGTGACAAGTCCGACCGGCGTCGAACGCATCCAGTCAGAGCTTCCGTTCTTGCAACATACGAAGATTGCAGTCGTCGGATCAAAAACGGCGGCAGCGTTAATCAAGCAGGGACGAACACCTGATTTCATGCCATCCGCTTTTACAGGGGATATGCTGGTTGAAGAATTACGGCCGCTTCTCCGGACAGGACAACGGATTTGTTTTGCCCGCGGGAACCGGTCACGTCAAGAACCGCTCGAACGATTAAGAAATGCCGTTGCGGCTGAAGTGTTGGAAGTCATCACGTATGAAACAAACTTGCGGGTGATTCCCCCTAATCTGTTGCAACAGGCTGCGTATATTGGTTTACAAAGTCCTTCAGCTGTCGAAGCGATTGCTCCACTACGTCAAGAGACGACGGCGACTTACGTGACCATCGGACCGATTACCGAGCAAGCCGCTCGACGTTTCGGTTTGACACCACTTTTGGTCGCTGCCGTCTATACACTCGACGGACTGATTGACTGTATTTTAGAGGAGGAACTGTTATGAATACATTAGAATTCGCACGTCACCGCCGCTTGCGGAATACAGCATCATTGCGCTCACTCGTCCGGGAAAATCATCTCCACAAAACTGATTTGATTTATCCGTTGTTTGTCGCAGAAGGGGAAGATATCAAACGGGAAGTCAGCTCGATGCCCGGCGTATTCAACCTTTCACTCGACCATCTTGAAGCAGAAATCAAGGAAGTCGTTTCACTTGGTATTGAATCGGTCATCCTGTTTGGTGTTCCGCACGATCACTTAAAAGATGAACAGGGGACAGGGGCATTCCATGATCATGGAATCGTTCAAGAAGCGACGCGACTCGTTAAAAAAGTCGCACCGCAACTGACGGTCATCGCGGATACATGTCTATGCGAATATACGTCAACCGGACACTGCGGCATCGTCGCCGACGGAACGGTCGATAACGATGTGTCACTTCCGTTGCACGTCCAAACAGCAGTGTCTCAAGCGCGTGCCGGTGCCGACATCATCGCACCATCTTCCATGATGGACGGATTTGTCGCGGCGATCCGCCAAGGACTCGATGAGAATGGATTCAGCCATATCCCGGTCATGAGTTACGGCGTCAAGTATGCTTCCGCTTATTACGGACCGTTCCGTGATGCGGCAAACTCGGCACCTGGTGAAGGGGACCGCAAAGGGTATCAAATGGATCCGGCTAACCGTCGGGAAGCATTCCGTGAAGCGACAGCAGATGTCGAGCAGGGTGCCGACTTCATGATCGTCAAACCGGCTCTCGCCTTTATGGATATCATTCGGGATGTCCGGGAACGGGTAGACTTACCAATCGTCGCGTATAACGTATCGGGTGAATATGCGATGGTCAAGGCTGCTGCGTTAAACGGCTGGATTGACGAAGAACGTATTGTCATGGAAACGATGCTCGGCTTTAAACGGGCCGGAGCCGATTTAATCATCACCTATTTCGCGAAAGACATTTGCCGTTACTTGGAGGGGTCGAAATGAGCTTAACGAATCAAAATTCAAAATCAAAAGCCGCGTTTGAGCGGGCCTTACCGCTCATGCCGGGCGGTGTCAACAGCCCGGTTCGCGCGTATAAATCAGTCGGCATGACACCGATTTTTGCAGAACGTGCGCAAGGATCACGTCTGTACGATATCGACGGAAAAGAATACATCGACTATGTTTTATCATGGGGACCGATGATTCTTGGTCATGCTGATCCGATCGTGACGGCTGCCATTCAAGAGCAGGCGACACGTGGATGGAGCTACGGCACACCAACCGAAATCGAGTCGGCGATGGCGGAAGTCGTCATCAGCCGTGTCCCGTCGGTTGAAGTCGTCCGGATGGTCAACTCCGGAACGGAAGCGACGATGGCTGCGCTTCGTCTCGCACGCGGATATACAGGAAAAACAAAAATCCTGAAATTCGAAGGCTGTTATCACGGTCACGGCGATTCACTGTTGATTAAAGCCGGATCAGGTGTTGCGACACTCGGACTGCCGGATTCACCGGGTGTACCGGCACAAATTGCCAGTATGACATTGACGGTGCCGTACAATGACATGGATGCGGTCCGGATTGCATTTGAAAAACACGGCGACGATATCGCCGGTGTCATCGTCGAACCGGCAGCGGGCAATATGGGCTTCGTTCCACCACAACCGGGCTTCCTCGAAGGACTGCGCGAAATCACGGAACAGCACGGCACACTGTTGATCTTTGATGAAGTCATGACCGGTTTCCGCGTCGGCTTCAATTGTGCCCAAGGACATTTCGGTGTCACACCGGATATCACATGTCTCGGTAAGGTCATCGGTGGCGGTATGCCGGTCGGTGCTTACGGCGGACGTCGCGATATCATGGAACAAATCGCGCCGCAAGGTCCGATTTATCAAGCCGGTACATTATCAGGTAATCCGCTTGCGATGGCGGCAGGACTTGCGACATTAACGCAACTGAAACCGGAACACTACGAAGAGTTTGACCGGAAAGCCAACCGTTTGTCGGAAGGGTATCTCGCAGCAGCTGCGAAATACAATATTCCATTGACGACGAACCGCGCCGGTGCGATGTTCGGTGTCTTCTTCACGGATCAGCCGGTGACGAACTTCGAACAGGCAAAATCATCGAACCTCGATATGTTCCGCTCATATTATCAAAAAATGGCGGCACGTGGTATCTTCTTACCACCGTCACAATTTGAAGGACTCTTCCTGTCGACCGTTCATACGGACGACGATATCGAGCAGACGATTGCAGCAGTCGAGCTGACATTCAAAGAATTACAACTCGAATTTAATCGTTAAGCAGTTCTTGACGAGCCGTAGAGGTCTCGGATAAAATAAAGAAAGAATAATTTGGAAAACAGCGATGACGGGAAGAGTAGTCAACAACCGGACTGTATGAGAGAACACATCCACTGGCTGAGAGATGTGACAGGAAGTGCTGACGAAGGTCACCCCACGAGCTGGTTCTGTAAGCGACAGCAAGCAGAATCCGGATTGCCGCACGTTACGCGGACTAGAGGGCACTCTGTCAAGAGTGAACTAAGGTGGTACCGCGGAAGAGCAACGGCTTCTTTCGTCCTTAGATGAGGACGAGAGAAGCCGTTTTTATTATGGACTAAAGGAGCGATTCAGATGCAGGAATTATCAATGCCGACAAAATATGATCCGCAGGCGACGGAAGAAAAATGGTACGACTTTTGGATAAAAGGGGAATATTTTAAAGCTGATCAGGATCCGGAGAAAGCACCGTATACAATCGTTATCCCACCGCCGAACGTTACCGGTAAATTGCACCTTGGTCACGCTTGGGATACAACACTTCAGGATATGCTGACACGGATGAAGCGGATGCAGGGCTTTGACGTCTTGTACCTGCCGGGAATGGACCATGCCGGAATTGCGACACAGGCAAAAGTCGAGCAGAAACTCCGCGCAGAAGGTAAATCGCGTCTTGAAATGGGACGTGAGAAGTTCCTTGAACAATCATGGGCATGGAAAGAAGAATATGCTTCAACGATTCGCGAGCAGTGGTCAAAACTCGGACTCGGACTCGATTATTCACGGGAACGGTTTACGCTTGACGAAGGACTGTCAGAGGCCGTTCAGGAAGTATTCGTCAAATTATATGAAAAAGGCTTGATCTACCGCGGCGAATACATCGTCAACTGGGATCCGGCGACGAAAACAGCAATTTCAGACATCGAAGTTATTTATAAAGATATCGAAGGCGCTTTCTATCACTTCAGTTATCCTTTGACGGACGGAACGGGTCACGTTGAACTGGCGACGACACGTCCGGAAACGATGCTCGGCGATACAGCGATTGCTGTTAACCCGAAAGACGAGCGTTATGCACATCTCGTCGGAAAAACGATCACGTTACCGATCGTCGGCCGGGAAATCCCGATCGTTGCTGATGAATACGTCGATATGGAGTTCGGAACCGGTGTCGTTAAAATTACACCGGCTCATGACCCGAACGACTTTGAAGTCGGAAATCGTCATGACTTACCGCGTGTCCTCGTCATGAACGAAGACGGAACGATGAACGAAAATGCAGGGAAATACGAAGGTATGGACCGATTCGAATGCCGTAAGCAGATTGTCGAAGACTTAAAAGAATCAGGTGTCTTGATCAAGATCGAACCGCATCTGCATTCCGTTGGTCACTCGGAACGGTCGGACGCGATTGTTGAGCCGTACTTGTCGCTCCAATGGTTCGTGAAAATGGAACCGCTCGCTGAAAAAGCATTGCAGGAACAGCAAGGCGAAGATAAAATCAACTTCATCCCGCAACGGTTTGAAAACACCTATGTCCGCTGGATGGAAAACATCCGTGACTGGTGTGTCAGCCGTCAACTTTGGTGGGGTCACCGGATTCCGGCCTGGTACCACAAAGAAACGGGCGAAGTGTACGTCGGCAAAGAAGCACCGTCGGACATCGAAAACTGGGAACAGGACAACGATGTGCTGGATACATGGTTCTCATCCGCCCTTTGGCCGTTCTCGACGATGGGCTGGCCAAACGAAGGTGCAGCTGACTATCAGAAGTACTTCCCGACGTCAACACTCGTAACGGGTTACGATATCATCGCTTTCTGGGTCTCACGGATGATCTTCCAATCGTATGAATTCACAGGCGAACGTCCATTCAACGATGTCTTGATCCACGGGTTGATCCGTGACTCGGAAGGACGGAAAATGTCCAAATCACTCGGGAACGGAATTGATCCGATGGATGTCATCGAGAAATACGGTGCCGATTCACTGCGCTGGTTCTTAACGACCGGTTCCACACCGGGGAACGATTTACGTTTCTACTGGGAAAAAATCGAAGCGACATGGAACTTCTCGAACAAGTTATGGAATGCAAGCCGGTTTGCGTTGATGAACATGGACGGACTGACATACGACCAGATTGATCTGTCAGGTGAAAAATCACTGGCTGACCAGTGGATTCTGACGCGTCTGAACACGACGATTGATGATGTGACGCGTCTGTCGGACAAATATGAGTTTGGGGAAGCCGGTCGTGTCCTCTATCACTTCATCTGGGAAGACTTCTGTAACTGGTATATCGAGATGGCGAAGTTGCCGTTAAACGGTGAGGACGAAGAAGCGAAATTGACGACACGTTCGATTCTTGCCTATACGCTGGATCAAATCATGCGTCTGATGCATCCGTTCATGCCGTTCATCACGGAAGAAATTTGGCAGCACCTGCCGCATGAAGGCGAAACCATCACACGTGCCGCTTGGCCGACACGAAACGATGCACTCGACTTCAAAGCAGCTGTCCCGGCCTTTGAAGCCGTTCAAAACGTCATCCGTTCAGTCCGGAACATCCGGGCGGAAGTGAACGCACCGATGTCGAAACAAATCCAGTTGATGATTTCAACGAGTGACGACCAAGTCCAACATGATTTAGAGACGAACGTCTCGTACCTGAAGAAATTTACCAATGCATCCGAGTTGCTCGTCGAACGCAATATGACAGCACCGGAAAAAGCGATGAGTGCCATCGTAACGGGAGCCGAATTGTTCATTCCGCTCGCTGACTTGATCAACATCGAAGAAGAGATCGCCCGTCTGAACAAAGAACTCGTCAAGTATACAAAAGAAGTCGAACGGGTCGAGAAAAAACTCAACAACCCGGGCTTCGTCGGGAAAGCACCGGCACATGTCATTGAAGAAGAACGAGCAAAAGCACAAGACTACAAAGAGAAACGGGCAGCAGTCGAAGTCCGGATCAGCGAACTCGCAAAATAATCTTAACAGTGGCTCAAGTTTTCTTGAGTCACTTTTTTTGAAGGAGTGAAGCAAGCGTGAGAACACGAGAAGATGTACTCGAATGGTTATCGGCGTTACTGGCATTTGGTATCAAACCGGGACTGAGTCGGATGGAAGCGGTACTGGCGGAACTTGCCATTGATCCGGATGCGATTCCGACGGTTCATGTCGCGGGAACAAACGGGAAAGGCTCGACGGTCGCCTTCTTACGGGAGATGGGGATGGCGCAAGGGCTGCAAATCGGAACGTTCACCTCACCGTACATCATTCAGTTTGAGGAACGTATCATGCTGAACGGTGTGCCGATCAGTGAACCGGACCTGGTTGAGGCGGCAAATAATGTACAGAAAGCAATGATGAACATAGAATCGGCAATCGGTACCGTAACGGAATTCGAAGCATTGACGGCACTTGCCTTTTATCACTTCAATCAAATCCGTCCTGACTTTGTCATTTACGAAGTCGGACTCGGTGGTTTGTATGATTCAACGAATGTCCTGAAGCAGCCGAAAGCGGCAATCATTACATCGATTGGTCACGATCATCAAGCGATTCTCGGAGATACGCTCCAAGAGATTGCCTTACAGAAGTTCGGGATCATCAAACAGGGTACACGAGTCATTGCCGGGAAACTTCAGGAAGAATTGACGGTACCGTTGATGGCCTATTGTGGCGATCGACAGGCAAGTCTGTCCTGGAGTCAGGAAGTCATCCGCCATTACCGGCTGAGTGAGACCGGGACGTGGGCGACGTACGAAGGCATTCCCGAGACACGTCTTGGACTCGAAGGCATACATCAGGTCCACAATGCGGTCAATGCTGTCGTCTGTGCGAAACAGCTCGGTTGGTCAAAGACCGCGATCCGTCGCGGATTACGTAACGCCACGCATCCGGGACGCTTTGAAATCATTTCCCGCAAACCGCGGATCATCCTAGACGGTGCCCATAATCCGGAAGGGGTGACGGCACTTGTCGAACGTTTGAAGGAAGAGTCAAAACCGGTCGTCGCCCTGTGTTCGATCTTACGGGACAAGGACAGGGAAGCGATGCTGACGCAGTTACGGGAAGTAACGTCAGAGATTTATGAGACGACATTTGATTTCCCGCGGGCGCGGACGCTTGAAGAATTAAAGACGGACGGAGCGAACGCGGTGGAACTCAACCGTTTTTTCAAGGAAGTGGATACGACAGGAGAGACGCTGATCGTCACCGGATCCCTCTACTTCATCAGCACAGTCCGCACATTACTAAAGGCGCAGTCTTTTACAAAAAAGGGAAAACAGTAAAAGTCCTTGTATACTAAAGGTGGGGTAATATAGTCCTAGATTTTAAGATCTTACGACGAGGAGACGATGGAGATGCAACGTTGGGTACGTCTGTTTTTAGTCAGCTTATTGATATTTACTAGTATTACGTATATACAACCACCACATACAAAGGCTGCAGCTGGAGAAAAATTTAAGATTTTAGAGGTACGGGATGCCTGGTCAGCAACAAACCGGATTGATCCGAATACCGTCATCACATCGATGTTGACGGGACTGGATACGACTAAATACGAGATCAAGATGATGACGGTCAAGGAACTAAATGCCTCACGCTTTTCACTTGATGGCGCATTTGACGCGATTGTCTTTGATTCATCTGTATTTTCGGGTACAGATCGTTATTCGATGACGATTTCGGATACGAAAAAAAATCATAATACCAATAAAATTGAAAATGATATTACGAAGCTAAAAGCGAACGAAATAAAAAATGCCTACATTAAAAAAGGATTACCTGTTTTTTTACATCAAGATGTCTTCGCGCAAACCTCAAGTAATTTTAATTTAATTTTTAAAGATATCCCTACCTATACCGACATGACGACGGTCATTACAAAATTAAAAGCACAGAAAATTGTTCGACCACGGCTCGAAAATGTATCTGTTCAACAAAATGGAGCGGCGCTGACCGGAGTCGATAAAGGACCGATGGCGGTTCCGAATGTACCAATCGATTTTTCATATACGACTAGTGTCGAAAATACGAATCAACTGGCGCAACTCTTCATCGACTTTGACAGTAACGATCAATTTGACGAATCTGAAAAAATAGATGAGAAACCGGCCGGAAAAACCGGTACGTTAACCTATAATTTTGATGCCCCAAGTTATACGGGGCCACGAAACTGGATGATTCGTGTTTTAAGCAGTGACGGTTTAACCGACTATAAGACCGGCAGTTTTTTGATGAAGGACCAAGTTGCAGAGGCAAAAGTTCTTCAAGTTACAAGAGATACAGGTAAGGGATCGTTGAATACCTATTTAAGCGGTACTTATTTGGAGAAACCGGACTTTTATAAATTTAATATTGAAGTAACGGATTCTGCTAAATTTTCTTCGGACTACGCGAACGTTGATTTGAATTCCAAATACGATTTATTAATATTTGGATTCCAGGATTCCTATGGTGCGGCGGCTGTAAGTGAAGCGGCTTCAAATAAAATTCTTGGATTTACAAATACCGGACAAGGACTCATGTTGTCTCATGATACGATTTTTAGACCAAGTCAATCGGCGAATTCAGAATTATTTTGGGAATCGAAGTTCGCAGGACTCGCAGGACAACAAAATTTCACGAATATGGGATATGCGGCTCCTCATAAATCAACTAAAGCCATCAAACAAAACTTAGGGGTCATGACATCGTATCCCTTTAATCTTACGGATGAAATTGATATTGCCGAAACACATAACCAGTACTTTGGACTGGATCTCGAACAACCCGATTTGATTCCATGGTATAACATCCGGGAAAACAGTGTTGATGCAGCTAATCAAGACGCTGGAAGAACCGTTGGTGATGCACGCAATCATTACTACATGTATACGAAAGGCAACGTGACCTACTCCGGAGCAGGACATACCTCTAAGTTTGATAAGGTTGGAGAAATGCAACTTTTCTCCAATACCATGTACCGCGCATTCATCGGTGCTAATCACAAACCACTGATTAAAAATATTCTGCCTGATAATCAAGCCAGTTATTTAAGTAATGAGCCGCTTACGATTTCGTATAAAGTGAATGACTATGATTTACGTGATCGCCAATTAAAAACACGGATTTATATCGATGATCAAAAAGTATTTGAGAACGATAAATTAAAGAATAACTCCTTTGTCAGTCAGACGTTTAATGGGAAACTGTCGGGTAAAACCTCAGCGGTCATCCGAATTGAAGCAGAAGATCAGCGCGGAGCGAAGACGATTGAGACACGAACGATTCAAGTCGTTCAACCGTCTGCTTCCTCACCGTTCATCTTGTCGCGTTCAATCAATCCGGCCACCATTCCGCAAGGTGAAACAGCTGATATCACGTATACAGTTAAAACCAGTCCGATGCTTCAAAAAGATGCCATTGGAAATAACGGATATATCATGAGTCAATTTTCAGTTACAATGCAAAACATCTTATTCACTGAAAATTTCCCGGAAAATATTGATGTCGTTTCAGCGACCGGACTGGGTAACATTAAAATTGTAGGAAAAAAATTAACCGGAGATATTCCGGATATTGAATACGATGAAGCAATCGAAGGGGTCCATAAAGGATTATGGGTTGCGCAACCGTCTGAACTTACATTTACCGTAAAAGTTCGAGCAAAAGATAGCGTGGGAACTCATCTGTTTGATAAAAAAGATAATACCGTCAGTTCAACAAAAACGATTTATCGGGATAAGAAAAATGGAAAAGACAAGTCGTCATCTGTTTCCAACGATACACAAGCTTTTCCGACGCTCGGGTATGCTTTATCAACGCCTTATGCGACAGACGTAAAAATTCAGCCGGTCCGAATCGATCTCAATACACCGTCCTATAAAGTCTTGCCGGAAATCAGTCCGGCCGGCAGTCAGTACGGCACGTTGAAATGGTCGATTGCAGATACAGACATTGCGACCATCAACCAAGATGGAATCATTGTGCCGAAAAAAATCGGAACAACGGATATTAAATTGATTGTTCCTGTAGCGAATGGACGAGAACTTGTTGCGACGTCAAAATTAACCGTTAATGATGTGTTTGGAGGATTAGTTGTTCGTGATGTCCCGAGTGTCTTGTATGTCGGAGAAACGAAGTCGATGACCGGAGATGCCGTCATGTTATCGGGAACAGATGCGCCGGTTAAATGGATCATCACGAACACGCCGTCTGTCGAAGCCACAGGCAAGGATACAGACATATTGAAATTAACAGGGATTAAACCCGGTACGATAACTGTACAAGCAGTCGTACCGGCGGCGGCAGGGTCAACCACTTATCTGGCACAATCGCAGATTTATCCGATTGAAGTCAAGTTGCCGGAACTCGTTGTTAGTCCAAGCAATTTGGAACTTTGGAAAGGAACGACTCAAAATGTGACGGCCACGTTTTCTCCGGATATCCGCTTAGCGTTCGTGCTATCAAAAATCAGTGATGCGATTGAGCTGACAGCGACCAGTACCGGATATGTCGTCAAAGGGCTGACCGGAACACCAAACGGTCCAGTCGATGCGGTCTTACAATTAAAAGATTTCCCGGATACCCGTGCTGTAACTAAAATTAATGTTCGTGAAAATCCAATCTCGTTGACAGCAAATGATTTGACGATGACCTTGCAAGACGATCAAAAACGACCGATTCTTAACTGGTTACCGGTTACTGCGACTGAACGTTTCTATCGTTTGGAAGTGTTACAAGGGAAGGAATATGTCAAGACGGATACGTCTGCTCAAACATTAAAAGCGCTCCGACCAGGTGTTGCCCGGATTAAAGTAACTGCTTTAAAAGAAAATAAAGATATTTTTGAAGTGACGAAAGAAGGAACAAATGAGAAACAACCGTTGACGACAACGTTTAAAGTCACGGTTTCATCCGACGGTTCAACAGGAGAAAGTGACACCGATGTGTATTAAAAAGGGGCAAACGACGTGACGCGCAAAAAAATCATCAGCGTAGTCTTTCTGTTTCTGATTGGAATCGGAGGGATAACGTACTTTCTAATTGATTATCGAAACCAGCAAACATTTGAAGAAAGTCTTAAAGCAAAAGATGCAACCAAGTTGGAACAAGCAGCTGAAGCTGTCAATTTGTCTACAAAAGAGCGAAACCGGTATATTCGGAAGTTTCAAGAGTCATTAGAGTACGAAAAGGCACTTGTCTTGCTGGACCGAGCAAGTGCCGGAAATCAACAAAACTGGTTCTATGTCGCACAGTTTGCTTCGTCCGATGTTGTCAAACAATGGTTAGCGGCTGGAGCTTCAACGAAACAGCTGAATAAAAACAAACAAAATGTTTTACATGTCTCAACCAGCATCAATCGTTCTGCCGATGCCTATGCTTTACTCGTCAAACGAGCTTCCAAGAAGCAATTGAATCAACTTGATCGATTTGGTCACACCCCACTGTATTATGCGACAGTGGATCAAAATCAAGAAGCGATGGAGTTGCTCCTTGTAGCAGGTGCTGCACCGGATAGAGGAACAGATCCACCAATCTACGAGACCGTCAAACAAAATCGAATCGATTTATACGAATTGCTAGAAAAGAACGGGGCGTCAGCAACGGCGAAACAAGTAAAGAAAATAGCGAAGAGCTACGGAGCAGAGTCATTTAAATAACGAAAAACACGACATCCTCATCAGAAAGGATGTCGTGTTTTTTGTATGTCACGGAAGACGTTTGGGTGTCTCAACATATAATTGAACAGCGCGGCTGAGCGGTAACATGGCAGTTGGATTTTGAAGAACACTGGCATCGTAAGTCAGACGCAGGCGTGATTTTTCAGCATCCGTCGATTGTTTGGCTGTCATCAACGTTTGAAGGGCGAGCACATCTTGCGGGAAGCTGTTTTCTGGTAAATCCAGCGTTCCACGGTAGGCGTTGATTTCAAGCTGACCTCTCGTGAAAATACCTCCATGAAGATTCATCGTAGAACCGACGGAATAGATTCGATTCAAGGCAGAATCATCACTGTATAAAAAGGCATTCATGTCTGGTTTTGATGTCTGTGGCGTTGAAAACTTGTTCACACGGTTAATCGTCAGGCTTCCTTTACTGAGAAGAATCAACGTGTTTTGACTGGATGAACTGGCGATTCCTTGAATGTTTGCATCGTCCAGTCGACTCGAACCCGTTGAAAACATGGTCGTTGCAAAGCTGACATTCCCTCGAATCAATAGATTACCTAAGACAACCATCGGCCGCTTGATTTCGAGCGGCTGATTCACCGGATTTAAAGAAGAAATGGTTAAATTACCGTCGATAATGAGCGGTTCTTTTGATTCCTTGACGATATCGTCAGTGATTGTCACCGTGTTATTTTCCGCAGGTGCCGGTCGAATCAGCTGTTTGTCTGTACTGAGTTCGTTTAGGAAAGGACCTGTTAAAATCGCTTGTTTGATTGGTTGAGCACGCAAATAGCCCGGTAATGCCGAAAGGGTAGTTGTGCTCGGAATATTTAAAAAGTCGTTTAAAGCAAATTCGAAATCGAACGGAACCAAAGCTTCTTTCGTTGCGACCAGGTCCGTCTGGACAGTCGGGTCAAATACACTCGTATCACAAGTGAGGAAGTCAAGACAGCTCAACAATGGTTGATCCTTCGGCTGAAAAACTTTAACCTGACCATCGATGTAGGAACGGGCTGTTTTATCCGTATAGGCGCCGGTCGCACCATTGTAGATGAATTTCGGTGATGCGGAAACCTTTAATGCCTGCCGGGAAAAGACATTCCCTTGAATTCGAGGGGCACCATTTAAAATGACTTGATTATCAGAGCCAAGAATATAATATAAAAAACTTGGAATGGCGGATAAATAGACACGTTGCGTATATTTTTTCCGGACGGTCGGCTGATCGCCTTTCGTTTCTGCCACTTGTGCTGTTAAATCAAATGCCTTGACCCGGACATTTGAAGCACCTTCATTCAACTTGACTTCGACATTAGGCGCAGCAGTCGCAAGTTTTGCAATGATTTGATTGGTCGGATCACTGAATAATTCCTTCGAAGAACTGGTCGGGCTGGTTCCTGCTGTCGTTGCGACGATTTGCTGTAAAGCAGCAATCGCTTGATTCAACTCACTTTGTGTTGCTGACTCCACTTCAATATTTGTTCCGCGAATTTCTGTCAGCCGCGTAGATTGAAGACTAATACCAATCGTTGCAACCGCTAAGACGGATAGCACCGTCAGAGTTACTAATACAAATAATAAAGTATAACCTTCTTCGGATTTTCGCATGAGTCCTCCTTTCTGTCTTAAAAACCAATCGTACTTGTGAGTGTTTGTGTTTCTTCTTGATTGGTGGACTGAATGGTCAAGGTGATTGTCAAAATTCCATGGATGACATAAACTCCAGGGAACTCACCGGTCTTGATTGTGACCGTTTCTGGACTGGATAAGGTAAAGGTTTTTTTGAGGCTGGTCTGTTCATCAATAATCTCCGGTGCCCCCGAATAAATCATCGTCGTATTTTCCATTCGTTTTTCGACAAAAGAATAGGCAACCGGATCAATGACATCGTTCTGATTTGCATTATAGGGGATGAAACCTTCGGACCGCTCCAATAAACCGGTTGTCCGACTGATATTCGGCAATGTTTTTTTATAAAATGATAATGTATTCGTTTGGTCGATCCGGATAGCATCAAATCCGGTGATTTCGTTTAATATTAAACCGACTGAACTGTCAGCTTCGCTCCGCAATTCACTAATGATACCGGTTGCTTGAAAACTTTTAGTTCCTGAAATAAATACGGTCAAGATGACAGCACTGAAAATGGCGGCAATGACGATGGCGACGAGCAGCTCGACGAGCGAAAATCCATCATTTCGTTGAGGGAAAACTTTGATTAAGCGTCGCATTGGTGATCGATCCTTTCAAAGACGTAATCGGCTCCGGTTGTCCATCCGGATAGACATAAATATAAAGATCGAGTAGATTCGGATCGTTTGTACCGTTTATCTTATGGGGGGTGACGCTGAACTTCACATCAAACGGTAAATTATTTATTTCCGCATCATTGAAGATTGAGTCACAAATAGCCGATACACCACATGACGGCGTGCTCGGCGTCGGGATTGCAAAAGCTCCGTTTTGATAAGTTGTTTGTTGCGCTTTGTCTTTCAGGTCACTGAAAACAAATGGACCGGATTCAGTTTCCAGTGCTTCCCGCCCGATGTAGGAGGCGGCATTTTTGGCTAAGTAATTCGCAAACGTTAGTTTTGTACTATCTCTCGAAGCGGACAGAGACTGTGAAAAAATACTGATCAATGATACAGATATGATGGATAGGATCGTAATACTGACGAGTACCTCGATTAACGAGAACCCATCTTGCTGGTTTGACATAGACTCACCTCATGGTTAAATCAATAGGATATTTGGACCTGAAAATTGAAAAAAGGTATGTATTCACACATAGAGAAAGTATTTGTCAGGTAGGACTTATGTTTCATCATAATATTCATTATAATGGAAATACTAGACACCTGAAATGGTTATTTCATACGGAAAGGAAACAGATAATGATAAATTTAAAACGTTTTGCTGTGCATACGCTGTTATTGGTCGCCTTGATCGCACTTATCTATGTTCCTTCGTTTGCCTTGATTTCCTTTACGGGCAAAGCAACTGTTATTGAAAATTTTTCCGATACTGCCCGAATCGGCTCCGTTCCGGTCAGCGGATTGACACGAAAAGAAGCAAAGCCGAAAGTGCAGGAAGCTGTCACGTCCTGGTCTAAAAAAACACCATTGACGGTCGGGACAGGAGAAGAAACGTTACCGATCCCGACTGAACTCGTAACATTTAAGATTGAAGAATCCATCAAACAGGCTTCTTTAAAAAAGGGCGGGGCTTTACAAGTGACCGTCGATCAAGAAGCGATGGAAGCCTACCTTGCCTCACAACCGATTACATATACGGAAGAACAGGTCAAGACATTTAATGCTTGGTTGATGAAAACTAGCAAAAAGCTGGAAGAAGGAAACTTTGATCCGTCGGAAACGGCAGCGGCCATTGATCCGGCAGGAGAAGTCGTCTCGAGTGTCACGTTTACGACACGTTCGGCAGCAGAAGAACAGATGATTGACGCAATGGCCAAAGTCGATATTAAGGCCGGTCAATTGATGAATGTGAAAACGTACGGAATGGATCCGATGGCTGCTTCTTTCATCGGCAGTAAACTATACGAATTATTTGCGAAAACTCCATTTGAAATCGTCGAACGGATGCCGCATGCGCAGTTACCGGATGATATCACACTTGGTTATGACGTCAAAATTGATGAAAAAACAGATTTTGCCGTTCGCAACACACAAGCTGTCAATTATCAGGTCGTCGCGACGAAGAATGGAAGCGATGTCACGTTGGAATTACGTGGGACACCATTCAAAGAAACGGTCACGGCCGTCCTTGAAGCGGAAAAAACGATTCCGTACCGGACGATTACACGATATTCGGCAACACTGTCTGCCGGAACAAGCAGCGATACCCAATCCGGGGTCGAAGGGAAATCGATCGAATTGTATCGTGTGACGAAGTCCAATCAAGGAGAAGTTAAACGATTGCTGGCTCTTGATTTTTATGCGGCAACTCCTGCCGTTGTGACGAAAAGCAGTCAAGAGGAGTTACCGCCTGTCGTGACACCGCCGGCAGAAGAACCGACTACCGACTCGACGAACGATACGACGAACGATGAAACAACCAATGATGCGACGGATGACTCAACAACGGATTCAACGGATGGAACAACCGACGGAACGACAACACCGGAAGAACCTGTGACACCGGATCAACCGACGACACCAGATACTCCGGACACACCGACAACAGGGGACCCGGCCTCTCCGGTCGAAGACGATTCGACGGAAGGCGCTGTCGGCTGATTCTGCTAAAAAGAAAAGAGGATGAATATGAACTGGACGGACTTAGCAATTGAACTCGGTATCATCATCGGTCTTGCGACCATCATTTGTGGATTGATGTTTGCAATTCAAATTCCTTTCGTCACGACTACCGCAGCAAAAGTGATTCTCTCATTGACGGCACTCGTCTTGGTCACTTCGCTTTATTTACTCGTTAAATTTGACTGGATTTCAAATCCTTTGATTATTGCCGGTTACATCGTATCAATTCTTGTTGTGACGGCAATCACGAGTGTCATTGATGAAAAAAAACAAAAACTGACACCACTGGATGAGGAAGAAACATGGCACGCGGAAGGATGACAACGTAAATGGCGATGAAACGAAAACGATTAGGTGAAATGCTGTTAGAAGAAAGCGTTGTGACGGAAGCACAGATTGAAGAGGCGTTATCCGTCAAACGAACATCGGAAAAACTCGGGGATACATTGTTGCGAATCGGTCATTTAACGGAGCAACAGTTGATTGAAGCGTTGCATCATCAATTAAAAATCCCTGTCATTCAACTGTATAACTATCCGGTTGATGTCGCGGTCACGAAATTGATTTCGAAAGATTTGGCACAGCGGCATACTCTTGTACCGGTTTATCGGGAAGGGAATCGTTTATTCATCGCAATGGCGGATCCGATGGATTTGATTGCGATTGATGATTTACGGTTGCAGACCGGATTGATGATTGAAGTGGGTCTTGCGACACGCGACGAAATCCGGCGGACGATCTTAAAGTATTACGATATCGATTCATCCCTGCGCGAATTACTCGAGTCGGACGAGATGACGATTTCCGACACATCACGTGATACGGTGACACGCGAAGATGCGCCGATTATCCGTCTGGTCAATCAAATCCTCGAGAACGGAATTTCCCAACGGGCGTCCGATATTCACATGGATCCCCAGGAAACGTCCCTGTCGATCCGGATTCGGATTGACGGAGAATTGCGGACTGAAAATAATTATCCGAAACAGATTCAAAATATTTTGACGACCCGGATCAAAGTCATGAGCGAACTGGATATTACCGAATCCCGTCTGCCACAGGACGGGCGAATTAAGTATCTCCACAACGGAGTGGCCTATGACTTCCGTGTTTCGACGTTACCAACCGTTTACGGTGAAAAAGTCGTTATCCGGATTCTCGACAGCTCGAATTCCAACATCTCGATTGCAAAAATCGGATTCAGCGAACGGAATGAACAGCAGTTCCGGGAGATGTTAAAACGACCGAACGGTATCATTCTCATCACCGGCCCAACCGGATCCGGAAAATCCTCGACCTTATATGCCGCGTTGAATGAATTAAATGATGAGACCCGCAACATTATTACGGTCGAAGATCCGGTCGAGTATCAAGTCGACGGCATCAATCAGGTCCAGGTCAACTCGAAAATCGGCTTGACGTTTGCGAGTGGACTCCGCTCGATTTTACGGCAGGATCCGAACGTCGTCATGGTCGGGGAGATTCGGGACATCGAGACCGCCGAGATTTCAATCCGGGCTTCATTAACTGGTCACCTTGTTCTCTCGACATTGCACACCAATTCCGCTGTCAGTTCGATCACCCGATTGATTGATATGGGGGTTGAACCGTTTCTCGTTGCAGCCTCAGTAACAGGACTGATTGCCCAGCGTCTCGTCCGGCGCGTTTGCCGCGACTGTGGCGAAGCCCAGCCGCT
This sequence comes from Exiguobacterium sp. PvP048, assembly GCF_040549175.1. Taxonomy (NCBI): domain Bacteria; kingdom Bacillati; phylum Bacillota; class Bacilli; order Caryophanales; genus Exiguobacterium; species Exiguobacterium sp. PvP048. Next base: position 378,641 of record NZ_JBEPSU010000001.1, on the reverse strand, counting down.
GTCAAAACGGGAAGAAGAGTTGTTTGCACAAGAAGGCATCACAGCGACGACCGTCATGCGGGGACGCGGTTGTTCATCGTGTAACATGACCGGCTATCGCGGACGTCTGGCAATCCAAGAAGTGGTTATGGTCGATGAGAGCTTACGACGAATGATCATGAATCAATCAACGGAGAGTGAAATCACGATGTATGTAAAATCACAAGGACAACGATTGTTGTTGGCCGACGGACTATCCAAAGTCGCACAAGGCATCACGACAACCGAAGAAATTCTCCGGACGGTGATTTCCGAATGAGTACGATGGAACGCGCCCAAATTGAAGATATTTTACGATCGTCAAAAGAAAAAGAAGCATCCGATGTCCATCTGACAGCCGGCTCACCGCCGGTCTTTCGAATCAACGGGATGTTAACTCCGTTCGGAACAGAAAAAATGAAACCAATCGTCATCGAAGGATTCGTACGCTCGCTAATTACCGAGGAAATGTTTTTACAGCTAAAACAAGACCGGGATATCGATTTTTCGTTTGGTGTGACAGGAGTGGCACGCTACCGCGTCAACTGTTTTTACCAACGCGGTGCATTGTCGATGGCCTTTCGAACGATTCCGACTGAAGTTCCGACACTCGACCAATTGTCGTTGCCGCCGGTCTTAAAACGTTTCCTGACAAAGCCACACGGTTTGATTCTCGTGACCGGTCCGACCGGTTCCGGGAAATCGACAACACTCGCAGCGATGATCAATGAAATCAATCAGACGATGTATAAACGGATCATCACCCTCGAAGATCCGATCGAGTATCTGCACAGTCACCAGAAAAGTTTGATTGACCAGCGGGAAATCGGGATTGATGCCCCACGGTTTGCGACCGGGTTACGGTCTGCTCTCCGGCAGGATCCGGATGTCATTCTGCTAGGGGAGATGCGGGATCTCGAAACAATTTCGACGGCCGTGACAGCAGCAGAAACCGGACACTTAGTCTTTGCAACCGTCCATACGTCGACGGCGGCCTCGACGGTCAGCCGGATTATCGATGTCTTTCCGTCGGAGCAACAGGATCAGATTCGGGCTCAACTCGCAAACGTCCTGGCCGGAGTCGTCTCGCAACGGCTAATGCCGCGAACGGACGGGTCCGGTCGTGTCGCCGCGCTTGAAATCATGGTTGAAACACCCGCAGTATCCAACTTGATCCGGACCGGAAAAGAATATCAGATTCAATCTGTCCTGCAGACAGGGAAACAGTACGGGATGCAGACGATGCAGATGGCATTACAAGACTTAGTGAGTCGAGGTTTGATTCCAGCATCAGCCGCGACACCTTACATATCGGGGTGAATTAATGACAGTCTTCAAATATGAAGGTCGCACGATGACCGGTAAACGGAAAAAAGGCAAGATTACAGCACTGACGAAACGGGAAGCAGCAGAACGTTTACGGACTGATCAAATTGCCGTGACGTTACTTGAGAAACAAGAGTCTAAAGGATTAAATACGGAGATCACATTTTTAACCGCGAAACCGAAAATCGAGCATTTGGTCATGTACGCCCGGCAGTTCGCGACACTCGTCCGGTCCGGTGTTTCAATTGTCAAAGCAACGGAAATCTTACGGAAGCAGACCGATTCAAAACCGCTTGAGCGGGCACTTGTCGAAGTTGAAGATGATTTGCGGAGCGGCATTCAATTTTCGCAAGCGATTGAAAAACATCCCCGTGTCTTCGATACGTTTTTTGTCAGTATGGCGATGGCGGGGGAAGCAAGCGGAAACTTGGAAGAAGCACTGGATAATATCGTCACCCAGTTGCAGAAACAATATGAAATCAAACGTAAAGTCATCTCGGCACTGATTTACCCGGCAGTCGTCTCGGTTGTTGCCATCGGCGTCGTCGTCTTCTTGATGTTAAACGTCGTCCCGACGTTCGCGTCGATTTTTGACCAACTGGGAAGTGAACTACCGTTGATTACAAAAATCGTCGTGGCGGTCTCTGACTTTTTTGTTGCCTATTGGTGGGTCTTACTCTTAATTGTGTTTGGTTTACTCGGATTATTGTATTTTAACTTGAAGAACGAACGGCAACGGGTTGTCTTCGACCGGTTGTTATTGATGATTCCGGTTTTTGGTCCATTGATACAAAAGTCACAAATTGCGTTGATGACACGGGGATTGGCTGTCCTGCTGAATGCATCCGTCCCAATTCTCGCGTCACTCGATATCACGGAACGGATTGTCACGAACCGGGTCATCCGCAAAGGGATTGCCGCAGCGAACGAAGCGATGGCCCGCGGAATTCCGATGCACGAACCATTGGCGAAAAACAAATATTTTCCACCCCTCGTCACACAGATGATTGCGATCGGGGAGGAGTCAGGACGACTTGACTCAATGCTGACGGAAGTCGCCGATTTTTACGAAACGGAAGTCGAGACGACAACAGATCGCTTGAAGTCCATTATCGAACCGTTATTGATTGTAGTATTAGCTGTTATCGTCGGTGTCATCGTCATCGCTGTCGTTGTCCCAATGTTTAAAATCTATTCCGATATTCAAGCAAGTTGACAACTGTAAAAACATTTACCTGATGTAGAAAAAAACCATTTTCTACAAAAAATATGGTGCTACTATAATAGTATTCATCTGGACAGTATGACCTATACGCCGGAAATAGTAAAAAAGTGCTAGGGAGGAATATTAAACATGTTAGAACGTATGAAAGAAATCTGGTTAGACGCCAAACAAATGCGTGACGAGCGCGGCTTGACATTGATCGAGTTACTCGTTGTTGTTGTTATTTTAGGAATCATTGCAGCAATCGCTGTCGTCGCCATCGGCGGATTGATTGAGAACTCACGTAAGGATGCGGTTGTATCCGATGCGAAACAATTAGTAGCAGCAGCAAAACTTTATACTTCGTCGAACCCGGTTCAGCCTGGGGAAACAATTAAAGTTGGTGTCAACGAAGATAAAAAACCGATCGAAGCTAATGCTGTTGCTAAAGGTACAAAAGAGGCTCCAAGAACAGATTCGTTAAAAAAATACATCGATGATATGAAAGATGCTCTAAATTCTGATGCACCTTATGAAGATTCGTTCGTTACCGTGACTGAGAAGAACGGTAGTTACACTTATGAAGTTACGCTGAAAAGTGAATCAACAGACTACACATACTTTACAGCAGCAGCACCAAAAGACTTAAAACGTGCTGGAGTAGTAGAAAAGAAATAATAAGCAACATTCCCCCCATCTCGGGGGTTTTTTTCTGAACTTTTTTAGGAGGGAACTGTATGATGACAGTCGTCTTTACCGTTTATTTTTTCCTGATTGGGCTGCTCGTGACCTCATTTACAAACGTCGTCGGCTTACGGGTCCCGGTCGGGGAATCCATCGTCCGTCCGCGCTCGCATTGTCCGAACTGCGGGCATGTCCTCGGTCCGCTTGAGCTGACTCCGGTCATCGGCTATCTCGCATTAGGTGGCAAATGCCGGACGTGTCAGCTGCCGATCTCAATCAAGTATCCGGCACTTGAATTACTCGGCGGTATGTTATATGCGTACGCCTTTTATCAGTTCGGCTGGTCGATGCAATTCGTCCTGTCGATTCTGCTGACGAGTCTGCTCAGCATCCTCGTCATGTCCGATCTTGCCTACATGTTGATTCCGAACAAAATCTTATTATTCTTTTTACCGATTAGTCTGATTGTTCGCTACCTTTCTCCCCTTGAGAACTGGTATAATCCAATTATTGGCGGATTCGTCGGATTCTTTCTATTGTTCGTGATCTTTCTTGCGTCACGACAAGGGATGGGGGCAGGAGACGTCAAGTTGTTTGGTGTGCTCGGGATTTTTTTAGGTCCGTTACACGTCGTCATCGCCCTGTTTGTTTCCGCGTTCGTCGGATCGATCATCGGACTGGGGTTACTCGGTTTCAAACGCGTTGAACGAAAACAACCGATTCCGTTTGTTCCCTCGATTGCAGTCGGAACATTACTGACATATTATTTCGCGGACGATTGGGTGAAGCTTTATCTCGATCTGTTCCTCTAGGAAAGGAAGAACATACATATGGCGCAAGCACGGCGCAGAGGTACATATATTTACTTTAATTTCACAGATGTCGGGATTTTTGGAGCGGTCGTTAAAAAGGGTGTTATCAAACGACGAGGCGTCGTCTCGTTACCGCCCGGAACCCTTCAAGGGGGGTGGCTCCAACCGGAAGCATCGCTTGATCTGATTTTTGACAGCTTATTGGCGAAGTTAAAGGTTCCCCGCGGTTCGCAAGCGGTCTTGGCGATTGACGGATCACTCGTCCTGGCCCGGAAACTCGAAATTCCGGAGACGGTCGAGACGAATCAGATTCGCGGATATTTGTTTATGGAACTGGGACACAGCATCGTCCTGCCGTTTGAAGAACCGTATTTTGATTACACGCTGCTCGAAGAAGACGGTAAACGGGAAATCATGTTGTATGCTGCACCGAACGAAGCGTTAAAACAGTACATGGAACTGTTCCGGAAAAAACATATCCGTCTCGTGGCAGCGGAGCCCCAGCCACTGGCAACGTTTTTTGGTCTCGATGCGCTGTATGAGGTCGAAGCCGACAGTAATCTATTGATTTGGAACGTCAACGCGACGAATCATCAGCTGATCATCATTGAAGACAAGATACCGCGTCTGATTCGTTCGGTCGATACGTTTGTCGCGAATGCCTGGGAAGTCGATGTCAACGAGGACCGGTTGCATTACCGGTATCAATCGGACGATGCCAACGTCGAATTCATCTTGGAAGAGATGTTACTGGAATTTTCACGTGTGCTTGATTTCTATCGCTTCTCGTTAGCACGGGACGGGCGGGAAATTAGCCGCGTCATGCTGACTGGAGATTTTCCGTTTCAAGAGGAGCTGGTCCGCCGGTTTGAAACGAACTTTGATGTCCGGTTGGAACAAGTACCGGATGTACTTGATGTGGCAGGTCAATCGATTCCAAAAGCTTACTTACCCCTCGTTGGATTAGCAACGGTCCATAAAGACCGGATTAACTTGTTGCCGGACAGTGATGTGGCTCCAAAGTTTCCGCTCGTCGCCTCGCTGATCCTGCTGCTATTCGGCGGTATGGTCGGCGGATATCTTTACTGGCAGACCGATCAATTTGCCGACCGGATCGAGACCTCGAACAATCAGATTCAGATCGTCCGGGCGCTACAATCGGAATCGGCCCAATCCGCCAAACAAGAAGTCGCGCAGCTCAAGCAGACAGTTGACGGGCTTGAAGCGACACCACGTCCAGCTGTTCCGGCTCTTGAACGGATTACACGGTATCTGCCGGAACGCGGTTATATCCTGCAGTTTGCCTATGGCGCCGACCATCTTGTCACGATGAATGCGCAGTTCGAGACACTTGAAGAGTTAAACGGGTTTTACCGTCAATTGTTGACGGATACGGCCTTCACCGGAGTGACGTTAACGAGTGTCACGACAAAAACGATGAATGAAGAGGCGGAAGTCGTCACATCGACGACAATTGATCCGACGACCGGTCAAGAAATTCCATCGACGACAATTACGCCGACGGATGATACGGAGACGGAAGAACCGCGCTATATCGGACAATTTGGTCTGACGGTCGTTCCGGCGGAAGTCATCAAAGGGGAAACGAACCAGGCGGATCCCGATGCACCGAAGGAAGACGCGGCGACGGATGCAGTGGTCGATCCGGAAGCGGAATCGATGGAAACGGTTGAACCGCCGACAACCGACACAGAAGCGGGCGAACCCGTTTCGACTGAAGTAGAGGAGGTGGAAGAAAATTGAAACGATACAGTGGTCTCATTCTTCTTGCCTTGACGATTGTCTTGATCGTCGGAGGGCTCGCCTACTTCGGATATACAACATATACGACTTACCAAGAGCTGAATCAAACGGAAGCAACGCTTGAGCGGGAACAGATGGAGCTTGAAGCAGCGAAGGCGAATGAACAAAAAGTGGATGTTGCTGAATCCAGCTTTCTTCAAAAACAAGTACCGGTCGTACCGGCGAATGATGACGTGATTGATGCAATCAATGCGGCCAGTCAAATTGCCGGTGTGAAAGTCCAAGCTATCACGTTTGGCGCAACTGGAACGGAAGCAGCTCCTGCATCGCCGGTCCAGTCAACGCCTGCCGTCGATGGCGCAATGGCAACAGAATCCGAGACGGAAGCTGCCCAGACTGCAGAGACACCGGTTGCGACCACAACCGCGACGGCACTGCCAGCTTCTTTGACGGTCGAGGCTCCGTCCTATCTTGAACTGATGGCCTTCCTCAAACAGATCGAACGGACGGACCGGATTACGATTTTACGTCAAATTCAGCTAACCGGTCCGGATGAACCCGGTCCGGGAAGCCAGACGATCGTATTAGAGGACGAGATGATGTCCTTTACGGTGGAAATCGAAAGTTACTACCGTCCGGATTTGACACAGCTGATTCCGGATAAACAGACGCCTCTTCAAGAGACGACACCTAAATCGGATCCGTTTGTCGATGTTACAGATAATTAATCAAAAAACAGGTGTCGCTCTGACTCGGAGCGGCACTTGTTTTTCGTTATACTGAAAGTTGATTCCAGTAAGACTGGTCGAAAAAGAAGGAAAAGAGCGTGATACTGATGATAACGCAACACCCATTGATTCTGGCTTCGGCCTCTCCGAGACGGACTGAACTGTTACGGCAGATCGGTGTGCCCCATACGATACGGCCGGCCGATGTGTTGGAGGAAGCCCCGTACCCGATGACGGCTGACGAGTACGTGATGTATTTATCACGGAAAAAAGCCCGTACCGTAGCGAAGCCCGGGGAAATCGTTCTGGCAGCGGATACGGTCGTGGCACTGGATCACCACATTCTTGAAAAACCGGCCGATCAACCGGCGGCCCTCGAAATGTTACGGCGGTTATCTGGACGAACGCATGAAGTCGTGACCGGGGTGACGCTTTTGCAGGATGAACGAGAGGAGACGTTTACGGTCACGACGACGGTCCGGTTCTGCGAGATTCCAGAAAGCTGGATGTTGTCCTATGCTGCGACAGATGAGCCGTATGACAAGGCGGGCGGATACGGAATTCAGGGGAAAGGCGGTCTGTTTGTCGAAGCGATCGACGGCGACTATTACAATGTCGTCGGTCTGCCGATCAATCCGATCAGCCGCCGTCTTGAGGCATTTGGAATCGAGCCGATGTTCGCGTAATTCCTTGTACAGAAAGGTCGGATGAAGTGATTGAATGGCCAAAGGATATGATTCAATTAAAAGGGTTGGCACAGGCGACGACTGTGGAGTTGTTAGCATGTCTCGTCCGCAGCGGAACCCGGAACCGAAGTCCGCTTGAAATCGCCGAAGACTTACTTGAAATCTATCCGTCGCTGATCGAACTGGAAGCAGCAGGTGTCGGCGGACTGGAGAAGGCACCGGGCGTCGGAAAAGTAAAGGCGCTCCAAATCATGGCGGGACTGGAACTCGGCCGTCGGCTCGTCACGGAACCGAAATGGGTCCGTCCGGTCGTCCGCTCACCGGATGATGCCGCGGAATTGCTGATGGAGGAGATGCGGTTATACCAACAGGAACACTTCATCTGCCTGTATCTGAACACGAAAAATGAAGTGATCTCGAAGAAAACACTGTTCATCGGCGGACTCAATACATCGATTGTTCACCCGCGCGACATATTTCGGGAAGCCATCCGTTGTTCGGCGGCAAGCTTCATCGCCGTCCATAATCATCCGTCCGGTGACCCGACACCGAGCCGGGAAGATATCGAGGTCTCGGAACGAATGGTTGAAGCGGGCAGATTGATCGGAATCAGTTGCATCGATCACCTCGTCATCGGACATGGACAATTTATTAGTATGAAACAGCGGGGATTTATGTAAGAATAACGTCTGAGGGGGAACTGTGCTTCCTGACCTCAGGCGTTTTTACTTTTGTAACCACCATTGAACTGTAAACAAGCTGTAACGTTTTAACGCTTTCCAAGGAAGGCTTTTCCGTTATAATTAGTGAAGTGTATTCTCAGAGAGGGGTTTTTTGAATAATGTTTGGATCATTTAGCCGTGAAATCGGCATTGACTTAGGTACGGCAAATACGCTCGTTTATGTGAAGGGGCAAGGCATCGTCGTGCGCGAACCTTCTGTCGTCGCATTCCGTACCGATACAGGAAAGATTGAAGCAGTAGGTAATGCAGCGAAAAACATGATTGGACGGACACCGGGAAACGTGACGGCACGACGCCCGATGAAAGATGGGGTTATCGCCGATTATGAAACAACGGCTACGATGATCAAATACTTCATGGATCAAGCAACGAAGAAAAAAGGCTTATTCTCGTCTAAGACTAACGTCATGATCTGTGTACCAAGCGGCATCACGTCCGTTGAAAAACGTGCGGTCGAAGATGCAGCCAAACTCGCTGGTGCACGCGAAGCTTATACGATTGAAGAACCGTTCGCGGCAGCAATCGGAGCAGGTCTTCCGGTTTCTGAACCAACGGGATCCATGGTCGTCGATATCGGTGGCGGAACGACGGAAGTTGCTGTCATTTCACTCGGTGGTATCGTCACAAGCCAATCGATTCGTGTTGGTGGAGATGAGATGGACGAGTCGATCATTCGTTACATCAAATCGAAATACAACTTGATGATTGGTGAGCGGACGGCTGAAACGTTGAAAATGACAATTGGTTATGCGCGGATTGATGAAGAATCGGAAAACGAGACGATGGAAATTCGTGGACGTGATCTCGTAACGGGACTTCCGAAACAAATCGAAGTCACAAGTGCAGAAATTTGTGACGCGTTGTCTGATACGGTCGATGCGATTTTAGCCGGTGTCAAGCATACGCTCGAACAAACACCGCCGGAATTATCAGCAGACGTCATGGACCGCGGAATCGTCCTGACAGGCGGCGGCGCTCTTCTGAAAAACTTGGATGCTGTGATTGAAGATGAAACACGCATCCTGACACTCGTTGCGGAAAATGCGCTCGACTGTGTTGCAATCGGTACAGGTAAATCACTGGAGATGATGAATGTGTTGCGTTCGAAATCAGGCATCTCACAAAAAAGATAAGGACGGGATGAGCGATGAAGCGATTTTTAAATAATCGAAAACTGCTCATCACACTCCTTAGTTTTCTCCTTTTGGTGATTTTAATCGGAATCTCGCTTCAAGGACGTAACCAAACCCACTGGTATCAAAGCTTTGTCCGCGATACGGTCGGGGTTGGCCAACGTCTTTTTGCGACACCGATTGGCTGGATTGATGATACGGTCACTTCGGTTAAAGAAGTGCGCGATGTGTATAAGGAAAATGAGTATTTAAAATCACGACTGGGCGACTATGCCGGAAATTCCGTTAAAGTCCGCGACCTGGAACGTGAGAACAATGAATTAAAAGACATGTTGAAGTTAAAGGGATCGATTCGTGATTATACGTTATTACCGGCAGAAATGATCGGTCGGACGTCATCCGAGTGGCAACGCTTCGTTACGGTCAACATCGGTAAAGAACAAGGGGTGAAAGCCAACATGGCCGTCGTGACGGCAGATGGATTGGTCGGTCGTGTCATTCAGACAAGTGCCTACACTTCACTCGTTCAGTTATTATCGGATACAAGCCGGACGAACAATGTCTCAGCTGTCGCTGACGATACAAAAGGAAAAGGGGTCTTCGGAACGATCGAAGGCTTTGACGAAGAGACGAATCTTTTGAAATTCACGAAGATTCCGAACGACGCCAAACTGAAAAAAGGTCAAATTGTTACGACATCCGGACTCGGTGGCAAGTATCCGAGCGGTATCGTCGTCGGTAAGATCGAACAAGTGAAATCGGATCAATACGGTGCTTCGAAAATCGCATACGTCAAACCGGCAGCAGACTTCGAACAGTTTGGTCACGTTTTCGTGATCCAGCGCGAAGCGAAGGAACCTTTCGCTGAGACCGACAAGGGAGGGGACACTCGTGAATAACATCAAGTTGTTTTTCGCCGTGTTCCTTCTTTTTATCTTGGAAGGAACACTGTTCGCAGGTCCGCTCGGAGACGGCTCTCCTTACGTCATTCATGTCACGCTGATTGCGCTGATGTTTTTGGGGCGTTACGGAAAAATCGAACAGGCGCTTGGTTTTGGACTGCTGTTTGGTCTGTTATATGATTTCGTCTACTCGGATATCATCGGAATTTATTTATTTGCGCTATCTGCCATTCCGCTTTTTAGTAGCTTCGTGCTAAAATATGTAAAGGAGAACGTATTAACGATTATCGTCACCTTTACGTTCAGCGCTATTTTGTTTGAACTGGATATTTATTTCTTCACGGCTTCGGTCGTAGGGGTCGGTGTTCCCTTCAAGGAACTCGCGACACAAATCATTCCAAGGAGTCTCATTGCGCAGTTGATTGGGATCATCGTGCTGTATTACCCGATGACGCGACTGGTGCAATCCACATTTGATGAGAAAAGAGGATGAGTCATGATTGAGCGTAAGCGTTATGTAACGATGAAAGGTCATCGTGGTGGCCTCGCCGTCTATGTAAATGAAAGGTGCAGTGTGGATGAATTTCTTGACGATTTAGAATTGACGCTTGCCGACAAATCCGTCGAGAACGGACGCGCCGTTCCGATTACCTTCTTCTTTGGTCGCCGTTATGTCGACGAAGGCGTTGTGACGGCCGTCGAGTCCATCGTCGCGCGTCATGATTCATTTTCATTTAATGGGTACGACAGCGAGTGTCTGACGAAGGATGAAGCAAAAGCCCTGTACGGGGAACGAACATTTCATTACTTCGGCGGCACGGCCCGCAGTGGGCATGTCGTAGACGTTGAAGGATCGATTGTCGTCATTGGCGACATCAATCCAGGAGCCGTCGTTCACGCAACCGGCAGCATTTATTGCCTGGGAGCGTTACGTGGAACGGTTCATGCAGGAAAAGGCGGGAATCATCAAGCTGTCATTGCTGCCAGTGTCTTACAACCGAAATGGATTTCAATTTCTGATTTTGTTTATGAAGATCCGGACGATGCGCCGATTCAGGCACTGGATATGGGCTGTGCGTTTGTCGGGGAAACAGGAGTAGAATTTTCTCGTCTTCAAACCGTTCCGCTTGCGCGGATGGATCAATTTGCGATTGATAGTGAAAGAGGGTGACAGATATGGAACAAGTGAAAGAACAGGTACATAAAGATGCGAAAACGCATGTGGGACGTGCCATCGTCGTCACATCTGGTAAAGGTGGCGTCGGTAAGACGACGACAACGGCTAACATCGGGACGGCACTTGCGCTGATGGGGCATTCAGTTTGTCTCGTTGATACAGATATCGGTCTTCGGAATCTGGATATCGTACTTGGCCTCGACAACCGGAGTATCTATAATATCGTTGACGTCGTGACCGGGCAATGTAAACTGCATCAAGCCCTCGTCCGTGATAAACGTTTTGAAGAAATGTATCTGTTACCTGCTGCCCAATCCAAGGATAAATCATCCGTTACACCGGAACAGGTAAAAGGCATCATTGATTCGTTGAAACTCGAGTATGACTTTGTTTTGATTGACTGCCCGGCAGGAATCGAACAAGGATTCATGAATGCGATTGCCGGTGCAGATGAAGCAGTCATCGTCACGACACCGGAAAAAGCAGCGGTTCAGGATGCAGATCGGATCATCGGAATGCTTGAGCGCTCGGAACGTCAAATCGTACCGAAGCTCGTCGTCAACCGTGTCCGTTCGCATATGATGGCATCTGGAGATATGCTCGATATCGATGAAATCATGCGTATTCTGTCGATTGATCTGCTTGGTCTGATCGTCGATGATGAAGAAGTCATCGCGGCTTCACATCGTGGTGTACCTGTGACGATGAATCCGGATAACCGGGCTGGTCTTGGCTATCGGAACATCACCCGCCGGATTCTCGGAGAGTCTGTTCCGTTGCTCGACATCATGGAACAGCCGCAAAAAGGATTTTTCGTGAAACTTAAAAAAATGCTTGGCATGAAATAAGATGGGGAAAAATAGACTAGAAGGGTTTTGATGCTTCTAGTCTATTTTTCATGGAGGAATGAAGATGAAATGGATTAGTGAACAGACTCCGTCCCTGGAACGGGTGGCATTGGTCGAAGGAGGACGGGTCGTCGAGTACCATGAACGGATGCGGGATGAGATTCGGGTCGGTACGTTGCTGCATGCCAAAGTCGATCGGTTGCATCCGACACTGGAAGCGGCATTTTTGATTGCGACGGATGGGACGCCGCTTTATTTACCGATCAATGAGACGCTCGAGACGTTACGCCGTTATCCGGAAGTTCCGACAATCGGCCAAGCCGTTCAGGTCGGTCAAACCTTACTCGTACAGGTGGTGAAAGAAGGGGCTGCGCCGAAACAGCATAAAGTCACACAAAACATCACCTACGGCGGACGGTTTCTCGTCTATTTCCCGTATGGACGCCGTGTACGCTTCAGCCGCAAACTGGATCTCGTCGTCCAGCAGCAGCTGGCGAAAGTGATTCCGGTAGCGGAAGAAGAAGGGATTTTATACCGGACAGAAGCGGCACAAGCCGAGGTCGGAGTGTTGATGACGGAATTAAAGCAATTGCGTGCGCGTCATCAACACATGCTACAGCAGGCGACGTTGGAACAGGATGAGCCGTTGATCATTCAGGAAGCGAAACGGTTAAGTCATGTCGCCGAAGCGCTTGTCACGACCAGAGCGGAGAAAGAGCGGCTCGAGCAGATGGGGTTGCAAGTCGAGCGTCCGGTCATCAAAGGGCGCCTGCCGGTCATGGAACAGGTCGACCGGGCGATTGAGAAGGCACTGGACCGGGTCGTTTGGCTTGATGGTGGTGCTTACCTGTTGATTGAAGAAGTCGAGACGATGACCGTGATTGATGTCAACAGCGGGAAAACGGTTTCCGTCAAAGAACAAAAGCGGACATTTGATCAAATCAATGAAGCAGCTGCTGTTGAAATCATGCGGCAACTCCGTTTGCGGAATATTAGCGGCATGATTGCCGTCGATTTTTTAAGGGGTTCCAGTAAAGGGCAGACACGGGTGACGCAACTGTTGAAGGAACGGGCCGCACATGAGTCAAAACAGATTGAAGTATACGGTTTTACGAAGATGGGATTATGTGAATTGACGCGTCAGCGGCACGGAAAGTCCTTATTCGAACGGTCCCGGGATCACGGTCAGCCGTCTAGGATTGCCATCCACCGGCAACTCGAACCGCGGCTGATGGAACTGGCAACTCATGCGGAGGCGGCGGTCGTGCGTGCTCCGCTCGCTTTGCTCAGTCCGTTGCTTCTTGCCGAAAGTCCTCTCGAATTGCTTCTGGTAGAAGGCGAACCGGGGATTCTGTTTACCGGCACGAAAGCCGATTGTGACGATTTCGTCAAAAGACAATAAGAATAAAGGAGAACGTTATTGACAACAGTCAGCATCGTTTGGTATTCTGAATAACGTTAGTTCGTTTGGAAAGCACCCAAATGACTACAACCGCACAGACCGGGTTTTAAAGCATCCGCTGCCCGTGATGGCGAGTCTGAGTTCCTAAGAGGAGGTGCACGTAATGTACGCAATTATTAAAACTGGTGGTAAACAAGTTAAAGTCGAAGCTGGCCAAGAAATCTACGTTGAGAAATTAAACGCAGACGTCGACAGCACAGTAGAATTCGGCGAAGTCTTGATCCTTGGTGGTGACGATGTTAAAGTCGGCGCTCCACTCGTAGAAGGTGCGAAGGTCGTAGCAACGGTCATCAAACACGCTCGCGCGAAAAAGATCACAGTCTTCAAAATGAAAGCTAAAAAGAACTACCGTCGTAAGCAAGGTCACCGTCAACCTTACACGAAGGTCCGCATCGAGAAAATCGAAGCGTAAGCCATGATACGTGTCAAGATTCGACGAGATGAAGCGGATTTGATCCGTTCCATCGAAGTGACAGGACATGCCGAGTTCGCTGAGCCTGGTTTAGATTTAGTCTGTGCCGGCACATCAAGTGTGATCTTCGGGGCATATAATGCCATCGAATCACTGCTCGGGCAGGTCCTGCTCCTTGAAATGGCAGAACAACAAGAAGGTGGCTACTTTTACGTAGAACCGTATGCTGACTTAGCACCGGATGTCAGTGAACGCACCCAATTGTTACTGGAAGCGATGTTGGTCCAACTCGGAACCATCGCCGACAGTTACGGTGAGTTTATCCAACTTGAACAAATATAGGAGGTGGATTCCACATGTTGAAACTTAATCTTCAGTTCTTCGCATCGAAAAAAGGGGTAGGTTCGACAAAGAACGGTCGTGACTCGCAATCGAAACGCCTTGGGGCGAAACGTGCAGACGGTCAAACTGTTTCTGCTGGTTCAATCCTCTACCGCCAACGCGGTACGAAGATTCACCCAGGTATGAACGTCGGACGTGGTGGCGATGATACACTTTTCGCAACTGCAACTGGTGTCGTTCGTTTCGAACGTCTCGGACGCGACAAAAAACAAGTCAGCGTTTACCCAGCATAAGTGATCGATGAAGCAGACTCTAGCCACTTTCAGGGGTTAGGGTCTGTTTTTTTTAGGAGGGAACGACTGATGAAGGATGAACAGGTACTGGATCTTTTGAAGTCACTTCGTCACGAATGGTTGAATCGGTTACAACTTGTTCGTTCATATAGCGCGATGGGTGACGAGGCGGCTGTTGAATCGATTTGTTCAATGTATCGGGAACAAGCGTCGCGAGAAGGACGACTTTCCCTGATTGGACTACCGAAAACGGCACTCGCACTGCAACGAGCAGATTGGACAGGCCTAACTGTCGAATATGATGTAATCGAAATACCAAAGCAGATCGAGGATTCACGCTTGGCGTCTATTCTTGAAGCTGCGTTTGACATGATAGAAGTGGGGAATGGAGAAGTATCCGTGACCTTCCATGAGGGCGTGACCATCGAGATCTATCGGGATCTACTAGATATGTCGCGCCTTAAAGATCTAGTGACGCCGATGGAGATCGAGTCACAGACAGAACATGAGTGTGTGATTGAAATCGAAAGTCTTCCTGTCGAGGAAGAAAAGTAATAGGAGGGATCTGACATGTTTGTCGATCAGGTAAATATTTATGTAAAAGCAGGAGATGGAGGACGCGGGCAGGTAGCGTTCCGTCGCGAGAAATATGTTCCAGACGGCGGACCAGCCGGAGGAGACGGTGGGCATGGTGCTCACGTCGTTCTCGAAGTGGATGAAGGACTTCGGACGTTGATGGATTTCCGTTACAAACGTCATTTTAAGGCCGTTCAGGGTGAAAACGGGATGTCGAAAGGGATGCACGGACGTAAAGCCGAGCACCTGGTCGTTAAAGTCCCGCCAGGCACAGTCGTGTATGACGATGATACGGATGCAGTCATCGCTGACCTTGTCCACCATGGACAACAAGCCATCGTGGCTAAAGGCGGACGCGGCGGGCGTGGAAACTCACGTTTCGCAACACCAGCGAACCCGGCTCCGGAACATGCAGAGAATGGTGAACCCGGTGAAGAGAAATACTTGAAACTCGAATTGAAAATGCTCGCAGATGTCGGACTTGTCGGCTTCCCGAGTGTCGGGAAATCAACGATGCTGTCGATCGTATCAGCAGCACGTCCGAAAATCGGGGCGTATCACTTCACGACGATTACGCCGAACATTGGTGTCGTTGAAACGGAAGACAGCCGCAGTTTCGTCATGGCCGATTTACCGGGTCTGATTGAAGGGGCAAGCGAAGGTGTAGGTCTTGGTCACCAGTTCCTCCGTCACGTCGAGCGGACGAAAGTCATCGTGCACGTCATCGATATGAGTGGTATGGAAGGACGCGATCCGATTGACGATTACAATATCATCAACAAGGAGCTTGCGGACTACAACCTTCGTCTGACAGAACGACCACAAGTCGTTGTCGCAAATAAAATGGATATGCCGGATGCGGAAGCGAATCTCGAAGCATTCAAAGAAGCGTTCCCGGATCTTGAAGTGTTTGCCATCTCAGCTGCAACACGCCAAGGATTACGCGATCTCTTGTTCCGTATCGCCGACCTTGTTGATGCGACGCCGGAATTCGGTCTCGAAGAACTCGAAGAAAAAACAGCGACACCGCGTGTCGTTTACGGATATGAAGCACCGGAAGCCGGATTTACGGTTTCGAAAGATGAAGATGATTGCTTCGTCATCAAAGGACCACGGATCGAGAAGCTGTTTACGATGACAAACTTCATGCGTGAAGAATCCATCAAACGCTTTGCCCGGACGTTGCGTCAAATGGGTGTCGATGAAGAACTTCGTAAGATGGGTGCGATTGACGGCGACGTCGTTCGAATCCGCGACTTCGAATTCGAATTCATCGAGTCTTCGTTCTAAAATACAACAAGTTCATTTGAGAAATGGAGTGTGAGAGCATCGTGGACCCACTTCCCGCGATTCAGTTCATCTGGTTTTTCGTCCTGCTTGTCATCTCGGCCTTTTTCTCCTCGTCTGAAACCGCCTTGTCGAGTGCAAACCGGTTACGGATTTTGCATCAGTCGGAGGAGGGGAGCCGTCGTGCGACTCAAGCTCTTCGTCTGTTGCAACGGTATGAGGAGACACTGACCGCCATCTTAATCGGAAATACCTTGTCTAACCTCGGTGTCGCGATGATTGGCGGCTGGTTGGCGATGACGGTATCGACGGATCTATTGGTACAAATCAGTATTGTTTTTCTGACGTTTCTGTTCATCTTGTTATTTGGGGAGCTCATTCCTAAATCCTATGCTCGGGAACATGCGGAAACGTATGTGTTTTGGATCAGTGGTCCGCTGCATGTCTGTCTGAGTCTCTTTAAACCGGCGATTTTCCTGTTTCTGAAGTTACGACAGGTTGCGTTGTTGCTGATTGGGGCCGATCCGAAAGGACCGCTTGTCACCGAACAGGAATTACGGGCTTTAGTCGATATCAGTGAAGAAGAAGGTGTCATGGACGAAGCGGGAGCAGAAATCGTGCATCGGGCGGTTGACTTTAAGAATGTCACGGTCGAAGAAGCACTGACACCGCGAACGAATATTCAGGCAATCGACATTGATGCCGGTTTTGATGAAATTTTACGTGAAGTGCAAAAAGGCGGATTCTCGCGTTTGCCGGTCTATAAGGATTCGATTGATCACATCATCGGAGTTTTATCAGAACGTGACTTTTTACGGGAATTCGTCAAGCACGGACGTGTCGAAATTCGCGAATTGATTCGTCCGGTTTCGTTTGTCGTTCCGCAAACCCACATCATTGATTTGCTACCGGAATTAAAAGTCAAACAGTCACATATGGCTGTTGTACTGGATGAATTCGGAGGAACAGCCGGTTTGATTACACTGGAGGATATTCTCGAGGAACTGGTCGGAGAAATCTGGGATGAACATGATGAATCACTCGAGTACACGAAACAGGTGAGCCCGAACCGGTATGAATGTCTGGCGGAATACGACATCGAAGATTTTTGTCATCAATTTGACTTGGCGATGCCGGAAACGGAAGCACAGTCGCTTGGAGGCTGGATTATGGAAGATGTCGGTCATATTCCGGAAGTAGGGACTCAGATGGTGTATGGACCGTTGACCTTGACTGTCCTGCACGTCGAAAACCGGCGGGTCCGGACCGTTTCAGCCGTATTCTCACAACATGAACCATCAGAAGGAACGGACGATTTAAACGTCTGATCTGCATAACAAAAGGCCCGTTCCGATTAGGAATGGACCTTTTTGTTATGAAAGGATGTATTTAAAAGGCATCCTCGTGATTAAACATCGAGTTCTGAAACAAGAATACCCAAACGGTCGAGCGCATCGATTGCGGCATTTAACGCTTCTTCGTTATCCGCTTCCAGCGTATGAATGTGGACACCATCCGTCAAAGTGGATAAAGGGGTCGCCTGCGTTTCTTCCAGTTGTTCGATCAACGCCCGGACATCGCGGCGGCTTTTCAGCATCAATTCTCCTGTTAAAAAGCCGTAGACGGGATGTTCGACGATGACATCACGGATGATGACACCTTCATCGACGACGGCGTCACACTCTGCTTTTAATTGATCACTAGCGTGCCGGCAGACGACTTTTCTCATATGGCGGGATTCGTCAAGCTCCGGATGATTTAATAGATATCCCCGGGCAGTCGCAACGACAGGATGTCCTTTTGCTTTTAGCAATGATAAATCCTGCACGATGACCTGGCGGCTGACACCTGCCTGCTTCGCCAACTTCGTTCCTGTGACGGGTTGTTCGCTTTGTTGAATGATTTCTAACAACTCTTGCCGGCGTTCTTCTCCGGACTGTCTTCTTCCCATGATTATTCCTGCCTTTCCAATTAATCTGATTCCTCCAGAGAACATAGAACATCGATACATCGCTCTACTTCCTCGGCTGTTGTCATCCGACCGAAACTGAGTCGAATCAATCCATGAGCCGCCGACTCATCAAAACCAATCGCCCGTAAAGTCGAGTTGGGGCCATTTTCACCTGCACGACAAGCGCTTCCCGCCGAGACGGCAATTCCGGCACGGTTCAGGGCGAGGAGGACGAATTGACCATCCCGTTGTTTCGTATGAATGGCACAAATCGAATGAAGTTGCTGAGGGGACTCAATGATTTGATAATAAGCAGCTGGAAGTCTTTTTTTTAGCATACCACGAAATCTTTTGCTCGATGCCTGGATCTGTTGATTTTCCTGAAGATAACGGTGACATGCCATCATGAAAGCAGCAATTCCCGGGACATCGACGGTTCCCGGCCGGATTCCGAATTCGTGGTGCGCCTCATAATAGGGACTGAACAGGGGATGACGCAAATAGACGGCACCGAGTCCTTTCGGTCCATACACTTTATGACTGCTGATCGTATAAGCTTCGACGTCGGTCAAATCAACCGGGTTCTTCAAAAAGCCTTGAATCCCGTCACAGTGGAACAGAATACCTTTTTTTCGGCAAAAGGCGGCAATCGCGGCAATCGGAAAGATGAATCCTGTTTCTGAGTTTACCTGCTGGATAGAGACGACACCGACCTCTTCCGTACACGCTTGTTCGAATAAGTCCCAGTCGAATTCACCGGTCGTCTTTAAATCGAGTGCCTGCCAATGGACTGCCCACCGTTGCAAAGGAAGTAAAACGGAATCGTGTTCCGATTTAAGTGTCAAGACAGTTGTCTTATTGGTTTGGCGGAGAAGATGGCTTAAAGCGATGTAATTAGCTTCAGAACCGCTGCCCGTAAATATAATCGTTCCTTCCGTTACACCGAGCCATTGCATTAATTTATTCCGTGCCTGTTCCAGCAGTTGAAGGGCGTCTTCTCCCGTGTCATGGAGCGAAGAACTGTTGCCGTAGAACCGTTCTGCCGTGTCCCGATACTGTTCGATGGCATCCGGGTGCATAGGTGTCGTTGCCGCGTGATCTAAATAAATCATCAATTATCGTATCCTTTCATCTTGTCACTCAGCTAAAAATATGCCAAACTTATTGTCAAGTCAATAGTAAATATAATTGTATAGAGGTGTTTTTCATATGTCTTTACATAAAACAGAAGAAGTGGATGTTCTAATCATCGGGACAGGACTAGCTGCCGTATCGGTTGCCCTGCATCTTCCGGCTGATCTGAATGTCATTCTCGTCTCAAAAGGAACAAGGACAGAAACAAATTCGATGCGGGCACAAGGCGGAATTGCGTCAGCGTATCTCGAAGCCGACCATGTCAGTCATCAAGCGGATACGAAGCAGGCGGCAAAAGGACGGACCGATGAAACGATGATTTCTTTTATCACCGCAACCGGAAAGCAGGTGATTCCGGAACTCGAAGCATTTGGTGTTACGTTTGATCGTCAGGTGACAGGAGCATACGCTCTAGGTCAGGAAGGGGCGCACTCGTTACCGCGGATTTTTCACAGTGGCGGAGATCAAACAGGAGAACGAATCATGACGCAACTGTTTCGACAGCTCAAGCATCCTGTCAGGGAAAACACGGTCATCACGGAATTGTTGACTGATCACCGACAGGTTGTCGGAGCACGAGGATATCAAGGTGAAACACCGATTGTCTTTTCAGCTCGGTCTGTCATCCTGGCGACAGGAGGCATCGGCGGACTGTTTGCAGCCTCGACGAATGAACCGAGCTTGACCGGTGACGGTTTAGCTTTGGCTGCTCAAGTTGGCGCCAGTCTATCGGATTTAGGTTATATCCAACATCATCCGACCGTTTTGTTGCATGACGGCGTCAGTCACGGTTTGATTACGGAAGCTTTACGTGGCGCCGGTGCCTTTTTGATGACGGCAGACGGCCGGCGCGTGATGTCGGATCATCCGCAAGGCGACTTGGCGGCCCGGGATGAAGTGGCGATGAGAATCACGACGGTACGAGAACAGGAAGCGGTCTATCTCAATACGACGCCTGTCGAACATCTGCAAACACACTTTCCAACATTTGTTGAAAAATGTGAAATATTGAACATATCACCTGATATCGTCGAAGTGACGACCGGTGTGCACTTTTTAATGGGCGGGATTAAAACGGATCGTCTCGGACGGACAACTGTTCCGGGACTGTATGCAGTCGGAGAGGTCGCTTCAACAGGATTGCACGGAAAAAATCGATTAGCCTCGAACTCACTTCTCGAATGTTTTGTGATGGGCAAGGAACTGGCGTTACGACTCCAGTTGCCGCCCCGTCTGCCATTGCCTGAAAATCAGTTCAAAGAAGATGAAGAGAAGGTGGCACTTGACCCATCATGGACAGAAGCGCTGGCCGTCCATCTTGATGAAACCGTACTTAAACAAACCTTGGAAACCTTCAAAAACCAACCGGAGGAACGGGCAACAGGACGGGACGCTGAACTGAGGCGCCTGCATCTGATGACGGCAAAGCTGTTGCTTGAAGGTGCAATTCAACGATTAAAAGGAGACCGACAACATGAACAGATGGTATCTACGACGACAGCTTGAGGATTTTTTGGTGGAGGACATCGGGCATCAGGATGTGACGAGTGAGGTGTGTTTGACCGGCGATGAAATAGGAACCGGTCACTTCATGGCGAAAGAGGACGGTATTTTTTGCGGCGAAGCGGTATTGGTCGAACTAGCCCGACTGCTCGGAGTCGAACACGAAACACTTGTCCGGGACGGAGAACCGATAGTCCGGGGAGAAGTCGTTGCGAAGTGGACCGGGCGGTTACAAGCGATTTTAACGGGAGAGCGGGTCGCATTGAATCTGATTCAGCGGACGTCCGGAATCGCGACATTGACGCATCAGGCTGTCCGTCTGGTCGCCGGGAACGTCCGGATTGCGGATACCCGTAAAACAACACCGGGACTCCGGATGCTTGAGAAACATGCGGTTCGAGTCGGAGGCGGATTTAATCACCGCGGTCGACTCGATGACGCCGTCATGATCAAAGATAATCACATCACCGTCGCCGGTTCGATTACAGCAGCTGTCCGTCGGGCGAAGGCGCAAGTCGGTCATACGACACCGATTGAAGTCGAAGTCGAGACCGGTGAAGAGGTCAAGGAAGCAGTTGCAGCAGGGGTCGACATTATCATGCTCGACAACCGGACACCGGAAGAAATTAAGCGGTTCCGGTCATGGATTCCGAAATCAATCACCGTTGAATTGTCCGGCGGGATCACGCTGGATACGTTGCCAGCCTATAGTGAGTGCGGGGCAGATTACATCTCACTCGGAGCATTGACCCATTCGGCACCGGCGTTAGACATCAGTATGAAAATTGCGGGAGGAAAAAAAAGATGAGTCTTGATTTATTTACAGAGCAGGGGATTCCAAAAACGTACTCAGAAAAAACGGATGCACAATTAGTGACAATCATTAAAGGTATCAAAGAACGGATGGGCTCACGGTTATTTTTACCGGCACATCATTATCAGAAAGATGAGGTCGTTCAGTTCGCCGATGCGACCGGAGATTCACTCCAGCTCGCCCAACTGGCGAAACAGATGACAGACGCAGAATATACTGTTTTTTGCGGCGTTCATTTCATGGCAGAGACGGCAGATATGCTGACGGATCAAACACATACAGTCGTCTTACCGGACATGCGGGCCGGTTGTTCAATGGCTGATATGGCAAATGGATTTCAGACGGAACGGGCATATGAGATATTGACGAACCGGTTGGGCCGATCGATTCTCCCGCTGACCTATGTCAATTCAACGGCTGAAATCAAAGCGTTTGTCGGACGGCACGGTGGAGCGACGGTCACGTCCTCGAATGCCGTTCCGATGGTCGAATGGGCACTCGGGGAACGCGAGATTCTTTTTTTCCTGCCTGACCAACATCTCGGGCGAAATACGGCACATGCTTTGGGGATTCCCCTGGAACAGATGGCAGTCTGGGATCCGATTGCGGATCGGCTGATATTCGACGGAGCGGATGAGGACATCCGGGTCGTCCTGTGGAAAGGACATTGTTCCGTCCATGAGAAGTTTACGGTCGGACAAATTGAACAGTTCCGTCAAGCGGACCCCGAGCGGAAAATTCTTGTTCATCCGGAGTGTTCCTTTGAGGTCGTGGCAGCGTCGGACCTGAACGGTTCGACAGCCTATATCATCGATCAAATCAAACGGGCGGAACCGGGGACGAAATGGGCGATCGGTACAGAGATGAACTTAGTCCAACGACTGGCGAACGATTATCCGCAACTCGATATCGTCTCCTTGAATCCCTTCATGTGTCCCTGTCTGACGATGAACCGGATTGATTTACGACACCTCGCCTGGTCGCTCGAACAAATCGAAGCCGGTCAGCCGGTCAATATCATTACCGTTGATCCGGAAACGACGCGATATGCGGTACTTGCACTCGAACGGATGCTTGAACGTTCTTGATCGTCCGAAAAGAAAAGTCAATCTGAACCATTTACGCACTACGAACCAGAGAAAGGAATGTCGCATTCCGTTTTTCTGGTTCGTTTTTTTAGTAGTTTAGAAGAGATGAATTTCCATCGTGACCGTCTTCCGTTTAAAGAATTACGTTTTGAAGAGCCTCCTCGTTATATGCTACAATAACACGAGAGTTTGTTAATGGATGGGAGCGTTCTAAAGTGATAGAATTCGTACGCGGCGAAGTCGCTTATGTCTGTGCGGAATTCGTGACGATCGAGTTCGGGGGGATTGGCTACAAAATCGTAGCACCGAACCCGTTTTTTTATCGGACCGGAGACGAACAGGTTATCGTATATACGTATCATTATGTCAGAGAAGACCAGGAAGTTTTGTTCGGATTCCGTTCAAGACGGGAACGGGCGCTGTTCACAAAATTGCTTGGCGTAACGGGAATCGGTCCTAAAGGATCACTCGCCATTGTGGCGTCCGGAGACGTCGATGCGCTTGTTGAAGCGATTGAGCAGGAAAAGGAAAGTTATTTGATCAAGTTCCCCGGTGTCGGCAAAAAGACTGCGAAGCAGATGACCCTTGATTTAAAAGGGAAGTTGGCAGAGCTCGCACCGGATTATATTCCGAGCGAAGGATTATTTGCCCAAGGAAATGCGGAATTAAATGAAGCATGTGAAGCGTTGACGGCACTCGGATACAGTGAACGGGAAGTCGAAAAAGTCAAAAAAGCACTTCAAGGTGAAGTGTTGTCGACGGATCAATATGTGAAGCGGGCGTTGCAGTTGTTATTGAATGTGAGGTGAGAACGTGGAAGAACGGATTTTGTCAGAATCCGCACATGCGGAAGATCAGGAAGAGTGGAGTTTGCGTCCTCAGACACTTGATCAATATATTGGTCAAGAGAAGGCAAAAGGCAACTTAAGTGTCTTTATCCAAGCGGCAAAAATCCGTCAGGAAACACTGGACCACGTACTTTTATACGGTCCTCCCGGTCTTGGTAAGACGACGCTTGCGACAATCATTGCCAATGAGATGGGGGTCGGTATCAAGACGACAGCCGGACCGGCGATTGAACGTCCGGGCGATTTGGCTGCTATTTTATCTTCGCTCGAACCGGGAGATGTCTTGTTCATCGATGAGATTCACCGGTTAAGCCGGTCGATTGAGGAAATTCTTTATCCGGCGATGGAAGACTATTGCCTCGATATCGTCATCGGTCAAGGCGAACTCGCCCGCAGTGTGCGGATTGATTTACCGCCGTTTACCCTCGTCGGAGCAACGACGCGGGCCGGTATGTTATCGGCTCCGCTTCGTGACCGGTTTGGAGTGACGCTGAAACTCGAGTACTATACGATGCCGGAATTGTCGGCGATTGTTACACGGACGTCCCGCTTGTTTGGTTTTGAAGCGGACCGGATGGCAGCGGAAGCGATTGCGCTCCGTTCCCGGGGAACACCCCGTGTCGCCAACCGTCTGTTGCGGCGTGTCCGTGATTTTGCACAAGTCGCACACCAAACGGCAATCGATGCGACACTTGCGACGGGCGCCCTTGATCGTCTGCATGTGGATGCACTCGGGCTGGATGACGTCGATCACCGTCTGTTACGTTCGCTTGCCGAACGTTTTGCCGGCGGACCGGTCGGCCTTGAAACGATTGCTGCGACGATCGGTGAAGATGCCCAGACGATTGAAGATGTCTATGAACCATACTTGCTGCAGCAAGGATTTTTACAACGTACACCACGAGGTCGTGTTTTGACGCCGTTTGCGCGGCGACATTTAGGATTGAAAGAAGGAAACTAAAGATGGATGTAAATTTATTTGATTTTCATTTACCGGAAGAGCAGATTGCGCAAGTGCCTTTGCTCGATCGGACAAGTTCGAAGCTGATGGTCGTCAACCGGGAAACCGGCGCCCTTCGGCATGAAAAATTTCATGATATCGTCTCGTATTTTAATGCGGGGGATACTCTTGTCATCAATGATACAAAGGTCTTGCCGGCACGCCTATTTGGTGTCAAGGAAGAGACCGGCGGCAAAATCGAACTGTTGTTACTCAAACAGACAAGCGATGACGTCTGGGAGACACTCGCGAAACCGGCGAAACGCGTCAAACCGGGAACCGTCCTGTCCTTTGGTGACGGATTGCTCCGCGCGGAATGTGTCGAAGCACTCGACGACGGCGGACGGATCCTGAAGTTCTCGTATACAGGGATTTTTTATGAAGTACTCGATCAACTCGGGACGATGCCGTTGCCGCCTTATATCCACGAGCAGCTTGAAGATCAGGATCGTTACCAGACCGTTTACGCCCGGGAACGGGGAAGTGCGGCAGCTCCGACAGCCGGTCTTCACTTTACGCCGGAACTGTTGCAGGCCCTGACGGATAAAGGGGTTCAGCTTGCGCCGTTGACGTTGCACGTCGGACTCGGGACATTCCGTCCGGTCTCTGTTGATGACGTCGACAGCCACAAAATGCATAGTGAATACTACGAGTTACCGGAGTCTTCCGCAAAGATTTTACGCGAGACCCGCAAAAACGGCGGACGGATCATTGCTGTCGGAACGACTTCGACACGAACGCTTGAGACCGTCATCCGCGATCATGGGGATTTTGTTGAAGCTTCCGGTTGGACGGATATTTTCATCTATCCTGGTCAGGAAATTAAAGGAATCGACGGATTGATTACGAACTTCCACTTGCCGAAGTCGACGTTGATCATGCTCGTATCCGCTTTATCGACCCGCGAACACATATTACATGCCTATGAAGAAGCTGTTGCGCAAAACTACCGATTCTTTAGTTTCGGAGACGCAATGTTCTTAACGAGAGAGGAATTAAACCGATGACAAAACATGCAGTAACGTACGAACATATCAAGACTTGTAAACAATCTGGTGCGCGGTTAGGAATCGTCCATACGCCGCACGGCAGCTTCGAGACTCCTGTTTTCATGCCGGTCGGGACACAAGCGACGGTCAAGACAATGGCGCCGGAACAGATCAAAAACATGAACGCGAACATCATTTTGTCAAATACGTATCATTTGTGGGTCCGTCCGGGACATGATGTCATCAAGGAAGCCGGCGGTCTCCATAAATTCATGAACTGGGACGGTGCGATTTTAACCGATTCGGGCGGATTCCAAGTCTTTTCACTCGCTGATTTGCGCAACATCACGGAAGAGGGTGTCAACTTCCGCAACCACTTGAACGGAGACAAACTATTCCTGTCACCGGAAAAAGCGATGGAAATCCAGAATGCCCTTGGTTCGGATATCATGATGGCCTTTGATGAATGTCCGCCATTCCCGGCTTCTCACGAATACATGAAAGCTTCAGTCGAGCGGACAAGCCGCTGGGCGGAACGTTGCCTTGAAGCTCATGAACGGCCGCAGGATCAAGCCTTGTTCGGGATTATTCAAGGCGGAGAGTATGAAGATTTGCGCCGCCAAAGCGCACGCGATCTCGCATCGCTTGATTTCCCGGGTTATGCAGTCGGCGGTCTGTCGGTCGGAGAGCCGAAAGACGTCATGTATCGTGCCCTTGATTTCACGACACCACTCATGCCGGAAGACAAGCCGCGTTATTTGATGGGCGTCGGTTCGCCGGATGCCTTGATCGAAGGAGCCATCCGCGGGATTGACATGTTTGACTGTGTCTTGCCGACCCGGATTGCCCGCAATGGTACGTTGATGACATCAAGCGGACGTCTCGTCGTCCGGAATGCCAAATACGCGCGTGATTTCCGTCCGCTCGACGAAAAGTGTGATTGCTACGCCTGTAAGAATTACTCGCGTGCTTATATCCATCACTTAATCCGGGCACAGGAAACATTTGGTCTTCACCTTTGTTCGACACATAATCTTCACTTCCTCGTCAAGTTGATGGAAGGCGTCCGTCAAGCGATTCGCGAAGATCGTCTGCTTGATTTCAAAGACGAATTCTTCGAAGAATACGGTTATAATTTACCGAACGCGAAGAATTTCTGATAAATGGTCTGACAATTCTATTCTTTTTACGGTATAATGAACGTGATTTGAATGAAAAGGAGCTGACTCAGATGCAACAATTATTGACATTCCTCCCGATGATCTTGATCTTCGTGGTGTTTTATTTCTTGTTGATTCGTCCACAGAACAAACGCCAGAAGCAAGTGCGTGAGATGCAAACCCAGTTATCACGCGGTGACTCGATCGTAACGATCGGTGGCCTTCATGGGGTCGTACAAAAAGTAGATGAGACGACAGTCACATTGAAATCGGGTAACGCTCAATTGACGTTCAACCGTAGTGCGGTCGCAGAAGTTACGAAAAAAACTACGACTGTCATGGACGACGAAATCGTCGAATAAGGCTAGAAAAAGACGCTTTCCGAATTCGGAAGCGTCTTTTCTGTTTTTATATGAGAAAAACGATTGCTAAGATTACTAATTCTTATGTAAGCTAGGATAGGATAAGAAAGTTGTCTGAAAATATACTGGGATTGAGAGAAAGGACAATGTAGCATGATTAAGAAGGGAAAACTGGTCACGTTCTTCATCATCGTTGCCGCGCTGCTCGTTTTGATTGGCACGACATCGAATTGGCTCTTAAAAGACACAAAACTCGGTCTTGATTTAAAAGGCGGATTTGAAGTGTTGTATGAAGTACAACCGTTGAAAAAAGGCGACGTCATCGATGCCAATGCGATGAGCGCGACACTGACGGCAATCGAAAATCGGGTCAACGTACTGGGTGTCTCAGAGCCGGATATCCGGATTGAAGGAGACAACCGGATTCGTGTTCAACTAGCCGGTGTCAAAAATCAGAGTGAAGCCCGTCAGATTCTATCCTCGACAGCCGAATTGTCATTCCGGGACATCAACGACAAAGTGTTACTTGATGGTTCAGACTTAAAGGCTAAAGGCGCAAAAGTCGGATACGATCCGCAAACAAATGCACCGCTCGTCGAACTGACAATGAAGTCGAAAGAAAAATTTTATGAAGTGACACAACAAGTATCAAAAATGCAACCGCCCGCCAATCGTCTTGTCATTTGGCTCGACTATGAGAAAGGCGATACGTACGAAAAAGAGATTCAAAAAGAAAACTCTAAAATTGTCTCCGATGCATCGGTCCAACAGCCGATCAACTCGGATAAAGCCATCATCTCCGGTGGTGACATTACAGCAGAATACGGGAAGCAACTATCCTCCATCTTAAACGCCGGAGCACTACCGGTTAAGCTGGATGAAATCTACTCGACGTCTGTCTCGGCCGCATTTGGTCAAGATGCCCTCGACCAGACTTTGTTTGCGTCGATGATCGGTGTCGCAGCCGTCTTCTTGTTCATGTTGCTGTTTTACCGGGTATCCGGTTTCGTATCGATCATTACCTTGTTGTTCTACATCTATCTCGTCATGATCTTCTTTAACGGAATTAACGCCGTCCTGACCTTACCGGGAATCGCGGCCCTTGTCCTTGGAGTCGGGATGGCGGTAGATGCCAACATCATCACGGCAGAACGGATCAAAGATGAACTCCGAAGCGGGAAATCTGTCTTGTCTGCTTTCAAAGCCGGTAACCGCCGCTCATTTGGTACGATTCTTGATGCCAACTTGACGACGTTGATTTCTGCAGGCGTGTTGTATTACTTCGGAACGAGTACCGTCAAAGGATTCGCGATCATGCTGATGGTCTCAATTGCCGTCACGTTCGTCACGAATGTTTTCATCTCACGTTACCTGATGCAACTTCTCGTCAGCAGCCGATGGTTTGATAAGAAGAAAACCTGGTTTGGCGTAAAGGAGAGTGAAATTCGTGAACTTTAATCCTACGAAATTTGATTATGTAAAACACCGGAACATTTACTTTATCATCACGATTGCCCTTGTCGTCATTTCTGTTTTGTTGCTCACACTCCGCGGCCTGAACCTCGGAATTGACTTTACAGAAGGAACACGGGTTGAAATTTCTTCAACGAACACGATTAAGGAATCAGAGGTTCGTTCCGTTATCGAAGATGCCGGAATTGACGCAGCGGAAATTAACGGTGTTCAATTTGCGCAAGACGGCAAGCTCGCGAACGTGACGTTCGTCGGAGAATTCGATCAGCAACAAATCTCGAAAATGAAACAAGCGATTGAAGCGAAATACAAGAAAGAACCAAGCATTTCGACTGTATCTGCCCAGGTCGGTCAGGAGATTGCCCGTAATGCAATTTATGCCGTTTTACTGGCGTCGCTTGGGATCGTCATCTACGTCTCGTTCCGTTTCCAACCGTTATACGGGATTGCGACTGTTCTTGCGTTGCTCCATGACGCCTTGATGATCATCGCCTTCTTCTCGCTGTTCCAGATTGAAGTCAATCTGTACTTCATCGCAGCGATCTTGACCATCATCGGGTATTCGGTCAATGATACGATTGTTACGTTCGACAGGGTTCGGGAAAATCTTGCCCATGCTGAAAAAGGCGGCCGACAAGTGACGTTCAGCGAATTGTCGCATATTGTCAACGAATCGATTCAACAGACAATCATTCGTTCAATCAATACTGTCGTCACAGTCATCATGACGGCAGCGGCGCTCTATATCTTCGGCAGTGAAGCGATTCGTGGATTCAGCCTTGCCTTATTGGTGGGTCTGATCATGGGGATGTATTCTTCAATTTTCATCGCAGCCCAATTGTGGCTCGTCATGAAAGGCCGGACGCTCAAATCATCTAAACAAGCCTCATAACCTGACCCGTGTTAGCTATCGCTAACGCGGGTTTTGTTCTATAATGATGGAGTTGATTGGAGGGATTGGATGTATCATTCAAAGAAAACATGGATCGACAAAGACGTCGATTCGCTTAAAATAGACGAGTTAGCCGACCAGGTGAACGTATCCCGGCAAGTTGCGCACTTGCTTGTTCAGCGGGGATTTGATACCGCCGATCAAGCCAAGGCATTTTTGGAAACGGATCAAACGGCATTTCATGATCCTTTTTTGTTCCAGGATATGACCAAAGTGATCACCCGAATTCAGCAGGCGGCAGATGAAGGTGAAATGATTTTGATTTACGGCGATTACGATGTTGACGGTGTCAGTTCCGCTGCGATTTTATGGCATGCGTTGATTGAAGTCGGTGCGATGGCGGAATGTTATATCCCGAATCGTTTTACGGAAGGTTATGGACCGAACGAGGCGGCGTTCCGCTGGGCAGCAGAAGAAGGATTCGGTCTCGTCATCACGGTCGACTGCGGGATTTCCGGCATCGAGGAAGCGGCTGTTTTAAAAGAACTCGGCGTCGATTTAATCATTACCGATCACCATGAAGCAAAAGATGTCCTGCCGGACGCTTTTGCTATGATTCATCCGGGTGTCGATTCCAACTATCCGTATTCGAAGCTCGCCGGAGCCGGTGTAGCCTTTAAGGTCGCTCACGCGCTGCTTGGGCGTGTACCGGAAGAATTGCTTGATTTGGCTGTACTCGGAACGATTGCCGATTTAGTCCCGCTTATCGGCGAAAACCGTTTGCTTGCAGCAAAAGGAATTGAAGCATTGAATGCCAGTGAACGGCCTGGCATCCTGGCGTTACGGAAAGTCTGCAGTCTCGTCGAAGACGAATTGACGGAAGAATCGGTCGGATTTGCCTTTGGACCCCGGATCAATGCGGCCGGACGTCTTGACTCGGCGATGCCAGCGCTTGAGATGCTGCTTGCGGAAACGATGGAAGAAGCGGAACCGCTCGCCGAGCAACTCGATCAGCAAAACAAACAACGGCAGGATATCGTCAAAAAAATTGCCGAAGAAGCGACGGCACTCGTGGAGCAACATTATCTATCCGATCGTGTTTTAGTCGTTGATTCCGATCAATGGAATCCCGGTGTCGTCGGAATCGTCGCATCCCGGCTCGTTGAAAAGTACCATCGTCCGGTCATTCTGTTGTGTCACGATGCAGAAAAAGGGACGGCTAAAGGATCAGGACGTTCGATTGCAGCCTTTGACCTCTTTGCCGAGTTGAATCAGACGGCTGACATCTTACCGCACTTCGGAGGACATCCGGCGGCTGCCGGGATGACATTGTCATCAGAAAACGTCCCGGTGTTACGAGAACGGTTGAATGCCCAAGCGGCAAGTCTGCCGGACGAAGCGTTTATCGCCACGACGGAGATTGATTTACGTTTACGTGTCTCGGATGTCTCGATTGGCTTGATTGAAGAAATGGGACGGTTGTCTCCGTTTGGTATGGGAAATCCGTCGCCGCGTGTCGTCGTCGAAGGCGCCAACATTCGGGACTTGAAACGAATCGGGCGTGATTTAACGCACTTGAAGGTTCTTGTGACGGACGGGAAAACGGAACTCGATGGTATCGGATTCGGGTTTGGAGATGCCGTTGACGAAGTATCATCGCTCGCTGAAGTTTCATTGATGGGGAGTCTGAACATCAACGAATGGAACGGTTTCCGTAAACCGCAACTGATGATTCAGGATCTGGCCGTCGTGGATTATCAATTGTTCGATTACCGCGGTGGGAAAAAACCATTAACGGATTTATTTGAACTTCCGCACGACACGACGACATTTGTTGCATTTTCGGAAGAAACACAATCCAAATATGCCGAGCGTCCGCTGAACGGAGAGGCGAAGGCAAATGTTGTCTTTTTGGATTTGCCCGAAGAAGAAGCAGCTTTCTTGCCGTATTTAAAAGATGCCGAACGGATTTACTGTGCGTTTAAGGATGAAGGGTACTATTTCGAGACGATTCCGTCACGGGAAGAGTTTAAACATTATTTCAATTACTTTGCGAAATGTCCCCGTGACGAGCTCCGAATCGGGCTTGTTCGTTTGTCGAAATCGCGAAAATGGTCGAAACGTTCGATTAACTTTATGCATTCAGTGTTTTCGGAACTTGATTTTCTTGTTACAATGGAGGACGGGCTGCCGGGTGTAAACCCGAATGCTGAAAAACGGGACTTGACGGAAGCAACGACGTACAAGCGTCATGAGGAACGTCAACGTCTTGAGCAACAATACATTTATTCGTCACTCGCTCAGTTGAAAGAGCGTTTTGATACTTTGGTAGAAGCGGCGAAGCAGGAGGAAATGACATGGAGTTCAAACAGCATATAAAAGAGGTCGAAAACTGGCCGAAAGAAGGAATCAGTTTCAAAGATATCACATCCCTGATGCAGAACGGTCCTGCTTATAAGCAGTCAGTCGATGCATTGATCGACTATGCCCGTAAGCAAGGCGCGGACGTCATCGCCGGACCGGAAGCACGCGGATTCGTTGTCGGATGCCCAGCAGCATACGCGATGGAAATCGGATTTGTTCCAGTTCGTAAAGAAGGAAAATTACCGCGTGAGACAGTCCGTGTCGAGTATGGTCTTGAGTACGGGAAAGATGTCTTGACGATGCACCACGATGCAATCCAACCAGGACAACGCGTCGTCATTCTCGATGACCTACTGGCAACAGGCGGCACGATCGAAGCGACAATCAAAATGATTGAGCAACTCGGTGGAACGGTTGCCGGAATCGGATTCCTGATTGAACTTGACGGTTTAGGCGGACGTGAAAAATTAGAAGGATACGATATTTTATCCTTGATTCGTTACGCAGATTAATGAATAAGCAATACCTTCTCGGCAGTGGTCGGGGGGGTATTTCTTTTTATTTTGACATATTATCAAAATTTCACGATAATAGAGGATATATATTAGGGATTCAGCGTAATCAATCCCGGGGACTGGGTGAGGATAAGGGATGACAAATAAACAAATCGTAAATGTAGAAGACCTTCTCGCTCGATGTGCGGAGTACATGACAGAGGCAGAAGTCAAAGATATCGAACGTGCCTATCAATTCGCAAAAGACGAGCATGAAGGACAATTTCGTCGATCGGGTGAACCTTATATCATTCACCCGGTTCAAGTGGCTGGGATACTGGTAGATATCGGACTCGACGCGACGACGATTGTTGCCGCTCTTCTTCATGATGTCGTCGAAGACACTGACATTACGCTGGAAGAACTCACGGAACGATTCGGAGCAGATGTCGCGATGCTGGTCGATGGCGTGACGAAACTCGGGAAGATCAAATACAAGTCCAAACGAGAAGAATTGGCAGAAAATCACCGGAAGATGTTTATTGCGATGGCAGAAGACATCCGCGTGATTTTGATCAAGTTAGCCGACCGCCTGCACAACATGCGGACGCTTCAACATATGGTCAAAGAGAAACAAGTCCAAAAAGCAGAAGAAACGCTTGAAATCTTTGCGCCGCTCGCGCATCGACTCGGGATTTCGACGATTAAATGGGAACTCGAAGACATCAGTCTGCGTTACATCAATCCGCAACAATACTACCGGATTGTCTCGATGATGAAACAAAAGCGGACGGAACGCGAAGCGCTCGTCACGTCTGTCATCGATGAAGTCAACGAAGTACTCGAAGAAGTCGAGATCGCAGCCGAGGTGGATGGTCGTCCGAAACATATCTACTCGATCTACAACAAGATGCAGAACTCGAAAAAAGAATTCAGCGAAATCTATGATTTGATGGCCGTGCGAATCATCGTCGACTCCATCAAGGATTGTTACGCGGTTCTCGGAATCATTCACACCCAATACAAACCGATGCCGGGACGCTTCAAGGACTATATCGCGATGCCTAAACCGAACATGTACCAGTCGTTGCATACAACGGTTATCGGGCCGAAGGGTGAACCGCTTGAAGTGCAAATTCGGACACGCGATATGCATTTCATCGCCGAATACGGAATTGCCGCACACTGGGCTTACAAAGAAGGAAAAGAGCAAGAGGCGAAGTCAGGTTTTGAAGATAAAATCGCCCACTTCCGTGAAATTCTGGAGTTACAAAAAGATACCGCCGATGCGGAAGAATTCATGGAGTCGGTCAAAGTCGACTTCTTCAGCGATATGCTGTACGTCTTTACACCAAAGGGTGACGTCATCGAATTGCCGAAAGGGTCGGTGCCGATTGATTATGCCTACCGGATCCATACGGAAATCGGACACCGGACGATTGGAGCAAAAGTCAACGGACGGATGGTGCCGATCGATTACAAACTGAAGACCGGTGACATCATTGAAATCGTTACGTCGAAACACAGTTATGGACCAAGCAAGGATTGGCTCAAGATTTGTGTATCGAGTCAGGCGAAAAATAAAATCCGTCAATGGTTCAAACGGCAACAACGGGAAGAAAATGTCTCGAAAGGTCGGGAACTGATTGAGGCGGAAGTAAAAAAACTCGGCTTTGAACCAAAGGATGTCATCAACGATAAGACACTTGAGGACGTGACACGGAAGTTCAACTTCGGTCAAGAAGAAGATATGTATGCTGCCGTCGGATATCACGGTCTGACCGCTGCCCAAGTCGCGCATAAATTGACGGAAAAATTGCGCAAAGACAAAGAGTCAAAAAATCTTGAATTAAACGAAGCCATCAGTGAAATGAAGACGTTTGACCGACCGAAGAAACAAAATCCGGAAGGCGTTCGTGTCAAAGGCATCGACAACATGCTGGTCCGCATGAGCCGTTGCTGCAACCCGGTTCCGGGTGATGATATCGTCGGGTATATTACCCGCGGTCGCGGTGTTTCGATTCACCGGTCCGATTGTCTGAATGTGATTCATGAACAGAATCCGGAACGGTTGCTTGAAGTCGAATGGGAACATGAAGGCAAGACGGTCAAGAGTTATAACGTCGAAATCGAAATTTCCGGTTTTGACCGGGCGGGTCTGTTAAATGATGTCCTCCAATCGGTGTCCGCGATGAACACGAATATCGTAGCTGTCAGCGGTAAGGGAGACGACAGCAAACAGGCCAAGATTTCAATGACGATCGCAATCGACAACGTCAATCACCTGCAAAAGGTCGTCGATCGAATTAAACAAATATCAGACGTGTATGCCGTGCATCGCGTCATGATGACATAAGGAGCGGATAGAAATGCGAGTCGTATTACAACGGGTCAAAGAAGCAAGCGTGACGGTCGAAGGGACGGTTGCCGGTCAAATCGATCAAGGATTTCTTTTACTCGTCGGGGTCACGCATGACGATACGCTGGAGCAAGTCAACTGGTTGGCGGACAAGATTGCCGGGTTACGTGTGTTCGAGGATGAAGAAGAACGGATGAACCGGTCGCTTCAGGATGTCGAGGGGAAGATTTTATCGGTGTCCCAGTTCACCTTATACGGAGACGTCAAAAAGGGCCGTCGCCCTGCTTTTACAGAAGCGGCCAAACCTGATGTTGCAAATGAGTTGTATGAAGCGTTCAACGCTCGTTTACGTCAGCAGGGAATCATCGTCGAGACCGGACAGTTCGGAGCGATGATGGACGTTGCGCTCGTCAATGACGGACCGGTGACGTTGATTCTTGAAAAGTGACCAAAGTCTTGACAGGATCTTTTGGACGAGGCAATATAAAGGATAACAGAACGAATTAAGAACCGATGACGAAGAAGAGTAATTTAGATCTCGGCTGCATAGAGAGTCGCTCCCCGGCTGAAAGGGCGATCAGACGAACTAGATGAAAGACCCTTTTGAGGTATTTTCCTGAAACGAACAGAGTAGGGGAAATCGTAGGCAGGCGTTAACTGCACCGAGTGGCTGAGATTTTTCAGCAACCAGGGTGGTACCACGGGATCTTTAAGTTCTCGTCCCTTTGCGGACGAGGGCTTTTTTTGTATTCAAAAGGAGGAATTAGGATGAAATTACCACGCGGAACGTTTGATGTACTTCCCGGTACAGTGGAACGTTGGCAGTATATTGAAAACCAATTGCGGGAGATCAGTAAACGGTATAACTACAAAGAAATCCGGACACCGATTTTCGAAGAAACAGAGCTGTTTAAACGCGGTGTCGGTGAGACGACGGACATCGTTCAAAAAGAGATGTTCATGCTTGAAAAGCGCGGCAAAGAACAATTTACGCTTCGTCCGGAAGGGACGGCAGCAGTCGTTCGGTCATTCGTGACGAATAAACTGTACGGTGCTGCCAATCAGCCCGTCAAACTCTTTTACATCGGACCGATGTTCCGTTATGAACGCCCGCAAGCCGGACGTTTCCGTCAACTGCACCAATACGGTGTCGAGGCACTCGGCAGTGAAGAGCCGGCCATCGATGCAGAAGTCATCAGCCTGGCGATGAGCATTTACCGCTCATTCGGACTGAAAAAACTGAAGCTCGTCATCAACTCGCTCGGAGACAGCGAAAGTCGTGCCGCACACCGGGAAGCACTCGTCAACCACTTTAAGCCGGTCGCTCACGAGTTATGTCAGGATTGTCAAAACCGTCTGGAAGCGAATCCGCTTCGCGTACTCGATTGTAAAGTCGACCGGAATCACCCGAGTATGGCGACAGCCCCATCGATTCTCGACTTTTTGAATCCGGCTTCGAAAGAGTACTTCGATCAAGTCCTGTTGCACCTGGATGCGCTTGGTATCGAATACGTGATTGATCCGACCCTTGTCCGCGGACTGGATTACTATAATCACACGTCATTTGAAATCATGTCGGAAGCAGAAGGGTTCGGCGCGATTACGACACTTTGCGGGGGCGGACGTTATAACGGACTCGTTGAACAAATCGGCGGACCGGCCACACCGGGAATCGGATTTGGAATCGGAATCGAACGTCTGTTGATGGCGCTTGAAAATGAAGGGGTCCTGCCGGAAATCGATGATGCAATTGATGTCTTCATCGTCGCGCAAGGCAACGATGAAGTTGAAAAAACGGCAACACGCCTGTTGCAGTTGATGCGTCTTGAAGGACTTGCCGCAGACCGTGATTATCTCGGACGGAAGTTTAAGGGGCAATTCAAAGCGGCAGACCGTTTGAAAGCCCGTTTCACCGTCATCCTCGGAGACGAAGAAGTCGAGCGCGGAGCGGCTGCGTTAAAAGACATGTCGACCGGCGAACAGATTGATGTACCATTATCTGCTGTTGCCGATACGATTGTCGCGAAATTAAAGGAGGAAGTACAATGATCGGACGTACACACATGAACGGAACCGTAACAGAGGAAACGATCGGCCAAGCCGTTCAACTAAAAGGATGGGTCCAAAAACGACGTGACCTCGGGGGATTGATTTTCCTCGATCTTCGTGACCGGACCGGTATCGTCCAAGTCGTCTTCCAACCGGAAAACGAACAGGCACACCGTTTGGCGGAATCGATTCGCTCGGAATACGTGCTCGACATCAAAGGGACAGTCGTCCAGCGTGAAAATCCGAACCCGAACATCCCGACCGGCCAAGTCGAAGTCGTCGCAGACGAAGTCATCATCTTAAACGCTTCGAAAATGACGCCGTTCCCGATCAGTGAAGAAGCGGAACAGACATCGGAAGACCTTCGTCTGAAATACCGCTACCTGGATCTCCGTCGTCCGTCATTACAGGAAACATTCCGTCTGCGTTCGAAAGCTTCGAATATCATGCGGAACTTCCTCGACGAACAGGACTTCCTCGAAGTTGAAACACCGATCTTAACGAAATCGACACCGGAAGGCGCGCGTGACTATCTCGTTCCGAGTCGTGTTCACCCGGGTGAGTTTTACGCCTTACCGCAATCACCGCAGTTGTTTAAGCAATTATTGATGGTATCCGGCTTTGAGCGGTACTTCCAAATCGCCCGTTGTTTCCGTGATGAAGATTTACGGGCCGACCGTCAACCGGAATTCACACAAGTCGATATTGAAACAAGTTTCATGGACGTCGAAGATCTGTATGCGATGATGGAATCGATGATGACGCGTGTCATGAAAGAAACACTCGGAAAAGACATCACGACGCCGTTTCTGCGGATGCCGTATGCGGAAGCGATGAGCCGGTTCGGTTCAGATAAACCGGATACGCGTTTCGGTCTTGAATTGATTGATGTCGCGGAAGCCGTCACAGGAGCTGGCTTCAAAGTCTTCGACATGGCGCTTGAATCAGGTGGCGAAGTCAAAGCCTTGAATGTCAAAGGGGCAGCCGATCAGTTCTCCCGTAAAGACATCGATAAATTACAAGAGTTTACAGCAATTTATGGTGCCAAAGGCCTTGCTTGGGTTAAAGTGACCGCTGACGGACTGAACGGGCCGATTGCGAAGTTCTTTGATGAGGCAGCAACAGCCCGACTCGTCGAAGCGACGACAGCGGAAGCTGGTGACTTACTTGTGTTCGTCGCGGCAAAAGCATCAATTGTTGCCGACAGTCTGGGTGCCCTTCGTCAAAAACTAGGAAAAGAACTCGGCTTGATTGACGAAACCGTCTTCAACTTCCTGTGGGTAACGGACTTCCCACTCGTGACGTTTGAAGAAGCGGACAGTCGTTTTTATGCGAACCACCACCCGTTCACGATGCCGCGTCGGGAAGATCTCGATAAACTCGAGACAGACCCGGGCAGTGTCCTCGCTGTTGCCTATGACCTTGTCTTGAACGGTTATGAGCTCGGTGGCGGATCACAACGGATTTACGAACGTGATATTCAAGAGCGGATGTTTAAATTGCTTGGCTTCACGGAAGAAGAAGCAAACGAACAATTTGGTTTCCTGATGGAAGCATTCGAGTACGGCACACCACCGCACGCCGGTATCGCACTTGGTCTTGACCGTCTGATCATGCTGCTTGCAGGCCGGACGAACTTACGCGATACGATTGCGTTCCCGAAAACAGCTTCTGCGAGCGATCTGTTGACAGCGGCACCAAGCCCGGTTTCAGACGCACAATTGAATGAACTGTCGATTCGGACAGCAGTCAAACAATCATAATACCAACAGATTTCCTTCGATCCTGAAGGGAATCTGTTTTTTTATAAGGGGGACTGGAGATGGAACGGATATTTTTTGAACGGTCACCGGTTGAGGTGGCACCAGAATTGTTAGGGAGTCTGTTGACGGTCGAACACGTTACGATGCGGATTGTCGAAGTGGAGGCGTACCTTGGTCCGCACGATCAAGCCGCCCATTCCTACAGTGGACGACCGACAAAACGGACCGCGCCGATGTTTGGCCCGGCCGGTCATATCTATGTGTATTTCACCTATGGCATGCATCATTGTTTGAACATCGTCTGCGGGGAAGTCGGACAAGGATATGGGATTTTGCTTCGCGGAGCGGAAATCATCACCGGACACGATTTAGTTGCTGACCGCCGTTTTGGGAAGCCGTATGCGGAACTGACCAAAACCGAGCAAAAAAATCTCGTCAACGGTCCCGCTAAATTATGTCAGGCCTTCGGATTGAGAACGGACGATTCAGGTGCTGATCTCTACACGGATCACCGGTTTCAGATTGAGAACGGTCAAGCGACTGAAATCGTCCAGACGACGAGGATCGGGATTCCGAATGCGGGAGAAGCAACAGCGTATCCATGGCGGTTTTACGAACGGGAAAGCAATGGGGTCAGTAAAAAATAAACCGTATAAAAAAGATGTACCGCTGATGGATACATCCTGGCATCAAAAAACGTGTTTCTCTAAGAAGAGAAACACGTTTGCTGTTTTATCGTTTTGGTGTGTTGATTGATTTTTTAGATTGTTGCTTTTTATAGAATTTGTAGACGATCGGTCCAACCGTCGTAGCAAGCGTGATCAATGTTCTTAATTTCCCTTTTTTAGCAGCCATGAAATGTTTCACTCCTTAGTAAGTTGTACTAATCATATTCCACGAAAACAAAAACTTAAAACCTTTCTAGCACATTGGTTCTTTGCGAAAGGAAGTAAGATTGAGATAGTACGGGTAGAAAAGAGAAAGGAGCTGAGGATATGGCAGGAGTTGTATGGTACCGAAA
This sequence comes from Exiguobacterium sp. PvP048, assembly GCF_040549175.1. Classification (NCBI taxonomy): domain Bacteria; kingdom Bacillati; phylum Bacillota; class Bacilli; order Caryophanales; genus Exiguobacterium; species Exiguobacterium sp. PvP048. The sequence goes on along the minus strand of NZ_JBEPSU010000001.1, from coordinate 338,980 downwards.
AGATTTGCGGGTCGACGATCATGAGGCATTGACACGCGCATGCGAAGAAGAGAAGATAGTCCGTGCTGTTTTCGTTCGGCAGACAGCAGACGGTCGTGGCAAACAGCAGATGACATTTGAAGAGGAAACTCTACAATCCTTAAACGAACATTTGGTACAACTCGGCATCGAACTGACGATTTTACAAGGGGAGACGGTTGAACAACTGACATCGTTCATTCAACCGGAAGACGTCGTTTATTTTCACCGGATGACAGGTGAATATGAAGCACGACAGGAACAGGAAGTACAGAAGCGTTTTAACACGAGAATGTACGAGACCCAGACGCTCCATCTCCGGGACGATATCGGCAGTGACGAACTGAAACGTGTCTTTACGGCTTTCCGGAAACGAGTCGAACAAGATGGCCGGTTCGCGGAGCCGATCGAAGCACCCGGGAACATACAGTATATCGAACTGCCGCAAACGAGAGGTGGTTATGACCCGCGAACCGCATTTCCGTTCATCGGAGGCGAGGCGGCCGGCAGGAACCGGTTAGCAGCGTATCTGGAACAACCGATTTTTACCTACAAAGAAACACGGAACGGTTTTAACGTTGATGATTCTTCCAAACTCTCCGCCTGGCTTGCCAACGGTTCACTGTCCCCGCGACGGGTCATGGCAGAACTGCAACGGACGGAACAGGAACACGGCGCGAATGAATCGACCTACTGGCTATACTTTGAATTATTGTGGCGGGACTTCTTCCATTTGACGATGCGCGAGACGGGACACCGGCTGTTTCGCTCGAACGGTTTGAAGGACGGTCGCTTGACGTGGAAGACGGATCAGGCGGCAATCGATTCGTGGATGGCCGGCGAGACGGGAGAACCGTTTGTGGATGCCTTCATGCGGGAAATCAAGGACACCGGCTGGATGTCAAACCGGGGACGTCAAATTACAGCCAGTTATTTGATTCATGACTTGAAACAGGATTGGCGGATCGGCGCACGGTACTTTGAACAGCAGTTGATTGATTACGATGTTGCCTCCAATTACGGAAACTGGGCGTATATCGCAGGAGTCGGAAATGCGACCCGGACACCCCGGTTTAATCCTGAATTTCAACAACAAAAATATGATCCGAACAGAGCATTTATCCGACGTTGGATGTCAAGTGAAACGACTGAAAAATGATCAAATTTTAAGAGTCGGAACCAGTTGCATTTCGATAAGGGGAATGCTATATTAAATGCAACAGATGGGGTTCCTGAGATGTACGAGAGCCGCCTTTTATCTTTGAGCCACTCTTTTTTGATAGGGAGTTTGACGTTCCAACTAGTAGTACATGCCTCGTAACACAGCAGGAGGACGTACGAATAGGAATCGGATAAGACACCCACCTGCGCAGCAGGTTCAAAAATAAGGTATCGACACGGCACTTCGGGTCCCATCGTTTCTTTTTTAGATGAATCACACCATACGTCGCATGACGTTTTTTTTTATGATATAATTCCGAGTAAAACAGTATGAGTATTGTGAGGTTATGAGATGTTAAATCAATTTTCACGTAATGAACTGGCAATCGGTAAGACCGGACTTGACGCATTGGCATCCAAGTCTGTAGCGATTTTAGGAATCGGCGGCGTCGGTTCGTTTTCGGCGGAAGCCCTGGCACGCAGCGGTGTCGGACGTTTGATTCTGGTGGATAAAGATGATATTGATATCACAAACGTCAACCGTCAAATCCATGCGTTGCTTCCGACGGTCGGTCAGCCGAAAGTCGATGCAATGGCGGATCGCCTGATGCAAATCAACCCGAATTTAGAAATCGTCCGTTTGAAAATGTTCTACAACGAAGAAACATATGAAACCTTTTTCGCAGAAAATCCGGATTATGTGATTGATGCTTCGGATACCGTCTCGTTTAAGATTCATTTGATCAAAGAGTGTAAACAACGTCAGATTCCAATCATTTCGAGTATGGGAATGGCGAATAAGATGGATCCGACACGAATCAAGATCGTTGATATTAAAGATACGACTTACGATCCACTCGCAAAAGTGATCCGGACGCGCCTGCGTAAGGAAGGGATCCATAAAGGAGTCCCGGTCGTCTTTTCGGATGAACCACCGGTCAAAATCATCGAAGAAGTTCGTCAAGTCGTCGGAAACGATGAAGCCGTGATTCGAAAAGCTAAAATGCCGCCGAGTTCGAACGCGTTTGTCCCGTCGGTCGGTGGATTGATTGCGGCAAGTTATGTCATCAATGAGATTGTCCGGGAAGCCGGCGTCGTCATCGAACGTGTCCGTTAAAAAAAGCGACCTGTTGAGGTCGCTTTTTCTCATCGTTTACGGTTGTTTTTTCCAAAAGTCGAGCCGGGCCTGCAATTGTTTTTCGAACCCACGGGGACTTGGCTTGTAAAAAACGGGCTTGGTTCGTGCCAGATTTTCCGGCCAGTAGTTCTGTTTGACATATGCATGCGGAAACTGGTGTGGATACTGATATTCGACACCATTACCAAGTGCTGCAGCACCTGCATGATGAGCGTCCCGTAAATGCGGTGGAACCGGACCGCCGTCCGATCGACGGACGAGTTCAAGTGCCTGGTCGATCGCGGTAATGACCGTGTTCGATTTTGGTGCCGTCGCAAGATACAGCACCGTTTCGGCGAGTGGAATCCGTGCCTCCGGAAAACCGATGTATTCACAGGCCCGGGCACAGGCATCCACAATCAGCAAGGCCTGCGGATCCGATAATCCGATATCTTCTGCCGCGTGGACGTAGAGGCGACGGACGATGAAGCGGGGGCTTTCCCCGGCCTCAATCATGACGGCAAGCCAGTACAGGGCAGCATCGGGATCCGAACCGCGAATTGATTTGATAAAAGCTGAGATGACATCGTAATGCCGGTCTCCGTCCTTATCGTATTTCAAGGCTTTTTGCTGAATCGATTCTTCGGCTACGGAAAGATCAATCGTAATTTCACCGTCAATTTCCGGTGTCGTCAAAACGGCGAGTTCGAGTGCGTTGAGCAGTGCCCGGTAATCCCCGTCCGACAGTTTGACATAATGATCGACCGCTTCTTCTGTGACGGTAATCGGATATTTGCCGAGACCACGTTCTGTATCGTGTAACGTCCGGTGGAGGACGACCCGTAAATCTTCTGTCGTCGGCGTTTCAAACCGGAAGACAGTTGCCCGCGATAACAGAGCGGCATTGACTTCAAAACTCGGATTTTCCGTCGTCGCGCCAATCAGCGTGATCGTTCCGGCTTCGAGTGCAGGCAGTAAAGCATCCTGTTGCATTTTATTGAAACGATGAATTTCATCCAAAAATAAAATCGTTTTTTGTTGGTCAAACTGCAGTCGAGATTCCGCTGCTTTTAAAACTTCACGCAACTGATCCAGTTTTGCCGTGACAGCATTCAGCTGTTCGAATGCCGATTTCGTATAACTGGAAATGACACGGGCGAGCGTCGTTTTTCCGGTTCCCGGTGGTCCGTAAAAAATAACCGTCCCAAGCCGGTCGGCGAGAATTGCCCGGCGTAACAAGGTTGATTCTCCGATCAAATGGCGTTGGCCAACGATTTCGTCCAGTGATTGAGGGCGCATCCGATTGGCGAGCGGACCGGCCGGAGAATGTGATTCAAATAAATTAGCCATAGGTAGCGTTCCTTCTTTCAACTTTTAGCTACTACTATACTAGAAAGGATGTCTTTTCGCATGATGAAAATCTCGACAAAAGGCCGTTATGGTCTGACAATCATGATTGCACTCGCCAAAGGAGGCGAGGCAAAGCCGTTGTCTTTAAAAAAAATTGCCCAGATGTACGACCTGTCTGAACATTATCTGGAGCAATTGATTGCCCCGCTCCGAAACGGCGGTCTCGTCAAAAGTGTCCGCGGAGCATACGGTGGATATAAATTAGGCCGTTCGGCCGAAGAAATCACAGCAGGGGATATCATCCGTCTGCTTGAAGGTCCGCTTGTCGTCGTTGAAGGCGATAATTGTGACGAAGTGACGAAACGAAAATTGTGGGATAAAATTCAAAGTGCCGTCGATCAAGTTTTGGATACGACGACATTAAAAGATTTAGCCGAAGAAGATGACACGGGTTACATGTTTTATATATGAGAGGTGAAAAAACGATGATGTATTTTGATCACGCGGCAACAACGCCGATGCGGCCGGAAGTTTTGGAAAAGATGACGCCTTACATGCTCGAGCAATTCGGGAATCCGTCAAGCGTCCATGCATTCGGACGGACGGGACGGGCTGCGATTGACACGGCGCGAAGAATGATGGCAACGGAACTGAACGCCAAACCGACGGAAATTCTCTTTACGAGCGGCGGCACGGAGTCGGATAACTATGCCATCATCGGTGCCGCGATGCAGTATCAGTCGAAAGGCCGTCATGTCATCACGACACGGTTTGAACACCATGCCGTGCTCCATGCGTTCGAGGAACTGGAAAAGCGGGGATTCGACGTGACGTATCTTGAAATACCGGAGTCCGGCATTATAACGGAAGAGGCGTTACGGGCAGCCGTTCGGCCAGATACGATTCTAGTATCGATCATGTTCGGAAACAATGAGGTCGGGACGGTCCAGCCGATTGCGGCATGTGGTCGTTTCCTCCGGGAACAACAGATTATTTTCCATACCGATGCCGTCCAAGTCTTTGCGAAGTCGCCGATTGACGTGGAAGCGATGCAAATCGATTTGCTGTCGGCATCAAGTCATAAAATCAACGGACCAAAAGGCGTCGGCTTATTATATATCCGTTCTGCCGTCAAACTGGCTCCTCAATCGTATGGCGGGGAACAGGAACGAAAGCGTCGTGCCGGAACGGAAAATGTTGCCGGTATCGTCGGTTTTGCGGAAGCAGTCCGGCTGACGGCAACGGAACGCGAAGAACAGTTTGAACAGTATCAACTGTTGCGGCGTACATTGCTCGAACGGCTTCGTTCCTCAACGATCGAGTTTGAAGTCAACGGGACAGACGGATTGCCGCAAGTTCTCAACCTGTACTTCCCGGACGTCGAGATCGAACCGTTTTTGATTATGCTCGACATGCGGGGGATTGCCGTTTCGAGCGGAAGTGCCTGTACGGCAGGATCGGTCGAACCGTCACATGTCCTGTCAGCAATGTATGGTGAAAATCCGCGGACGAAACAATCGGTCCGGATCAGCTTTGGCCGGGGAAACGACCTGTCACAAGTCGAACTGCTCGCACAAGGCCTGATAGATGTCGTAAAATCGTTTCAGAACAATTAAGAGGTGAAAATAATGAATACACGCGCTAAAGCACCGGAGGAAACAACGGTCGTCGTCGGGATGTCCGGCGGTGTCGATTCTTCCGTTACGGCTTATTTATTAAAACAACAAGGTTACAACGTCATCGGGATTTTCATGAAAAACTGGGACGATACAGATGAGAACGGATTTTGTACAGCAACGGAAGATTACGAAGATGTCATCGCCGTCGCCAACCAAATCGGTATTCCCTATTATGCGGTCAATTTCGAGAAAGAGTACTGGGACAAAGTCTTTACGTACTTCCTCGATGAATATAAACTCGGCCGGACACCGAATCCGGATGTCATGTGTAATAAAGAAATCAAATTCAAAGCATTCCTTGACCATGCGATGCGCTTAGGCGCCGATTTCGTCGCGACAGGTCATTATGCCCGTGCCGTCTATGAAGACGGGGAGCATAAATTATTGCGCGGTGTCGATACAAATAAGGATCAAACGTATTTCCTGAACCAACTGTCGCAGGATCAGATTGCGAAAGCGATGTTCCCGATTGGACATATGGAAAAATCAGAAGTTCGGAAAATTGCCGAAGAAGCGAACCTTGCGACGGCCAAGAAAAAAGATTCAACCGGTATTTGTTTCATCGGGGAACGGAATTTCAAACAGTTCCTCAGTCAGTATCTGCCGGCACAACCCGGTGAAATGCGGACACTCGACGGTAAAACAATGGGGCGTCATGACGGTCTGATGTATTACACGATGGGACAACGTCACGGTCTTGGAATTGGTGGAGACGGTGAGCCGTGGTTCGTCGTCGGGAAAAACCTGCAAGACAACATCTTGTTCGTTGAGCAAGGATTCCACAATGAATTGCTTTATTCAGAAGGATTATATGCCTCTGACATCAGCTGGACGGCAACGATGCCGGCCGGAACAGAATTCCGCTGTACGGCGAAGTTCCGTTACCGTCAGACGGATACACCGGTCACGGTCCGTGTCCTCGACGGCGGACGTCTGGACGTTGCATTCGACGAACGGCAACGGGCGATTACTCCCGGACAAGCCGTCGTCTTTTATGACGGAGATGTCTGTCTCGGCGGAGCAACGATTGACGATGCCTACAAAGCAGGTCAAGCATTAACGTATCTTGCATAAGGGAGAGATTGGGATGAATTACAACGAAGTCGGATTCCGACATTTAGAATCCGGTAATTATGAATTAGCGGCTCAAGCTTTTAATGATGCCATTGAAGAACAGCCGAACGACCCGACCGGTTACGTCAACTTGGGGACATTACTCCAATCGATGGACGATGCCGACCGGGCACTCCGGTTTTACGATAAAGCCTTGACGATTGATCCGACGTTCGCCAGTGCCCATTATGCCAAAGGCGCCTTATACTTCTCGGCGGATTTATTGGTAGAGGCGGAAGAGTCGTTACGTCTTGCTTTGCTGCACGGACTCGATGATGCCGATCTCCATTTCATGCTCGGTCTGACGTATCAAAAGCTCGGGGATCCGGTTCGGGGGATTCCGCGTTTGAAACAGGCGACGGAACTGAACGGGGTGGATGTCGAAATCGCCTTCCAGTATGGTCTTGCTCTTGCTCAGAACGAGCAGATCGAAGAAGCGGCTGAAATTTTCGAACAAGTTCTGTTGCTCGAAGAAACACATACGGATGCCCGTTACAACTATGCCATCGCACTGGCCTTTTTAGGTCAGCAGGAAGCATGTTATACAGAGCTCGAAACCGTTCTTGCCTATCAACCAAACCATACGCTGGCGCAGGATGCCAAAGCGAAAATGGATGCCTTACTAAAATAACCAGGAAAAGACTCTGCTGTCGACGGCTTGTGGCAATCGATACAGCAGAGTCTTTCTTAGTGCCCGATCTCGCGGACGATGCGAAGCGGCGGACCGGAAAATTCCTCATAGGCTTCATCCATATTTTTCGTATAGAGCTCAATAACATTGTTTTCCGTATCTTTAAAATAAGCCGAGTATTCCTTGTCATTAGACGTCTCTTGTTCATCCCATTCCCGAATCTTGACGTCAATCGATGCACCCCGAAGCAAATCAAGTGCTTCGTTAAATTCGTCTTTCTCAATATAAAAGGCACAGTGGACATGAACGCCGCCTTCATCATACAGACTGTCCCACTCTGTCACGGGAAGGTTTTTGACGGTCCGTTCTTCCATCGTAAAGTCCCGTTTGAGCCAAAGCCCGAGACGGGTGTTTCCTCCGATGTACAACCATGTCGCCCAAATCCCATCCTGTTTTTCCTGTTCATGACTCGGCTCTGCATCTTCCGGTGCCCATTGTTCAACGATTGGAATACCGAGCGTTCCGTTCCAAAAGGCGACGGCCCGGTCCATGTCCTGCACTTCTAAAACTAATTCACATAATCCTGCGATCGGTAGACGTCCCATGTTTGTTCCTCCATTCAGATAATATATCAAGGAATGTTTCCCTCATTTAAAATCCCTTAAACGAGTGCTATGATAATAACTGAGTAACGGAGTCCAGAAAGAGAGCAGGTGGAGTGATGGAGCACCCCCATCAAGTAGTCGGTCGTATCAAACGTGTGCTTTTTTCCTCCGAAGAAGAAGCCCATTCCATCGTCCTGATGGCGATCAAGGAAAAAAACTTTGAACTAAAAGAAACGGAGCTTGTCGTTACGGGAACCGGTGTCGGAATCGAACTCGGCGGAACGTATCAAGCGTTCGGACGGTTGATTGATCATCCGCGATTTGGCAAACAACTAAAAGCAGAGTTGATCCGGCGTTCGGTCCCGATGACGAAACACGCTGCCGTCCGTTTTTTGACGAACGGATCGTTTACCGGCATTGGTCCGAAAACAGCGAAAAATATCGTCGATGCGCTCGGTGAAGATGCCATTGACATCATCTTAAAGGACAGTAAAGCACTCGATCGTGTCCCCGGGTTAAAACAGAAGCAGGCGGATGTCATCTTCAGCCGGCTCGCGACCTTATACGGTGTCGATCAACTGATGCTTTTTTTAGCACCGTTTGATGTCACCCCAAAACTCGCAGCAAAGATTTATGCAGCGTACGAAGGGGATGCGATGGCGAGAATTCGTGAAAATCCTTATTCCTTGATGTATGAGGTCAGTGGAATCGGTTTTAAGACAGCCGACCAAATTGCCTCGCATCTCGGACTTATCGGACTGCATCCGGAACGGGTCGCAGCATCCATCATGCATATACTGGAGCAGGAAGCGGGAGAAGGGCATGCATTCGCGACGGTCGAATCCCTGTTACAGCGGGCACCGCGTCTACTCGGTGAGGATCCGGGGGAACGCCTGGAACAAGCCATCGAGCTGTTGCTGACGGAAGATAAGGTCAAACTCGAAGAAGGTTGTTTGTATCTGCCGACGATTTTCTATGCGGAAGTCCGGGCGGCAAAAGAGTTGGCCCGTGTCATGGCGAACGGATCCGAGCAGGAAGTCGATGTGGCGACAATTTTGTCAGCCATCGGTCAACTCGAAGAACGGTTTGGTATGGAATACGCCGTTCAGCAACGGGATGCGATTGAGCTTGCGGTCAAGGCACCGCTGATGGTCCTGACGGGCGGACCCGGTACGGGGAAGACGACGGTCATCAAAGGGATTTTGCATGCGCTTCAGGAAATCCATGATTGGCCGCTTGAAAAAAGTCAGGTCAAGTCAGGCGAAGTCTATCCGTATGTGCTCGTCGCACCAACCGGACGGGCGGCCAAACGGCTGTCGGAAGCAACGGACGTTCCGGCGATGACCATTCACCGCTTATTAAAATATGACGGGACGAACTTCCAGCTGGACGAAGACCAACCGATTGCCGGTAAAGTACTGATCATCGATGAATCGTCCATGATCGACATCTATCTGTTATCGAGTTTGTTACGGGCCGTGCCAAACGGCATGAAGATTTTATTCGTCGGCGACCGGGACCAGCTGCCGTCGGTCGGTCCGGGGCAAGTCCTTGCCGACTTGATGGATACGGACGGTATTCCGGTCGTCCGGCTCAACGTCGTCCATCGGCAGGCCGAAGATTCCTCGATTCTCCGGTTGGCCCACGATTTAAAAAACCGGGTCACGTCAGCTGATTTGCTGGCCCCTTTATCCGACCGTCGTTTTTATTCGCTTGCTCCGCAGGAATCGTTGCGCGGTATCGCGGCTTTTGCAGAAAAAGCACTGGCGAAAGGATATTCGAAGTTTGACGTTCAAATTTTAGCGCCGACGTACCGCGGACAGGTGGGCATCGACGAATTGAATATCGTTCTGCAAAAAGTCTACAATCCGGAAGCGCCGAAAAAACGGGAAGTCAAACAGGGGACACGGATTTACCGGAGCGGAGACAAGATTCTTCAGCTCGTCAACAATGCGGAAGAGAATGTCTACAACGGTGACATCGGTGAAATCGTCAATATCTTCTTTGCGAAGGAGAACGTGGATAAAGTCGATAAAATCATTGCCCGGTTCGATCAGACGGAAGTTGAATATAACCGGAGTGACTGGGATCAATTTACGCATGCTTACGCGATTACGATTCATAAAGCGCAAGGATCGGAGTTTCCGATTGTGTTGATGCCGGTCTTTTTCACCGGTGCCTTCAAGCATTCCCGGAATCTCATCTATACAGCCGTCACTCGGGCCAAAGCCAGTCTGCTGTTGTTCGGAGATCCCCGTGCCTTCCATAAAGCGTCACAAGAGGAAGAACCGCGCCGGCGGACACGGCTCATTGAACGGCTCGGCGGTATGACAAAGACTTGACTGAATGCATCAGATAGGTAATAATCACGGTAGATGAATGGACGCAAAACGTTGATGGAAGATAAGTAAATCGTAGTTTTCATGACCAGAGAGAGATGGAATTGCTGGAACCATCTTCATGACGATTCGATTGAAGCTCCTTCCGGAGTCGAGTGCAAACACTTGCGGGTAATCTCCGTTAACGGATTTTTCGAGGTAAAGGGAGCAATTGTCTTTACGAACGAGGGTGGTACCACGAGAGCGATGCTTTCGTCCCTTTTCAGGGATGAATGTATCGTTTTTTTGCGTTCAGGACAAATTAATCAATGGGGGTATTTTCGATGAAACCATTAAAACCGTTGACGGGTGCACAAATCCGTCAAATGTATCTCGACTTTTTCCAGTCTAAAGGGCACGCAATCGAACCAAGCGCATCACTCGTTCCAATTGAGGATCCGACGTTACTTTGGATCAACTCGGGTGTCGCTACGTTAAAAAAATATTTTGATGGACGGGTCATTCCGCAAAATCCACGGATTGTCAACGCACAGAAATCCATTCGGACGAACGATATCGAAAACGTCGGGAAAACAGCACGTCACCATACGTTTTTTGAAATGCTCGGAAACTTTTCGGTCGGCGATTACTTCCGCGAAGATGCGATCAAATGGGGCTGGGAACTCTTGACGAGTGACGAGTGGTACGGTCTTGATCCGGATCGTCTTTCCGTAACGATTCACCCGGAAGACGATGCTGCGCGTCAAATCTGGCTCGAACTGGGTGTGCCGGCTGAGCGCATCATCCCGCTTGAAGATAACTTCTGGGAAATCGGGGAAGGTCCTTCAGGTCCGAACACGGAGATTTTCTTCGACCGTGGACCGGCTTTCGGCGATGATCCGAACGACTCTGAACTCTATCCGGGCGGCGAGAACGAACGGTACCTTGAAATCTGGAATATCGTATTCAGTCAATATAATCATGACGGACACGGCAACTATACAGAATTACCGCGTAAAAACATCGATACCGGAATGGGTCTTGAGCGGATGGCGAGCGTCATGCAGGACGTACCGACGAACTTTGATACGGACTTGTTCATGCCGATCATCCACAAAACGGAAGAAATCAGCGGGAAACGTTATCGCGAAGACACAAAACTGGATGTCGCGTTCAAAGTCATCGCGGACCACATCCGCACGGTTGCTTTTGCCATCGGAGACGGAGCGTTGCCTTCGAACGAAGGACGCGGTTATGTCTTACGCCGATTGCTTCGTCGTGCTGTCCGTTATGCAAAAATGCTTGGGATTGAACGTCCGTTCATGTACGAACTCGTTGATACAGTCGGCAGCGTCATGGTCGATTTTTATCCGCAAGTTCCGGAAAAAGCAGATTTCATCAAACGTGTCATCAAAAACGAGGAAGAGCGATTCCACGAGACATTACATGACGGTCTTGCCATTCTGAACACAGTGGCACAAGCTGCCAAAAATAACGGCGAACATATCATCAGCGGAGAAGATGCTTTCCGTTTGTATGATACGTACGGTTTCCCGCTTGAACTGACGGTTGAATATGCGGAAGATCATCAGATGTCGGTCGATGAAGAAGGATTTAAACGGGCGATGGATGAGCAGCGTAAACGTGCCCGTGCTGCCCGTGAAGACGGCGGTTCGATGCAACAACAATCAGAAGTATTGGCAACTTTGACTGTTCCAAGTCAATTCGTTGGTTATACGGACCTTGAGGCGGATGCAAAAATCATTGCTTTGTTGCATGATGGAGAACGAGTAACAGAAGTCGCTGCCGGCGAGGAAGCACAATTGTTGCTTGATGTTACACCGTTTTATGCAGAGAGCGGCGGAGAAGTGGCTGACTCAGGAACAATCACGGGTCCGGATTTCGTCCTCGATGTCAAAGATGTCCAAAAAGCACCAAACGGTCAAAATCTGCATACCGTTGTGGTCCGGACAGGGATTGCTTTAGCGGATGCATCCGTTCATGCCGCGGTCGAAGCATCGTCGCGTCAAGCCATCACGAAAAACCATACGGCAACCCACTTGTTGCATAAAGCGTTGAAAGACACACTCGGAACACACGTCAACCAAGCGGGTTCACTTGTTTCAGCGGAACGTCTGCGCTTTGACTTCTCGCACTTCGGAGCAGTAACGGCCGAAGAATTAGCAACAATCGAACAGGATGTCAACCAAGCGATTTGGGCATCACTTGCAGTCGAAATTGAAGAGATGAACATTGCTGATGCGAAAGCAAAAGGGGCAATGGCACTGTTTGGTGAAAAATACGGCGAGACGGTTCGTGTCGTTTCGGCTGGAACCTATTCGATCGAACTCTGTGGCGGGATTCACGTCCGCAATACAGCGGAAATCGGTCTGTTCAAGATTGTTTCCGAATCAGGCATCGGAGCCGGAACACGCAGGATTGAAGCTGTTACAGGAGCAGGCGCTTACCATGTCATGAACGGTCACCTGCAGACACTCGAGCAGGCAGCACGTGTCCTGAAAACGAAAACGACGGAAGTACCGGGACGAATCGAAGCACTTCAAGTCCAGCTTCGCGAAACGGAACGGGCACACGAATCATTGCAGGCAAAACTTGCAAACATCGAAGCGGCGTCACTTAAAGATGATGTCGAGCAGATCAACGGCGTCCAGGTGCTTGCGAAGCAAGTCGACGTCTCGGATATGGATGCCCTTCGCGGCATGATGGACGAACTGAAGTCAAGTCTCGGTTCGGCAATCATCGTCCTCGGTAGTGCGCAGGGAGACAAAGTCAACCTCGTTGCGAGTGTCTCAAAAGACTTAATCGATCAAGGGTACCATGCCGGTAAATTGATCAAGGAAGTAGCCACACGTTGCGGCGGCGGTGGTGGCGGTCGTCCGGACATGGCACAGGCCGGCGGAAAAGATCCTGCAAAATTAAACGAAGCTCTTGCGTTTACTTCACATTACGTGCAATCACTGGCATAATAGAGAAGTAGTGTAAATGAAAGAGGTGATTAACGTGAGTCAGATGGATCAAACGATGAAATTTAATTTTCCAGAAGACGATAGCCAGGCGGCGACACGCGAAGTATTGCTGACGGTCTATCATGCTTTAGAAGAAAAAGGCTATCATCCGATCAACCAAATCGTCGGATATCTACTTTCCGGTGATCCTGCTTACATTCCTCGTCATAACGATGCACGTAATATGATCCGAAAGATTGAGCGTGATGAACTACTGGAAGAACTCGTGAAATCTTATCTATCGGAGAGTGGAGACAAAAAATGAAGCGTGCCATCGGACTTGATGTCGGTTCGAAGACGATCGGTGTTGCGGTGAGTGATTTGATGGGCTGGACAGCACAAGGCGTCGAAACCATCAAATGGACAGAACCTGAATACCCGGTCGCCTTCAAACGACTCGAGGCAATTATTAAGGAATACGGTGTCGAAATCATCGTCATCGGACATCCGAAAAACATGAATGGGTCAATTGGTCCCAGAGCTGAGGCGAGTGAAGCGTTCGCGCGTGAAATCGAAACCCAGACGGGCCTTTCGACTGTTCTTGTCGACGAGAGACTGACGACGATGCAGGCAGAACGTATGCTGATCGATGCCGATGTCAGTCGGAAAAAACGGAAACAAGTCATCGATAAGATGGCAGCAGTCATGATCCTGCAATCTTATTTGGATCGGGCAAATCGATAAGGAGGAAATGAGATGTCTGAAGAAAAACGGCAGTATCTCTTTCCTGATGAAGACGGTGGCGAACATCTTTTCGAAGAATGGTACCGTTATGTCAGTGAGCGAACCGGCAAGACCTATTTATTTCTCGAAATGATCGGTCATCCGGAAGAGGGCGCAGATGATTTAATCATTTGCGAAATCGACGAGTTTGGCGAAGGCGAAGATGATTTTGAACTCAGCCTGATTGATGAAAACGATGAGCAGACTTGGGATGAACTTGAGGCTGCATTAAAGGAGCGGATGAATGATGCAACAGAATGAACCTACACATTACGTAATTCCCGATGGGGAAGGCAACGAATTTAAATTTGCCGAGCGTTTACGGTATGAAAGCCCACGCTCAAGCAAAACTTACATTTTCCTTGAGCCTGTCGGCGCGGATTATGATGAAGCAGAAGAAGTCGACATCTTCGTTTATGAGTTAGAAGAGTACGGTGAAGGTGATGATGATTTCAACCTCGTTCCAATCGCAGAAGACGATGCAGAAACTTGGGATGAAATTGAAGAAGTCTTTAATACATTAGAAGACGAGCTTGACTAAACCGACTCGTGTATAAGGTGGTGTCGTCAGAGCAATGGCTCTTTCGATATCACCTTGTTTTAAGAGAAGAAGGAGGAACCGATGGAGAATGAATGGAAGAAAAATGCTGAAATCGAACAGAAACGTCGCCGGACATCGCGCCGGATAACGTTAATCATCCTTTCAGTATTGTTCACGATTTTCTTAGTAGCAGGAGCAGCCATCTACATCTTTTTAAAGAGTTCACTCGAACCGGTCAACGAAGAGGCGACGAAGTCTGTCAAGGTTGAGATTCCTTTAGGCGCCGGTACAAGTACGATTTCAAGCATTCTTAAAGAAAAAGATTTAATCGCGAACGAAACGATTTTCCGCTATTATGTCCGCTATAAGAATGAATCGTCATTCCAAGCCGGGACATACACGTTGACTCAAGCGATGACACCGGACGAAATCATCAATGAATTGAAGACCGGAACAGTCATGAAAGCAGCAGATGTCAAAATCACGCTCCCTGAAGGAATCACAATGGATCGTCAAATTGCCATCATCGCGAAAGCAACCGGTTTTAAAGCTGACTTCATCCGTAAATCCCTGACAGATGAGGCATATATTAAAACATTGATTGAAAAGTATCCGATGTTGACGGATGAAGTGACGAAGCAGGGCGTCCTCTATTCACTCGAAGGCTATCTCTTCCCGGCGACATACGAATTCGACAAAGGAAAAAGCATCAATCAAATTGCCGAAACGATGTTGGATGAGATGGAAAAGATTTATGATGCGAATGCCGATGCCATTAAGAAATCAGGCATGGCTTTCCATGAAGTGTTGAGTCTCGGATCCATGGTGGAGCGGGAAGCCGCAACACCAGACGATCGTCGTGAGATTGCCGGTGTCTTTACGAACCGGCTGAACGACGGGATGAAACTCCAATCGGATCCAACGGTCTGGTACGGTACAGGAGAAAATACAGCATTGACGACATTAAAGGATTTGGAGAACAATTCGAAATACAATACGTACAAGTATGAGGGGATTCCGATCGGTCCGATTTCAACCGTCAGTGAAGATTCAATTCTTGCCGTCCTTAATCCTAAAAAGACGAAATACGTTTATTTCTTTGCCCGACCACCAAGTGATAAAAATCCACGCGGTCAAATTCTTTATGAGGAAACCTATGAGGAACATCAACGTAATGTTGTGAAGTACAAACCGGAATGGGTCGAATACGAAGCAAGTAAAGAGCAATGAACAGGAGGTTGATCGGGAACGGTATGTTCGTTCCCGGTCAACCTGTTTATGCGCAGAAGGAGTGAATTCCGAATGAATGATTTTACAGCGTATGTCGAAGGGATGATTCGGCCACGTGATCCCTTGTTACAGGAAATGGAAGCATATGCGAAAGAGCACCATATTCCAATCATTGAACTGACGGGATCGGAAGTTTTGTTATCGTTATTGACGTTACAACAACCGAAACGAATTCTCGAACTCGGCACAGCGATTGGGTACAGTGCGATTCGGATGGCTCGCGCCTTGCCGGATGCCCGGATCACGACAGTAGAACGAAATGCGAAACGATACGCCGAGGCCAAGATGTTCATTGAACGTTCGGACGTTGCGGACCGGATTGACATCGTTTTTGCGGATGCAGTAGAATTAGCCGAAACCCTTGACGAGCAATTTGATGCCGTGTTCATCGATGCGGCCAAAGGGCAGTATAAAAAATTCTTTAACGGTTATGGGCGATTGGTGCCAATAGGCGGAGTTTTATATACGGATAACCTATTTTTGCACGGGGATATCCTGGAGACGGATCCGAAGACGTTTGACCGGAGAAGACGGCGGCTTGTCCGTCTGGTCAAAGAATTTACGGCATGGATGATGGAGCAAGACCAATATGATACGACGATTTTCCCGCTTGGAGACGGCGTGTCCGTCAGTCGGAAAGTGAAGTCGGAATGAATGATGGAGGTACGAATTCAATGCAAAAACCGGTTGTAATTGGTGTGGCTGGAGGAACAGGTTCAGGAAAGACGACGGTCGCACGTTCACTTGTCGACGCATTCCCGAGTGAATCCATCGTCATGATCGAGCAGGATGCTTACTATAAGGACCAAAGTGAATTATCGATGGAAGAGCGCTATCAAACAAACTATGATCATCCATTTGCCTTTGACAATGATTTGCTGATTGAACATATCAAAGCGTTGCGCGAAAACCAGGCGGTTGAAAAACCGGTCTATGATTACGTTGCGCACACACGGGCAACGGAGACGATTCCGCTTGATCCACGTGACGTCATCATCGTCGAAGGTATTTTAGCGCTTGAAGATGAACGTTTACGGGAATTGATGGATATTAAAGTCTTCGTGGATACAGATGCCGATGTTCGGATTCTGCGCCGGATGCAACGTGATATGAATGAACGGGGACGGTCGATTGATTCCGTCGTCGAGCAATATACGAAGGTTGTCCGTCCGATGCATCTCCAGTTTTGTGAACCGACAAAACGGTATGCAGACATCATTGTTCCTGAAGGTGGCGAAAACCACGTGGCGATTGATTTACTCGTCACGAAGATCCGTGCGATTCTCGATTATCGGTCTTCACTTGATCAAAGAGGATATTGATTCCAAAAAAGATGTGAATATACTATACTAGTGGAATAAAAAGGAGCGTGACAAAAATGGCAGAAAAACAGTATTACATGACGCTTGAAGGTAAAGCGAATGTTGAAAACGAATTAAACGAACTGAAGTCAGTCCGCCGTAAAGAAGTTGTCGAAAATATTAAAATCGCCCGTTCATTTGGTGACTTGTCGGAAAACGCGGAATATGATTCAGCGAAAGAAGAACAAGCAATGGTCGAAGGCCGGATTGCTCAATTAGAAGAGATGTTACGCAACGTTGCCATCATCTCGGAAGATGAGAAGGATATCTCGGTCGTTGGTATCGGGACGACAGTTACATTCTTGATCCTTGAAGACAACGAAGAAGAAACGTATACGATTGTCGGTAGTGCAGAAGCGGATCCATTCACCGGGAAAATCTCGAACGAATCACCGATTGCGAAAAGCCTGTTCGGGCACAGTGTCGGCGAGCAAGTTTCCGTTCAAGCACCAGGCGGAGATTTCGCTGTAAAAATTACATCAATCAAGTAAATACGAATGAACAGCAGCCGGAGCAATCCGGTTTTCTGTTTGAACGGGGGAAAAAGAGATGCCAATCGCAATTATCGGAGCAATGGAAGAAGAAGTAAACTTACTTCGAAATGAATTATCGGAACGAAAAGATACCGTCATTGCCAACTATCATTTTTATGAAGGATTGTTGAACAGTGTACCGGTCGTCATCTTAAAATCCGGTATCGGAAAAGTGAATGCAGCAATCGGAACGACGTTGTTACTCGATCATTTCAAACCGAGTGCCGTCATCAATACCGGTTCAGCTGGCGGATTCAGAGCCGGTCTGAAAGTCGGAGATGTCGTCGTTTCGACGGAAGTCCGTCACCACGACGTCGACGTGACAGCGTTTGGTTACGAGTATGGTCAAGTACCGGGAATGCCGGCTGCCTATACAGCTGATCCGAAATTGATTGCAACAGCGGAAGCTGTCATTGAACGGATGGATGCGATTCGGGTCGTCCATGGCTTGATCGTAACAGGTGATTCATTCATTCATGATACAGAGCGTTCGAACCTCATTAAAACGAACTTCCCGGATGTCGCGGCAGTTGAGATGGAAGCAGCGCCGATTGCGCAAGTTTGCCATCAATTCGATGTCCCGTTCGTCGTGACACGTTCGATTTCTGACAGTGCCGATGAAGAAGCATCTCTGTCATTTGATGAATTCTTGGAGATTGCTTCGATTAATTCAGCGAAGATGGTCATGGAAGTCGTCCGCACATTAGCTGATTCAGAGTAATCTGGATGACGTAAAGGAAGGTCTCTCAATGGGAGGCCTTCTTTTCTCTTTGACAAAATGTGTTTAACGCTTTATATTAGTACCAGATACTAATTTCAAAGGAGCAATCATATGAATATCGGAATTGTAGGACTCGGTACATCATTACCCGAACATCGGATGACAAATGATGATTTAGCAGCGACACTCGATACGAGTGATGAATGGATTCGGACACGTACAGGAATCGGGGCGCGGCGGATTGCAGATGATGCAGTCGATGTCACGGATTTAGCGACGGAAGCAGCGGAAAAAGCATTAGCAGATGCTAACCTGACTGCAGACGACATCGGATTGATTGTTGTCGGAACGGCAACCGGACGTGCTTTCCCGTCGACTGCCTGTATCGTTCAGGAGCGGATCGGTGCACTCGGTGCAACAGCTTTTGATATCAGCGCAGCCTGCAGCGGATTCATTTTTGCCCTACAGACGGCTTCGAGTATGATGACGGCAACGGGATCAAAACACGCACTCGTCATCGGAGCAGAGAAGATGTCAAGCATCGTTGACTGGTCAGACCGGTCGACGGCCATCTTGTTCGGTGACGGTGCCGGAGCAGTTGTTCTCGGTCCAACCGAGCAACAAGGATTGAATGCCTTTGAACTGGGCACGGATGGCCGCGGAGCACATCTGTTATTTAAAAACTTGGATGGTCCGATTGAAATGAACGGTCGGGAAGTCTTTAAGTTCGCAGTCCGCAAGTTACCGGACATCGTGGAAAAAGTCATTCAAAAAGCGGACGGAACCCTGGACGAACTTGATTTACTGATTCCGCATCAAGCGAATTTACGGATTATTGATGCAGCACGTGAACGGCTTGGGATTGCAGAAGAGAAAGTGATCGTGACGATTGACGAACATGCGAATACATCTGCTGCGTCAATACCACTTGCACTAGAAGAGGCACGGCGACAAGGAAGATTGTCACCGGGGACGACACTTGTCCTCGCCGGATTCGGCGCAGGTTTGACATGGGGAGCAGCTTACATTACTTGGACTAAAGGGGAGAACACATAAAATGATGAGAAAACGTGTAGTAGTAACAGGTATGGGCGCACTGACGCCAATCGGTAATGATGTCGATACATTCTGGAATGCCTTAAAAGCCGGTGAAAACGGGATTCGTCCGATGGAACGTCTCGATATCGATGAGTATCCGACGAAAGTAACGGGAGAATTACAGAATTTTGATGTCACGGAATTCATTGAAGCCAAGGAAGCCCGGAAAATGGACCGTTTCGTTCATTATTCGCTCGTCGCAAGTATGGAAGCCGTTAAAAATGCTGATTTGGATGTTAAAGCCAATGCTGAACGTATCGGCGTCTGGATCGGATCCGGTATCGGCGGCGTCGAGACGATTGAAAAACAGGCGAAAATCTATTTTGAACGGGGCCATCGTCGTGTCAGCCCATTCTTCATCCCAATGATGATTCCAAACATGGCCAGTGGCCAAGTTTCGATTTATACAGGCGCAAAAGGACCGAATAACTGTTCCGTCACTGCATGTGCTTCCGGTACAAACGCGATTGGTGAAGCGTTACGCGTTATTGAACGCGGTGACGCGGACGTCATGATCGCCGGTGGAGCAGAAGCACCGATTACCAATCTTGCATTTGCTGGTTTTTGTGCCAATAAAGCGATGTCGACGAACCATGATCCAAACACGGCAAGCCGTCCGTTTGATGAAGGCCGTGACGGATTCGTCATGGGAGAGGGTGCCGGAATCCTGGTACTTGAAGAGTATGAACATGCGGTCGCCCGTGGTGCCAAAATCTATGCAGAAGTCAGCGGATACGGATTAACAGCCGATGCTTACCATATCACAGCACCAGATCCAGACGGCGACGGCGGAGCGCGCGCAATGGCGATGGCGATTAAAGATGCAGGTATCGAACCGGCTGCCGTTCAATACATCAATGCACACGGAACGAGTACACCGATGAATGATGTGTTAGAGACGAAAGCAATCCATACGGTCTTCGGCGAGCACGCTGAAAAATTAGCCGTCAACTCGACGAAATCAATGATCGGTCATTTACTCGGCGGTGCCGGTGGAGTGGAAGCCATCGCAACGATTAAATCGCTGCAGGAGCAAACCGTTCACCCGACGATTCATTTGGAGAATCCAAGTGAAGGATGTAATCTCGATTACGTGCGTGAGGGAAGCCGGTCATGGGATCTTGAGTATGCACTCAGCAACTCGCTTGGATTTGGTGGTCATAATGCTTCACTCGTCTTCAAACGATATCACACATAATCTCGTGCGAAGCAGAAGCGGAAAAGCGATTTAACGGTTCGGATGACCTTTAAATCGCTTTTTTTTATATAAAAAAATTCTGCTTTATTTTATAAATAAAAAAATAAAAATCTAAAAATCCCACTTATTTTCAAATTGTTTTGAAAAAATATTTAGAAAAATCGGATAAAAGGTTTGCAAAATTATCAGAACATTGTAAACTATTTGTAACGAGAGGTTTTGGTCGAATAAAAGTTATGACTTTTTTTTTCGCTCAAAAACCTTAGATTACTAGCTTTGGAAATTTTAGGGGGGTCATCGTATCATGAAAAAGAAAAGTTTTGCACTGGCTACATCTGTAGCCCTCGTTTCAAGCGCGTTCCTCGCAGCTTGTTCGACGACTGATTCAAATGACACATCATCGGGCGACAAAGGTTCGGACAAGAAATCAAGTGAGCAGACGCTAAACTTGATCGAAAGTGCTGATATTCCAACGCTTAACCCAACAACTTCTACGGATGCCGTGTCGTTCAACGTTTTGAACAACACAATGGAAGGTCTTTATCGTTTAGATGACAAGCAACAGCCGACACCGGGTATTGCTGAAAGTCACACAGTTTCCGATGATAAATTGACTTACACATTCAAGCTACGTGATGCAAAATGGTCGGACGGTACACCAATCACAGCAAAAGACTTCGAATATGCTTGGAAAGAAGTCTTGAACCCGGATAATGCTTCGCAATACGCGTATGTTTTCTACAACATCGAAGGTGCTGAAGAATACAACACGAAAAAAGGCGAGCGTGATGCGGTTGGCGTCAAAGCAGTTGACGACAAGACATTCGAAGTAAAATTAAAAGCACCAGCTGATTACTTCCTCGGTTTAACTGGATTCGGACCATTCATGCCGAAATCAGAAGAACTTTCGAAAAAAATCGGTAAGGACTTCGGTTCAACAGCTGATAAATCACTTTACAACGGACCATTCAAATTAACAGAATGGACACGTGAACAAGGCTGGAAAATGGTTAAAAACGATAACTACTGGGATAAAGACAGCGTGAAGCTGAACACGATCAACGTTAAAGTCGTTAAAGAAGTTGCGACAGGCGTTAACCTTTATGAAAAAGGCGACATCGATCGTGCTGGTCTTTCTTCAGAGTTCGTTGCCCAGTTCCAAGACAACAAAGAGTTCAAAACTAAAGGGGAGTCAACAATCTTCTACCTTTACTTGAACACGAAAGTCAAAGCTTTGAACAATGAAAAAATCCGTCGTGCCATCGACATGGGTTACAATAAAAAAGGAATCACGGACGTCATCTTGGCGAACGGTTCGCTTCCTGCAAACTACATTGTACCAAAAGACTTCGCGAAAGATGCTGACGGAAAAGACTTCCGTGAAAAGTACCCGACATTCAACGAGTACAATGCAGACGAAGCGAAAAAACTATGGGAAGAGGGCTTAAAAGAAATCGGTCAAAAATCGGTTGAACTTGAGCTCCTTAACTACGATAGTGATGATGCGAAGAAAATCGGTGAGTTCTTGAAAGGTGAGCTTGAGAAGAACCTTCCAGGCATGAAAGTCACAATCAAGCAACAACCGTTCAAAAACAAATTGGATCTCGAAAACAAAGGCGACTTTGAATTCTCGTTCGCCGGCTGGGGTCCTGACTACCAAGATCCAATGACGTTCCTCGATCTCTTCTTGACTGACGGACCATACAACCGTGGTAAATGGTCAAACAAAGAGTACGATAAACTCATCAAAGATGCACAAACACAAACAGATGCAGCAAAACGTTGGTCTGAACTTCAAGAAGCAGAGAAAATCCTTCTTGATTCAGCAGCGATCTCGCCTGTTTATCAGCGCGGACGCGCATTCCTCGTTAAACCATACGTTAAAGGTGTTGTCGAACATAACTTCGGCGCAGATTTCTCTTACAAATGGGCTTCTATCGAAGGAAAATAAGTATGATAAGCGTTCCCTTAACCGGGAGCGCTTTTTTTAGTTGACGGTTTGTCAAATTAAGTGCAACACTTCTTCCGTGAAGACCTCGTATGCAGTTTTCCAGTTAAGACATTTTCGTGGTCTCCCATTAATCCAGGCGAGCGCTTGAGCGATTTCAGAACGACTGACCTTTCCGAAATCTGTCCCCTTCGGGAAAAATTCACGGAGAAGACCATTGGCGTTCTCGTTACTACCACGTTGCCAAGAAGAATACGGATCTGCAAAATACATGGGTAAGCCTAACGTGTCACGAATTCGTTCATGACAGCTAAACTCTTTTCCACGATCTGTCGTCGCAGTTTGGAACGTTCCCAACGGGAAGGAAAGATGTAATGCTTGAATCGCAGACTCCATCGATTGAGCGGACCGATTTTCCATCGGTACAGCGAGATAAAAACGACTCTTTCGCTCGACGAACGTTGCGACACAGGCTTTTGACGTTCCTCTACCCGATACAACAGTATCAAGCTCCCAATGTCCAAACGTTTGACGCCCTTTGACGTCGGACGGACATTTACTGATTGGCAGTCCGACGTTGAAGCGTCCGCGCGTCTCACGTGGTTTCTGACGCTTTCCCTTTTGCCGAAGAAGTCCAGAATCGGCCTCGACGAGGCCACTATAAATCCAACGATAAATTGTCTTGAACGAGAGTCCTTCTTCTTGGAATAATCGTCCGGCAATTTGTTCAGGGGACCACGTCTCCCGTAATTTTTCGAGGATGCAGATTCCTTTTTCGAGCGTAAACTTCGTACGTGCACCGCACTTCTTTTTTCGCTCCACATAACGCTGGTCAGCATGAGAAGAATCGTAATGAGGATTTCGTTTCAATTCTCGTGAAATCGTAGAAGGTTGACGCCCCAGGCGTCCCGCAATCTTTCGGACAGAGAAACCTAGCTCGAGATACGTCTCTATTTTGACTCTTTCTGATATGGTAAGATGAATATAGCTCATAACGAATCCTCCGTTGAATTTTGTGTGGTAACTCTATTCTACACGAGGCCGTTATGGGTTTTTTTTGTGTTTTCAGCTAGGTGTTGCACTTAATATTACAATTCGTCAGTTAAAAAGTGGCTGACGCAACAGTCGATTTTTTCAAAAAAAATCCGGGTGGCAGAATTGGAATCTGCCACCCGGATTTCATTAAAAGATAACTGAAATTATTTTTTTACTTTTGCCCGTTTACGCTGAAGGCCCATCGCTTTTTCGACTTTCGCCAATTTGCGTGAGGCAACCAGTTCCGCTTTATCGCGCCCTTGATCAAGAATTAAATCAAGTTCTTCTGAATCAATCAGCTCGTGATACCGTTGCTGGATTGGTTCGAGTTCCGCTACGATGACTTCCGCAACATCTGCTTTAAACACACCGTAGTTTAATCCGTCATACTTCGCTTCCAAGTCTTTAATGGAAATACCGGCAAGCAGCGAATAGATTTCAAGTAAGTTCGAGACGCCGGGTTTGTTTTCCCGGTCAAATCGGACGATGCCTTCTGAATCCGTGACGGCAGACTTAATTTTTTTCCGAATGACATCCGGTGCATCAAGCATTGAGATATAACCTTTTGGATTCGTATCCGTTTTTGACATTTTTTTATCAGGAGACGTTAAGCTCATGATACGGGCACCTGTTTCAGCGATAACCGGTTCGGGCATTTTAAACGTTTCGTAGTATCGGCTGTTGAAGCGCTGTGCCAAATCACGTGTCAATTCAATGTGTTGTTTTTGATCGTCACCGACCGGCACGAGTTCTGCATCATACAGCAGAATGTCCGCCGCCATCAAGGTCGGATAAACAAACAATCCGGCACCAATCCGGTCTTTTCCTTGCGATTTGTCTTTATATTGCGTCATCCGTTCCAATTCACCCATACCGGACAGGCATGTCAGCATCCAACCGAGTTGCGCATGCGCTTTGACCTCCGACTGAACGAAAATGGTTGATTTTTCAGGGTTTAATCCACTTGCGATGTACAATGCAGCCAGTGCCCGTGTATTGTTCATCAGTTCGACGCGGTTAATGTCGACTGTAATCGAGTGTAAATCGACGATGCAGTAATAGGCATCATGTTCATCCTGAAGATTCACAAAGTGTTTCATTGCTCCGATGTAGTTACCGAGCGTGACCGTACCCGTTGGTTTGATGCCTGAAAAAATTGTTTTCATGAGATTCCCTCCAAAAAATGAAATAAAAAAGATGACTCGTTCCTTGAAATTATCAAGGGACGAGTCATCGCGTTGCCACCCAAGTTGCTAGAACACTAGCCGCTCATTTGCTGTAACGGGCAGACCCGTCTGATTCTACATGATTTCGAATCAGCCACTCCGAAGTCCATTCCATCTGTTCCGACTGTCCATTTCCACCATCCATGGACTCTCTGTAAGTGGTGATCAGATGTACTACTCTTCTTCACTGTGTTCTCTATAACGTTATCTTCACTTTATCACATGTCTATTCAAAACGCCATTAAAATTCAATCAAATGAACGACAAAAGCAATGAAACGACGATGCAGATAAAACCACTGGAGAGATACGGAACTGTCCGGTTGGAAGCCCGTTTTTGTTTTGCTTCCAAGAGTTCACTTTCTTCGTCCTCGTCTTCGTAATAATCACCGTCGACTTCGCGTAATTTTGCTTCACGTTGCTTTTTGAAGCCGGCAGTGACCCCTTTAAAAAATCCATTGGCAGACATATTAGAGAAAAATCCAATCGCGAGTAACAGAAAACCGGCAATGAATAAACCGCCGGACAGGTGATACATCAGGGAGTGGGTCGCATCGGCAACAACGGCCCAAATCGTGTAAATCGTTGTTAAAATCAAGGCAATCAAAAGCGGGCGAAATAGTTTGGCAGACATGATGAACCTCCTACGGCAAGATGATGATTTCATTATACGCAAAGTCAAAGACAGTTACGACTCTGTATTATTCAGAGCGTGTAAAATAGCAAATAGTGTGACTATTCACTTGACGTTATTGTTATTCTCACATAAAATCAATTTATCACTTCGTTTAAGATTTTGAAACTAGGTCAATGCGTTTTGGGGAACGTTGAGGCAGTTTCGACGAGATGTCTAAAAATCGTTTAGTTGTAGCGGTTTTTAAAAAAGAAAAGGAGATGACTCACCGATGAATAAAAAAACAGTCGGTCTCGCGTTATCAGTTATGCTTGCAGGAAGCGTTGTTCTTGCAGGGTGTTCAACAACAGGTGACGGAGATAAAGATGCAGGTTCTTCTAACGGGAAAAAGGTCTTACGTCTAACAGATACTTCTGATATTACGACGGTCGACCCGGCACAAGCAACAGATGCTGTTGCCTTCAACATGATCGGCAACACGATGGAAGGTCTTTACCGTCTCGATAAAGACGGAAAAGCGATTCCGGCACTTGCTGAAAAAACAGATATCTCAAGTGACAATCTCACATACACATTCACACTTCGTGATTCGAAATGGTCAGACGGTACTCCCGTCAAAGCACAGGATTTCGAGTTTGCATGGAAACGTGCCGTCGATCCTAAAACGGCTTCCGGTTATGCGTATATTTTTGATACGCTTAAAAACGGATCTGACGTCTCACAAGGTAAAAAACCGGTTGATGAGTTAGGTGTTAAAGCCATCGACGATAAAACTCTCGAAGTTAAGCTCGAGCGTCCGGCACCGTATTTCCTTTCACTGACATCATTCGGAACGTATACACCGATCAGCGAAGATTTCTATAACAAAAACAAAAAAGACTTCTCGCTTCAACCGGATAAATTACTTTACAATGGTCCTTTCGTTTGGACTTCTTGGAAAACGGATTCAAAACGTGTTCTGACGAAAAACGAAAACTACTGGGATAAAGACAACGTGAAATTGGATGAAGTATCAATCCGCGTCGTCAAAGACAACTCAACTGTTGCGAATCTCTATGATACGGATGAAATCGATTATGCCGGATTGACATCTGAACAAGTAGCAACATATGAATCAAAACCTGAGTTCAAGACAGCACTCCGTTCATCGATTGCTTACTTGAAATTCAACAACGAAGACGCAACAATGAAAAACGTCGATGCACGTAAAGCAATTGCCCGTGCGATCGATCCGAAAGGGATTACGGATACGTTACTTGCGAACGGTTCGATCCCGACAACAAGCTTCATTCCGAAAGAATTCATCAAAGATGACGCAGGGAAAGACTACACAAGCGACATCAACTGGTTCGACCGTGATGGAAAAGAAGCAGCTGACCTTTGGAAAAAAGCAAACGGTAACAAGAAAACGACAATCGAACTCCTGTCATTTGACAGTGAAGATGCGAAAAAAGTCGGTGAGTACATGAAGGGACAAATCGAGAAAAACCTTCCGAATGTTACCGTCTCAATCAAACAACAACCGTTTAAAAACAAACTTGACTTAGAAGCGAAAGGCGACTATCAGATGTCGTATGCACTTTGGGGTCCTGACTACCAAGATCCAATGTCAAACTTGTCGATCTTTGAATCAACAAACAGTCAAAACGACGTGAAGTATAAATCGTCTGCTTACGATAAATTGTTGAACGCTGCCAATGAAGAATCAGATGTTGCAAAACGTCTTGATCTCTTTAAGCAAGCAGAATCACAATTGATTGAAAAAGATCAAGCCATCGCGCCGATCTATCAAGCAGGAGCTGCTTTCTTGAGCCGTCCGTCTGTCAAAGACTTTAACCGTCAAGTCTTTGGTGCTGACTTCCAGTACAAGTACGTTGATGTGAAGTAATTGAAAATCGGAGCGTCCTTGAGAACGTTTTCAAGGTACGCTCCTGTTTTATACGTTTTTTTCTGAATGGAAACTCATTTTGTTATCAGAAATGTGAACTTTTCGTAAAAAATGGGTTCTAATTACTTTGTTAGCAAAGTATAATGGAATCAAACGAAAAATTCTGAAATATTGGTTAACTGCGAAAAAACAGTAACCAGGGGGGCGTCAATCAGTCCAAGATAAAAAAGAATTTTAATTTTTACAACAAAATTCTTGAATGTTCCGACAATTTTGGGTCATACTGATTTTATTGATGTTTCGAAAAAAACAGAAAATCTTTATAGGGGGTGCCATCTATGGGCCGTTATTTAGCTCAACGCCTTGTTTACGGCGTACTGACGTTTTTACTCATCGCTTCGTTCACTTTCTTCCTAATGGATCTGTTACCAGGTTCACCGTTCCAAAACCAGGAAAAACTTTCTCCTGAACAGTTGGATATCCTGCGGGATAAATACAACTTGAATGATCCGCTTCCACAACGCTATGCAGCGTACATGGTTAACTTGGTTCAAGGGGATCTCGGCGTATCATTTAAATATGACAGCCGTCCAGTAACAGATTTAATCATGGAACGAATTGGACCATCAGCTCAACTAGGTGTTCAAGCCCTCGTGCTCGGTGTATTGCTTGGTCTTGTTCTCGGTGTTGTTGCGGCTCTCCGCCACAATACAGCAGTTGACTACGGTGCGATGTTTATTTCGGTACTTGGGATTTCCGTGCCATCATTCGTATTTGCGTCACTTCTTCAATATTATATCGGAGTGAAATGGGGCGTATTGCCAGTAGCCTTCTGGGAAAGTCCAGCACATACGATTCTTCCGACGGTATCCTTATCGCTTGGGGTAACGGCCTCGATTGCCCGTTTCGTTCGAACGGAGATGCTTGAAGTCACCGGTCAGGATTACGTGACACTCGCTAAGGCAAAAGGCCTAGATGGTCAATCAATCACTTGGAAACACATGGTGCGTAACGCTTTGATTCCAGCAATCACGATTCTTGGACCAATGACAGCAGCCTTGATTACCGGAACATTCGTCATTGAAAAAATCTTTGCGGTACCGGGTCTTGGTGAGTTGTTCGTTTCATCCATCACACAAAATGACTATACGGTTATCATGGGGACAACACTGTTCTTCTCGGCAGTCTTTATCTTTATGATCTTGCTCGTCGATATTCTATATGGTGTCGTCGATCCACGGATTCGTTTGGGGGGTAGCAAATAATGGCAGAACAAAATTCAAACGCAAAAGCGGAGCAGTTCGATTCCTCGTTGTTCCAACCAGTAGAATTTAATGAACAAGCGGGTGAGCGGATTGCCGGAAAAAGCTTAAACTTCTGGCAGGATGCATGGACACGGCTTCGCAAAAACAAAGCGGCGATCCTGTCGCTCGTTATCATCGTCATCATCGCATTGTTATCACTATTCGGACCAATGTTATCCGGTAGAGATGCTTATACCCAAACGATTACTCAAGCTAAACTTCCACCAAAAATCACTGGTCTCGAATGGGCTGGTTTTGACGGAATGGCGACACTTGGTGAAAAGCCAATCGATTTTTATGAAACAAAACAAGTCAAAGATACATTTTGGTTCGGTACGGACCATCTCGGACGTGACTTATGGTCACGTATCTGGGAAGGAACACGGATTTCACTCTTCATCGGTCTTGTCGCAGCAATCATTGACGTTCTAGTCGGTGTCACGTACGGCGGTATCTCTGCTTACTACGGTGGACGCGTCGATAACATCATGCAACGGATTGCGGAAATTCTGACAGGGATTCCGAACTTGATCTTAATCATTTTGTTCATCTTAATTCTTGAACCGGGAATCACGACGATCATCCTCGCGATGACGATCACCGGCTGGATCGGGATGAGCCGACTCGTCCGCGGACAAATCCTGAAACTTAAGAACCAGGAATTTGTTCTTGCAGCACGTACACTTGGTGCTTCTAGCGCACGTTTAGTATTCAAACATTTGATTCCAAATACACTCGGTACAATCATCATTTCATTGATGTTCACGATTCCAGGTGCGATTTTCTTCGAGGCTTTCCTAAGCTTCATCGGTCTTGGTCTTGCTCCACCGCAACCATCACTGGGTACATTGATCAATGAGGGATACAAAGAATTAAAAACATTCCCTTACTTGCTCGTCATCCCATCGACAATCCTCGTACTTGTCATGATCAGCTTCAACATGCTAGCCGATGGATTACGTGATGCGTTCGACCCACGTCTGCGTCGCTAACGGAAATAAGAGAGGAGTTCATCCACAATGGAAACTATTTTATCAGTACGCGACCTGACTGTCGCTTTCCATACGTATGCTGGGACGGTTCAAGCCGTCCGCGGCGTATCGTTTGATTTAAAAAAAGGTGAGACACTTGCCATCGTTGGTGAATCCGGTTCAGGTAAGTCGGTTACATCAAAAGCCATCATGCGTTTGATTCCGAATCCTCCTGGGGAAATCACAAAAGGTGAAATCATGTTTGAAGGCCGTGATTTGGTCAAACTCTCTGACAAAGAGATGCAAAAAGTCCGTGGTCGTGATATCGCGATGATCTTCCAGGATCCGATGACATCATTAAACCCGACGATGACCATCTTCAAACAGATTGCAGAAGGTTTGAAACGTCACCAAGGATTGACAGGCGACGCAGCGAAAAAACGGACGCTTGAATTACTGACACTCGTCGGAATTCCGAATCCGGAAGCGCGTCTCAAACAATACCCGCACCAATTGTCAGGCGGTATGCGTCAACGGATCGTTATCGCAATCGCACTGGCTTGTAATCCTAAAGTCTTGATTGCCGATGAACCGACGACAGCACTCGATGTTACGATTCAAGCACAGATTCTTGAGTTGTTAAAAGACATCCAGCAAAAAACAGGTACAGCCATCATTTTCATCACGCACGATCTAGGTGTCGTAGCGAACATGGCAGACCGCGTAGCGGTAATGTATGCTGGGAAGTTGATTGAAAAAGGAACTGTCGATGAGATTTTCTATGAGCCACGTCATCCTTATACATGGGGACTTCTTGGATCCATGCCACGACCGTCTGACGATCGTTCGCAAGACTTGCCGGCAATTCCTGGTACACCACCGAACTTATTGCACCCGCCGGTCGGTGATGCATTTGCACCACGTAATCAGTACGCAATGAAAATTGATTTCGAGAAAGAACCTCCGTTCTTCCCGATCACAGATACTCATGAAGCGGCAACTTGGTTGCTACATCCGCAAGCACCGTATGTGGAACCACCAGCAGCCATCCGCGATCTTGCGCTGAAGTATCGTCCAGATAGCACATTCGCGAAATCGCTTCTGAAAGGCGGTCTAAAGTAATGGAGAATCGTAATAAATTACTTGAAGTAAAAAACCTGAAACAACACTTTAATATCGGTCGTGGTCGTGTCGTCAAAGCAGTTGACGGTTTATCATTCGATATTTATGAAGGTGAAGTCCTTGGGCTTGTTGGAGAGTCCGGTTGCGGAAAATCGACAACAGGACGTTCGATCATCGGTTTATACGATGCGACAGACGGAGAAGTTCTTTTCAAAGGTGAAAATGTTCATGATAAAAAATCACGTAAAGAGAAATTGAAATTCAACCGTTCGATGCAGATGATTTTCCAAGATCCATATGCATCGTTGAATCCACGGATGACAGTCGGAGATATCATCGCGGAAGGAATCGATATCCACGGTCTTGCAAAATCGAAAGACGAGCGAAATAACCGTGTCTACGATCTTCTTGAAACAGTTGGTTTGACGAAAGAACACGCGAGCCGTTATCCGCATGAATTCTCAGGTGGACAACGTCAGCGGATCGGGATTGCCCGTGCGTTAGCCGTCGAACCAGACTTCATCATTGCCGATGAGCCAATCTCTGCACTCGATGTATCGATTCAGGCACAGGTCGTCAACTTGATGAAACAGTTGCAACGTGATCGCAGTCTGACGTATCTGTTCATTGCCCATGATTTATCAATGGTCAAATACATCTCGGATCGGATCGGAGTCATGTATCAAGGTCACCTCGTAGAATTATGTGATGCGGATCGTCTTTATGAGAACCCGGTCCATGCGTACACGAAATCCTTGTTATCAGCGATTCCACTTCCAGACCCGGAGCATGAGCGGACACGTAAGCGGATCATTTATGACCGTCCGACAGGCGGAGCGGTCGGGAAGTCGAGTGAAGACTCAAGCATCCCGCCATTACGTGAAATCGAGCCGGGCCATTACGTCTCGATGACAGATGCAGAACTTGAAGCGTATCAAGCGCAACTTGTGTAATTAAACCAAATTAAAAGGCATTCCTGAATATATTCGGGAATGCCTTTTTTTAATTTTCGGAAGCAATACGGGGAAGGTTGTTAAAGCGGTGGACAACCGAGTCAAGAGCATGCAGTCGATTGACGGCTTCTTCGAATGGAATCTTCTCATAATGATGAAGACCACCCGGTTGTTCTTCGAGCGTATCTGCATCATGGACTAATTGTTGTAACGGAGTCCGATTGATTGTACCTGGTGGTAAATAAGAATCTGTATGCAAGAGGACAGCAAGAGCGATTTCTTTTGCTCGTTCTGGCTCTTCACCAAGCCGGATCAGTAACTTATGCGCGCGTTCTGCTCCTTTGATTGCATGAATATCATTTTGACGGTAGAGATCATAATTCCATGTGCCGTCCGTATACCATTCGTAATGCCCGATATCATGAAGCAAGGCAGCCTTCGTTGCCGTATCCGCATCAAGACCGCGTTGAGTAGCAAGTGTCAAAGCTTGTTCAGCTACAGAAATAGCATGATTCAAGCCGGACCGTTCTAAATATTTTTGGGCAATCGGGTGTTCAATGATGGTGACAAGGGTAACTGACATAAAGAAATAACTCCTTTCACGAGTAAGTATTTCTATACACTCTACGTGAAATTGAAAAGAATTGCAACTGTTTGTCTCATGTCTATCGACAATCTCACATAATTAATTGACACAAGTAGGAATAGAAATCGGGTAAACGTGGTATACTAAGTAATGTAGAAGATGAAAAAATTAGCTTTCGTTGGTTAACTGTTCTTTTTTCGGACCGAGTGAGGTGTCGGAGTATGAAAGAACGTGATAAAAAGAAAAAGTTGAAAAAGCGCCTTTTGCGGGACATTTTCGAAAAAAAATTAAAAGAGATTAAACTCCCGAAAGCAAAAGAGACGATTTCTCAACCCTTTGATCACACACCAGCTTGCTGAAGCCACCTGGTGGCTCTGGCAAGTTTTTTTACGAAAAGTTCTTTCATCTCAAAACATATTGGGTTTTCTTTCAGTCGAAATCAATGTAAACTATCAAGTAATAGAATCATCAGCTGCTGTGTAATACATTTACGCAGGGGAAATGATGTGAAATCAGGGGGAGGATGTTTTTCAATGGTAACACTCTATACTTCACCAAGCTGTACTTCTTGTCGTAAAGCGCGCGCATGGCTTGAAGAACATGAAATCCCATTTGTGGAACGTAATATTTTCTCGGAACCATTATCGCTTGATGAAATTAAACAGATTCTTCGTATGACAGAGGACGGAACGGATGAAATCATTTCGACCCGTTCAAAAGTCTTTTCAAAACTAGATGTATCGGTTGAAAATTTATCATTACAACACTTGTATGATTTAATTCAAGAATATCCAGGGTTGTTACGCCGTCCGATTTTGATTGATGAAAAGCGTCTTCAAGTTGGATACAATGAAGATGAAATTCGCCGATTTTTACCACGTAAAGTTCGTACATTCCAACTATTGGAAGCACAGCGCCTTGTCAACGAATAATATACACCGAGCACGCTGCTTTCTGAGCAGTGTGCTTTTTGTTACCGTCTAAAAAGGTTAAAATAGAGTTAACAAAGGAATATACCCTATATGTTGAATGATTCTTTTGAATCTATGTGAAGTGCTCGTTCGTATACTAGATAAGAGCGAGAGGAAAGGAGTGGACATATTGAAAATCGAACGCGTCAATGACAACACCGTCAAGTTCTTCATTACGTACACGGACATCGAACGCCGCGGCTTCGCCCGAGACGAGATTTGGTACAACCGTGAGCGTGGAGAACAGCTATTCTGGCAGATGATGGATGAAGCGAATGAAAAAGAGTCCATCTCCTTCGAAGGTCCACTATGGATACAAGTTCAGGCATTTGAAAAAGGTCTTGAAGTCACTGTTACAATCGCTAAAACAACGATTGACGGAGAACAAGTTGACGAAGATGAGTTAGATTCGTTACTTCGTTCCGCGATGTCTGATGCGGAAGAAAAAGAAACGGAACTCAGT
This sequence comes from Exiguobacterium sp. PvP048, assembly GCF_040549175.1. NCBI lineage: Bacteria > Bacillati > Bacillota > Bacilli > Caryophanales > Exiguobacterium > Exiguobacterium sp. PvP048. The sequence goes on along the minus strand of NZ_JBEPSU010000001.1, from coordinate 305,397 downwards.
CAAGATGTCTTATTTGAAACAACAGATTTCGAGCATATCATTGCCCTTAGCCAATATGCAGAAGCACCGATCTTCGAAGAAGTGAAAACGTCTCTTTATCAAAAAGACGGACTGTACCTGTTGCATCTTCATTTTAAAGAAGAAACAGAAGTGGAAGAACAGGAAAATGTGATGAGCCTGATTGCAGAGTATTTAAACTTCAGTGAACAGACGATTCATCCGGTGGCAGAGTACGGAAAAGTTATCGTACCAAACGACGTATTTGCGTTCATCCGGAAACATTTCCCGAATTAACAGAATCAAACGCTATAACAAAGGACTGCTCCAATGTGTTTGGAAGCAGTCCTTTGTTGTGTAAAAAGAATCAAGTGAGAGTATAACCGCCGTCGACGATTAAGGTTTGACCGTTGATGTAGCTCGCTTTATCGGATAATAAAAAGCAGACGACTTCTGCGATTTCGGATGGATGAGCCGCTTCGCCGCGTAAATGATGTTTCATTGCTAAATCGAATTTATCTTTTCCACCGTATAAAGAATGGCTTAACTTCGTGTCGACAGGGCCAGGACAAATGGCATTAAAACGATACTTTCCGTGAAACCGGGCGGCATATGTTTTCGTAAGCGTAAGAAGAGCACTTTTGGAAGAAGCATACGGTAAGAGCATGGCAGGGAATTTAACATGTCCGACAATCGCGCTGTTGTTGACGATGGAGGCACCGCGACTCAGCCGTTTGACAGCCTGTTGAATGATTTGCTCCGGTGCATGATAATTGACTTGGAAGACTTCGGCTTGCTGTTCAGTCACCCGTTCTGGTGCGACCGGTTTTCCGAAAGTTCCGGCATTATTGAAAATACCATCGAGTGTCGGGAATTGTTCTTTTGTGTCTTCAAAAAATTGATTGATATCTGACGGGACGGATAAATCGACTGCAAAGAAGCGGATACGTCCTTCACCACGACTTTCCAAGCTGTTCCCGCGTTCCTCGTCTCGTCCAAGTGCAAGGACGGTATGTCCTTCTTGAGCCAATTGTAAGGCGGTCGCTTCACCAATTCCGCTTGTTGCACCAGTCACTAAATACGTTTTCATATTAAATCGTCCCTTCTACATAAAAGTGTGTCATCCATAACTAATCAAAGGAGGGGATACCATGTTAAGGCGTGTCCAATTACTTATGACGCTACTGTTGACGATTAGTCTGATTGGCTTTCTTTCCTATTACTGGAGTGTGTACATGGTAGGCTGGCTCTCAATCGTCATCATTCTTGTCGTACTGAGTGTTTTTGTCATCATTCTGCTTGAGAATCGGAACCCGGAACGAACGCTTGTCTGGGCGCTTGTCATGATGGCGCTTCCGGTTGTCGGTGTTTTCGTATATTTCACCTTTGGTCAAAATTATAGACGAAAAAAAATGTTTCGTCTGAAAGCGATGCTCGATGAAGAGTCTTACATTAAATATCGTACCCAGTTTGATCATGGAATACACAATCAAGTGTTCCGACATGGACATTATACGAAAGTTGTTAAACTTATCGACTCCATCAGTCGCCTGCCGATTTCGTATAATAGTCATACGAAAGTATTAACGAATGGACAAGAAAAATTTCCGCTATTATTAGCCGAGATTCGTCAAGCGGAACACCACATCCATTTGGAATACTATATCGTCCGCGATGACGAACTGGCGCTAGAGTTGCAGGAAGCATTAATTGAACGGGCGAAAGCCGGAGTGGAGATCCGTTTTTTGTATGATGCTGTCGGTTGTTTCTCGACGGATAAGTCTTACTTTAAAAAGATGGAGCTGGCGGGAATCGAAGTCCGTCCATTTTTCCCGGTCGTTCTGCCTTTCATCTCGAGTAAATCCAATTATCGGAATCACCGGAAAATCGTTGTTATTGACGGTACTGTGGCTTTCACGGGTGGAATTAACGTTGGGGACGAGTACATGGGAAAAGATAAGATGTTTGGGTTTTGGCGGGACACGCATTTGCTCGTCAGGGGAGAGGCCGTCTCGGAGCTTCAATTGATTTTTCTTCAGGATTGGTACTATATGACGGGGGAACGGTTGTTTACACCGTATTATATGAAACCGCTCGAGGTCATGGAGGAGTCGATAGGAGGCGTTCAAATTATTGCGAGCGGACCGGATGAACCCCACGAAACGATGAAGTCCCTTTACTTCGGTTTAATTACGGAAGCCCGGAGTTCTGTCTACATTGCTTCTCCTTATTTGATTCCGGACGAGGATCTGATGACTGCCTTAAAGACGGCAGCGATGTCGGGGATCGATGTCCGAATCCTCCTGCCGAGTTTTCCGGATCACAAAGTCGTTTTTTATGCCAGCCGTTCTTATTTTGATGACTTGTTATTAGCAGGTGTGAAGATTTACGAATACAACAAGGGATTCATGCACTCAAAAGTTATCGTGGTCGATGATGCGATTGCGACGATTGGCACGGCGAATATGGATTTAAGAAGTTTTCACTTGAACTTTGAAGTAAATGCCTTTTTATACGGGACAAATTCCGTCCATGAATTAACACGTGATTTTTATGAAGACTTTGCCAATTCTTCACAGGTTGAGCGTCAAGTCTTTATTCAAAGGAGTTTCAGTCAACGTTTGATCGAGTCCATTTCGCGGTTATTCTCACCGCTGCTCTAAGGAGGAGTAAGATGTTTGAGGCGATGGATGAACAGGGAAATCGAATCAACAGCCAACTGGAGACCTTCCAATCGTTAACGGACAAACTACTGTACTGTCCCTATTGCCGAACGCAACTCCGGGTCCGCCAAGGCAAGAAGCGTCTTCATTTTGTTCATATGACAGCATGTACCGGTGAATCGTCCGAACATCAATTTTGGAAAACACGGCTGGCTGTCTATTTTGAAACGTTACGATTCAAGGTCGAGATAGAAGCAGTCCGGGGACGAAGGCGGTTTGATCTTTTCATTTCGCCCGGAGAAATCGGGGTCGAGATTCAGCGTTCAAAAATGAACGCTGAAGAATGGCAACGGCGATCGTTGATTGATCAGCAAGCGGGATACGAAGTTCGCTGGATTGGTTTTCATGAGTCGGGTGGACAGCTTCTTAAGCTTGACGGTTGGATGAAGGCGGCATTCATGAAAAATGGTTACATCGATTTAATCGAGCGGGGACGAATCGTTCGTTATGTACATCCGCTTCCGTTTGCGCAACGTTTGGTATTCTGCCAACGTGTGTCTTTATCGGCGAAACAATTTCTCTTTCCGAGTCCGGTTCCCCGGCAATTCTTCGAACGGCCATGGACGACACTGATAAAAAAATATCGGCTTCGTCCATTTTTTTCTTCGCTCCCTTCCCGATACGTGCAATCTCCTCTTTATTCCTCCAACCTCCAGGTTTCTACACTCCCGTCCTGGTGTTTTCTGCCCTTATCCCCGTTGCTGTGTTTATCTGTCCATCCGTTTGAGATTCAAGTAGCTGTTTATCTACGCTTACAAGGAACTTACCTCGCAGAGCAACTGCTTGCCTTCCTCACCGAATGTTTGACGCGGTCCAAGGTTTCATATGAGTTATCCAATCTTCACCTTCTGATTGACGAATGGATGGCTATGATCGACTTTCTCCAAAATCATCTGCCTGAACTTTTTCAAACCAATACTGTTGATTTGTCGACCCGTTTGGAAGAAGATCAAAAGTTAGCAGGTGCGCTTCGTTTGTTTGTCGAAAGGGAAACAGGTATAAATGAAGTAAAGGAGTGATTTAAATGGCAGAAGTATTAACACGAAAAGACGTCAAGCAGGAAGAGACGTGGAATTTAGAATCCATTTACGAAACGAATGAGAAATGGGAAGAAGAGTTTGAGTCAGTGAAAGCGATGCTTCCGCTACTCGTCGAGTATAAGGGACGTCTTGCACAGTCGGATGCCACTTTATTTGAAGGACTTCAACTTCGGGACGAAATCTCAAGACGGCTGCATAAGCTCTATACATATGCACATATGCGTTACGATGAGAACACGGCCGACAGCTTTTATCAGGCGATGAATGACCGTGCCCGGACGCTCGCTTCGCAAATTGGAGCGACGCTCGCTTTCATGACACCCGAGCTGTTGGAAGTTCCAGAAGAAACAATTGCCTCGTACTTGGATCAGAATCCGGATCTCGCCCTTTACCGTCATGCGTTCGATGAGTTGAACCGTGAGCGGGAACACGTCTTATCGGAAGCGGAAGAGGCGATTCTTGCAAAAGCAGGCGAAGTCCTTGGACAGTCGGGAACGACGTTTGGCATGCTGAATAATGCGGATATGAAATTCCCGAAAATCAAAGGCGAGGACGGGGAAGAGGCGGAATTGACACACGGGCGGTTCATCACGTTCATGGAGTCAAAAGATCGTTCCGTCCGTGAGGCGGCGTTTAAAGCCATGTATGGAACGTATAGCCAGTATACAAATACATTGGCGTCTACGTTAGCCGGTTCCGTCAAAAAAGATAACTTTTATGCTGAGGTCCGGAAATTTAAAACAGCACGCGAATCAGCGTTACATGGAAACACGATTCCGGAACAGGTATATGACGGATTGATCGAAGCGGTTCATGAACACCTTCCGTTGTTACACCGGTATGTTGCTTTACGTAAACGGATTTTAGGTGTCGATGAACTGCATATGTATGATATGTACACACCACTGGTCAGTGAAGTGGAAATGAAGATCTCGTACGAAGAAGCAAAACAGTTGATGGTGGACGGATTAGCGCCACTAGGACCTGAATACAAACATATTCTTGAAGAAGGTCTTGCAGAACGCTGGGTCGATGTCCGTGAAACACGGGGGAAACGGAGTGGTGCCTATTCTTCAGGCGCGTACGATACGCAACCGTTCATCTTGATGAACTGGCAGGATAACGTCAACAACTTGTTTACGTTAGCACACGAGTTCGGACACTCGGTTCACAGCTACTATACACGTCAGAATCAACCCTATGCCTACGGAGATTATTCAATTTTTGTAGCAGAGGTTGCGTCGACGACAAACGAAGCACTTTTAAATGATTACCTGTTAAAACGTGTGACAGATAAAAATGAGAAATTGTATCTCCTCAACAATCAATTGGAAACATTCCGCGGAACATTATTCCGTCAGACGATGTTTGCCGAGTTTGAACATCAAATTCATGAGGCAGCTCGACTTGGACAAGCACTGACACCTGAATTCTTAACGAAGACGTATTATGCACTAAATAAAACGTATTTCGGTGATGGTATTGTATTAGATGAAGAAATCGGTTTGGAGTGGGCACGTATCCCGCATTTCTATTACAATTACTATGTCTATCAGTATGCGACAGGCATTTCTGCTGCCGCAGCGCTGACTTCACAAATCCTAGAAGAAGGGGAGCCGGCGGTCGAGCGGTATATCAATAACTTCCTCAAAGCAGGATCAAGTGATTATCCGATTGAAGTTCTGAAAGCGGCCGGCGTTGATATGACGACGAAAGCACCGGTTGAAGCTGCTCTTCGTCAATTCGAACGGGTACTCGATGAATTTGAAGCATTACTCGGAGAATGACAATTTTGTGAATTAGTGAACAAAAGAGTGTCAGGAAGGTTAAGATTCGGTTATACTAATCATGTGAAGCGAATCACATTCCCCCTGATGATTCTCTTTTCCCCCATCCAGATTCAAAAAACGACAAAGAAGCTGCTTCTACGATTAACGTGGAAGCAGCTTCTTTGTGTTAAGCATGGGCAGAATCTTTTAAGTGACGCCACACTTTACCGTCACAATACGTCAGTGAAACACATTTTTGTTGAAGCAATAACTTTTTCAATTCGTGTTCAACCTGTGCTTCTGTTGCATCATAAATAAATGCGATTTCAGAAGTGGTTGCTGTGTCATACCGTCTCAAGAATTGTTCGAGAGGAGGTTTTGCCTGCTTCTCAAACGGTTGATCTAATAATTCGTTCAGAATCGATACATAAACCAAGTATTCGTAATGGCCTTCTGCTTTGATGGCTTCCTCATCCCCGACGAAAGCAAGCGTTGGGAGAATACGTACGTCCCAGTCTGTCACCAGTTCAGTCTCTTTTTCGAGCATTAATTGAATGGTATCTGATTCGATATCACGATGGAATTCCGCTAAATCCAGACCAAATTCCGTCAATGCTTCTGCTAACCGCATCAAGGAAGAACGCGAATAAGCGCTTTTTCCTTCGACGTTATGCAACATGCGTAAACGACGCATGAACCGCATACCAAATGTTTTTCCCTGCAATTCGATCGCCTTTAGAATCAGCAGTGGTGACATATCACACGCTGATCGTGAAGGTGCGCAAGGAATGGTTGCAATCGTCCGGAGACGGAATAAATGACCGTATTCTAATTCTAATTTCTTGAGAACGGGAATCAACCGTAAACCATCCGTTTGTGTGACGTCTAGAAAATGATAAATTTCTAGTGGTTTCGTCGGTTGTTGAATTGATGGTTCGTCCAATGAACAATATGATCCGTTGCATTGTTCGTGTTCCATCCGTTCACCCCTTTTCTTTTAATATCGTTACCCTATTTTAGCAACGAAAAAAAAGAAAGAGCAAAGGTTTTGCTTGTACATTTCTACACGATTAACGTGTAAGCGCTTTACGATCCATGAAACGGACGATTTTATTTTTCGTTTCACGGACTGGAATTTCGTTTGTTTGCAACAGTTCTTCGAACGCAAGTTTGCCGGCTGCGTAGTCCGTCACTTCGAATTCAAGCTCATAATCCGTCGTGCCTAAATACGTACTTTGATCCAACACCAACAACCCACTCGGCAATTGTTTTTCAAAACGTTCGGTTTCAAGACGGCCCAAATGTTCAAGCGAAGTCGTTAATTCAAACTTTTCCAATTGTTGATTCATCTCAGCAGAGTGAATCAGACCATACTGGAATAAATCTTCAGCCTCTTGTTCGGACAATGTCACATGTGTTTCCAGTAATCCATCGTCTTGCGGTTCTTTTAACGTCAACACCAATCCGGTTTTCTTTTCACGGATACGCAGAGCGGCACCATGATTGCGAAGTTCGAACGCCGGGGTATCGAAATAGTCATTTGCTTGCCACACAGAAGACCCGGATGTATTGTACCGTTCCATTAATTTTTTGTATTCAGATTCGTTTAACAGGTTTTTAAATTCAATTTCCATTTCTTGTCTCATTTCCGACCACACCTTTCTAGTTGAATGCTTGAAAATATGATACCATGAATGGTGTAGTGGAACGAATTGAACTAACAATTTAGACTAAAAGTGGTGACAATAACGATGACAAAAGAAAATTGGGACTTATTTCTCGCACCGTATCAAATCGCAGTGGATGAATTAAAAGTAAAATTAAAAGCCATTCGAAAACAATTTCAACAACGTGGGGAACATTCACCGATTGAATTTGTCACAGGACGTGTCAAACCTGTAAAGAGTATCTTACAGAAGGCTGAACGAAAATCGATTGATATCGAGTTGCTGGAACAGGACATGCAGGACATAGCAGGTCTCCGGATCATGTGCCAATTCGTGGATGACATCATCCATGTCTTAGAATTGTTGCGTTCCCGGGGAGACTTTAAGATTGTTGAAGAACGAAACTATATTACACAAAAGAAGGAAAGCGGCTATCGTTCGTACCACATCATCATTGCTTATCCGGTCCAAACGATTGAAGGGGAAATCCCGACACTCGTCGAGATTCAGATCCGGACACTCGCAATGAACTTTTGGGCAACGATTGAACATTCCTTGAATTATAAATACCAGGGAAATATTCCGGAAGAGACACGGGAACGCTTGCGACGTGCGGCTGAAGCGGCGTTTCTGCTCGATGCGGAGATGAGTCAGCTGAAAGTAGAGATACAAGATGCTCAAGTCGTTTTACATGAACGAGAGGCGACCGAAGCAAAGAATCGAGCAAAAGAGTAGGAGGATGACGATGCGTTTTGCGGTTACGGCGCGGGGCGATGAACGTTCCCATATGCTGAAGGAACAATTAGAACAGGCGTTGATCGAACGAGGAAGTCATCGAGACGTCGTTACTCCTGAAATCGTGATTTCAATCGGCGGGGATGGTACGATGCTGCAAGCTTTCCACTCTTATTTGGACCAGGTCGAGGAAATCACACTGGTCGGAATTCACACCGGACACCTCGGGTTTTATGCCGACTGGCGACCGGAAGAGATGGATGAATTGATTCAACATATCGCAGACGACAATATAGCGACCGTTGAATATCCGCTGCTTGAATTATCGATTGATTATGCTGATGGATCGACGAATAAACTGTTGGCATTAAATGAATGTACGATTAAAAGCTTTAATCAGACACTCGTCTGCGATCTGTCGATTCGTGGCGATTATTTTGAAACGTTTCGGGGAGACGGTCTATGCATCTCCACGCCGTCCGGCTCAACAGCTTATAATAAAGCGCTTGGCGGGGCAATCGTGCATCCGGCACTCGAAGCGATTCAGATTACAGAAATGGCATCGATCAATAATCGCGTGTACCGGACGATTGGTTCCCCGATGTTATTGCCGAAGCACCATGATGTCGAGATTCGGCCGGTCAATCCGATTGATTTTCAATTGACGTACGATCATTATGCTTCGATTGTGCATCAAAACGTTAAATCGATTCGTTGTCGTGTATCGGATAAAAAGGTCAAATTCGCTCGATTCCGTTCTTTCCCGTTTTGGCAAAGGGTCCGGGAGTCGTTTTTAGCAGAAGAAAGAAGTTAATTAAAAGAGGTAACGTGATGGCATTTCAAATTGAACAACAAGTAACTTCCATTGAAGACGGATGGAGTGTCGGTCATTTTTGTACGACACGTCTTCATATTTCCCGAAAAATGTTAGTGTCGATTAAACACCACGGAGATATTTTGCGGAATGAAAAACATGTCAACGTAAACGAACCTGTTCATGCAGGAGACCGGATTCATGTCCGGTTTCCGGAAGAACAGCCTGCACAGGATATGCATGCGACGAGCGGAGAACTCGATATTCTTTTTGAAGATGACTGGTTGCTGATTGTCAATAAACCGCCGGGAATGGCCTCGATTCCGTCTCGACTTCATCCGGAGCGGTCTTTATCGAATTTTGTTCTCGGTTATTACCGGCAACATCAGATCCCGTATGCGATTCATATCGTCAATCGATTGGACCGGGATACAAGTGGACTGGTCGTTTTTGCGAAACATGCCCTTGCGCATCATCAGTTGAGTAAGATGCAACAGAACGGCTTGCTTGATCGCCGTTACATCGCATTGATCGAAGGAACCCTCCCGCCTCAAACGATTGACCTTCCGATTGGTCAAACCGATCATTCCTTTATGGAACGAATGGTCCGGGAAGACGGGCAACAGGCGATCACGCATATCTTAACCAGTGAGCCAATCACTGCGTTTTCGCATGGATTGTCTCGGTTAACGATTAAATTGGAAACGGGCAGGACGCACCAAATCCGGGTTCACCTCGCGGCACTTGGTCATCCGTTAGTCGGAGACACGATGTATAAAGGGACACCATTGATTGCGAGACAAGCATTACACAGTGCGTCTGCGACGTTCCCGCATCCGGGGACAGGTGAGATGATGACGTTTACGGCACCGTTGCCGGACGACTTATGTCTTTCATGAACAGAAAAAGAGTGGCACCCGACTGGATGCCACTCTTTTTTGACGTTAATCTTCATCAAACATGGAGATGCGGGACTGTGAAGCGATGGCCATAATTAAGCCGAGTCCAACCAGGTTAACGATCATCGTCGACCCTCCGTAACTAATGAAGGGAAGCGGGAGACCGGTGATCGGTAAGACCCCCATCGTCATCCCGATGTTTTGGAAGATCTGGAATGTGAACATCGCGACGTATCCTGTCACGATATACGTTCCAAACGGATCTGCTGTTTCCAGCGCGATTTGAATCAACCGGTAGATGAATAGGAACAGGATAATTAGAACGACAGCCGCACCGATAAAGCCGTAGTGAGCTGAAATCGCAGTGAAGATAAAATCGGTGTGCAGTTCGGGAACCGATACTTGAAGTTTTCCGTACCCGACACCAAACATCTGTCCTGAACCGATAGCGTTAATCGACTGGACCAACTGATAGGAAAGGTCATCCGCATATTCAAACGGTTGTAACCAAGCCATGATCCGGTTCATCGCATGCCCCGGGAAGAAGGTGGCAAGTAAATCATTTTGGAAATAAAACAGATAAAAGAATCCGACGATTGCGACAGCCAACAAGCCGAACATCGTAAGTAACCATTTCCAGTTCAAGCCGGACAGTAACATGGCACAAGCCAAAATGACACAGAGGATCAAGCCGATTCCTAAGTCGGGTTGAATGATAATCAAAGCGAGTGGAAGCAATGTGAGAGCGACCATCTTGACTAAGAGCAGGAAGTCCCGCTCATGCTGGACGTACCGGGCGTTGTGTTCCGAGATGACGGCAGCGAGTGAGACAATCAAGAAAAACTTCATGAACTCAGCCGGCTGAACGGTTCCGATGACCGGGAACTGATACCAACCGTAGGCTCCTTTAATATTTGCGACCAACGGTGTCCCTCGTAAGACGACAAGACCAATCAGGGAGACAATTCCTGCCCCGTATAAGTACCAATGGAAACGTTTCAGTTGCTCATAATCGATGAGAATGACGACAGACAGTGCGATAAATCCGATGATATACCACTGAATCTGCTTAGCCATGAAATTGATTTCACTGATTGCCCCTTGTAAAAAAGGTTGCGCGGTATAGATTGCGATGACACTGACGACCATCAAACAACCGAGCAAAAAAAGCAACGTGTTATCATAACGTTGTGTAAATGATTTAAAACGGTTCATTCCATCCCTACTTTCTGTCTCTTTCTATATTACCGTAATTTATCAAAATCGCAATATCAAGAGCGATGGTTGACAGAAGCGTTACGTTTTTGTAACCTAGATATAGGTGTTATTACCAGGTACTAATTTAAGGGGGAACTCATAATGAATATTTATCCTTCGCTTGAGGGAAAGACGTATGTTGTAATGGGTGTCATCAATCAACGGTCAATCGCATGGGGAATCGCACGTGCTCTTGATGCAGCAGGTGCAAGTCTTGCCTTTACGTATGTCGGAGAACGTTTTAAGGCACCACTCGAAAAGTTAGGTCAAGAACTTTCACGACCGGCTACTTACTACACATGTGATGTGACGAGCGATGCTGAAATCGAACAGGTATTTGAAACGATTCATGCTGATCACGGGAAGATTTCAGGAATTGCCCACTCGATTGCTTTTGCCGATAAAGAAGCCTTGCGCGGTGAATTCTCGGGTGTGACACGTGAACAGTTTGCGCAAGCACTTGATATCTCGGCATACAGCCTGACAGCTGTCGTGAAAGCGGCAAAAGACTTCTTCACGGAAGATGCTTCTGTCATTACATTGACGTATCTCGGTGGCGAAAAAATGGTTCCGAACTATAACGTGATGGGCGTCGCAAAAGCGGCACTCGATGCAAGTGTCCGTTACTTAGCAGCAGAATACGGAAAGCAGGGCGTTCGCGTCAATGCGATTTCAGCCGGTCCGGTCCGGACGGTTTCTGCAAAAGGTGTCGGCGATTTCAATTCAATTCTTGAAAGTATCGAAGAGCGGGCTCCGCTTCACCGTAACGTCACGACAGAACAAATCGGTCAAAGCGGATTGTTCCTCTTGTCCCAAATGTCGAGTGGTGTCACAGGTGAGATTCTGCACGTCGACAGCGGTTTCCATATCTTATAATAAGATTTCGGGTACATTCTGAACGATACGGTACAGCTGAAACCAGGGGAAACTCTGGTTTTTTGTTTTTCTTAAAGCGATTTTGGGAATAACAGAATAACGAGCTGAAGTAGAGGGAGGACATCATATGTACCAGGTAGATTTTACGGTGGTCCAGTATGTGAACCGGCAAGTAAGGGTCGACTTGGAACGAAAGACAGAACCGGTCGCCCGTATCAATCCGATTAAACGTGTCGAGCCGTATCATGCCGAATTAGAAGAACAAGCTAATGCTTATGGAGTTTTGCCAGAACTAAAACTTCCCGGTCGCAAGTTCGACCGGGAAGTTTGATGTTATTGACCTGTAAATCGGAACGTTTCGTACACACTCCAAGAACCGTTTTCGAGCTCATACAGCAGAGCCATCTTAGTGACATCTTCTTGGAAGCGGATATCCTCCATCTTCAATCGTTCGAGAACGTCGAATAATTCGACATCGGATAAATCCTGACCGATTGTGATGTGAGGTAAGAAATCATACTTGGGTGTGTGACTCAAATCACCCGTGTGCAAAGCCTGATGTAATTGTTCCAATTCATCCGTCGGCATGACTTTTAAAAATAAGACATTATTCGTCGGGTGGAAAGAACGAGCTCCTTGAATGTGAAGTGAAACTGGTTTCGTTTGCTCCGCTACTTTGTTGAGAGCTGTTACGATGGAATCAAGTTCAGTATCATCGATATTGATCCGCTCCCGCATCGTAATGTGTGGTGTAATCAACGCATACTTGGAATCGTACCGTTTGCGGTATGAATTCGCAAAGTCCTGAATTCGTTTCGATGGAAACAAAACTACCCCGATGTTCATCGAAAATCCCCTACTTTCCCCTGAAATGATAACGCTTTACAGGATAATCATGACGGATTATCCGCGTGATGTCAAAGAAGTTTGAGGAGAGAGGAGCAATCCGTGTATACTTGTGAAGAACTTTGTCAGAGAGGTGGATTTTGTCATGAAAGAAAAAGCACATTCTAAAGAAGTAAAACAAGCAGCAATCGATAAGCTGCATGAGCGGGGCGTCACGATTCACGCGATTGCTGAAATCGTGTATCAAATGCAAGCACCATACACGATTGAACTGACGCTTGAAACATGTCTCAGCTCTGTAGAGCGTGTTCTCGAAAAGCGGGAATTGCAACATGCAATTCTTGTTGGGGCAGAACTCGATATTTTAGCCGAAAAAGGACTGTTGTCTGAACCGCTTTTATCCATCATTCGCAGTGATGAAGGTTTGTTTGGCGTGGATGAGACGATTGCGATCGGAGCCGTCAATACGTACGGATCGATTGCCGTCACAACATTTGGTTATTTGGATAAGGCGAAGGTCGGAATTATTAAAGAACTCGATACGAAGGTCAATGACGGACGGGTCAATACGTTCATGGATGACATCGTTGCCGCGATCGCTGCCAATGCGTCCGGTCGTCTCGCGCACCGATTGCGTGATAAAGAAGACTATTCGGCAGAAGAACTCGAACAACGGAAAGGGACGTATTGATGAAATTAAACCGAAAAGCATTAGTCGTTTCAGGCATTGCGTTCATCATTTTCATAGGGATTGCCATCTCGATCCGATTGACGGGATATTTTTTGTTTGACGCGCAACTGTCGAACCGTATGTCGAAACAAGTACCGGCTGACTATGTCAGTTGGTTCACGCAATTAGGCTCGGGAGTAGGGGCTGTGACGATGACCGTCCTTTTGACCGCCATCAGTTATTACCTGTGGCGTGATCGTGTAGGGAGTATTTGGTATCTGTCAAACTTTTTGGCAGTGGCTGTTCTCAATCAGGTCGCTAAAGTAATTTTTGTCCGGGACCGTCCGTCACTCAATGAGTTGGTCGGCGGAGTCGGCTACAGTTTTCCAAGCGGTCATTCTTCAATGGCTTTCGCGGTGTACGGTGGTTTTTTGATTCTGAGTTGGCGATTTTTAAACCGATCCGGGAAAGTGATCTTAGGTATCTTTCTTAGTCTGTTGATCTTGGCCATGGGATCGTCCCGTATTATCTTAAACGTTCATTACTTCTCGGATGTAGTCGGTGGTTTTTGTTTTGCTGCCTTCATCCTTTGTCTGTCCTATGCCTTCATTTCACCGCGACGGAAACAAAAGGAGACGCATCATGTTACTACTTGATATCGATCACAGTCTGCTTTTTGATGAAGCCGCGATGAAAAAGATTGCCGTTCCTACTTTATTGGTAGAACGAGTGGGAGAAGAAAAACGGTTTATGACGATGCGGACGCATTTACGATTAAAGCGTCTGGTCGAAAAAAACGGCTTGATTCCATTTACGAGTCGTACGTTTGAGGCATTCCGTCAGTTGGAGTTGTTTCAAATCGATGCAAAGCCGAAATGGGCGATTCTCGAAAGCGGGAGGATTTTACTGAAAGACGGCAAACCGGATAAACGTTATGAAAACTGGTTGCGTCAACATGACGAAGAGGCTTCGCTTGAAACGGTACTCCGTTACCTGGAGGAAGTGGAACAGTTGAGTTGGACGGTATATCCATCGGAAGCGTGGGCAGAACGGATCCGTCGTCCGCATCAGACGATTCGGCGGGAAGAAGACGAAGCAAAGATGCTGGATGATGTCTTTAAGCAGATGAAATTCTAGTCTTAAATAACATTTACCGAATGAGGACACTTGATAAAAGGTCCCATTCGGTTTTTTTTGTCCGGTTTTGTTATGTGGATTATTAAAAAAGATGATTCCGATATGGTATCGGAATCATCCCAAAGCCGCCTGATCAGCGGAACTATTATAATGATAGGGTCTCCAGGAGAAGATGTCGTCAATCATCGATTGACCGTCAAATCATCGAACCAATATACACCGACTGTTTCAGATCCAGCATGTGTCAGGATAGATGGACCGAATTGTGTAATTTCGATCGAAATCTGAGGCAGTTTCGTCTGCAACAAATCACGTAATTGTTCGGCAGAAGACCGCGCCAGTGTATGGCCGATGTAGAGGGTCTGATTGTATAATCCGAACTGTTCGATTTTAGAAGCAATCTCGGATGACATTTCCTGAAAAGCTTTTTTGATGGAACGCACTTTCTTAAACGGAACGAGTTTACCGACCTCATCGAACTTAACGATCGGTTTAATGTTCAGCATGTTGGCAAGCAAAAACTGACTGCTCGACACACGTCCACTTCGACGCATCGTCTCCATATTGCCGATGATCAGATAAAAATGAGAATGGTGTTTGAACTGTTCCAAGACCTGCATGACTTCTTCCGGCTGTTTCCCGGCTTGCGCCATTTCGATCGAAAGGCGTAACATATTTTGTTGGTTGGCAGCACCGGTATAGGAGTCGATGGCATATAATTTAAAGCCGACAGCATCTGCAGCAGCGACAGAGCTGGCATAAGTACCGCTCAATCCGCTTGTGATGTGAACAGCATACGCATAATCATAACCTTCTGCCTGCAAATGTTCGTAAAGTTCAACCAACTCACCAAACGAAGGCTGTGAAGTCGTCGGGATGACAGAAGAGCTTTCGCGCATTTTTTGATCCAGTTGTTCGATCGACAAGTCAGTATATTCCCGATAGGACTCTCCGTTGATGATGATGACTGTTGGTACGACATGGACTCCGAGTTTTTCAGCTTCCCCCGGTGGGAAAAAGGCCATACTATCGGTAATCCAAGCAATCTTATCCATTAAAGCGACGCCTCCAGTAGAATTTCATTTTTTTAATCATACCATGCGATGAAAGCGGCATCACTAGCCAATCCGTTTTTCAGGAATAGAATCAGAAGAATCGTGTCTAATCGATGAACTGATGAAGAATATAATCAAAGCAGGCAGAAGCCAGGCTAGGCTTTTGTCGGATAACGGTAAGGCAGAATATACAGTAACTACCGGATCCGGCAAAACTTTTAATGTGTGGAGAGCAGTTAATAACGAGAACAGGGCAGTAATCGATAAAGTGGCTCTGTACACGAACGACGGTTTTTTAAGCAATGAACGGATAAAGGTCAAACCAATCAATACGATGACAATAGGATAAAGGAACATTAAGACAGGTACCGCAATTGCCAGTAATGCATCAAGTCCGACAATGGAAATCAAGAAACCTAGAACGGTTGTGATTGTACCCGTGAGCGGAAGCGTGAGACGTGTCGAAAGTGACATCATATATTCTGAAAAAGCTGTGACAAGACCGACGGATGTCGTTAAACAAGCTAGCAAAATAGCAACTCCTAAAATCATCAAACCAATCGTGCCAAAAGTACTTTCGGCGTATTGTTGTAATAAGGAAGGGCCGTCGATCATCCCGACTGCTCCAAAGCTGTTTCGACCAATGAAACCAAGTCCGGTATAAACCAACGTCAATGATAATGCAGCAATCAATCCGGCTTGAGTCACAGTCTTCAATTGGACTTTTCGACTTTTTAAACCGCGAGCATGTAGCGTATGCAGGACGATGACGCCAAATACAAGGGCGCCAAGAGCGTCGAGCGTCAAGTATCCTTGAAGAAATCCTTGGATGAATGCATCTGTAAAACCATTGTACGAGGAATGAGGAGGTTGAACGGCCGATAATGGCTTTAAAATACTGCTGATGCTCAGTGTCGCGAGTGCCAAAAGTAACAACGGGGTGATGAAACGACCAATGATATCAAGAAGTTTACCCGGTTTGAGAACAAGATATAACGTGACTAAAAAGAAAAGAGAAGAAGAAATCAGTAGTGTCGTTTGACTAGGTCCATTCAAGAAAGGGGCGACACCAAGTTCGTATGTGACGACGGAAGTCCGCGGAATTCCGAAAAAAGGGCCAATGGCGACATATAAGGCAAACGTCAATAGAGCTCCGACGAATTTTGGAAGTGGATTAGCAAGCGTGCTGATGCCCCCGCCGACCCATGCGACAGCAATTAATCCCGTCAGAGGTAACCCGACACCGGTAACGATGAAGCCGAGCATTGCAGGGAAAAATTCTGTTCCAGCCAGAGCACCAAGTTCAGGAGGGAAAATTAAATTACCCGCACCAAAGAACAATGCGAAAATCATAAAACCTAAAGCAAATACGTCTTTTTTACTCATAATATATCTTACCTCCTGTTTTTTTTACGTTATTCACTATATCATCGGATGCGAGATGATGAAAGAATTTTTAGAAAATTCATTTGTTTTCAAGGCTTATTTTTTGACTTCAACAAAAAAAGCCCACGACACGGTTAGAAAATCTCTAACGGTGACGTGAGCAACATGTTGCAGTGATGATGAAATAAAGGAGTAAATGGTTTTAGCTAGACGCCATGAAGCGACTCTTTTTTTGTCGTCTTAATTTATGGAGGAGCCAAGCGTGAACGACTTCGCACGATTGACGAGGGAGGGTCAGTTCCACGAGCGGTTCTTGTTGCTGACCACGGATAATGAATAATCCTGTTTCTTCATCAATAGGTGAGATAGTCATTGAGCTCGCTTCATTCAATGATACCTTCAGTTCGCCGGTTGTCGCATCCTTCAATTTCAGGATGTTTCCGTTCGTTGCAAACTTGGTGAATGAACCGATACCGTTCACTTTTAACTGATCCATGCTAAATTCCTCCTTCGGTTGATACAGACTTAAATTAAATCATCAGAAAATCAGTTCCAACTTCTAGCTTCCAAAAGGTTAATCTCATTATAACGAAGTCTGCAGCAGATACCAGTCTTAATTTATGTGAAAATTCCAACAAATTAGTAACGGTATTGTCATATAGAGGATTATGCAAAAAACGAGCAAAAATAGCAGTTTGAAAAATATGAAAAAACTATCCTGTTATTAAGTCATAAATAGGATTGGGATCATTGTAACTCCAAACTCCAGCTTTTTTTGCGGTGGATCAACTCGCCGCGCAAGACGATGGATTCTTTTTTTGTTTCCAGGTCTTCTTTCAGGACATGCATGTCTTCATATCGACCGGCGATATAAACTGGAATGGTCGTTTGACGTGTGAACATCGATTGCCGTGTATGCGTGAAATCAATTAAGATTCCTTCTTGCAGCAATTGCCGAAGATTAATGATGATTTCAGCTGTAAGTGGTGAGGCAGTCGGGATGCGGAGTTCCCGGCGGATTTTTTGTTGCAACAACGTTGACAGGACTTGTTCGATACTTGACCAATCTTTTAAATAAGCCGTTGCTTGTGTCCCGTTGTGCTCACTGAAATAGGCCCATTCATTGTCGACGGTAGTCATGAACGGACTGGGCATTCCACGTTTCATATGCATTAAAAATAACAGCTCTGCGATTTCAACATCTGTGAGGATATCGAGAGAATGAGAAGAACGGATATCGATGGCATTCAGGGGAAAACGTTCGACATCGCTCGATTGAACGAATTGTTCTACTTCATGGGACTCGACATAATGAAAGGCGGTCCGAGAAGAATGTTTGACAGATTTAAAAGCGGCTCCAGAAACGAGTAGAGGACTCTTTGAATCAATGGATGTGATAAAGTCTCCAAAAGTGACGCCGGACATCGTCAAACGATTGTTTTCGGCATCTTGATATAGATAGAGCAGGGAATTGGACATAAACAAGCGACTTCCTTTCGTGGTCAGGACATGAATAATTTCAATAGTAGCAAAACTTCTCAGCAGCGAAAAGGGTATTTCCTTCTGAAAACGGGCATAATATAGAAAAGAGGTGATTGGGTATGTGGGGGTTGAGAAAACCATTCCCGGAACTAAAAACAGAACGATTCATCCTGAGAGAGTTGGAAAACAAAGATGCACGGGACTTATTCAAGATTCTGTCGGATGACGAGGTCATGTATTATTACGGTTCTGATCCGCTGGTCACAGTGTATGAAGCCAAAAATGTCATCAGTTATTTTAAAGAACAGTTCACTCAAGGAAAAGCAATCCGGTGGGCGATTGCTGATCAACAAACGAATCAATTGATTGGAACGATTGGATTTCATAATTGGTTGACCCAGTATCACCGGGCTGAAATCGGATTTGAAGTCAGTCAGGACTATTGGCAACAAGGAGTGGCTTCGGAAGCAGCACGAGCGGTACTGACACACGGATTCGAAGATTTTGCTTTGCACCGGATCAGTGCTTTGGTTGCACCTGAAAACATTGCCTCCAATGCCTTGGTTCAAAAACTCGGTTTTCAGGCAGAAGGATTACTTGAAGACTATGCTTACAGTCATGGACGATTCATGGATTTAACGATATACCGAATGCTTGCATCGGAATGGAAAGGATGACTAGTTGAATGTCAAAACAACCACTTGTTTTATTACATGGTTTTGCCGGAGGAACAGATTATTTTAGTCGGGTTGAAGCGAGACTGCGTTTGTCATTTGATGTACTCGTACTTGCTTTACCCGGTCATGAGGGACAATCGGTCGGTCCTGATACAATTGAAGGATTTGCTGCATGGGTAATGAAGGATCTTGAACGAAGAGGTATCGAACGGCCCATTTTGATCGGTCATTCATTCGGGGGTTACATCGTCTCATCGATTGTCGAAACCTATTCGGAAAAAATCAGCGGATTTGGACTTGTCTATTCGACCGCTAAAGCAGATACAGACGACGCTAAACAAAAAAGAAATCAAAATATCAGCCGGGTTCAGGAAATCGGCGTGCGGGAATTCGTTGACGGATTAGTGCCCGGGTTGTTTGCAGAAGGAACAGATGCGATGATCGTCTCAGAAGCAAAGGAAATCGGCTACATGATGACGGTCGAAGGAGCCATTCGGGCGTTGACGGCGATGCGTGATCGAAGAGATTTGACACCAGTCTTAAGCCGGACAAGCGTTCCGGGAGTGATTATACATGGTGAGAAGGATCCGTTGATTTCAGAAGACAGTGCGTTTGCACCTCAAAACGAGCGGGTCATCAAGCGATCGACGGACAGCAGCCACATGGGTATGCTCGAGACACCGGATGCATTTTGTGAGATTCTAGAAGAAGTTTTCTCGGAAGAACATGCGTAAACGCAGTCTTGCCGATAAGCGTTCACCGCGTGGTGGGCGCTTTCTTGCTTCTTTTTGATAGGATCTGAAAACAAAAGCGTATGCGTTGCATTTTGAAACGAATTTCTGAATGATAAAAGGGGGAGGGATTAAGATGAAGATTATAGCAATTGAACCAACACCAAGTCCGAACAATATGAAGGTCATCGTCGATGAAACGTTTTCGGAGAAGGGACAAACATTTGAACATGCATTCGGTGCACCGGACCACGTCGCAAAATTACTGGAGATTCCAGGCATTAAATCAGTATATCAAGTCAGTGATTTTTTAGCTGTCGAACGGTTTCCGAAATATGATTGGCGGACGTTAGTCATCGAGATTCGTCGGTCGTTTGGTGAAATACTCAGTGATGTTGAAAGACATGAAACGGATGAGGCATTTGAGCCTGTTCATCTGTTTATCCAATTTATTTTAGGCGTACCGATGCAGCTAAAAGGAGTCAAAGGATTAGAAGAAAAACGTCACGGATTACCCGACCGGTTCCGGGAAGCCGCACTATTCGTTCAGCCTTATGTCAAAAATGTCATCAGTGACCGCCGGTGGGTTGAGCAAGCACCGCGTTACGGTGATTTGGATGAAAGTTTGGAGGAAGTGGCCCAAGAAATTGAAGTCGCGTATCCACCAGAGCGGATAGACCGTTTAAAAACCATCGCTTCTGGAGAAGAAGTGACATTTGACGGACAAGCGTTAACTTCGTCCGATTGGAAACAGCGTTTTGCAGCGCTTGACGAACTGCCAATCGAACTGGACTGGATTCCGGCCTATGCGAAGCTGCTTCAGGATGAAAAGATGCAGATCAGAAGACAAGCCGTAGTCAAACTTGGCATGTTTGAAGAAAATCGATTGGAACTATTGGACTATATTACGAATGCCTTGCATGATCCTTCAAGCAGTGTCCGACGAACTGCGGGAGATACGATTTCTGACTGGGCCTTGCCGGAGGCAGAAGTAATGATGATGGAAGCCTTGACGGATAAAAATAAACTGGTACGTTGGCGTGCGGCACGCTTTTTATTTGATGTCGGAACGGAACAATCGATTCCACGCCTAAAAGAAGCCGTACAAGATAAGGAATATGAAGTCGCGCTTCAGGCGGAACTCGCACTGGCCCGGATTGAAAGTGGGGAAGAAGCACTAGGTACGGTTTGGCAACAAATGAATCGAATGTCAGGTGAAAGTTCATAAGAACTTCAAATAAACGGTGTGCGAAGAACCATTCGACAAAATAACAAGTGAGATGTCTAGGTATATTTTCCCTTCTAACTAAGGGAAATGGGAAAAAATGAATATTATTTTGTAATGGTTTTGAAATGGAATTGAAATGTGTTGATAAAACGCCATTTTAAAGATGTATACAGCAACTATCTCGATGTTCCAAAAAATGGTTGTATTTTTTGGAATAAAGTTTTGACACGAAATGTCGAACGAGAATTTTCCGGTGTTTTTTCTGTTTTGATAAAGTGAAATCACAATAACTGATTCGAATTCAAACGGCTATTTTGGTTTGACTGACATCTGACATAACAAAGGAGATTCGGGGATATGATACTTTTTGCTGAAACAGACTTAGCGGTAGGGTACAAAGAACGCACAGCTTCAGGAGTGTTCGTGACGATTGAGACAGTGGACAGCCGGACGATTACACTTGTGGCACCTGCAACGGCAACGGACGCCATTTGCGATGAATTGTTTGTGACGGGGATCGAACAATTATTTTCTCCATCAAAAATGACAGCAACGATTCCGGTTGCTTAATTTATGAATTGAAGAGGCAGGATGAGGGCGAACCTTATCCTGCCTCTTTTTTGTGCTAAAATTGTTAAGTGAGAAGAGAGGGGGCGTTGTTTTGAAATGGATTATACGGATATCGTGTGTATGTGTCCTGACGTTGATTTTAGCCGGGTGTAACCAGCAGGAACAGGAAAAGCCAGCGACACAAGACGATGCGGTACAACCGATTGAAATCAAGGTGTCCGGCAAACTGCTCGAATCCAATACGGTTTTGGCTGTCGTGGAATTAAAGAATCCGAATGAGCAAGCATTGACTCTGACATTCCCGACATCCCAACGGTTTGAATTGAAAATCAAGGATGCGGATCAAAAAGTACTGTATACTTTTTCGCAAGAGCAGGTATTTACGCAAGCCATCGAACAAGAACGGTTTAAAGGACTGGAGACTAAACGGTACGAAGTAAAAGTCGAGCTTCCGCCTTCCAGTCATCCGACCCGGATCGAAGCGATGACCATCCGACAAGTGAAGGATCAATCGACGTCCATCACGAAAGCGGAAAGTGAGCTTTTGAACTAAGGAAGACATGATGAAAAATGAAGGAGTGTGACGGTTTCATGCAACAGGAAATCATTCAAGTGACGGGAGTCAAACCAGTCATTGACGCTGAAGAAGAGATTAAGCAACGCGTTCAATTCTTAAAAGAGTATCTTGTGCATACAGGAGCAAAAGGACTTGTTCTTGGAATCTCGGGAGGACAAGATTCTTCGTTAGCCGGTCGTCTTTGTCAAATCGCGGTTGAGGAGTTACGCAGTGAGACGAATCGCGATTATCAATTCTACGCTGTACGATTACCGTATGGTCAACAACAAGACGAGTCGGATGCCCAGCTTGCCCTGTCCTTCATCCGTCCGGATCATGCGTTACGCGTGGACATCAAGCCGGTCGTCGCTGCTTCCATGGCTTCTTTTGAACAAGCGACAGGAGACGTCTTGTCTGATTTTAGTAAAGGAAATACAAAAGCGCGGGAACGGATGAAAGTACAGTATGATATAGCGGCCCATTACGGCTGTCTCGTCGTCGGAACCGATCATGCAGCTGAATTCGTGACCGGGTTTTATACGAAACACGGAGACGGTGCTTGTGATTTGACGCCATTGACCGGTTTGAACAAGCGACAGGGAAAACAACTGTTACGTCAATTACAGGCACCTGAAGGACTGATTGAAAAGGTACCGACAGCAGATTTAGAAGATAACCAGCCGGGGTTGCCGGATGAACAAGCACTCGGCATGACGTACAATGAAATTGATGACTACTTGGAGGGGAAAACCATCTCCGCTGAAAGTCAGGCTAAACTCGAAGCTCAGTATAAACGGGTTGGCCATAAACACCATATGCCGGTTTCACCCCTGGATACGTGGTGGAAATAAGGAATGACCTGCAGACGACAGCTGAAAGTGCTGTCGTTTTTTTCGTCTAAAAAGCGGGAAAAGAGTTAAAACAAACCATTGAGTAAGAGAGCTTGACTGGAGGGAACAGAATGGAATCGATAGCAGTCGTCGGTGGTGGACTGGCAGGGTTATCCGTTGCTGCCTTGCTTGCGAAACAAGGGAAACAGGTACAACTTTATGATGCCGCGATGTTAGGCGGCAGAGCGACCTCACAACGCATTAAAGGCTATACATTCAATTACGGGGCGCATGCGATATACGGGCGTGATCAGTCCGTCTTAAAGACGATCATAAAAAATCTGAAATTAGAGATTACCTGGCTGGACTTTTCTTCGGCAAAAGCAAAATATGAATTTTCCGGTCATTTAACGGCTGCTCCCGCCAATGCAATCGGTCTCTTAAAAACAGAAGTGATAGGCGGAACGGATAAACTTCGTTTCACATGGGAAGTCGTGAAAACCGTTCTCCGGCTTGAAAAAGGGGAGCCGGAGTTGTCAATTGGTCAATGGTTGATACGGGAAAAAACGGAGGAAGATGTGTCCCGTCTGATGCTTGATCTGGCCTCCAGCAATTTTTTTACGACCGAACCGGAAAACATTCCGTCAGTCGTCTATTTTGACTATTACCGCAAACTCTTTCGGACACGAAAGCCGGTCTCCTATATCGCCGGAGGATGGCAAGTTTTAATTGATGAACTGGAACGGGTCATCCAAGAACAAGGCGGAACCATCCATCGGAAAACTAAAATCACGGCGATTGAAGAATATGAACAAGGATATCAGTTACGTGACCGGAAAAAGACCGAATGGATTGTGAACCGGGTTGTCCTGGCGCTTCCTCCCCGGGATATGCGGAAACTGGCATTGCCGGCATCCGTTCAATCCTTCATCGAACCATTTGCGCAGTACGAACCGGTGGAAGTTCTCGTATATGATGTCGGGATCAGTCCATACCTCAAAACACCGTTTTCATATGTGTACGACCGTACACATCAACTGTTCGTAACGGATCTATCCCATTACGATCCGAGTATCGCGCCGAAAGATGGTCAAGTCTTACAGGTTGTTGCTTATCTTGCCCACCCAGAAGTCGGAAATCCGGATTATCTGGCAGAAAAGGTCCAACACATTCACCGGCTCCTTGATCAACATTATCCGACATGGCAGGAACGTCTCGTCGTCGAGCGGACAATGAAACGGGCAATCGTTCAAGAAATCAAATGGAAAATGGGCCAAAGCGGATTACCTAATTTTATGCAGGACGGACCAAAGGAGACGATGGCGTTTGTCGGGGATTGGTGTGAAGGAGAAGGGCAGTTATCGGAATTATCCTTCTCGAGCGCGTTGAACGTGGCAGCGACTTGGAAATAAAAAAAAACGCTCATTGAGCGTTTTTTTTATTTGGATAAAAGGCGAGGATGACCAAAAGCGTAAATGCAATCAAACTCATCATCGGAATCGTCAGGAAGCCAAAATAATTGACCCATTTGATGAGACAACCATTTGTACAGAGCGCTTCGCCATCCGGTAATCGTTCGAGTACGACGTGGTAGGCCGCGACTGCGAACCCGAGTAATGTATACAAGCGAAGGAAAAATCCGTCGACCGGGCGATTGCGGAACAAGGATACGAGCAGATAGATGGCGGTCGTATACATGAACAGACGTTGCCACCAACATAATGGACAAGGAATGAATCCCCGGACCTCACTGAAATACAGACTGCCTAAAGTAGCGACCGTTGAGACGATCAACATAAAATGATACCGTGACATATGTACCTTCCTCTCTAACGTGTTAAACTAATGCCATCTTATATCATGAGGAGTCGAATCATACATTGCAAGTGTCGGAAATGGAAATGTTGATTACGTTGTCAGAAGAATTGAACATGAGACGGGCAGCCGAACGTCTTTTTGTATCGCAGCCTGCCCTCAGCCAACGTTTGGTCGCAATCGAGCGGCGCTGGGCAACCAAGCTGTTCATTCGTTCATCCCGTGGGCTGAGTATTACTCCGCAAGGCGAAAAAGTCATCGGTCTCGCCAAGGAGATGAACCGGAAAGAACTGGAGCTTAAAAGTGAATTGACGGCAGAAGAGGGAGCCGTTTACGGGACACTTCGGATTGCAGTCGCGTCCATTATGGGACAATACTGGCTTCCCCGTGTTCTGAAACGATTTGTCGAACGGTATCCGCATGTCCGTGTCCAATTGGTCACAGGGTGGTCAAGTGAAATGATGCGTCATATGCTGGAAGAACATTTTCACATCGGCATCATCCGCGGAAATCCCGATTGGAAAGGCGTGAAGGAACGGCTGTTTTCCGATCCGCTGTATTTAGTCGACAGTGAACTGACGTCGTTGGAACAGTTGCGGAAGACAGAACGTCCTTTTATCCAGTTCAAGAGCGATTCGACCTATTATCAGGAAATTTTAGAATGGTGGCAGGATCGTTTTTCGAGTCCGCCGGCCCGGACGCTCGTCGTCGACCAGATTGAAACGTGTAAACAGATGGCACTTCACGGGATTGGTTTTGCCATCTTGCCGGAATCGACGATCCATGAAGCGAGTGAAGTGATGCAGATTCCGCTCAAAACGTCATCCGGTAAAATTTTAAAGCGGGACACGTGGATTCTATCAACGGAGTCGATGCTTGAATTAAAACAAGTCCAAGCGTTTTGGGACATTGTCAAAGAAGAAGGAGGAAGTCAGTCAGATGGAATACGCAATTGAAATGCGCCGAGAACTTCATAAAATACCGGAACCTGGTTTTAAGGAGTTTAAAACGCAAGCATTTATCCTTGATCAAATCCGATCATACCCGGAAGATCGGGTCAGTTACGATACATTCGAAACAGGAGTATTTGTCCGTGTGAAAGGATTAACCGGAAATCGGACGATTGGATACCGGGCGGATATCGACGGATTACCGATTGAAGAAGCAACGGGACTGCCATTTTGTTCCGAGCATCCGGGGTTCATGCACGCCTGCGGCCATGATGTGCATGCATCAATTGCCCTCGGTCTGTTACGCCGAATCGTTGAACTGCCGGTCATGGATGATGTCGTTTTCCTGTTCCAACCAGCTGAAGAAGGTCCGGGTGGGGCAGAACCGATGATTAAAAGTCCGCTGTTTGAAAAATATCGTCCGAGTGAGATGTATGGTCTGCATGTCGCACCGGAGTATCCGGTCGGAACGATTGCCAGCCGTCCGGGTGTCTTGTTTGCGAGTGCACGGGAAGTTCATATCACGATTTATGGACAGAGCGGTCATGCTGCGTTCCCCCATTTGACGATTGATACAGTCGTTGCGCAGGCAGCGTTAATCATGCAGCTGCAGACGATTGTCAGCCGCTCGATCAATCCAATGAACTGCAGTGTCATCACGATCGGGAAAGTAGATGCAGGAATTCGGGAGAATGTCATTGCCGGTCGGGCGTTACTCGACGGAACGATGCGGGCGCTTAACGGAACAGATATGGAAAAGTTAGAGCAACGTGTCCGGGATATCATCCGCGGCATCGAAGCTTCATTCGGCGTCAAAATCGATCTGCAGTTCGGAAATCGGTATTATGAAGTCGTCAACGATCAACGCGTCGTTGATAAATTCTCATCCTTCGTCAAAATGAATGCGAATTACATTGAGTGTGATGCTGCCATGACGGGAGAAGATTTTGGTTTCATGTTAAAAGAAATTCCCGGCATGATGTTTTGGCTCGGGGTGAATAATGCAACATCCGGATTACATCAACCGACCTTGAATCCGGACGAAGAAGCCATCCCCTTCGTCATCAATTTACTGGATCATTATTTCCGCGAATACGTCTAAATAAAAGACGTGACAATCGGCTCTTTATTCATGAAAAAATGGATAAAGGGCTTTCATTTTATAGAAGAGAACAGTTTTCGAACGTTTTGTGAAATAAATCACGAGTATATGTGAACAATTTGTTACATCAAACATTTAAAACAGACACAAATGATTATGTTCTCTATGATACGGATATAAACAATATATAGAAGTACGTCTAGAAAGAGGGGGCTATACACATGTTCAATGATCCAGTCATGCTCAGTCGATTATTGACAGGGCTCACATTAGCATTCCACATCATCTTTGCGACGATTGGGGTAGGGGTTCCATTGATGGTACTCGCAGCTGAGTACATCGGTATTAAACGAAAAGATTCAGACTATATTCTTTTGGCACGTCGCTGGACGCGCGGTTATATCGTAACTGTAGCGGTAGGTGTCGTAACAGGAACAGCGATTGGTCTACAATTGTCGCTCTTATGGCCTTCCTTGATGCAAGTAGCCGGTCAAACGATTGCCTTACCGTTGTTCATGGAAACTTTCGCCTTCTTCTTTGAAGCGATTTTCCTCGGTATTTATCTCTACACATGGGACCGGTTTAAAAATCCATGGTTACACTGGTTAATCGGGATTCCCGTCGTCATCGGGGCGACATTATCTGCTTTCTTCATCACGACGGTCAACTCATTCATGAACTCGCCGGAAGGATTCAAAATCGTTAACGGAACGTTGACGCAAATCGAACCGTTGAAAGCGATGTTCAACACGGCGACACCAACGAAAGCAACGCACGTCATCGTATCCGCTTACTTGACGGTTGCCTTCATCTTGGCAGCAATCGCAGCGTTTCATCTGTTGCGCAAGAAAACTTTGTCGGCGGCAGAAACGGCTTATCACAAAAAAGCACTTCGCTTAACCGTCATGGCCGGCTTAATCTTTGCCTTCTCGACAGCATTGGTCGGTGATTTCTCCGGGAAATACCTGGCGAAATACCAACCTGAAAAACTCGCAGCGGCAGAATGGCATTTTGAAACGACAAACGAAGCCGAATTGATTTTCGGTGGTATTTTGGATGAACAGGCGGACGGCAGCTATGAAATTAAAGGTGCTGTCAAGATTCCGTATGCTTTATCCATTCTCGCAGGGGGAGCACCGGATACAGAGGTCATCGGTTTGAATGAATTCGCCAAAGAAGATCAGGCACCTCTGTTTGTCCACTATTTCTTCGATATCATGGTATCGATTGGCATGTACCTGGCTGCCATCTCAGCCTTGTTCATCTTGGCATTCCGACTCAAAAAGTTGAACCCGTACAACAAATGGTTACTGCGCGGTATTTTCATCGGTGGACCGCTTGCCATCGTCTCGATCGAAGCAGGATGGATGTATGCGGAAATCGGACGTCAGCCTTGGACGCTCTATGGTATTATGAGAACGGCTGATGCAGCGACGACTTCGACGGCTGTCGGACCGATGTTGATTTTATTCAGTTTACTTTATCTGTTGCTCGGAACGATTTGTACAGTCGTCTTGCTCCGGATGTTTAAAAATAATCCAGTCGGCAAAGAACTCGCGGACGATCATCACACACGTGGTGAAGCGATGTTTGCGGACGACAACAAATAAGGAGGGAACGAGTTGGACATTCAAACACTTGGAATAACCGTACTTTGGACGTTCCTTTATGGATATCTCATCGTTGCCTCAATTGACTTCGGTGCCGGTTTTTACGCGTTTTATTCAAAATATACGAAACGGGATCATCTGACGAACCGTTTGATTCTCCGTTATCTTTCTCCGGTCTGGGAAGTGACGAACGTCTTCTTCGTCTTCTTCTTCGTCGGACTTGTCGGATTCTTTCCGGATACGGCATATTATTACGGAACAGCTTTACTTGTTCCGGCTTCGATCGTGTTGGTATTGATTGCAATTCGCGGTAGCTTTTACGCATTTGCCAACTATGGTTCGAACGACAGCATGTTCTATACGTTCTTATACGGTGCGACAGGATTGCTGATTCCGGCAGCGATGTCGACGACACTGACAATCAGTCAGGGCGGTTTTATCCGGAAAACAAATGAGACCGTCGAATTCCTTGGGACGAAGCTGTTCACGAACTTTTATTCTTGGACGGTCGTTGCGCTTGCCATCGTATCGGTTCTTTATATCAGCGCGATGTTCCTGTTGTTCTATGCGGATAAAGCAAAGGATGAGAATGCAACACCATTGATTCGGAAATGGGCATTGTTCTGGAGTGTTCCGACAATTGTTGTCTGTGCATTAGTCTTCTTCGGACTGAAGAATCAGGCAGCGTGGCATTATGAAAATATTTTAAACGGCAACTGGTGGTGGTTCGCAGCAAGTTTCCTATTCTTCTGCGTTGCTGTCACACTTGTTTACTTGAAGAAAAACTACGGGATTGCTTTCATCGCCGTGATGGCACAATACGGTGTTGCCTGGTTCGGATACGGATACACACACCTTCCGTACATTCTTTATCCGTACATCGATATCAATAAAGCGGTCGTTAACGAAACGATGGCTACGGCACTTGTCGTCGTCTTCATCTTCGGACTGATGTTATTGATCCCTGCACTGTATTTGATCTTACGGTTGTTCCTGTTTGACAACGATTATGTCAGCGGGAAAAAAGCAAAATAAGTAGAACGTCTATCACGTAATCAGTTCGAGGCTGACTCAAAAGTCGGTTTCTCCAAAGAAAAGGGCGGCAGATTCAATTCTGCCGCTCTTTTCTCGTTTAATGTAGAACTCACGTACTTACGAGACTCCTACAGGAAATGGCGTGAAAGATCAAATGATTTCTTTTGGAGTCGACCCCTTTTTTTGATTAGATTTGTCGGTCGTTTTAAGGTGGGGAGAACCGAAAACTGTATTGTAAAAGCGTTCATAGTAATTTAGAAGTGAATCGGGTACACTACTACTGAAGCAGAAATGTGAAGGAGAGTTGAACATGAATGGAGAGTTTGCGGTAATCGGTTTAGGGCGTTTCGGGGGATCGATTGTTCGAGAGTTGTCGAAAAACGGATATGATGTTTTGGCGATTGATTCGGATGAAGAACGTGTGAATGAATATATGGGGATTGCGACGCATTCCGTCATTGCAGATACGACGGATGAGAACGTTCTAAAGAGTCTCGGAATCCGTAATTTTGATCATGTCATCGTTGCGATCGGGGAAAACATCCAAGCATCGATTTTGACGACTTTAATTTTAAAAGAACTGGGTGTCCAGTCGATTACGGTCAAGGCGACGAATGATTACCATGAAAAAGTGTTGCGTAAAATTGGTGCGGACTTCATCGTCCACCCCGAGCGGGACATGGGGGTCCGGATTGCCAACGGATTGATGAGTTCGAATATTTTAGATTATCTCGATTTATCACAAGAGTTCTCGATTGTCGAAATCAAAGTCAGTGACCGGATGGCGAACCAGACTTTGATTGATCTGGATTTACGAAGCAAGTACGGTGCGAACGTTGTTGCCATCAAGCGGGGCGAGAACGTCATGATTTCCTTACAAGCGGATGAATTGATTGAAAAAGGGGATTACCTCGTCGTCATTGGAGAAAACGATGACTTGGACCGCTTGGAGCGCGCCATTCATAAAGTGAAAAATTAATATCAAAAAAGGCTGAGGAATGATTCCTCGGCCTTTTGAGTAGTTAAATGAGTTGAAATTCCTTGAGACCGTGTTCGATGCCGTCTTCGAGAATATGTTTAGTGACGAAATCGGCGGCTGCTTTTGTTTCTGCAAGACCATTGCCCATCGCGATGCCGGTTCCGACATAACGCAACATTTCTAAATCATTTAACGCATCTCCGAAAGCAAACGTATCTTCGCGCCGGATATTGGTCAGCTTCAGAAATTGTTTGATGCCGTCCGCTTTGGATGAACCGACATTAATGACGTCCATTGCGTTCGGATGCCAGCGGATGAAGTCGAAGGCCTGATAGTTCTGAGTGTACTCGGCTTCTTCTTCAGCAGTACAATAGACAAGCGTCTGGAAGACATCATGTGTCGTAAACGCCTGGTCATTAAAAGCCGGTAAAGGAATATCCAGTTCGCCAAGTGACTCTTGGACTAACTGATCCGACGGTTTCGTTGAAAACCCCTGTGTTTCACCTAGATAAACAAGCGTATGACCATTTTTATGGGCCCGCTCTGTCAAATGCTTAAGATCTGCAATCGGTTGCGGACGTCTGTAAATGACCTCGTTCTGATGCACGACGATTTGACCATTGTACCCAATGATCGTATCGATATTGAGTAATTCGCGGACACCGGATAACATCGCCGGACCGCGTCCGGTTGCGATAGCTACATAGACACCATTTGCTTGTAATTGTTTAATTGCCTGTTTGGTCGACTCGGGAACAAAATGACCATCGTGAAGTAAGGTTCCATCGATATCGAAAAAGACGACTTTCTGATTTGCCATGGTTTCACCTTCTCTTTTTAATTGGCTGTTCAGCCGGATACATGTGGAATTATAGCACAGCGTTAACGTTTACGCCGACCTTGGATTAGGAATAGGATGAAAAAATAGTAGGATATCGTGTATACTAATCTAAGGACAAAAAACAATGGACTGATAAGGAGTTGCTAAACATGATTTTTAAAGTATTTTATCAACCGCTTCGTTCAGAAGCCCCGGTACGGGAACGGACAGAAGTGATGTATGTTGAGGGAGAGAACATTCGTGAAGTGCGAACAGCGATTGACCACCTCATCAAAGAAATTAACGTCGAATTCATCCGTGAGTTAAGCGGCGAATTCCTTGAATATGAAAAACTAAGCCCAGACTATAAGGTTGAAACGTTCGCATGAAGTTCGTTAAAAACCATCAAGCAGCCGTTTTCGCACTCGGCGGCTTAGGAGAGATCGGGAAGAACACATACGTCGTTCAATTTCAGGATGAGATCATCGTCATCGATGCCGGTGTCATGTTCCCTGAAGATGAACTGCTTGGAATCGACTATGTCATTCCAGATTACACATACTTGATCAAAAACAAGGACAAGGTAAAAGGTGTCTTCATCACTCACGGTCACGAAGACCACATCGGGGGATTGCCGTTTTTACTCAAACAAGTCAACTTACCGATTTATGCCGGAAAGATTGCACTTGGTCTCATTAAAGTAAAACTCGAAGAACACGGTTTATTGCGGACGGCCGAGTTGCATGAAATTGATGAAGATTCAATCATCAAATTCCGGAAGACGAGTATTTCATTTTTCCGGACGACTCACTCGATTCCAAACTCGTTCGGAGTTGTCGTCAAGACACCACAAGGTAACATCGTCCATACCGGCGACTTTAAGTTCGATTTTACACCCGTCGGAGAACCGGCTGATTTAACAAAAATGGCGGAACTCGGCAAGGAAGGTGTTCTCTGTCTATTGTCTGACTCGACGAATGCCGAGATTGAAGGCTTTACGATGAGTGAACGTGTCGTCGGAGATACGATTTCAAACATCTTCCGTAAAGCAGAGGGGCGGATCATCTTCGCGACTTTTGCCTCGAACATCTATCGCTTGCAACAAGTCGTCAATGCATCAGTCGAAGCCGGACGCAAAATCGTCGTCTTCGGTCGGAGCATGGA
The DNA here is from genome assembly GCF_040549175.1 of Exiguobacterium sp. PvP048. Classification (NCBI taxonomy): domain Bacteria; kingdom Bacillati; phylum Bacillota; class Bacilli; order Caryophanales; genus Exiguobacterium; species Exiguobacterium sp. PvP048. The sequence goes on along the minus strand of NZ_JBEPSU010000001.1, from coordinate 272,977 downwards.
TAAAGTCATGATGATTGGTCAGGAGCTTGATTTCATCAAAGCACCAAAGGGCACAATCATTGAACCGAACGAGATGAAACGGTACAAGTCAAATGAACTGACGATTCTTTGTACAGGTTCGCAAGGGGAGCCGATGGCAGCCCTTAGCCGGATCGCCAACGGAACACACCGTCAGATTTCCATCATTCCGGATGATTTGGTCATCTTCTCGTCTTCTCCGATTCCAGGAAACGTTGTTTCCGTCGGGAAAACGATTAACCAATTGTATAAAGCCGGTGCAGATGTCATGTACGGTAAATTGAATGACATCCATACATCAGGTCACGGCAGCCAACAGGAACAGTTGTTGATGCTCCGTCTCTTGCAACCTAAATACTTCATGCCAATCCACGGAGAGTACCGCATGTTGAAAAAACACATGTCACTTGCGATGGATTCCGGTGTGCCGGAAGAAAACTGTTTCGTCATGGACAACGGTGAAGTTCTGGCACTCGATGCCAATGCAGCCGCCATTACGGGTAAAATCCAAGCGAATGCCGTCTATGTAGATGGAAAAGGAATTGGAGATATTGGTAATATCGTCCTGCGTGACAGACGGATTCTTTCAGAAGAAGGACTGGTCGTCGTCGTCGTCACACTTGATTCTAAAACGAATCGTCTTGTTTCAGGACCGGACATCATTTCGCGCGGATTCGTGTACATGCGTGAATCCGGTAACCTGATCAAGGATGCGGAACGTCTGTTGAAACGTTCGCTTGAGCAATCTTTAGCGAACCGAAACACAAAATGGACGGATATCAAGCAAGTCATCAACGATACATTGACACCGTACCTGACTGAAAAAACACAACGTCATCCAATGATCATGCCGATCATCATGGAAGTATAAACAAAAAAGACATTTCCTTATTCTGGAAATGTCTTTTTTGTTACTTCATTCTTATTTTAGAGAGACGAACCATACTCCTTGAAGGGTTCTTTCGGATCGATTCGATCGTAAAACATGATCCCATCCAAATGATCATATTCATGTTGGCAAACGACGGCCTTTAATCCTTTTAATCTTAATTTTACAGGATTTCCGTTATGATCGATGCCAGACAGGGTAATACGCATATAGCGCGGCACATGACCTTCGACTTCCCGGTCAACGGACAAACAACCTTCTCCGCCGGCAAGATACGTTTGTTCAACGGAATGACTGACGATTTTAGGATTATAAATCCCGAACTCGAGAATGTCGTCCCCGTCTTGCAGACGAATGGCAAACATTCGTTTATTGACTCCGATTTGTGGAGCCGCCAGTCCAATCCCGCTACGTAAATCATATTTTTCGGCTAATTCATCGTCTTGACTGTTGGCGAGATATTCCATCATCAGACGCATCGTTTCCTTATCTTCCTCACTGAGAGGGAAGGTAACGTCGACAGAACGTTCGTGAAGCGAAGGGACATCTTCCCGAACGATCTCATTCATGGTAATCATGAACAGCACCCCTTTCATCTAAAAAAATTATAGCATATCAAAGGAGGAATATTAATAACTAACACAGTTGTGAATTGATGAATAGTACAGAAGTAAAGGCGTTCTTCATATGTGATGTCATTCACAAGAACATCCGCTAAAAAAAATAAAACATTTTCTTTGATTTTATAGGTGTTACAGTTTTATACTTGTAACGTAATGAACAAGACATGCTTGCGTGTCTCTTCATGTTAATACAGTTTACTCAACTGGATAGGTACACAGATATATGTTCAAGAAAAGGTCATACGGGACTTCATTTTTTGAACACTATTGGTATGTAGCAAGTCAGTAAGAGGAATATTTCGCTGAACACAGTGAAAGGATGAGGTGAAAAGATGAACTTAAACATGTTTAAAAACGTGGAAGAAAACTTTGAAACATTCCGCATTCTGGATGAGAAAGGTGAAGTCGTCAACAAAGACGCTATGCCGGACCTCTCAGATGAAGAACTTACGGAATTAATGCGTCGTCTCGTTTACACACGTATCTGGGACCAACGTGCAATCTCACTCAACCGTCAAGGACGTCTTGGTTTCTACGCGCCAGTCGCTGGACAAGAAGCGTCAATGATCGGTTCACAATTTGCTTTAGATAAAGATGACTGGATTCTTCCAGGATACCGTGATATCCCGCAAATGGTTTTCCATGGTTTCCCGCTTTACAAAGCATTCTTGTTCTCACGCGGACACATCACAGGCGGTAAGATTCCTGAGGGTGTTAACGTCTTAATGCCGCAAATCATCATCGGTGCACAAATCGTGCAAGCTGCCGGTGTTGCACTCGGCCTTAAGAAAAGTGGAAAAGAACAAGTCGCAATCACGTACACAGGTGATGGCGGATCGTCACAAGGTGACTTCTACGAAGGTATGAACTTTGCCGGAGCATTCAAAGCACCTGCGATCTTCGTTGTCCAAAACAACCGTTTTGCGATTTCTACACCGGTTGAAAAACAATCGATGGCGAAAACAATCGCTCAAAAAGCTGTTGCAGCCGGAATCAACGGAATCCAAGTTGACGGAATGGACGTTCTTGCCGTCTACGCAGCAACAAAACAAGCTCGTGTTGAAGCACTGAACGGTGTTCCGACATTGATCGAAACGCTCACATACCGTTACGGACCGCATACGCTCGCTGGAGATGATCCAACACGTTACCGTACAAAAGATATGGATGATGAGTACCAAGCACAAGATCCACTCGTTCGTTTCCGTGCGTTCATGGAAACAAAAGGTCTTTGGAACGAAGACAAAGAGAACGAAGTCATTGAACAAGCGAAAGCGGATGTAAAAGAAGCACTCGCTCAAGCAGATAAAGAACCAAAACAAAAAGTAACAGACTTCATCAACGTGATGGCTGAAAAGTTACCACAAAACCTGCAAGAGCAGCTTGATGAGTATACAGCAAAGGAGTCGAAATAACCCATGGCACAAATGACGATGATCCAAGCGATCACTGACGCAATGCGCGTCGAGATGAAACGCGACGAGCAAGTTCTCTTGTTCGGTGAAGACGTCGGTAAGAACGGTGGGGTATTCCGTGCGACAGAAGGTCTTCAAGATGAATTAGGCGAAGACCGTGTCTTCGATACACCACTTGCCGAGTCTGGTATTGGTGGCCTTGCAGTCGGATTCAGCTTAACTGGTTTCCGTCCAATCATGGAAATCCAATTCTTCGGTTTTGTTTTCGAAGTATTTGATTCTGTAGCGGCACAACTCGCACGTTTACGTTACCGTTCAGGCGGCACGTACAGTGCACCTGTTACAATCCGTTCACCATTCGGTGGCGGTGTTAAAACACCTGAGCTTCATGCAGATAACTTGGAAGGATTAATGGCTCAGTCACCAGGACTTAAAGTCGTCATCCCTTCAACTCCGTATGATGCAAAAGGTCTTTTGATCGCATCAATCCGCGATAACGACCCAGTCGTTTTCCTCGAGCACATGAAACTGTACCGTTCATTCCGCGGTGAAGTGCCAGAGGGCGACTACACGATCGAACTTGGAAAAGCAGACATCAAACGTGAAGGTACTGACGTGACAATCGTAACGTACGGTGCAATGGTTCACGCGTCACTCAAAGCTGCTGAAGAGCTTGAAAAAGAAAACATCAGCGTTGAAATTATCGATTTGATGACAATCAGCCCGATTGACATCGATACAATCGTTGAGTCAGTCAAGAAAACGAACCGTGTTGTCGTTGTTCAAGAAGCTCAAAAACAAGCAGGTGTGGCTGCAATGGTCGCAACTGAAATTCAAGAGCGCGCAATTCTTGACCTCGAAGCACCGATCCTTCGTGTTGCGGCACCTGACACAATCTTCCCGTTCGCACAAGGTGAAGATTCATGGCTTCCGGACCACAAAGATATCGTCGAAAAAGTAAAAACTGTTTACAACTTCTAAGAGTGAACCGGAAAAAAGGAGAGAGGCAATTCTCTCCTTGCTTCCGTTTTAAAGATAACAATCGACCAGAAGAGTGAAATAAAAGGAGGCTAATTCAAATGGGTTTATTTGAATTCAAATTACCGGATATCGGTGAGGGTATTCACGAAGGTGAAATCGTAAAGTGGTTCGTTAAAGCAGGCGACACAGTAAAAGAAGATGACATTCTTCTTGAAGTACAAAACGATAAAGCAGTCGTTGAAATCCCGTCACCAGTTGATGGCACAGTCAAAGAAGTAAAAGTCGACGAAGGCATCGTAGCCGTCGTTGGTGACGTATTGATCACGTTTGATGTGGAAGGCGAAGGTTCAGCTCCTTCTGAAGAAGAAGCACCGGAACAACCTAAAGCAGCAGACAACGCAAAAGATGTCCAAGACACAGATAAAAAAGTCGAAGACAAGCCAAATGAAGTTCAAATCCATAAATCAGAACGCGTTATCGCAATGCCTTCAGTGCGTAAATATGCACGCGAAAAAGGCGTCGACATCCGTGAAGTTCAAGGTTCTGGTGACAACGGTCGCGTTGTCAAAGAAGACATCGATGCATTTGCAAACGGTGGACAATCTTCAACTGCACCAGCAGCAGAAGAAAAAGCACCGGCAGCACAAGCTTCAGCATCTAAATCTGAAGTGAAACCGTATGTTGCAGCTCAACCTGAGTTCGAAACACGCGAGAAGATCAAAGGAATCCGTAAAGCGATTTCGAAAGCAATGGTCAACTCGAAACATACAGCCCCACACGTTACATTGATGGACGAAGTCGATGTTACGAATCTTGTTGCACTCCGTAAAAACTTCAAAGAAGTTGCGGCAGCACAAGGTACGAAATTGACGTATCTTCCATTCGTTGTAAAAGCATTGACTGCTGCAGCTAAAAAATACCCTGCAATCAACGCGTCAATCGACGATGTGAACGAAGAAGTTGTTTACAAAAACTACTTCAACATCGGTATCGCAGCAGACACAGACAATGGTCTTGTTGTTCCTGTCGTCAAAGATGCAGACCGTAAATCAATCTTCGGATTAGCAGATAACATTAACGACCTTGCTGGTAAAGCACGTGACGGTAAACTTTCTGGGGACGAAATGAAAGGCGGATCGATCACAATCACAAACATCGGTTCTGCTGGCGGACAATGGTTCACACCTGTCATCAACCACCCAGAAGTTGCAATCCTCGGTATTGGCCGTATCGCTGAAAAAGCGGTCGTCAAAAACGGCGAAATCGTTGCAGCACCAGTACTTGCTTTGTCATTCAGCTTCGACCACCGTCTCATCGATGGTGCTACAGCACAAAACGCGCTTAACTTGGTTAAACGTTTGTTAAATGACCCACAACTTCTCATTATGGAGGGATAAGCAATGGTAGTAGGTGAATTCGCACAAGAAACAGATTTACTCGTAATCGGGGCTGGCCCTGGTGGTTACGTCGCTGCAATCCGCGGTGCGCAACTCGGACTTAAAGTAACAATCGTCGAACGTGAAAACGTCGGTGGTGTTTGTTTGAACGTCGGATGTATCCCGTCAAAAGCCTTGATCACAGCTGGACACAACTTCCAACATGCAAAAGGTTCAGATTCAATGGGAATCACATCTGAGAACGTCGCTGTCGACTTCTCAAAAGTTCAATCTTGGAAACAATCAGTCGTCAACAAATTGACTGGTGGTGTTGGTGGCCTTCTTAAAGGTAACAACGTTGAAACAGTCGTTGGGGAAGCTTACTTCCAATCTGAAGATACAGTTCGTATCATCAATGAAGATTCTTCTACACCTTACAAATTCAAAAAATGTATCATCGCAACAGGTTCGACTCCAATCGAACTTCCAGCTTTCAAATGGTCAAAACGTGTCCTTTCTTCAACAGGCGCTTTGAACCTTCCTGAACTTCCGAAAAAACTCATCGTCATCGGCGGCGGGTACATCGGAATGGAACTCGGAACAGCGTATGCTAACTTTGACACTGAAGTTGTCATCTTAGAAGGTACAAAAGATATCCTTTCTGGATTCGAGCCTGCAATGACGCAAGTCGTTAAGAAAAAGCTTAAACAAAAAGGAAACATCACGATTCACAACGAAGCACTTGCACAAAGTGTCGAAGAGACAGAAGAAGGCGTGAAAGTTACGTTTGAAGTCAAAGGTGAAACACAAACTGTCGAAGCGGACTACGTCCTCGTCACAGTCGGTCGTCGCCCGAACACATCTGATCTCGGTCTTGAAATGGCAGAAGTTAAAGTCAGCGAACGTGGACTCGTCGAAATCGACGATCAGTGCCGTACGTCGAACGAAAACATCTACGCTATCGGGGACATCGTTCCTGGGCCGCCACTTGCACACAAAGCTTCATTCGAAGCAAAAATTGCTGCTGAAGCAGCTGCTGGACATCCGGCATACCTCGACTACAGCGCGATTCCTGCGGTTGTCTTCACAGACCCAGAACTCGCAACAGTCGGTTATACGGAAGCACAAGCAAAAGAAGAAGGACTCGACTATATTGCGTCTAAATTCCCTTACGCTGCAAACGGACGTGCTCTTGCACTCAACGAGCCAGACGGCTTCTTGAAAATGATCACACGTAAAGCAGACGGTCTCTTGATTGGTGCTCAAATCGCCGGTACAGGCGCATCTGACATGATCGCAGAGATGGGACTCGCAATCGAGTCTGGTATGACAGCTGAAGATATCGCACTCACAATCCACGCGCACCCTTCACTCGGTGAAATCGCAATGGAAACTGCTGAAGTTGCAATCGGTAGCCCAATCCACATCATGAAATAAGCCAAAAAACCTTAAGCGGGGAGCCGACCGCTTAAGGTTTTTTTGTGTCGTTTAATCTGTCTTTAAAACAGGAAAAGGATAAAAAAAGAAAGGGTGAGACAAGATGGAATCTCAACTGTCGCCACTTGAAGAACTGTATCATGTCTCAGAAACGGATAAAGTCAGGTTTATCGGGATGACAACGGAACAGGCGCGGTACGATTTTGGTGTCGTCTTTACCAAACAGTTTTTCGGGAAGATGTTAGTTGTCAGTCTTACGAGTGGACGGGCTGCTTTACTCGATCATACGGATGTTCTCGAGGCAGACGCCATGACGCGTCTGCTCGGGATCGAACCGGTGGATGCCGAGGCGGTCGGAGAATTTTTAGCGACGCTGTTGCCAGATGTTCCGAGTTATGAGCAGGCAGATTAAACGAGGTTGACTTCTAAAAGAATAATTCCTGTTTAAACGAGACAAGGGGGCAGATTCGGAATCTGCCCCCTTTATCTATTGGAGAAGCTGACTTTTAGGGTCAGCCGCTTATTATGAACGAAACTTAACGAATTGCATTCGATTGTTGAATGACTTTAATGGTCTCAAGTGTATGATCTTCGAGTCCTTGGACAGGAAGACCGGCTTCGATATTTTCTTTGATGTACGCTAAATTGTCTGTCGTAATCATTTCACCCGGAATGAAAATCGGAATGCCGGGTGGATAGACCATCATGAACTCTGCCGAAATCCGGCCGACAGCGTCTGCAAGTGGAATGGTTTCCGTTTCTTCATAAAAAGCATCACGCGGACTGAGAGCGAGTGCCGGAATGTCGGGTAAGACGATCGAGTGAGAAGATGTTTTAGCCCCTGTATCCCGATGACGCTCTACGAGATCAGCCATTCCTGCAAGCAAGGCATCAATCGTCTCTTCCGAATCACCGGAAGTGATGATCAGCAAGATGTTGTTTAAGTCGGACAGTTCCACTTCGATGCGATGTTCGTCCCGTAAAAATTCTTCGACAAGATGACCGGAGATGCCGAGTCCTTTGACGGAAATCAGAACTTTTGTCGGATCAAAGGCAAATGTCGCACTGGAATGAAGGTCCGATTCACCAAATACTGCGAGATAAGGAAGTTTTGCCAGTCCCATCCGCATCCGTGTCGCCAGTTCGAGCGCGCGACGGTTCATCGCTTCTCCGTTGATCGCGAGATGCCGGCGGGCGCAGTCGAGTGATGCCAGTAAAAGATACGACGTAGAAGTCGTCGTCAACATCGACAGGACAGCTTGTACTTTATCCGGCGAGACGAGACCGCGGCGGACATTCAAGACGGAACTGCCGGTAAGTGATCCTCCTAATTTATGAACACTTGTCGCAGCAAGATCTGCACCAGCCTGCATCGCAGAAAGCGGCATATCATCGTGGAATGCGATGTGAACGCCGTGTGCTTCGTCGACGAGGACGGGGATGCCTTTGCTATGAGCAAGGGTGACGATGCTCTCTAAGTCACCTGCAACGCCGAAGTACGTCGGATTGATGACGAGGACCGCTTTTGTATCCGGGTGAAGACTGAGGGCACGCTCGACGGCGCTTGGTGTGATACCGTGAGCGATACCGAACATTTCGTCAAACTCCGGGTGAATGAAAATCGGGTGCGCTCCAGAAAGAACGATAGCCGACATGACCGATTTATGAACGTTCCGAGGAACTAGAATTTTATCATCCGGACCGACGACACTCATGATCATTGCCATGATGGCGGTCGAGGTTCCTTGAACGGAGAAAAATGTTTCGTCTGCATGAAAGGCTTGGGCTGCTAGTTGATGTGCATCCTTGATGATTCCTTTCGGATGATGTAAATCATCGAGTGGCGCGATATTGATTAAATCGATATCAAGCGCGTTTTGACCGATGAATGATCGAAAAGCAGGATCCATCCCTTGGCCATTTTTATGACCGGGAATATGAAATTGAATTGGTTGACGTTTCGCATGCGCAAGCAGCGCATCGAATAAAGGTGTATCGAGCTGTGTTAAGCTTTTTGTTTGCACCAGATTTCCCCCCCTTAAAACCGAATAAAAAAACAATCAAACAAGCTAACTATAACAAGTTTTCATAAGGTTGCAACTGTTTTATGTTCGATTTCGTTGTAAAATAGGAAGCGTCAAGAAAGGAAGTGTCACAATGGCGGTCAATTATCCCATTAATCCGGACTGGTCGACGGACGAAATCGTAACAGTCATCCAATTTTTTAATACGGTCGAAGAGGCTTACGAAAAAGGAATCGATCGAACGTTCTTTTTAAAGGCCTACCAGGATTTTAAAACCATCGTCAATTCAAAGTCGGAAGAAAAACAGCTTGATCAGTTTTATTTTGAAGAGACTGGATGTTCGAGCTACCGTGCAGTTCAGCAGGCAAGAAAACAAACCGATGCTTTGTTACGTTTGAAAAAGTAACGAAATCCGTATCATCAAACAACCTCTTTTCTGACTGTCCAGAAGAGAGGTTGTTTGTTTAGAAAAAACAAAAACTGGTTATATACTACATACAAGACGATATCGTACAACTGAAAAATTTAAAAATAGACACTTTACATCTAAGTTAAATCGTACTATTATGGATTCAATCCACTAATTAGTCGCAATTGTCTGATAACTAAGTTTTTTATCCCGCGAAGGAGTGTGGTTACTGTGAAACAAGTGATTGAAGCATACAAAAGAAAAGATGCAGAAAAACGCATTCCTGTATTGCGCCTTGAAATCGATTATGAACTTGCGACTTTACATGATGCAATTGTAGCAAGTGATACGGAAGCGATGGGTGCCAGTAAGGAACGTCTTGAAAAATACCGCCAAGAGATGGTTCGTCTTGAAGCGTAATCAAGATGATCTTCTTAAAATAGAATAAACGATAATAAAATAATCCCAAAATCAACCAGCGAAATTTTTGTTGGTTGATTTTTTTTGTTATCATGAAAAGGTAGGACGGTCTAAAGGAGACGGAAAGGGTGAGTCGGATGCAAGGGATTGAGTTACATGCGATCGATCTAATCAAGCGGGCGGGAAAGTATATCCGTCAAAAGATGGATCAAGCGTATCATATAGAAGAAAAAACAAATAAAAGTGATCTTGTCACGGAAATTGATCAGCATGTGGAGGATTTACTGATTCGAGGAATTTTGGATCGGTATCCGGATCACCATGTGTACGGAGAAGAAGGACGAATCGTTCGTCCGGATACATTAGAAGGCACGGTCTGGTTCGTGGATCCGATTGACGGGACGATGAACTTCATTCGTCAAAAACGGTTATTCGCCATCTCGATTGCCATTATGGTAGAAGGAGAATTACGTTACGGATTCGTCTATGACGTGATGGCAGATGAACTGTTTCATGCCATTAAAGGGCAGGGGGCTTACGAAAACGGAATCCGGCTTGCACCAATCAAGGAAAGACCGGTCAATGAAGCGATTATCTGCATGAATGCGACATGGGTGACGGCAAACCGGCGAATCGATTCCAACCTGCTCGCGCCTCTTGTCCGTGATGCGGTCGGTGTTCGGGCAGTCGGTGCGGCTTCACTCGAACTCGCCTGGGTTGCGGCAGGTCGGGTCGACGGATATATTACGATGCGGAACATGCCGTGGGATTATACAGGGGGACAAGTCTTGATTGAAGAACTCGGCGGACGTGTCGGGACAATCGAGGGAGCGGACATGACGTATCTTGAACAAACGAGTGTATTGGCAGGAAGCCGGCAATTCGTTGAGGATGTCTTAACGTACGTGCAAAAATAAAACGCCCCTAGAGGGCGTTTAAGCTTGTTTACGTAAACGAGCTTTCAAGACGAAGCCTACTCCCATTGTTCCGATAGTTAAAAGAAGTGAGACGACAATCATAAGAACGTTTTGCTCCGCGATAAAAATACCGATGGCAGCCATTGAACCGACTGCGATAATGGCTAACAATAAAAAAAGAATCCGCATTTGTCATTTCCCCCTCACGATACATAAACTCGTCTTTAGTTTAGCGTGAATCAGGGACAATGAAAAGGCTTTCGCTGTCATCTTCAATCGAAGTGATTGCCAACTACCAGTCAACCTGTGCTATACTCTTAAAGTTGACCGAAAGTATTAATGGATTATTTAAATGAACAGAAAGAGGTACACACCTATGACAACATTAGTAAGAAACGATTTACGCAACGTCGCGATCATCGCCCACGTTGACCATGGTAAAACGACACTCGTCGATGAGCTTTTAAAACAATCTGGAACATTCCGTGCGAATGAACTAGTCGAAGAACGCGCAATGGACTCAAATGATATCGAGCGTGAGCGCGGAATCACGATCCTTGCTAAAAATACGGCAATTGATTACAAAAATACACGTATCAACATCGTTGATACACCAGGTCACGCCGATTTCGGTGGTGAAGTAGAACGTATCATGCGTATGGTTGACGGCGTTATCCTCGTTGTCGATGCACGTGAAGGCTGTATGCCACAAACACGTTTCGTATTGAAAAAAGCACTTGAACAAGGTCTTCAACCAATCGTCGTCGTCAATAAAATTGACAAACCGATGGTCCGTCCACTCGAAGTTGTTGACGAAGTCGTCGACCTCTTGATCGATCTTGGAGCAGATGAAGATCAACTCGAATTCCCAGTCGTTTATGCATCGGCAGTCAACGGCTCAAGTTCATTTGACCCTGAACTTGAAAATCAAGAAGATACAATTACAAACGTTCTTGATTTGATTCTTGAACACACACCGGCTCCTGTTGACAACAGCATGGACCCGTTACAATTCCAAGTTACAATGCTCGACTACGATAACTATCTTGGTCGTATCGGAGTAGGACGCGTTTTCCGTGGAGAAATCAAAGTTGGAGACAGCGTTTCGCTTTCTAAACTTGATGGATCAATCAAAAACTTCCGTGTTACAAAATTATTCGGATACTTTGGTCTGAAACGTGTTGAAATTGAAGCTGCAAAAGCTGGAGATTTGATTGCAATCGCAGGTATGGAAGATATCAACGTCGGTGAAACGGTTTGCCCGACTTCACACGTCGATCCACTCCCATTACTTCGTATTGATGAGCCGACTCTTCAAATGACGTTCATCGTTAACAACTCGCCATTCGCTGGTCGTGAAGGTGACCTCGTCACTTCGCGTAAAATCGAAGAGCGTCTTGAAAAAGAACTTGAAACAGACGTTTCGCTCCGTATCGAAAACACAGATTCGCCGGACCGCTGGATCGTATCTGGCCGTGGTGAGCTTCACCTCGGGATTTTGATTGAAAACATGCGTCGTGAAGGATACGAAATTCAAGTATCTAAACCGCAGGTAATCATCAAAGTTGAAGACGGCGTTAAAGTTGAGCCGTTTGAGCGCGTTGTCATTGATACACCTGAAGAGTACACAGGTGGTGTCATGGAATCGATCGGTCTCCGTAAAGGTGAACTGACGAACATGCAGACAATGGATAACGGACAAACAAAAATGGAATTCATCGTTCCTTCACGTGGATTGATCGGATACCGGAATGAATTCTTATCTGCAACACGTGGATACGGAATCATGAACCACACGTTCGAAGAATACCGTCCGTTCATCAATGCAGACATTGGTGGACGCCGCAGTGGAGTTATGGTCTCAATCGAGACGGGTAAAGCGACTGCTTATGCAATCTCTGCACTCGAAGACCGCGGAACAATCTTCATCGAGCCAGGTCTTGAAGTTTACGAAGGAATGATCATCGGTGAATGTAACCGTGACGTCGACCTCGCTGTTAACGTTGTTAAAGCGAAACAATTGACGAACATGCGTGCATCTGCGAAAGATACAACAAACGTTCTTAAACGTCCACGTGTCTTCTCACTTGAAGAATCATTAACATTCCTGAATGAAGATGAGTACTGTGAAATCACACCGCAATCAGTTCGTCTTCGTAAACAAGTATTAAACAAAAACGAACGTGAAAAACAAGACAAGCGCCGTCGTCTTGGTAAAGACTGAGCTCTTAACACGTAAGGGGGACTGGCAATGACTGCACAACCTGCCGTTGCTTCTGATTTCTCGAAATTTGATATTCCTGCCGTTGCGAAATTGCTTGGTGTGGGAAGTGACCCGAACAACTTGAGTGCCGGATTTAATGCACTGATGATTACGGTCGTCATCTTGACGTTAATCGTTTTTAAATTAGGTTTTGCGAAAGAGTTAGCCTGGTGGAAATCACTGATTGTCTATTTGTTACTCGCGGTATTTTCTGCTGCTTTAACACTCGTCTTTTGGACATGGCCGATTCCTGAAGTCTTACTTGCGATGGTCGTCATTCTCGGAATTTACCGATTCCGGATGTGGATGGTCAAACGTGAGCGAGAACGAACTGCTTCTTGATCATAAATCAATAAAAAAGTCCCGTTTCCTTTTGGAAGCGGGACTTTTTTGTGTGAAATGAATGGAAACGTAATCCGTGTTCGATTGCAGGAATAGTTTGCGGCAGGTTCGGGAAAAAAACAGCAAGAGGTGATCGAGATGATAAACCGAAGCTTAGGCATTTCGTGTGGTCTTGTGATTGTATTAGCCGGATGTTCGGAAACGACGACTAAAGATTCATCAAAAACAGTTCCCAAAACATCGGAAACGGTCAAAAGTGATATCATTTTTAAAAATTTAAGGACACCATGGAATATTGAGAAAAACCAAGAAGTGTTTTATATTACCGAACGGGAAGGGACAATTGTCAAAGGCACTGAAGGAAACTACAGCCGGACGGATCTCGAACTGACCGAACCGGTTGTTGCGCAAGGGGAAGGCGGACTGCTTGGGATGGCGCTTGATCCGGACTTCTCAAAGAATCGAACAGCATATGTCTATCATACGTATGAGAAGGATGGCGCGCTCTGGAACCGCATCATAGCGATTAAGGAAGAAAAGGAATCCTGGAAAGAACAACGGGTACTGCTCGATAAGATCCCCGGTGCCACGATTCATAACGGTGGCCGCATCGAAATAGGACCAGACGGATTGTTGTATGTCACGGCCGGAGACGCGGCAGTCCCTGAAAACGCTCAAAAACTCTCTTCGTTATCCGGAAAAATTCTCCGGATGAAACTCGATGGAAAACCGGCGGACGGGAATGTAAAAGAGTACATCTACAGTTACGGTCACCGGAATCCACAAGGTTTGGTGTTTGTCGACCAAACCCTGTATGCAACGGAACACGGACAGAACGGACACGATGAAATTAACCGGATCGAACAAAAAAATTACGGGTGGCCGTTGATTGAAGGAACGGAAAAGCAACAAGGGCTCGTCACACCTTGGTATGAAGTGGGCGAAAAATCAGTTGCGCCGAGCGGAGTAGCGGAACAAAACGGGAAACTGTATTTCGGGACGCTGGTCGGTCAAAGTCTCCGGTCGATTGAGACGGAGTCGTCGAAAGTGGAACAAATCGTGACGGATCGCGGGCGCATTCGGGACGTGATGACGGACGGGAAGGAACTTTATTATGTGACGAACAATACAGATGGACGAGGAAATCCGTCGGATGAAGACGATGTGCTGGTTCGTCTTAAGCCATAAAAAAACTACTTTGATCATTCAAAGTAGTTTACCATCTTTTTTTAGTTGTCGCCCATGTCGGATAAAGGTTAAAATGTCCGGTTTCTTGGCGCGCGATGGTCCGCTCAGTGACACGTTCATGACATTCATCGCATATGTAGACGCGTACCGGTTTATTTCGCAGTCTTTTTGCTGTAAAGGACCAGTCATCGATGGTTTCTCGTTTATCGCAGATGGTGCATTTGACACGCATGGGAGGTCCCCCTTTTTTTCTTAGTATATCATATTTAAGAATTGTTCAACTTGAAAAAGGGATGCGAATATATAGTATCGAATAGTAATAAAATAAGGAACAGAGGGGGTGGTACCATGGCAAATAAAGTGGAACATCGTCTGAGTGAACAGCAGATGAAGGCATTAACAGATTTACCGCTTGTGTTTTTAATCACACATGATCAGAGCAAAAGCTGGCCGATTACACATGCTATCAGTTGGGTGTATGCAAAAGACGAAACAACGATTCGCTTTGCGATTGAAGCAGATTCATTACTTGTCAAAACGTTAGCTGACCATCCTGTTTTTACACTTATTTTCTTTGCTGATCAGTCGACGTACAGTTTAACATGTACGGATGTCGCAGCCTGGGAAACGACAGCACGCTTACCGTTAAAGGTAGCGCTCTATGAAGGACAGATAAAAGAGGTCCGCGATATCTTATTCTACGGAGCCGCTGTGTCGGACCGGCCGCGTGTGTATAAAACGTACGATGAAGCAGCCGCGATGCAACTTGATCAACAAATTCAAGACATTTTAAAAGGATAACATTCATCAAAACTCGACTCTAAAGGAGCGAACGATGGAATGAAAAAAATATATGTGCTCGATACCAATGTCATGCTACATGATCCATTGTCTCTGTTTCAATTTCAAGAGCACGATGTCGTGATTCCGGCCATAGTCTTAGAAGAATTGGACGGAAAAAAACGAAATATGGATGAAGTCGGTCGAAATGCCCGGGAAACGGCACGGATTTTGGATCAATTGCGGGAAACGGGACACCTCCATGCCGGTGTTCCACTCGGGAACGGCGGAATTCTTCGGGTCGATATTGGAGATTCCATCAGTGAAGTGTCACCGTTTACGCATGAGTCCAACGACAATAAGATTCTGGAACTCGCCTGGTCGATTCATCGGGAACAAAAAGAACAGCAAAGCGGACGGGATGTCATCCTTGTTTCAAAAGATATCCTCGTCCGGGTTAAAGCAGATGCTTACGGATTAGTCGCAGAAGACTATTTGACCGATCACATCGCTGATCTGACCGGACTATATACGGGTTTTGTGGAATTGACCGTCGACCAAGAATACATCGATGCGTTTTATCAGGATAAACGATTATCGGTCGATGTTCTTCCGGAAAAAGTACATCCGAATCAATTCGTCATTTTAAAAAGTAATATGTCAAAAGCATCGGCAATTGCCGTCGTCGATCAGGAATTGCCGATCATCCGGGCTTTATCACTCGATATCGATCAAGTCTGGGGTGTCGTTCCGCGGAACGTTCAACAGCGGATGGCATTTGAACTGTTGCTTCGGGATGATGTGCCGCTTGTCACACTTGTCGGGAAAGCGGGAACCGGAAAAACATTACTGGCACTCGCAGCAGGGCTGTTACAGGTGGAAGATGAACACCGGTATAAAAAATTAGTTGTTGCCCGTCCGGTCGTACCGATGGGGAATGATATCGGATATTTGCCGGGAGAAATGGAAGAAAAGCTCCGGCCCTGGATGCAACCGATTTATGATAACTTGGAACATCTGTTCAATACGAGTTCCGGTGATGAGCTGGGGAACATTTTGGCAGGAATGAAATCGATTCAACTGGAAGCCCTGACTTACATCAGAGGTCGGAGCATGCCGGGACAATTCATCATTATCGATGAAGCGCAAAACCTGACGAAACACGAAGTGAAGACGATTTTGACCCGTGTCGGTGAAAACTCGAAAATTGTATTGGTCGGTGACCCGCAGCAAATTGATCATCCGTACCTGGATGAATATTCAAACGGATTGTCTTATGCAGTCGAGCGGTTGAAAGGTGAAAAGATGACAGGACATGTCAAACTGGTGAAAGGCGAGCGGTCAAGTCTGGCTCGTTTGGCAGCCGACTTGCTGTAAGCTCAACTACAAAAAAAGCCATTCTGTTTCCTTCAAGTCAGAAGAAACAGAACGGCTTTTTGTCGTTTCCGGATTACACGACAGTGATGCGAGTAACGGAGCGGACGATTTGATCACGATAAAGCAGATGGACAGGACCGTCGCTTAAAACTTTTCCGTCTTTTGAAAACTGTAAGTACAGTTCCGGTAACGTACTGAGATTGAGCTCGACTGTTTCTGTTCCTTCAAAGCGTAGCGCGGAGGCACCTTCAAGTGTCTCGGCATTTTGAATGAACGGTGCAAGCGGCATGGCAAACGTTCCCCGTAAGGCAGCATCTTTTTCTTCGCGCGTCATCGGTTTGTTGTGGTCCGTTCGACTGCCCTCTGTGATCCCTTTATCCCAAGCAGCCCCCATCTTGGCATAATAGGCTTCTTGTGCGTTATCCCCGACTTCTTTTCCAATATGGTCGACTTCAATCTTCCGTTCATCGAAGATCCAAACCGTCGGGTCGATTGTGAGTGGATAGCGGACGTTACCTGTAATCGGAAAAATCATCATTATTCCCCCTAAATGTATGAGTCGTGCAAATCCATTATACCGAAACGTTGAATTGTTGGCGAAAGTAAGGTAAAGTTTAGCTATAACAGGAACGCGTCATTTGATGAGGAGGGATTGGATTGTCAACTGAAATCGGGACAGTTCATCGCCAGCGCGCTCTTGAGCTACTAGAAGCGGATGCCCATAAAATCCGCCGGTTGATCGAGGTCCAGCTTGCGAATTTAACGATGCCACAATGTCCTCTTTATGAGGAAGTATTGGATACACAAATGTTCGGATTGTCACGCCAAATTGATTTTGCCGTTCGTCTCGAACTGATTGATGCGAGTGAAGGGAAACAATTACTCGACTCATTAGAACAGCAATTATCTGATTTACATGATGCGGAGACGTGCTGATTTTCTACTCAAACGTGAAATGCGGCGTTTGGGTATTTTTTTTTAGAACTAGGAATTAGAAAAAGGACGTGTACATAATGCAATCGAAGTTTAAGGAAAAACGTGCGTTTTTTGATTATCGCCTCTTCTTCACGATGCTGATCCTGATGGCCATCAGTACGGTGATGGTCTACAGTGCCAGTGTCTGGAACGGCGGCGATTACGCGAATACCTCATTTTTTGAAAAACAATTGATGTTTGACGTGATGGCGATTGTTGTCTTTTTGTTTGTCGCTCATTTAAATCATGAGACGTTCCGAGGACCGCTCGCTCGGTTGGGTTTATATCTCATTACATTCGGGATGTTGACGGCAACTCTGTTTGCTGCCCCGTTGAACGGAGCACGTGCCTGGTTAAATTTTGGGATTTTTTTGATTCAGCCGATTGAGCTGTGTAAATTTGTTCTTGTCATCGGTCTCGCCAACTACTTTGATCAAAAACATAAAGGACAGATGAACGGTGTGATTGGGATTGTCCATCATTTCATTCATCGGCAAATCGCACCCGATTCATCCGGCAAACGGATTTTGCTTAGTTTTACGGACTGGATCTTGATTCCGATGACCGTGTTGTTGGCTCCTTACGCCATTATTATCCGAATGCAGCCGGATGACGGAGGATTGTTTATCCTTCTTTTGATTTCGGCCATGATTCTTTTTGCAGTCGGCTTGCCGCACGGGTATATCGCTGTTGCCATCGTATTTGCATCAGGAGTCGGTCTGTATGCCTGGAACAATTTTTCCGCCAATCAGATGGAACGGATTCAAGCCATCTTCAATCCATTTTTAGATGCCGAAGGAAAAGGGTATCAACTGATTAATTCGGTCATCTCGATCGCTCATGGAGGATTCTTCGGAGTCGGTTTGGGGAACAGCTTTCAAAAGTACGGTTATCTGCCGGAGCCGGAGACCGATTACATCATGTCAATCATCTCGGAAGAACTCGGATTCGTCGGGGTTCTCGTTGTTCTCGGACTGTTGTTCTTTTTAATGTGGCAAGGGGCGCTGATTGCCCGGCAATCTGCTTCGATTTATTCGAGTATGGTGGCGTTCGGCATTTCGTCGATCATCTTTATCCAAACCGGTATCAATATCGGGGCGATGTCCGGTCTGTTTCCGGGGACGGGTGTGACGTTACCGTTTATCAGTTACGGCGGGTCTTCACTGCTTGTCATGAGTACGATGCTTGGGGTCGTGGCAAATATTTCGATGCAAAACAAGCACCGGATAGCGTATCATAAAGAAGTACAGGAAGCACGAAAGATGAGTGCTACGAGTTCATTACCTAAAGGGGGAGCATCAGTTGACTAAAATCAAAAAGATTCTTGTCGCCAACCGCGGAGAAATCGCGATTCGCGTATTCCGTGCGGCAACCGAACTCGGGATTCGGACAGTCGCTATTTATTCACGAGAAGATATGGGGTCGCTTCACCGGTACAAAGCCGATGAAGCGTACCGAATCGGTGAGGGAAAAAAACCGATCGAAGCATACCTTGATATCGAAGGAATCATCGAGACTGCCAAGAAGGCACAATGTGATGCAATCCATCCAGGTTACGGATTTTTGTCAGAAAATATTGAACTCGCTACTCGCTGTCGGGAAGAGGGGATTATCTTTATCGGTCCCCGAGAAGAACATCTCTACAGCTTCGGTGATAAAGTCCGTGCGCGGACAACAGCCATCGAAGCCGGTTTACCCGTTATTCCGGGAACGGACGGTCCGATCACATCGATTGATGAAGCGTATGCTTTCGCTGAAAAAGCCGGTTATCCATTAATGGTCAAAGCTTCTCTAGGCGGCGGCGGACGCGGGATGCGTGTCGTCCGGACAGAAGAAGAGTTGCCGGAAATGATTGAGCGGGCAAAATCGGAAGCTTTAAAAGCATTTGGTTCAGATGAAATTTACGTTGAAAAATTGATTGAACGTCCGAAACATATCGAAGTTCAAATCATCGGGGATGCCCACGGCAATATCGTTCATTTGTTTGAACGCGATTGTTCCGTGCAACGCCGTCACCAAAAAGTCGTCGAAGTCGCGCCGTGTGTCACGTTATCGGACGAAGGACGCCAAAAGATCTGTGAAGCAGCGGTAACGTTGATGAAGCATGTCGGCTATGAGAATGCCGGTACGGTTGAATTTTTAGTGACACAAGACGAGTCCTTCTATTTCATCGAAGTCAATCCGCGTGTTCAAGTCGAACATACGATTACGGAAATGATTACGGGCATTGATATCGTCCAGACACAAATTCGAGTCGCGGAAGGGGAATCACTACATAGTAACCTGGTGGGTATTCCTGCGCAAGAAAATATTCAAATGTTAGGTTTCGCCATTCAGAGCCGGATTACGTCCGAAGACCCGGAGAACGGCTTCCTGCCGGATACGGGAAAAATCAAAGCATACCGTTCACCAGGCGGTTTTGGCGTTCGTCTTGACGGCGGAAATGCCTATGTCGGTGCTGAAATCTCGCCTTATTACGATTCCTTGCTCGTTAAGATTTCGACACACGGCTTAACATACGATCAAGCCGTTGCTAAAATGAGCCGAAACTTAAGCGAGTTCCGGATCCGGGGAATTAAAACCAACATCCCATTCTTAAGTAATGTTCTGAAGCACCACGCGTTCATCAGCGGAGATTACAATACATCGTTTATCGACGACACAAAAGAATTGTTCATCTTCCCGAAACGACAAGACCGTGGTACGAAGTTGCTGACATATATCGGAGAAGTATCCGTCAACGGTTTCCCGGGAATCGGCAAGATTGAAAAACCGCTTGCCCGCGACGTCCGGATTCCGAAAGATCTTCCGGCTGACTATCAAGCAGGTGCGAAAGCGATTCTTGATACGGAAGGCCCGCTTGGTGTCATCAACTGGCTGAAAGCACAAGAACGGGTTCAATTGACAGATACGACTTTCCGTGATGCGCATCAGTCGTTGCTTGCGACACGGATGCGGACAAAAGATTTAGTGGCAATTGCCGAGGCGGAAGCCAAACTGTTGTCGGAACTGTTCTCAGTAGAGGCCTGGGGCGGTGCAACGTTTGACGTGGCATACCGTTTCCTGTCAGAAGATCCGTGGGTTCGTTTGATGCAGTTGCGTGAAAAGATGCCGAATGTGTTGATTCAGATGTTGTTACGCGGAGCCAATGCAGTCGGCTATAAAAACTATCCGGACAATGTCATTCATGCATTCGTCAAGGAAGCCGCGCAAGCGGGTGTTGATGTGTTCCGGATTTTCGACAGCTTAAACAATCCTGAATCCATTCAGCTGGCCATCGATGCCGTCTTGCCGACGGGTAAAATCGCAGAAGCAGCAGTTTGTTATACAGGCGACTTGTTTGATGCGAACCGTCCGAAATATCATCTTCCGTATTACGTTAAACTGGCGAAACAACTCGAAGCGAGCGGTGCCCATATCATTGCCATCAAAGATATGGCAGGTCTGCTGAAACCGGAAGCTGCCTACGCATTAGTCTCGGCGTTAAAAGATGCTGTTGATTTGCCGATTCATCTGCATACGCATGATGCAAGCGGGAACGGCATTTACACGTATGCCCGAGCTGTTGATGCCGGTGTCGATATCGTTGACGTCGCCGCTTCAAGTATGGCGGGACTGACAAGTCAGCCTGCCGGAGGAAGTCTGATTCATGCCCTCAGTGGTCACAAGCGTCAACCGCTCGTTTCGGCACAAAAATTTGAGGAAGTGTCGGATTACTGGCAGGATGTGCGCCACCTCTATCAAGCATTTGAACTTGATATGTTAGCACCGAACCCGACGGTCTATGATCATGAAATGCCGGGCGGTCAGTATTCGAATCTTCAACAACAAGCGAAAGCCGTTGGACTCGCGGATCGCTGGTCGGAAGTCAAAACGATGTATGCCCGCGTCAACATGTTGTTCGGCGACATCGTCAAAGTGACACCATCTTCGAAAGTCGTCGGTGATATGGCCTTGTTCATGGTCCAACACCATCTGACGGAAGAAGATGTTCTGGAACGTGCCAGCAATCTTGACTTCCCGGATTCTGTCGTCGAATTGATGAAAGGCGAGCTGGGTACGCCACCGGACGGTTTCCCGAAACAAGTCCAAGCGGCAATCCTTAAAGGCGTTGAGCCGTTGACGGAACGTCCAGGGAAAATGATGGAGCCACTCAATTTTGATGCCATCAAACATGAGTTGTTCGAGAAACTGGAACGTCCGGTAACGGAATTCGATGCTCTGGCATATGCCTTGTATCCGAAGGTATTCCTTGATTACAGTTCGTATGTCACACGTTACGGGGATATCTCCGTTCTCGATACGAGTACGTTCTTCCACGGCATGCGTCTCGGGGAAACAATCGAAGTCGAAATCGAGCGTGGAAAAACACTGTACCTGAAGTTGATTCAAATCGGTCAACCGGACGATCACGGTGTCCGTGTCATCTACTATGAGATGAACGGCGTCCCGCGTGAAGTCGAAGTAAAAGATATCAGCATCAAAGAAAGTTCGTCGAGCCGTCCGAAGGCCGATCGTTCGAACCCGAAACAGATCGGTGCTTCGATGCCCGGCAGCGTCTTGAAGGTCCTGGTCGAACCCGGTACCCGGATTCGTAAGGGAGAGCAGCTGCTTGTGACGGAAGCAATGAAAATGGAGACGACGATTCAAGCACCAGAAGACGGTGAGGTTAAATCGGTTCATGTCAAAGAAGGCGAAGCTATCGCGAGCCAAGATTTATTGATTGAATTCGTGTAATGCATAATATGTAACGCAGGATAAATACAGGGTGACGAAAACAGGCAAAACGCATGGCGGATTGCCTGTTTTTCGTTCATCGTCAGTTGATGGAGGAATGAATATGAATATCATCTGTTGGATTCGAAGTGATTTTCGGCTCGAGGACAATCATATGCTGGCACGAGCGGTCGACTATCTTGAAAAGGACGAACAGGCAAATGTCGAGTTCGTTTTCTGGATGAACCCGGACTACATCGGAGAGTATGATGCGAGGCAACAGTATTTTTTTCAGGCACTCGAACATTTCGCAAAAAACTGCAAGACCCATGATATGCCAATCCGTTTCATTGAAGGACAGGAAAAGGATTTTCTCGAAGCAACGGAAATGGCTGATGTTCTGTTGTTTAACGCCGAGTACGTCGAACCGTTCAAGAGCCGTGACGACGGCATCATGAAAAAACGGGGCGATAAAAAAACGGAACGGTTGCTTGACCGCCATCTGCTTCATCCGCATGCCGTCAAAAAAAATGACGGATCCTATTACAAGGTATTTACACCGTATAAAAATGCTTTTTTGAAGAAAGATGTCGATAAACCGTATCCGGTCAAGCTGAATCTTTTAAAGGAACGTTATCACAAACGGCGGCAGAACAATGCCTTTATGCTGGATTATTTTAAGCGGGCGGCATCAGACACCGACTTCGCGGTCGGGGAAGAAACGGCTCGAAAACGTTTACGATCATTCCTTAAAAATAATTTATCTGCTTATGAGGAGCAACGGGATCTGCCGGCCGTCGACGGAACAAGCCTGATGTCCCGATATCTGCGGACTGGTGAAATCGGAATTCGGACGATTTTTGATGCGGTCCAGCAGGAACAGGATTCAAAAGGAAAACAGACCTATCTGACGGAATTGATCTGGCGGGAATTTTACTACACGATTCTCATGCATTATCCGGAATCCAAACGACTGCCGGTTAATGAACAGTATACGAAGATTGAGTGGGAAACGGATGAGAAGGGATTCAAAGCCTGGGCAGAAGGGAAAACCGGGTACCCGATCGTCGATGCAGCGATGCGTCAGCTCAATACGACTGGATGGATGCATAACCGCCTGCGAATGATTGTCGCATCTTTTTTGACGAAGGATTTATTAGTCGACTGGCAAAAAGGAGAACGCTACTTCCAACAGAAACTGGTGGACTATGAAGCAGCGTCGAATATCGGCGGGTGGCAGTGGGCGGCATCCGTCGGTACGGACGCTGTGCCGTATTTCCGTGTCTTCAATCCGACGACCCAGTCGAAGAAATTCGATAAGGATGGAGCGTTCATCCGTACCTATTTGCCGGAACTGAAGGATTTGCCGAAAACATCGATTCATGAACCGACGGAACAACAACGAAAAGACTACGATTATCCGATGCCGATTGTCGAGCACGATATGGCCCGGAAACGAGCGATTGCCCGTTTTAAATAAAGCGTATAAAAAAAGGGAGGCGGATAGTTGAAAAATCCGCTTCCCTTTTTAGTTGAAGGTTTAATCAGCGCAGTCTAGAATCCTTTTTTCGCGTCCGGAATGCATGGTAAGCGAGGTAAGAGATGACTCCGAAATAACAAGTGATCAGGAATGCGTGTAATAACGGAACGTACGTGGCATGTCCACCAAGAACGATCCAGGCACCGGTTGCAACCTGACAAGAGATAAAGAAGGTTGCGAACAACATACCGGTACGCGAGGTCCGGTGTTTCAGGCGAATCGCCGTGTAGTGGACGAACAGCGTATAGAAGAACAACAGACCGGCCAAAATCCGGTGAATCATTTGCACCCACGCTTCGAACGTCATCGTCGGTTGCGAACAGACCGGCCAGCCGACGCAGGCATACGTCGCACCGACATGGCGGACGAACGCTCCGGTGTAAACGACGATTAACGTATAGATCAGTAAGCCGTACAGCAGTTTACGCAAGAACGCTGGGACCGATTCCCTGAATTCTTGACCGGGACGCTCCATAATCAAGATCGTCAAGATAAGTAAGGAAGCAAAAGAAATCAATGAGATTCCAAAATGGAGTGCCATGACGAGATCCGACTGTTGCCAAACGACGGCACCTGCACCGACGATGGATTGAATCAACATGAAAATGAAGGCCAGGAAAGCGAAAATCTTGATATCCAGGCGATCTTTGAAAGCGACAAGTGTCCAAAGACACAAGGCGATGATCAATAAACCGACGACTCCTGTCACAGCGCGGTGACTATACTCAATCATCGTTTCGACACTTGGATTAGTTGGAATCAATTCTCCGTGACAGAGCGGCCAATCGGTCCCGCATCCGTTTCCGGAATCTGTTTTCGTGACGGTCCCCCCCATGAGAAGAACGATCATCATCGTGAATGTGACAAATGCTGAAAAAATCGAAAGTTTTCGATTCAAAACGCAGCCACCACCTTTCTAGAGAAAATACATGATACTTGAAATACCTAGCAATAGTATCGCATAAAAAATATCGAAACGCTTGCAATCTTTTAGAAGAACGCTATTCTAATATTAGGTAAATATGGTGAACTGTGAGGTTAATCACATAGAATTCACATTTTGTTCATTATGTCGAAAGTATTTTCATACGTCATGACCTTGAATATGTGGTATCTTTTATAGAGAAAAGGACGTTTCGTGGCGTGTCTGTGTTATTTCTGTGAAGAAAATACGTGAATCCTACGTACAGAAAGAACGCGGACGGTTAGAAGGAGGAAACAACATGGCGAAAGTAAACGGGGAGACCCTGGACATCATGATCGAGCAATCGGATCAGCCGACGTTCAAGGACTATGTCACCCTAGCAAAGATGGGAATCGTTCGTGCGAATCTCATCACCGTCTTCGCAGGTTATGTCGTGGCAGCATCATACTTAACGGATGATGTTCTACTGTACTTGTGGCAGACGAAGTTGACATTATTGTGGACGCTTCTCGGAAGTGGACTGGTCATTGCCGGTAGTTGTTACCTCAATAACTATATCGACCGTGACATTGATTACAAGATGGAGCGGACGATGGGAAGACCGAGTGTAACCGGTAAGATGGATGGGCAACGGATATTGGCATTAGGACTTGGCATACTGGCTACCGGTACCGTCCTGTTGCTGATCGTTAACCATGTCGCGGCAGTTTTCGGATTGATTGGTTCGTTTGTCTATGTCGTCATCTATACGATGTGGTTAAAGCGGACACACACGATCAATACAGTCGTAGGTGGTATTTCCGGAGCAGTGCCACCGATCATTGGATTTGCGGCAGTCACTCCAACACTTCATATCGATGCATGGATTTTGTTTCTCATCATGTTCGTATGGCAACCGCCTCACTTCCTTGCGCTCGCCATGAGACGGACGGAAGAGTACCGGGCTGCCGGTATTCCAATGTTACCTGTCGTCAATGGTTTTGCGATCACGAAACGGCAAATTGTATGGTGGATTGCAGTTTTAGTTCCATCATCACTCCTCCTTGCGCATTACGGCATCATTTATATGCTTGTCATGGCAGTGCTTGGCGGATACTGGCTCTACATGGGACTGAAAGGTCTCAAAATCAAGGAAGAACAAGCTGAGATTAAGTGGGCTTCGAAGATGTTTTTCTTCTCGCTCTTTTATTTCACGGCTTGGATCGTGACGGTCGTACTCGTTTCTCTCTAAAACGATTTGACATACTTCACGGACACCATTGAAGAAAGAAAAAAATTGGGGAAAAGAAAGTGGGGATGGTTGTGAAAAAATCAGGAAAAATGCTCTTCCGGCTTCTTCCGATCGGTTTGATGGCATTATTGTTATCAGGTTGTGGAATCCCGGAATTGTCCGCACTACAGCCTCGCGGGGAAGGCGCACAAATGCAACTTGAAATCATTAAGCTCAGCTTATGGGTCATGTTGTTTGTCCTTGCGATTGTAGCAGTCATCTATATTTACGTACTTATGAAATTCCGTCGTAAAGCTGGAGACAACACTGTTCCGAAACAAGTGGAAGGAAATCATACACTTGAAATCATTTGGACAGTCATTCCGATTCTCTTGTTAGTCGTTCTTGCCGTACCAACCATCAAAACGACGGTTGAATTAGCAGATGCGAAAGAAGCGAAGAAAAATGAAGTCATCAACGTTACAGCCAACTTGTACTGGTGGGAGTTCGAATATCCAGACAAAGGTGTTTCAACAGGACAAGAACTCGTTATTCCAGTCGGAAAACGTGTCGCTGTCAACTTAACTTCAAAAGACGTCATCCACTCATTCTGGGTACCGGCTCTTTCTGGTAAGACAGATACAAACCCGGGTCTCGATAACGAGATGTGGTTACAAGCACAAGAAGCCGGAACATACTACGGTAAATGTGCCGAGTTATGTGGACCTTCACATGCATTGATGGACTTCAAGGTCATCGCGCTTGAGCAAGATGATTACGATGCATGGCTTAAAGACATGAAATCAGCTAAAGAAGCAGAAACAAAACAATTGGATGCAAAAAACAAAAAGAACTGGACGACTGGCGAGCAAGTTTACGCACAAAACTGCCTCAGCTGTCACGGTGGCGGGAAAGTCGCGCCAAGCTTAACAAACTTTGGTGATCGTCAGCGTATCGCTGGATACCTCGACCATGACAAAGAAAATCTCGAAAAATGGATTCGCAATCCGCAAAAAGAAAAACAAGGAACAAAAATGCCTGGTTTCTCTGAAGATAAGATTAGCGATGAAGAGTTAAGCGAACTTGCAGACTACCTATTGGACAAAAAGCTCCAATAATATTTAAGGGGGAATCATAGTGGGGACACATACTATGGGTATGCCGAAGAAAAAAACCGGCATCATGGACTGGCTAACGACAGTCGACCATAAAAAAATCGGGGTTCTCTATATCATCTCTGGATTGTTTTTCCTTCTGGTTGGTGGCGTAGAAGCCTTAATGATTCGTTTTCAATTGATTAAACCGATGAACGATTTCGTCAGCGGTGAATTATTTAACCAGTTGATCACGATGCACGGTACGACCATGATCTTCCTGGCAGCCATGCCGATGTTGATCGGCTATATGAACGCTGCTGTTCCGCTTCAAATCGGAGCACGTGACGTTGCGTTTCCGTTTTTAAACGCACTTGGTTTTTGGTTGTTCTTCTTCGGGGGAGTTTTGTTGAACCTGTCATGGTTCTTCGGCGCAGCTCCGAACGCAGGGTGGACAGCATATGCTCCGCTTTCAACTGTTCCGGAATCTCTCGGTGTTGATTTCTACTCACTCGGATTACAGATTTCTGGTTTCGGTACACTCATGGGGGGGATTAACTTCCTCGTTACGATTTTGAACATGCGTGCACCAGGTATGAAACTGATGCGGATGCCGTTGTTCACATGGACAGCATTCGTTGCATCAGCATTGATCGTTTTCGCATTCCCGCCACTTACGGTCGGATTGTTCCTCTTGACGTTTGAGCGTCTGTTCGGGGCACATTTCTTCGATCCGGCAGCCGGTGGTAACATCGTCATCTGGGAACACCTTTTCTGGATTTTCGGTCACCCGGAAGTATACATCTTGATCTTACCGGCCTTCGGTATCTTCTCTGAAATCATTCCTACATTTGCCCGTAAACGTCTCTTCGGTTATACGACGATGGTCTTTGCGACAATGTTAATCGGTTTCTTAGGATTCATGGTTTGGGTTCACCACATGTTCACAGTCGGACTTGGTCCAGTTGCGAACGCAATCTTCGCGGTTGCGACAATGGCGATCGCCGTTCCGACCGGGGTCAAAATCTTCAACTGGCTCTTTACGCTATGGGGCGGTAAATTGACGTTCCCGGTTGCGATGCTCTATTCGGTTGCCTTCATCCCATCATTCCTTGTTGGTGGTATGACAGGGGTTATGCTTTCTGTTGCTCCTGCCGATTATCAGTACCATGACAGCTACTTCGTAGTTGCCCACTTCCACTACGTTATCGTTGGTGGGGTTGTCTTCGGCCTCTTCGCAGGTCTGTACTACTGGTTCCCACTCATGTTCGGGAAACAGCTCAACGAGTTCTGGGGTAAAATTCAATTCTGGTTGTTCTTCATCGGCTTCCACTTGACGTTCTTCCCGCAACACATTCTCGGTCTGACTGGTATGCCACGTCGTGTCTTCACGTACTTGCCAAACCAAGGCTGGGAAACAATGAACTTACTGTCATCAATCGGAGCAGCCTTCATGGGTGTCTCGACAATCGTTCTTGTCGTATCCATCGTTGCAGCATTGATGTCAAAAGAATACGTTAAACGTGACGTCTGGGGCGACGGTCGTACCCTCGAGTGGACGCTTCCTGTTCCAACTCCAGAGTACAACTTTGCACAGATTCCACTTGTTAAAGGTCTTGACACATACTGGCTCGAAAAAATGGCTGGAAACAAAACGGTTTCGGTTTCGGAAGAAGTCGGCGATATCCACATGCCGAACAACTCGATCCTGCCATTCGTCATGTCAGTCGGTTTATTCCTTGCCGGTCTCGGATTCATTCTTCGCCTTGACTACGGTACAGTAGGTCTGATCATCGCCTTGATCGGTCTTGCGATGACACTCTTCGCAATGTTCCTCCGTTCTTGGATTGACGATGAAGGATACTACATCCCGAAAGCGGAAATCGAAAAAGATCTACGCCTTGAAGCTGAAAAGGAGGCGAAGTAAGATGGGACATCATTCAGTACCAAACAACCCGATCACGGGTATTCCGGATCATGTTGAAAAAGCAACACTTGAGGGTAAGAATAAATATGTAGCCTTCTGGTTCTTCCTTGGAGGAGAGACGACATTGTTCGCTTCTCTCTTCGGGACGTACATCGGTTTGCACAACTCTGGTGCAAAAGAAGGATTACGCAGTTACGATATTTTTGAAATGGGTCTTGTCTTCATCATGACGATGCTCCTTCTCACAAGCTCACTGACAAGTGTTCTTGCGATGATGGCGATGAAACGTAATGATGTGAAGAAAATGAAAATGTGGTTGATCATCACGCTTGCACTCGGTTTAGGGTTCCTCAGCGGTGAGATTTATGAGTTCAATCATTATTACCACATCGGTCACACGTTTACGTCAAGTGCTTTTGGATCAGCCTTCTACACACTCGTTGGTTTCCACGGAGCACACGTCTTGTTCGGTCTCCTCTGGATCTCGACATTGTTGATTCGGAACTGGAATCGCGGCATCACGGTCGTCAACGCACCGAAGTATTATGTTTCAAGTCTTTACTGGCACTTCATTGACGTCGTCTGGGTCTTTATCTTCTCAGTCGTCTACCTCATGGGGATGGTGAAATAAGATGGAAAAACACGAACCGCAATTAACACGTAATCAAGTTGAACTCGAGTTGAAAGCAGATCGCAGCCGCGAGATGCAGTTGCAACTCACGAGTTTCGCTTTGATGATCTTTCTCACACTGATTGCTTTTGGTGCGGTCATGGCAGAACTCATGCCACACTGGGCAGCGGGTGGATTCCTGATCATCATGGCAATCGTTCAAGTCTACTTGCAGCTTTATATGTTCATGCATATGAACAATAAAGGCAACACGTGGGTCAAAGTCATGATGGCACTCGGCATCTTCGTCGCCTTGACGATCGTCGCGACACTCCGTCTTTTGATCTGGTAATCAATTGTGACCATTCTGCTAACGTTTAGCAGGATGGTCTTTTATTTTGGAATCGTTTTATGAGAAACCTTTACAATGAAATAGGGGAACGGTAATCTTAATCTGTAGGAAAAAGGAACGGGGTGAAAAACATGTTAGGCAATTTAAGGGGATCCTTATCACAATTCGACTGGACCGTTTTATGGAGTCCATACTATGCATTACTTTTAATTGGTATATATGTTTTATACGCTGTATTGACGGAAAAAATCCGTCGACCTGATGAAGCGGAGACGACATTAGGACAAAAGTTTTCGATGCTTGCGGCTTTGTTTGTCTATTACATCGGTTTTGGCAGCCCGCTTGATGTCTTGGCCCATATCACGTTCTCTGCTCATATGTTGCAGATGGTCTTCGTGTACATGGTGGCACCGCCGCTCTTGATGATTGCGATTCCAGGGTGGGTGTTCAAACGGTTGTTTGAGGTACCGTATCTTGGACGGACATTACGATTTTTCATTTTGCCGTTGATTGCACTGATTTTGTTTAATTCACTGTTTACGTTTTATCACATGCCCTTCATCTTTGATTACGTCCTGACGAACTATACGGTGCACCGGATTTTCCACGGGACATTGATTTTCCTCAGTATGACGATGTGGTATCCGATTATCGCACCGGTCAATGAAGAAGACAGCTTGTCGGATTTGAAGAAAATGGTTTATATCGTCGCCAATGGTGTTTTGTTGACGCCGGCGTGTGCGTTCATGATCTTTAGTCAAAGTTTCCAGTACGACGCCTATCAGGATCCGGCAACATTCGCAAAAGTATTAGCATACTGTATGCCGAATAATGATTTGAGTGGACTCAACATGGAACGGCTGTTCGGAACAACAAAAGATTTGCTCGAAGACCAGCGTTTTGGTGGGGTTCTCATGAAACTTGGTCAAGAGTTAGTGTATGGGCTGTTCTTTGGTCTGACATTCTTTACTTGGGTCAGACGTTCTAAAAGTACTGCTGTCGATGAAGGTATGTCCTTCTCGCCAAAAGCGGATTAAATTGGGGGAAGTTGGAACATGAGTTATTTGCCGTTGATTTGTGTCTCGTTGATTGTCATCAGTGCGATTTTTGTCGCAATCGGTTGGTTTTTGATTGCGCAGACACGCCGAAATATGAAAGCACACCAATTCGTGATGACGATTGCTGCTGCATTAGCCTTACTATTCTTCATCATGTACGCGTTACGGACGATTCTGCTCGGTAACACGGCGTTTGGAGGACCGGATACGGTCAAACCGTACTACACAGGATTTTTGATTTTCCACATTTTGCTCGCGACATCAGGTGGTGTCCTTGGACTGATGGCTCTGTTCTTTGCCTATAAGAAAAACTTTGCAAAACACCGTAAAATCGGTCCGAAAGCATCGGTCATTTGGTTTTTAACGGCGATTACAGGTGTGATCGTCTACTGTCTGTTATACGTGGTCTACGAGCCGGGAGAGACAACAAATGTGTTCCGGGCCGTCTGGAACCATTAAGGAGGTCTTGATTTGAAGAAAAACAGTTATTTGACTGTCGCCGCAGTCGTGTTGATTTTAGTAGCTGCAACAGGCGGGTATTATTACTTCTTCATGAAAGAAAAATTACCCGTCATCGCGGAGCCGACACCATTTGAATTGACGAATGCAGTCGATGGGAAACAGTTTAGTTCGGAAGATGGAAAAGTCAAAGTACTGACGTTTTTCTACTCGAACTGTCCGGATATCTGTCCGTTGACGTTAAACGATTACCGTAAACTCGAAAAGCAGTTACGTGCGGAAGAGTTGTACGGAACAGATGTCGAACTGGTCGCGGTCACGGTCGATCCGAAAGTAGATACACAAAAAGTATTGAAAAAGTATGCTTCGAACTTTGAAGCAAATGCAGAAGGCTGGAAAGTGTTGACGGGAGATGATGTCGTCATTGATCGTCTGACACGCCAATTGAATTTCTATTATTCAAAAGCAGAAAGCGGCTTAGTCACACACGGTACGCAGATGTTCATACTCGACCGGGATAATAAAGTCCGGGCAATCTCTTCAATGGCAAAAACGACAGACGAACCGGTCGACTTAGAGGAAGTAATGACATCGGTCAAACAACTTGCGAAGGAGTGAATTCCGTGATGGAACAGCAGTATCAAGTAACGGGCGCAGTAACGGTCTCGGTTCAAGCGATTGAAGAACTTTTACTCTGTACAGTCCTTGATTTCGGTGCGACGGTAGCCCGGATCAAACGGTTATCCGGAGATTCGGTTTCGTTCAGCTTGAAAGTCCAGGTCGACGCCACACGGCTTCCGGACTTGTATCACTATTTGCGTGAACAAGTAAACATCCAATTAGGGGAAGATGTGTTGGACTATCTTCAGTTGGTAGCCAAGTAACCGGGACTCCTCGATTTCAGTGGGATATCCGTAAAAAGTAAAGGAGGCACTTTCTCGATTCGTGAGGAGGTGCCTCCTTTTTAGATAATTGTTACGCAATAAAAAAATCAAAATCCACGAAAGGTGAATTTTGATTCGTTGAGTGCTTATTTTTCGAGTGTTTCAAGCAATGCAGTTAAGCGGCGCTCGCAGTCTTTGACGATCTCAGGAGGGAACTCCTCATCGTATTCGACGCCGTGCGGATAGTAATGTTTACCGAGTAACGGTGTCAACATCCGAACGACTGCTTGACGGTCTTCGATCTCACCTTGGATGGCATAGACCGGAATACGGAGGTAAAATACCTCGCCCGTCGATTGTTTTTCGTATTTCATGTCATACATGGCACGCTCATAATCCCATTGTCCTTCGCGGACGAAACGGTGATGCGCCATAATCGTTTCGAGTAACCCGAACTTCATTTCCTTATTTTCGATTCCGAACTGTTCAAACTTCATGTGTGAATCCCCCTATACCCCAGTTTGCTAGTGTACACTAGTCTTTCCAAGCTATCATACCATAATGAAACTACCGATAAAGAAAAAGTTGTGAAGTCAATTTGAAGAATTCATGAACTTCCGTATTTTCGCTCAACGTATTCAAGAATCGTATCCGGTGCATGGATGCCGAGGTGATTTAATCCTTCTCCGCCGAAGAAAACGTTAAATTCAAGCACATAAATATGACCGTCTCGGAAAATGAGATCAAATCCGGCATGATCGATATCGAGTTGCTTGGCGAGAGTCAGCACAAAATCAAGTGCCTCCTGTGGAATGTTCTCGAAATCAAGGACACCCCCTTGAGCGACGTTATTCAAAAACTCGGTACCGCCGACCCGCCAATAAGCAGCGAGAACCTGATCGCCGACGACGACGACACGTAAATCCTTTTCATTCGGAATATATTCCTGTACATAAAACGTATCATGTTGCGCCACGTATTTATCCCAGTCTGCGTCATTTTTGATCAGATGGACGCCTTGACCCATGGAACTGCGGACGGTCTTGGCGACGAACGGAAAACTGAACTGATCGAGCACACGGGAAATCGTGAATTCGTTTTTTCCGTAAATTTCTGTCCGGGGAATATTGTCGGGAATAACGGTTTTGAAAATCCGTGTCATTTCGATTTTATCGTGCCCTAAATGGAATGTTGCCGCTGACGGGAAAATCGGTTTTTTCATTCCGTAGATAATAGAATGGATCTGCCAATATTCCGGAAACAAGATAACATCTGCCTGGGCGATTTTATTTAATGAATCAAAATGATAATCCGACTTCGCATGCTCGGTTTTGATACCAATCGTCCGGAACATGTTAAATGATAAAAATTGCATACAATTCATTCCTTCCTTCTGAACAAATTATACACAATTCAGCGTGCTAGGAGCGAGATAAATGTTATGATATGATGGTTAAGTTAAGGAGGAGATTCGTTGTGATTTATTCAGATAAAACAATCGACCTCATCAACGCAGCGGAAGACCTTGCATACTCTCTCTCGCAAAGCGAAACAGGTCAAGCATATAGATTAGCAAAACAGGCACGTGCAAACTCAAGACAAGCACAGGACGTCATTCGTGATTTTAACCGCATTAAGGAAGAATACGAATTGGTGCAACGATTTGGCCGGTATCATCCGGACTATCAAACCATCACAAAAAAAGTGCATGAAATTAAACGTGCGCTTGATTTACAGGAAGAAGTCGCACAGTTTAAGAAGGCGGAGAAGCAATTGGAAACGCTCCTCGGACAAGTCAGTCTCGTCCTGGCCGGACAAGTCTCTCCTCAAATCAAAGTACCGACCGGAAATCCATTTTTCGATCAGGGATGCGCAGGCGGGTGTTCGACTGGCGGAAGCTGCAGCTGTAGCGGTTAAGAACGACACAAGGGAGGAACGGTGTGTGATCAAGGATCGAATCGGACTTATCGTCTATGTCAATGCGTTGAAGGCCTCACGTCAATTGCGTCGGTTCGGAAATGTCTATTTCACTTCAAAACGGGAACGGTACGTTTTCTTATACGTTGATTTGGAACGGCATGAACAGATAGTTGAACGGATTACGGAACTGCCGTTTGTCGAGAGCGTCATTCGATCAGAACGGCCGTTCATCAGCGAAACGTATGCGAATAAAAAAGGTAAGATACAAGAAGAAGTCTAACAGGTAGAGCGATGAGGTCATCCTCGTCGCTCTTTTTTGAAAGGATGAGAAGGCATGCGGGTCATATCAGGAGAACGAAAAGGTACACGAATCAAAGCGGTTCCGGGAGATCAGACACGACCGACGACAGATAAAGTCAAGGAGTCCTTATTCAATGTCATCGGACCGTATTTTGACGGAGGGAAGGCGCTTGATTTATTTGCGGGAAGCGGCGGTCTCGGAATCGAAGCTTTATCCCGGGGATGCGATGAAGCTGTTTTTGTCGATCAACATTTTAAAGCGGTTCAAACGATTAAAGAAAATTTACAAACAACACGTTTGACGGAGCGGAGCCGTGTCTTAAAAAAAGACGTGACGGTAGCCTTGGCGGAACTGGCGGGCGAATCGCCCTTTAAATTGATTTTTCTCGACCCCCCGTATGCGAAGGAACAACTCGCAGAGCAAGTGGCCTACATAGAGCAACATGACATGCTGACGGACAACGGCGTTATTGTTTGTGAACATGGATCAGAAACGGAGTTACCGGATGTCATCGGCCGTTTGCAGGTCATCAGACGGCTGCAGTATTCTACGGTCATCTCGATTACATTGTATGAATTTACAGAACTGGAGGAACGAGCATGAAACGAATCGCTATCTGTCCCGGGAGTTTTGATCCCATCACGAACGGGCATCTTGATATCATTGAACGGGCAGCGCCGATTTTTGACGAAATCATCGTTGCCGTATTAAACAATTCCTCCAAGCAACCGTTGTTTTCAGTTCAGGAACGAATGGAGCTGATTTCAGAAGTGACGGAACATTTACCCCATATCAAAGTCGATGCTTTTAACGGGCTACTTGTTGATTATGCTTCGACGGTCGGAGCGGATGTCATCGTCCGTGGCTTGCGCGCCGTGTCGGATTTCGAGTATGAGATGCAAGTCGCGTCCATCAATAAAAAAATGAATGATCAAATCGAGACGTTATTTATGATGACGAACAACCAGTATTCATTTTTAAGTTCATCAATCGTCAAGGAAGCAGCCAAATACGGAGCATCGGTTGCCGGTCTCGTGCCTCCTGCCGTCGAAGAAGCATTACGTCATAAATACAGCGAAGGAGAATTAAGATGAAGGCTTGGAAACCGGCACTGGCTGCTGTTCTCGCAGCGATGATTGCTTTTTTTGTTCCGCTTCCGTATTTCATTTCCTATCCTGGGGACGCGACATCGACAGAGCAACTGATTGACGTCAAAGGGGCGACAAAAGAACCGGGTGACCTGATGATGCTGACGATTGCCCAGCGGCGGGCGACACCCTATTTTCTCGTAGAGAGCCTGTTTCTGCCGTTTGCGGACCGTTCGAGCGTCAGTGACTATCTATATGACGGCGAGTCGGATACGCAGTATGAGAAACGTCAGAAGCTTTACATGGAAGAAGCCCAACATAACGCGACGATTGAAGGGTATGAACTTGCAGGGAAAAAAGCGACGGTCGATTTCAAGGGGATTTATGTCTCGGGAATCATTCCGGATGGTCCGGCAGATGGGAAGTTAAAAGCCGGGGATCAGATTACGACGGTTGGCGATAAAGCGATTACTTCGTTGAGCAGTTTCATGAAAACGATCAGCAGCAAAAAAGCAGGAACGAAAGTAAAGCTGACATACCTACGAAACAAAAAACAACGACAGACGAACATTACCGTCAGTCAGCTGACAAAGGGATCGGAGCGGGTCGGACTGGGAATTTATGAGCCGCTTCCGATATCTTCCGTAAAGACAGATCCGGAAGTCGATTTTAACGTCAAGGATGTCGGCGGTCCATCGGCCGGAATGATGTTCACGCTCGAAATTTATGATCAACTGACGAAAGGCGATTTAGCCAAAGGATATAAAATTGCCGGAACCGGTACGATTGAAGAGGGCGGAAAAGTCGGTCCGATCGGCGGAGCGTGGCAAAAAGTTGTCGCGGCAGACGAAGCCGATGCAGAAATCATGTTTGTCCCGGCGGGTGAAAATTACAAAGAAGCAAAACCGTCAATCCAAAAAATCGAGACGAGTATGAAACTCGTCCCGATCAAGACAGTGGAAGATGCACTAGATTATTTGGAAACACTGCCGGCAAAATGAGCGAAGCGGCGATGTTCTTCAAGCCTGTCATAACGAGCCAAGGGCACAGCGTATGCTGCTGTGACTTGGCTTTCTTTGATGAGCCAGGGATGTTTCTCGAATGTCGAGATGACCGGGATACGCTGTTTGATTTCACGTAAGGCGAGACGCCCGTTGTCATTGAAGGCCAATGGGCGGACGTAGTCGATCCGGTCGAAGGCAATGTTTTCGAACTCGTGTGATTTAGTGGACGTCAACAGGTAGATCAGAACACGTTGCAGGCTGGTCCGGGTGTAACGACGTGTTTTAACAGCCGTCATGAAGTTGTCGAACGTCTCGTTTTTACGTGCTCCTTCAATCAGGCGCGGGGCCAATGAGGAATCAATCCCGTTAAATTGCATTAAATCATCGAGAGGGGTTGTCAGAAGGCGGTGGCGGATAAAAGGATAGTAGGGCTCGAATGAAGCAAAGACCGCATTCCGCAGCGTCTCAGCGGTCAGTTCCGGTAAACCGATCAATGAGTGATGCGTTGCGTGATAAGCACGGATTGCCGTGGCACTCATGATGTCACCGGTGGAAAGATCATGGTAGCCGCTCCCAATGCGTTTTGTCGTGTGCAAGGTGATCGTCGAGGCAGCCCGGGCGTAATAATATCCGAGTGTATTATTTGGTGTCGTCAAGTCCAGTGTCGTCGTCATCTCCCGGAATGCATGACTGGCGGCTGTTGCAGACGATAATCCACGGGCTAACCCTTCCTGCATCAGTTCTTGATAACGCGGAGTCGCTTCCTGATTTTCGGCAGCAGCCTCGATGAACGGCTCCAATTGACCGCATTCACTCCCGAACGATAAACTTTCCGCACCGATCGTCTCGGCAATCGTGACTCCCCCGAGGGCGAACCGGTCGGCCCGTTGGACGGCGAAATAAAACGGAAGTTCGAGGACGAGATCGATTTCGCCGCTCGCGACAGCCGCCTGCGCCCGGGTCCATTTGTCTGTAAAAGCCGGTTCACCGCGCTGTGTGAACGTTCCGCTCATGATAGCGACAATCAAATCAGCGCCTGTTTCTTGACGTGCGATTTTTGCTTGATAAAGGTGTCCGTTGTGAAACGGATTGTACTCAGAAATAATTGCAGTCATTCTCATGAAACTTTCTCCTTTGCAAACCGAATTAAGTGCGGTAATATGGATGAAGACGTCCAAAAGTGTTCGTTCTCTAGCGATTTCAGTGTAAAGAAAAAACATTGACAAAACAAGATGTCCTCTCTATAATTCATATTGTTGCAATTGAGGTGATTCGGATGAAATGGTCCCTGATGCAATTGAATAAATTGCGCAATCTGGGTCAACTTCAGGTTAACGAGACGATTGAGCTTCCTGAGCTTATCGCCCTCCATCCGGATATCCGGGCGGTGCAACCTGTGCACGTTCGTGCAAATGCATCGTTTACATCGAATCAATTAATATTCAATCTCCGGATTACAGGTGAAATGACGCTTCCGGATGCCCGGACGCTGAGTGACGTCGCGTACCCGTTCGAGATTGAATCCATCGAGTCGTTCCTGCTCGAAGTTGATGCTGTTCCGAGTGATTCGGATGACATCAACTTACCGAACGGGAATACGGTTGATCTTCAACCACTCGTGCAAGAATTGATTTTACTTCATGTGCCAGTGCAAGTGCATGGGGATGATGAAGAAAATCAGTTGGTTCAAGGGGAAGGCTGGACGGTTCTCTCTGAAGAAGCGCCAGAAGAAGCTGAACCAAAAATTGATCCGCGACTTGCGGGTCTCGCTCAGTTCTTTAAAAAAGATCAGGATTCCTAATCTTTTCATAAAAAGACGAGTGTATTTTTTCAAGGAGGTGGACAACGATGGCAGTACCATTCCGCAGAACGTCGAAAACACGCAAACGTCTTCGCCGTACTCATTTCAAACTCCGTGTACCAGGTATGGTCGAGTGCCCAAACTGTGGTGAAATGAAACTTTCACACCGCGTTTGTAAAGCATGTGGCTCGTACAAAGGTAAAGAAATCGTCAGCAAGTAAGCTGAATGATCGGTATAAAAGCGACCCTAGAATCGAGCAATCGGTTTGACAGGTCGCTTTTTTTGATGAAAGAAGGAGCGTGGACAGATGAGTCAAGTAGGAATCATCGGTGCTGGATCGATTGGATTATTAATCGCATCCTACCTTGCAGAACAGCACAGTGTGACACTCTATACGAGACAAACGACAGGGCATGAAATCAAGATTATCCGGGATAATCAAGTCAGCCGACCTGTAGAGGTGCGGCCGCTTGAACAATTCGAGTCACAAGACTTGGTGTTCGTGACGACAAAGTCGTATGATATAAAAAGTGTGATGCCTTATCTGACGAACGGAAAGATGCCGGTCATGTTCTTACAGAACGGGATGGGGCATGTGAAAGAAGCGGAGCAAGTACCGCAGGCGTTGTTCGGGATCGTCGAGCATGGTGCCATGAGAACGGGACAATATGCGGTCCGACATACCGGAATGGGACGGATCCGCTACGGGCGGGTACCCGTCGCGATGCTCGAGGCGACACCGTTGCAGTTTGAGTATGTTCCGGACATCGCGCAGGTCATGTTAACGAAATTATTCATGAACGCCGTCATCAATCCATTAACTGCCTATTACCGGATTACGAACGGTCAATTACTGGAAGCACCTTACGCTGAAAAGGCACACGGTATTTTTGAAGAGTTGCGGAACGTCTTTCCGGAGCATCCGATCAGCTATGAAGAAATCGAACAGGTCATCAGACGAACCGCGCTGAATCGTTCGTCGATGCTTCAAGATATAGAGCAGGGAAGACAAACGGAAATTGAGCCGATTGTCGGTTTTGTCCTGGAACACGCGGTGAATCCGACACCCTTACTGACTTTTTATTTTAATCAGATTAAATCTCAGGAAAAAAGAGGGGATTCGATGTGACGTGGTTTATTATTTTTCCAATCTTCAGCTTAGTTAGCTTATACCTTATTTTTTTGATGGTCTTTCGCCAACACGGAAAAGCAGTCCGGTTGGCGCTTGATTTAGGTACATTCATCGTATTGTATGGAATTCACGTCGCCTTGATTGCCCTGACCGGTCAAAATTATTTAGGGTGGCTGTTAATCGCCGTCCTCTTGATTTTTGCAGTCAATGCCTTATGGCAACGGATCAAAAAGGTGGATGTGGATTATATACAGATGATTCGACACAGTTGGCGGATTACGATCTTGATTGCTCTTCCGGTTCAGTTGACGCTGTTTGGAATCGGAATTCAACAACTGTTCATTCATTGATTTTGTCAGAAAGAAGGGATTTTGTTTGAAGGTACAATCATTTGACGCCTTGTATGATGAAGATTCATTGATGCAGAAAGCTTCCCGTCAAGAATTTTCGAAATACGTTGATCATATTGGAACAGAAGGAATGCAGGCAAGAAGCGGCCTGTTGCAAGAAAGGCAGTATCCGCATCTGAATGCGCTTGTCGATGAATTGATGCGGCAAAACCCCCGGCTGAACGACAGCCTGAAGGAACGTCTTGAACTGTTGCGGACAGGTGAGGCGCAAGTCGTGATCACCGGTCAGCAAACGGGAATCTTCGGCGGTCCGATGTATGCCGTTTATAAATTGCTGACCTGTCTAAAGGTTGCGCGCCAAACGGAAGAACTGCTGAATCGTCCGGTTCTCCCGATTTTCTGGCTCGCAACCGAAGACCATGATTTTGATGAAATCAATCATCTGATTGTACCGACACATGATTTCCGGACACGGAAACTGGCAATCCAGGCACCGGATTCGATTTCGCGTTCCGTCAGTCGGCTGGCATTTGACCAGACGGCCGTCAATGAAATCGTTCGTCAGGCACTATGTACCGAACAGGAAACACCGTATACAAAAGAGTTACTGGCACTGTCGGACCGGTTAATCGAATCGAGTACGACATACGGAGAGTTTTTTGCTTCGTTCCTGGGAGAACTTGTCGATCACGATATCATCTTTTTTGATGCAGATACGGAAGCAGTCCGCCAGCTTGAAATTCCGTTTTTCGAACGACTGATTCAGGACAATGCTGAAATCCGGCAAGCGTTATCGAAAGGCATCCAAGAAACAACCGAATTGCCGGATACCTTTTTAAACGAAGAAGCAGCCCATCTGTTTGTGGAGGACATCGGACGTGATTTATTGTATCCGGGACAAGATTTTGTGACGAAACAAGGGAAGACCTATACGGAGCTTGAGCTGTTGGCATTACTGTATGCAAGTCCGGAACGTTTTTCAAACAGTGTCGTCACACGTCCGTTGATGCAGGATTACTTATTCCCGACACTTGCTTACATCGGAGGACCGGGAGAAATTGCATACTGGACAAGATTACGCCCGTTGTTCCATCATTTCGATTGGACGATGCCGGTGCTGATCCCACGGATGGGAGCCGTCATGTTACAGGCACGGGACGAGAAAGGACTTCGGCGTCATGGTCTGAGTCTCGAACAAGTGCTTCATACAGGCGTGCCGCTCGCACCATTTGACGCGGCGGCAATAAAACGGCATTTGCATGACGCAACCCTCTTAGGAACAGTCCTGGTCGAGGAAGTCACGCGGATCGAACAACAGGAGTTGCGTACGACGGCTGTCGCAACGAAACTGAACAAACAGCTTCAACTTGCCGTAGAGACGATCGTCGATCAAAAGCGGCGTCTCCATGAACAGGCGAATCGTTCGGACCGCGCCTTGCAGTATCAGTTGGCACCCGATCATGCACCGCAGGAACGGATTCATTCGATATTGCCTTGGCTGAACCGATACGGTTTGAATTTAGTTCAGACCTTACGGATGCACTATGAACAAACCGAGGCGGAACAATTGAAAATTATGCTCTAAACCTGCGAAATAAGCAGGTTTTTTTGTTTTTTTAACGAAAGATACACAAAAGTTCAAAAAATCAAGGAAACTGTCTCATTTTCGTAACGTTTTCAAGAAAGAATATGATACATTGAAAAAGAGTAACGTCCAGTTTGGACAGTGAAAGGTGAGGCAGCACATGTTTGAGCATGAAACAGTATTAAAATGGGAGTCCATTAAAGGGCTGAATATCAAACCTGACGGGATTTATGTCGATTGTACGTTGGGTGGAGCAGGACACAGTGAAGAAATCGTCAAGCAGTTGACGACAGGACATCTGTACGCGTTTGATCAGGACGATGTCGCACTGGCACATGCAGCAGAACGTCTCGCGGCGTATGAAGGTCGCTTTACTTTAATAAAAAGTAATTTCGTACATTTAAAAGAGGAATTAGAAGCACGATCCGTAACAAAAGTGGACGGGATTTTATTTGATCTCGGCGTATCTTCTCCACAACTAGACGAAGGCGAACGTGGATTCAGCTACAACTTTGACGCCCGACTGGATATGCGAATGGACCAAACGTCACCGCTGTCTGCGTATGAAGTCGTCAATGAGTGGCCGTATAACGATCTTGTTCGGATTTTGTTTACATATGGGGAAGAAAAGTTCTCCAAACAGATTGCCCGCAAGATTGAGAAGGCACGTGAGATTGCACCGATTGAAACGACATTTGAACTGGTCGAGTTAATCAAAGATGCGATTCCGGCACCAGCCCGCCGTAAAGGAGGGCATCCGGCCAAGCGGACGTTCCAAGCGATCCGGATTGCCGTCAATGACGAACTGAATGTTTTTGATCGAGCCGTGTATCAGGCGATTGATTTACTCGCTGTCGGTGGGCGCTTATGCGTCATCACTTTCCATTCGCTCGAAGACCGGATGTGTAAGCAAGCATTCAAAGAA
Organism: Exiguobacterium sp. PvP048; assembly: GCF_040549175.1. Taxonomy (NCBI): domain Bacteria; kingdom Bacillati; phylum Bacillota; class Bacilli; order Caryophanales; genus Exiguobacterium; species Exiguobacterium sp. PvP048. The sequence goes on along the minus strand of NZ_JBEPSU010000001.1, from coordinate 230,661 downwards.
AAGTCATCTTTACCTGAGCTTCCGCAAGGATTGCCGATGATCCCAAAAGAATTTGAACCAGAACTGCGTCTGGTGACAAGAAAACCGATTACAGCAGGAGACGATGAACTCGATGATAATCGCCGGTCACGCTCCGCCAAATTACGAATTGTTGAAAAAATGAAGGAAAGTTGAGAGGAGCATTCAAATGGCAGAACCACTTCGTAAACCGATGCAATCCATGGAACCTGTTCGGCAGCAACCTATCCAAGAACCACGTAAGACGGAAGATATCGCACGTCGTGTTGCGGTTCGTCCAAAATATCGTTTGTATCCATTTGAAAAGTTTTTGTACAGTGCGATGATTGGCGGAATTGTCCTCTTTGGCAGTGTGACGATTGGTGCTCATAACGAAGCTTACAATGTCAGTCGCGATCTCGCGAAAGAAAACCAAGTGACGCAAGAGATGAAAAAAGAGAATGAACGTCTTCAACTTGAAGTGACCAACTTAAGCTCTCCAGAACGCATTTACAAGATTGCGAAAGAACAAGGTCTTGATATGCGAAAAGGGAACATTAAGGTGATTCCTAAATGAATCCACTATCTAAATCCCGACGGAGAGTAGCCTTTGTCATGTTGATATTTGCTGCTCTCTTTTTGGTGTTCATTTCACGCTTTTTATACTTATCGACGACAAAAAAATTCCACGGAGAAGACATGTTGGTCTACGCGGAAAAAAAACGTTGGGAGTCGCAATCGACATTATCGGCAGAACGTGGAGAAATCTTTGACCGGCTCGGTTCACCGATTGCGATCAACATCCCGTCCTATCACTTAGTGGCAATCTACCGGTTGGGCGGAGTGAAGGATCCGGACGAGACAGTGGTCGATTTCAAGAAAACAGCGACCGGACTGGCGCCGATTTTAGGCATGTCGGTGAAAGAGCTGGAAACGTATCTGATTGAAAATAAAGATCGGTCTCAAATCGAATTCGGTAAAAAAGGGAATGACTTGACGGTTGATCAGAAAGAACAGATCGATCGGTTGAAGTTGCCCGGAATTCGATTAATCGAGGAACCGAAACGCTATTATCCGAACGGGATTTTCCTGTCGGATACGCTAGGATTCGTCCAAAAAATTACAGAAGATAACGGGCGGGTTGTCTTAAAAGGACAGATGGGCATCGAAAAACAATACGATGAGGCCTTACGTGAATCGTTTGGCTCCCGTGTCTTTGAAAAAGATCGCAGTGGCGGAGAGTTGGTTCAAGGTACGTCAAAAATCTCAAATGAGCCGAAAGACGGATCCAATCTGTATCTGACGATTGATCACCGGATTCAGCAGGCGCTTGAGAAGCAGATGCAGAAGATGAACAACGAATACAAACCGAAAAATGCGACCGGAATCGTCATGGACGCCAAAACAGGTGAAATTTTGGCAATGACGGATCGTCCGTCATTTAACCCGAATTTACGTGATATGACGGATTTTACGAACTTTGCCGTCTCGTCTCGATTTGAACCCGGATCGACGATGAAGATTTTCACGTTGGCTGCTGCCATCGATGCAGGGGTCTTCCGTCCGAACGAACCTTATAAATCAGGAAGTTACAATTACAAGGGGACCGTCATTAAAGACTACAATGATGTCGGCTGGGGAACGATTCCGATGATTGAAGGGGTTTATCACTCCTCAAATGTCATGTTCTCGATTCTGACGGCTGAAAAGCTTGGAATCGAGCGCTATAAAGACTATTTCAAGAAGTTTCATTTCGATCAAAAAACGGGTATAGATATCTCGGGTGAAGTAAACAGTCAATCTGATCTGTCAAAACCGCTGAATACGCTGATTACATCGTGGGGACAATCGACGGCGGTAACGCCGATGCAAATTCTCCAAGGGGCGACAGCGATTGCCGGAGACGGTGAAATGGTCAAACCGCATATTATCCAAAAAGCGGACCATACGGACAAAGCGCCGTATAAAGCCAAGACAGAAGTAGTCGGAAAACCGATTTCCGCGGAAGCGGCAAAAGCGACCCGGGAAGCACTGGACGGTGTCGTCAACAGTAAAATCGGAACCGGACAGATGTACAAGCTGAAAGATTACCGTGTCATCGGGAAAACAGGGACGGCCCAGATTTCCGAGAACGGGAAATACATCCAAGGGCAGTTCATCCACTCCTTTATCGGAATGGCGCCAAAGGATGATCCGGAATTGATCATGTATATCGCGGTCGATCGGCCGTCGAAAAATGAATCGTCGGTTTCCGGTCCAAGCATCATGAGTCCTGTCTTCAAAAGTGTTATGAATACAGCATTACAGTATCGAAGCATTAAACCGGCGACTCAAAAAGAGTCGGTGGATGTCAAAGCGAAAATCATTCCGAGCTACATCGGGAAAAGTATGAATCAGGCGGAAGAGATGGCGAAAGAGCAAGGTGCCGTACCGGTCGTGTTAGGTGACGGGGTCGAAGTCGTCTCCCAAATTCCGACCCGCGGACAGGAATTCGTCAGCGGGGAACGTGTCCTCTTCAAAACAGGACGGACGTTTAAGATGCCTGATATCACCGGGTGGTCACAACGGGATGTCAAAAAGCTTGTCAGTCTCTATAATTTAAAGTTAGACGTGATTGGTAAAGGTTTTGTAACCAAACAATCGGCGCGAACTGGTACACTAGTGAAAGAAAATGGAAAGCTGACGGTGGAACTCGCTGAACCAAAAGAGTAAGAAACAGCGGTCTCCTGATTTCTGCAGTGAAACGAGGACGGACCGGAGTCATTCGTTGACTTCTGTTCGTCCTCGTTTTCTGTAATCGAGTGGAGGAAATAGTGATGGTGACAATTGCACAGATTGCCCAGTGGCTGGGCCTAGAAGAAACCGATACACGGGCTTTAAGAAATTTTGCGACAGATTCAAGAAGTATGCTGACAGAAGGATTGTATATCCCGATCCAGGGAGCACGCGTCGACGGACATACGTTCATCGAGGGAGCAGTTGCTCAAGGGGCCATCGCCACGTTGTGGAAAAAAGGTATTCCGCTTCCGGAGATGGACATCACGGTGCTTGAAGTCGAAGATCCGTTACAAGCGTTACAAATCATCGCCAAACGGTACTTACAACAAGTGGCCCCGAAAGTTATCGCGATTACAGGATCAAACGGCAAGACCTCAACAAAAGATATGATTGAGAGTGTTTTGAAACAGTCGTTCCGGACACATAAAACGGCAGGGAACTTCAATTCAGATATCGGAATGCCATTGACGATTTTGATGATGCCGATCGAGACGGAAGTCGCTGTTCTTGAAATGGGAATGAACGGGTTTGGAGATATCGAGCTGTTATCGAATCTTGCCGAACCGGATATTGCACTCGTGACGAACATTGGGGAGTCCCATGCCGAGCAAGTCGGCGGACGAACTGGAATCGCCCAGGCCAAACTGGAGATTCGCTCAGGATTAAAACCGAACGGTCATCTCTTCGTAGATGGCGACGAGCCGTTGTTAGGAGAAGTGCCGGCTGAACGGATCGGATATCATGCGACCAATACGTACGTCATCGAACAGGCGGAAGCGACGTTCATCGGAACGACGTTTAAATTTGACGGGACGACGTTCAGCATACCGGTCCTCGGTAAACATCAAGTCCGGAATGCAGCATACGCGATTGCGACAGCAAAAGCACTGGGACTTACCGATGACGTCATCCAGGCAGGATTGAATGACGTACAATTGACACCGATGCGGATGGAACGTTTAATGTACGGGCAAACGGCAATCATCAACGATGCCTATAATGCCAGTCCGACATCGATGAATGCGGCGATTGAAACGATTGCAACGCTCGACGGATTTACGAATAAGGTCGTTGTCCTCGGGGATATGTATGAACTGGGTCAACAGGAACGTCTGTTGCATGCCTCTGTCGGGAAGAAGATTGCACTTCCTGTATCCCATGCTATCCTTGTAGGGGGGAAAGGGCGTTATATTGCGGATGGAATTGCAGATCCGACCGTCCAAGTCCAATTTGCGGACACGGTCGAAGAGGCAGCGCGTCTGCTCCAACCTTTGCTCGGCCAGCAAACCGTTATTTTGCTGAAAGCGTCGCGTGGACTGGCACTGGAACAAATTTTTACATTTCTAAATGAAACTTAATCCTTAAAAGTAGGTGTTTGCAATGATCACATTATTCATCAGTTTAATTATTGCGTTTTTGGTTGTCGTCCTCGTGATGCCAAAAGCGATTCCTTTTTTACACAGTCTTAAATTCGGTCAAGAGATTCGCGAAGAAGGTCCGGATTGGCACCAAGTGAAATCCGGGACGCCGACAATGGGTGGAATCGTCATATTGCTGGCGATGATCGGCAGCCTGCTTGTGCTCTTAGTGATGGGAGATCTGGACCGGAGCCATCTGTCGTTATTGTTCTTGACGCTTGCTTACGGAGCGATCGGTTTTATCGATGACTATATCAAAGTCGTTAAAAAACGTAATCTTGGTTTAAACTCAAAACAAAAATTAATCGGACAAATTGTCGTCGGTCTTTTGTTTGTCTGGTTGAGCGGCGGATTTTCGAGTCAAGCTACGTACCTGGCGATTCCTTTTACGACATGGTCGATTGACTTCGGTATTCTGTATCCGCTCGTCGCGTTATTCTGGCTCGTCGGATTCTCGAATGCGGTCAATCTGACGGACGGACTGGACGGACTCGTATCCTTTACGGCGATTCCGACATTCCTGTTCTTTGGTCTTTACGGTTGGTTTATCGCGGATGAGCCGGGGGTTGCCTTGTTTGCCTTTTCAGCTGTCGGTGCGTTGATCGGATTCCTTGTGTTTAATGTCTATCCAGCTAAAATCTTCATGGGCGATACGGGATCACTGGCTTTAGGAGCGGCGCTTGCCGGTTTATCGATCTTATTGAAACTGGAATTACTGTTAGTACTGATCGGCATTGTATTCGTTGTCGAGACATTATCGGTCATCCTGCAGGTTATTTCCTTCAAGACGACAGGAAAACGGATCTTTAAAATGAGTCCGATTCACCACCATTTCGAAATGGTCGGGTGGAGTGAGTGGCGTATCGTCGGAACATTTGCTTCGATTAGCTTAATCGTGGCGTTAATTGCCTATCTGTTCGTGTAATTGAAATTCGTGGTCAAGAAAGTGAGCGATTTAATGATGAAGAGTTCTGAGCTGGAGAAGAAAAAAGTATTGGTCCTTGGGACTGCGAAAAGCGGAATTGCGGCAGCGACCTATCTTGTGAAGGCAGGCGCTGTCGTGACGGTGAACGATGGTGGGACGCCTTCGGAAAATGACGTCCAAATGCTTGAATCCTTGAAGGTCGAAACCCTCTTCGGAAGTCATCCGTTATCCTTGTTGGATGGAACAGACTTAATCGTAAAAAACCCGGGGATCCCTTATCAGATTCCATTGTTACAGAAAGCACTGGAGCTTGGCATCCCGGTTTGGACGGAAGTGGAATTGGCTTATCGTTCAACAAAAGCGGACTGGGTGGCGATTACAGGATCAAACGGCAAGACAACGACGACGACGCTCGTTCATGAACTATTAAAACGTGGATCAAAACGTGTTCATCTGGCGGGGAATATCGGTTTCCCGGCAGTTGAGGTTGCCCAGCAGGCAGAAGCAGGCGATGTCATCGTCATTGAGTTGTCCAGTTTTCAATTGATGGGCATCGAATCCTTCTGTCCAGTCAGTGCGGCGTTCCTGAACCTGTCGCCGGCTCATCTTGATTACCATGGGGATGTTACATCTTATGCGGCAGCCAAAGCACGAATCTTTTCAAACATGGATGAAGCCGGACGACTGGTCGTCAATGCGGATGACGAGGAAGTCATGCGCCTAAGCGAAACAGCAGTAGCCGAACGGTTGACGTTCTCACGTCGCCAAGATGCGTATGCACACATCGAAAACGATATGATTTTTGTCGGTCAGACAGAAATTCTCCCGGTCCGTGAGCTGGCGCTCGGCGGTGGTCATAACCTCGAAAACGTCCTGGCTGCCTTGACATTGATTGAACCGTTCGGGATTTCCCTGACAGCGATTCAAGACGTCTTGCGGACGTTTGGCGGAGTAGCACACCGGACAGAATACATCGGTGAGTTTGCCGGACGAGAGGTCTACAATGATTCAAAAGCCACGAACAATGTTGCAACGGAAGCAGCACTGTCCGGTTTTCAATCGTCTATCATTTGGATTTGCGGTGGACTCGAACGCGGTGCAGATTTAACACCGTTGAAAAGTGCGATGACCCATGTCAAACATGTCATCGGACTCGGGGAGACCGGTCAACGCTTCGCCGATTTAGCGACCGAGCAACAGATTGCTTCGACGGTGACACGTGAGATGGAAGAAGCCGTTGCCACGGCATTTGATGTCTCGAAACCCGGGGATATCATTTTGCTGTCTCCGGCATCGGCCAGTTGGGACCAATACAAAACGTACGAAGAACGCGGCGAACATTTCATCCGTTCTGTCCAAAAAGTAGGAGGAATGATGAAATGAGAATCGTAGTTTCAGGTGGAGGCACCGGTGGACATATCTATCCGGCGTTGGCGATGATTCGAGAAATTGAACGTCGGACGCCATGCGAAGTGTTGTACATCGGAACAGAGAATGGACTCGAAGCAGATATCGTCCGTCGAGCGGGTATTCCTTTCGAATCGATTGAAATTTCGGGGATCCGCCGTTCCTTATCGTTTGAAAACGTCAAGACCGGTTTCCGCTTTTTAAAAAGTGTTGTCCGCGTCCGGAAGCTTTTGCGCGACTTCCAACCGGATATCGTGGTCGGAACGGGTGGTTTCGTCTGCGGTCCGGTTTTATACACAGCAGCGAAGATGGGATATAAAACACTCGTCCATGAACAAAACAGTTTACCGGGAATCACGAATAAGTTCCTGGCGCGTTATGTTGACCGAGTGGCCTTGTCCTTTAAGGGATCTGGTCATCATTTCGGCAAAAATGAAGGGAAGACGATTTTAATCGGGAATCCCCGTGCTTCGGAAGTTGCGATGCTGCAGATTGATCCAGTCGAAGAAAAACAAAAATACGGTTTTGAAGAAGATCGTCCTCTGATTGTCGTTTACGGCGGCAGCCGGGGGGCACCAGCCATCAATAAAGCAGTCGTCGACATGATTCCCAAGCTGACAGAAACTGACTGGTCGTTATTGTTCGTCACGGGACAGGTGCACTACGAAGACATTCAGGCTCAGCTCGGCACATTACCCGACCGGATTCAATTGCGTCCGTTCATTTATGATCTGCCGTTAATTTTAAAAGCGAGTCAACTTGTCATCTCGCGTTCCGGTGCAAGTACGTTAGCTGAATTGACGACGCTCGGTTTGCCGAGTATCTTGATTCCAAGCCCGTACGTGACGGAAAATCATCAAGAAGTGAATGCTTCGTCACTCGTCGAGACAGGAGCCAGTCTGTTGATTCGGGAATCCGAGTTGACGGGAGACCGATTGTTCGACGCTTGTACGAAAGCAATTGCCGATCAAGCGGACATGTCAAAAGCGTCACTTGTGCTTGGTATGCCAAATGCGGCAAGTGATCTGGTCGATGAATTATTACGGTTGATTCAGCGAAAAAACTAAAGCATTGCAGGAATAGACCGATAAGGTACTGAAATTAAACATAATGGAGGGAGAGGCTTACGTGAAGGAACAACAACCGGCCAGACAGCCGAAGATGGATGCGACTGTCCGCAGCTTAGAAGATAAAATTCCATATGTCCGTGAGCAGCGTCGGAAAAAGGCGAACCGGCGTTTAATCTATGTCCTCATCCTGATCGGTCTATTGATTGGTGTCGTCTTCTATCTTCAATCGAGTTTCTCGCGTGTCGCGACATTTGATGTCACTGGCACCGTGAACGTCAAGAAGGAAGACATCATTCAAGCATCACGTATTAAGGTGAAGGAGACACATGCTTTCAATGTGTCGGAAGAAGCCGTGTTGGAACGGATTGAAGATGTTCCGGGTATTCGCGAAGCGACGATGAAAAAAACGTTTTTACACCATTATGAAGTGGATGTCGTCGAAGAAAAAGAAATCGCGTATGCCAAAGACAAACCGGGCGCCCGGATCGTCTTAGCGGACGGAACGATTATTCCCGGAAAGTCGAAGGAAGAATTGTTTGATGCACCGATTCTAACCGGATTTACGGATCAGTCCTTGGAACGTCTGACAAAGGAACTCGTTAAAATCGAGCCGAAAGTCCGGAGCCGGATTTCGGAAATCGTAGCCAATGACCAGACCGACAAAGGCGGATTAAAGTTATTCATGACGGACGGAAATACCGTCTTATTGAGTACATCGGCTTTTTCTAACTCGTTGAATGAATATGTCAAAGTGATTTCTGCATTGCCAAAAGGTAAAACAGGAACGATTACCATTGATGGTGGTATCTATTTCAAACCATATAAAGGTAAAAAATAGTAAATAACACCCTGTATTAGACGGGTTTGACAAACGTTTGTTTTCATTAGTAGGAAAGCGGACACATCGTCATCAAATCGTAATCTATTAGATGGGTAAGTTAGACAATAACTTCTTTTCGTGAGGTTTTTTATAGTGTAGACTTAAACGAGAAGAAGATTGTCTCGATTCCTGTAAATATAAACAGGAACGACAGGATTAGTATTATGAAAGTGGAGGTGTCACTCCCATGGAAACGAAAGGTACGATTGCCGCACTAGATATTGGGACATCGGAAGTGAAACTCATCGTCGGTGAACTTCTAGGTGGAACACTAAATGTCTTAGCGGAAGGGTCTGCACCATCTGCAGGCGTCAAGCGAGGTGTCATCGTCGACATCGATCAAACAGTAAATGCCATTAAACAAGCGGTTGCAGAAGTGGAGCGCACACTCGGTGAACCGATTGGTGAAGTATATGTAGCAATTTCCGGTGAGCACATCCAAGTCAAGGATTGCCAAGGGATGACATCAATCAAAGGGGAAGATAATGAAATCACGGATGATGATGTGAAGGATGTCCTTCATTCTGCCATGGTGATGCGGATTCCAAACGAATTGAGCGTTGTCGATGTTTTACCTAAAACGTTTACTGTCGATCAGCAGACGGAGATCACAGATCCACGTGGCATGATCGGTTATCGTCTAGAAGTGACAGGGAAGCTGATTATCGGAGCGAAGACGATTCTACATAGCATCAAACGTTCCATCGAACGAGCTGGGTTGGAACTTGCGGGGTATGTGCTGGAAAGTTTGGCCGTCTCACGAATTGCAGCTTCGATTGATGAATTGGAACTCGGTGTCGGAATCGTTGATATCGGACATGAAACGACCACTCTTTCAATTTACGAAAAAAATGATTTAGTGTACTCAACGACACTTTCGTATGGCGGAGATCATCTGACACGCGATTTGACGTATAAAATGAATTGTAAATACCAAGATGCAAAACTCGCCAAAGAAGAATATGGTGTCGCACTGGAAGCACTCGGAGACCCGGAAGAGAAAGTTTCCTACGTGACGATTAACGGAGAACACCGTTTCGAACCACAGACGGAGATCGGTTTTGTACTGGAAGCCCGTCTGGAAGAGATTTTTGAAATGATCCAGAAACGAATGACACAAGCCGGATATGCACAAATGAACAGCGGCATCATTCTTTGTGGCGGCAGTTCTTCCTTACCAGGAATTGACCAACTCGGTAAGCGGATCTTTAAACAAAGCGTGAACGTGTATCAACCATCCAGCTTAGGGATTCGTCATCCGAAGTATGCTGTCGCTGCCGGAATGTTACGCTACGTGCTGTCACGCAGTGCCGTTTCGAAGTCAGGGTTTGACCGGGCGGACGAAAAGGGAATAGCCGCACAAGGACGTGAGCAAGAAGAGTTACTTGCACACCCTTCCCAACCTTCAGTACGCGAAGAGCGACCACAGAAGGAACAGCCTCCAAAAGAGCGGAAGTCATTCAGCAGTTTCTTTGAGAAATTTTTCGGCTAAATAAAAAATTATCAGTAAAAAAATAGGGGGCCCCTTTTATGTTGCATTTTGATGAAATGATGGACCAAGTAGCTAAAATCAAAGTCATCGGAGTAGGTGGCGGTGGTTCAAACGCTGTCAACCGAATGATTGAACATGGTGTCCAAGGCGTAGAATTCATCGCTGTCAATACGGATGCACAAGCTCTAAACATGTCACAGGCGGATGTAAAACTTCAACTGGGAGCAAAACTGACACGTGGTCTTGGTGCCGGAGCAAATCCGGAAATCGGTAAGAAAGCTGCCGAAGAAAGCCGCGAACAGTTGACAGAAATTCTATCTGGTGCCGATATGGTTTTCGTAACAGCAGGAATGGGTGGCGGTACCGGAACAGGTGCAGCACCGGTCATCGCTGAAATTTCTAAAGAAATCGGTGCGTTGACAGTAGGTGTCGTCACAAAACCTTTCATGTTCGAAGGCCGCAAACGGATGCAACATGCTGTTTCAGGCGTGCAGAACTTTAAAGAAAAAGTCGATACACTCATCGTCATTCCGAATGATAAATTGCTTGAAATCGTCGATCGTAACACGCCGATGCTTGAAGCCTTTAAAGAAGCCGATAACGTGCTTCGTCAAGGTGTTCAAGGGATTACGGACTTAATCGCCGTTCCGGGTCTCATTAACTTGGACTTCGCGGATGTTAAAACGATCATGACGGAAAAAGGTTCAGCATTGATGGGTGTCGGTGTTGCAACGGGTGAACACCGTGCGACAGAAGCCGCGAAAAAAGCGATTTCGAGTCCATTGCTTGAAACATCGATCGAAGGTGCAAAAGGCGTCTTGATGAATATCACCGGTAGTGCGAACTTGAGCCTTTACGAAGTAACGGAAGCTGCTCAAATCGTTCAAAGCGCTGCGGACGAAGAAGTCAATTTAATCTTCGGATCAGTCATCAATGACAACTTGGAAGACGAAATCATTGTTACGGTCATCGCAACGGAATTCGAAAACGAGCCACTCGATTTTGAAATCCCGTCAGCACAAGAAATGATGAAAAACCTGCTCAAGAAAAAGCAGGCGTCGACACCATCACCAGTAGCTGAAGAACCTAAACCGCAAGTCGAAGAGACACCTATTAGCTCGAACCAAGAATCAGCAAAAGGGTCAGATGTCGAAGAGACGATGGATATTCCTTCTTTCCTTCGCCGGAATAATCGTTAATTCGATATTCCCGAGACACGACTGCTAGATCAAGAGGTGTCGCGTAAGCGACACCTCTTTTTTTAAAAAAGGATGGGATGAGATGTTTGGTCAATGGATAAAATGGGATACCCCGACAGGAACGGTCCGTGCAGCGTTTACGACAAAGTTTTCAGCACCTCACGGTCAAGGCAACTTAGGACTGCATGTAAAAGATGATCCGGAAGGTGTCATTAAAAATCGTGAAGTCATCGTGCGGCAACTGGATTTAGCCCTGGAAAACTCAGTATGGGCTGAACAGGTGCACGGCAATCATGTCGAGCAAGTAACGACCCTCGAGTCCGGTCGTGGAGCCTCAGATTACGAAACGGCAATCAAGGGTACAGATGGACTGGTGACAACGGATTCAAACGTCTTATTGATGATGCTGTTTGCAGACTGTGTGCCGCTCCTTTTCTGTGATCCGCGGACAGGTATCATTGCAAACGTTCACGCCGGCTGGCGCGGAACGGTTGCCAACATCGTCGAAGCCACATTGACAAAGATGGAACAAGCCGGTGCCGAACGTTCTTCGATTCAGATGGTGATCGGACCCTCGATCCGGGAATGTTGTTATGAAGTCGATGGTCCTGTTCTTGAGGCGGTTGACCAACTGAACTTGGAAGAGTCTCCTTATACTAAAAAAGAAGACGGAAAAGCTATGTTATCACTTCAAAAAACCAATGCCATGTTAGCCGAACGCAGTGGTGTCGGTGATGTGCTGGATACAGGAATCTGTACGAACTGCCAGGCGGAAGACTACTTCTCCTATCGTCATGGGGATCATGGTGGACGGTTTGCCAGTTTGATTGTAAAGGAGTCTCTCGATGTCAATTTCTGAAAATGTACAACAAGTCCGACAAAACATGAAACAGGCGTATGAAAAGACCGATCAAAAAAAGCAGGTACAATTGATCGGCGTGACGAAATCAGTTTCAAGTGAAGTGGCGGCGGAGTTGCTGGCGGCAGGTATAACGGCACTGGGTGAGAATCGTCCGGAAGGATTGACCGACAAACAAACGGTCTTAGGACGTGAGGTCTGTGAGTGGCATTTTATCGGAACACTGCAGACCCGTAAAGTCCGGCAAGTCATTGATCGGATTGACGTGTTACATTCCTTGGACCGCTTGCATCTTGCGGAAGAAATCAATAAACGTGCCAAGCAGCCAGTCGATTGTTTTGTGCAAGTCAACGTTTCTGGTGAAGAATCCAAGCAGGGGATTGATCCGGAAGATGTCCACTCATTTTTGCATGAGGTAGGACAATATCCGATGGTCCGTGTAATCGGACTGATGACGATGGCTCCGTTGACAGAAGACGAACAAGTACTCCGTTCGGTTTTTCGTTCACTTCGTGTCTTGCGAGACGAAGTGGCAACCCGTCAACTCCCGCATGCACCGTGCACGGAATTGTCGATGGGGATGTCATCGGACTATCAGATTGCCATTGAAGAAGGCGCGACATATGTCCGAATCGGTACGACGTTAGTCCAGTCATAAATTGCCTAGATATACGAAAGGAGAATTGATATGGGATTCAAAACAAAAATGCAAAATCTATTTCTCGGTAATACAGACGATTTAGATGAACTCGAATATGAAAATGATGCTACAATAAATAAAGGTAGAGGTGCATCACAGCAAGAATATGACGAGTATTATGAGGATTCTACCCCTACTGTTACTCAAAAGGAGGACCCTGTGAGACAATCGAACATCGTACCCATTCATACAAAAAAGGCGAAATCACAAGTCATTCTCAGTGAGCCACGTGTGTTTAACGAAGCACAGGAAATCGGCGAACATCTTCGTCAAAATCGTGCTGTCATCGTGAACATGCAACGGATGTCTAAAGATCAATCACGCCAAATGATTAATTTCCTGTCAGGTGTCGTGTTTGCTCTTGATGGAACGATTACGACTATCAGTCAAAATACACTCCTCTGTGTACCGAACAACGTCGAGCTGGCCGGAAGTATCTCAAATCTGCTCGGTGAAGATGATATCAACCATAAGGGGTGGTAAGCATGGATTCGCAAGTCATGTACGCAATCGGTCGTACACTCAGCACGTTACTTCAATATTACAGCTACGTCATGATTGCCTATATTTTATTATCGTGGTTCCCAAATGCACGTGAATCACGATTCGGTCAAGTCCTGGCCATGTTAGTCGAACCTTTCCTCGCACCGTTCCGACGGATTATCCCGCCCATCGGAGGTATGCTTGACATTTCACCTATCGTTGCCTTTTTAGTGCTTAATTTGGCACAGGCAGGCATTCGAGCGATCTTCTTCTAATGAGCGTTTATGATCATTATCGCGGACATGAGCGGGAGTTCGTCGATCTTGTCCTAAACTGGATCGACCATGTCGAAGCGACCTACACATTTAAAGTGACAGACTTTCTGGATCCGCGTGAACAACAGATTACCCGAGAACTTGTCGGAACAAAATGTGCCCTCTTTTTTGAGGGCGGTTTTGAAGGTGCGGAACGACAGCGTGCCCTCATTGCCCCTGATTATTACGAGCTTGATGCCAACGATTTTGATATCGCCATTTATCGTATCCATTATCCCACAAAATTCGTCGAGCTCTCGCATCGCCAGGTGACAGGGACATTACTAAACGTCGGATTAAAACGAGGGAAATTCGGTGACGTCGTCATCCAAGATCAACTCGTCCAGTTCGCCGTCGCGAAAGAAGTGGCTTCTTATATTGAAGCGAACGTCGATCGTGCGGGGAAAACCAAGATCCGGTTGTCACTCGTGGATTCAGAAGAACAGTTGAAAATCAAGGATCAAGAATGGCAGGAAGAACTGGGATTTGTCAGTTCGCTCCGTTTTGATACGGTCGTCAGTGAAATCCTTGGATTTTCAAGACAAAAAGCGCAAAGCCTGATTAAGCAGGGTGAAAGTAAAGTCAATTATAAAATCGTTGAAGATCCGAGCTTTTTGTTAGAGGAAGGCGATTTACTGTCACTTCGCGGAACGGGACGTGTCAAGTTAATTGCCGTACTCGGTTCAACGAAACGGGACCGGATCAAACTGCAATACGGTCTGCTAAAAGGATAACCAACAAGCTGAGGGAGGATTTCATCATGCCATTGACGCCACTTGATATTCACAATAAGGAATTTACACGTAAGTTTCGCGGCTATGACGAAGATGAGGTCAATGAATTTCTTGATCAAGTCATCAAAGATTTTGAATTGTTGCTCCGGGAAAACCGTCAACAGCAAGAAGTCATTCAAAACATGCAGTCTCGTGTCGATTACTTCAGCTCGATGGAGGAAACCCTAAACAAATCCATCATCGTGGCACAAGAAGCGGCAGAAGAAGTCAAAGCGAATGCGACGAAAGAAGCCAGCCTTATCGTCAAACAAGCAGAACGGGAAGCCGAACAACTGCAGGATGCGGCACAGCGCCGAGCGCAGCGGACTGATTTTGAAGTCGAACAGATGCGTAAAAAAATCGAATTGTACCGTAATCGATTCAAAGTATTGATCGACGCACAGATGGAATTGTTGACGAGCCACGACTGGGATGCATTTGATAGTTCGACCCGGGGTGTGCTTGACGAGATTCCGGCAGTTGCGTATAATGACGACGATGTCGTATAAGTTAAATCATTGAGAAGGACACGTCTTTTATCTAAATACTGTCAGCGAATCGGGGACCGGTGTGAGCCCGATCAGTCAAGGATAAAAGGTATCCCCTTTGAGTGTGGAACTGAACCTGTTCAGTAAGTTCCACCGTTTCGCCTCCGTTATCAGGCTCTTAAGTGGTAATCCGTTTTTCAGGGTTGCTAGTAGGGTGGTACCGCGAGTTCAAGCCAACTCGTCCCTATCAGGGGATGTGTTTGGCTTTTTTTGTACGCAAAATTCAGATAAGTGAGGGAATGCCAGATGGAATACAAAGATACGTTATTGATGATGAAAACGGAATTTCTAATGCGGGGAAACCTGCCGAAGCGTGAGCCGGATATGCAGGCACGTTGGAACGAGATGAATCTGTATGAAGCCGTCCAGGAGAAAAATGCCGGCAAGCCGACATTCATTCTTCATGATGGTCCTCCTTACGCTAACGGAGACATCCACATGGGACACGGATTAAACAAAGTCTTAAAAGACATCGTCGTCCGTTACAAGTCGATGAACGGGTTCCGTTCTCCGTATGTACCGGGTTGGGATACGCACGGACTTCCGATCGAAACAGCGCTTCAAAAAGCGGGTGTCGACCGGAAGTCGATGTCGGTCGCAGAATTCCGTGAGCTGTGTGCCAAATATGCATTAGAGCAAGTCGATCACCAACGGGAACAATTCAAGCGTCTTGGTGTTCTCGGTGACTACGACAATCCATACATCACGTTACAACCGGAATTCGAAGCGGCACAAATCCGTCTGTTCGGTGATATGGCGAATAAAGGATACATCTATAAAGGGAAAAAGCCGGTCTACTGGTCGCCGTCTTCGGAGTCTGCTCTCGCAGAAGCAGAAATCGAATATCAGGATAAACGTTCGGCTGCAATCTATGTGGCGTTCCAAGTCATGGACGGAAAAAACATCCTGGAGCCGACGGATCATTTCGTCATCTGGACGACAACACCTTGGACGATTCCGGCGAACCTCGGGATCTCTGTCAGCGGTGAGTTGACGTATGCTCGGATTGAGCACGAAGGAAAAGGCTATATCGTCGCCGAAACACTCGTACCGGAAGTCATCGAAGCCCTCGGCTGGGAAGGTGCGACGATTGGTCGTGTCTTCGACGGAGCCGACTTTGAATACATCAAAGCGAAACATCCGCTCTATGACCGCGAATCACTTGTCATGCTCGGCGATCATGTCACGGCAGAAGCGACGGGTGTCGTTCATACTGCGCCTGGACACGGGGAAGATGACTTCCGAATCGGTCAAGCGTACGGTCTTGATGTCCTTTGTCCGGTCGACGACAAAGGGGTCATGACGGCAGAAGCACCTGGTTTTGAAGGATTATTCTATGAAGATGCCAACAAAGAAATCGGTGTGGCACTAGAAGAAGCCGGTGCATTGTTAAAACTGTCGTTCATCAAACACTCGTATCCGCACGACTGGCGGACGAAAAAACCGGTTATCTTCCGGGCGACACCACAGTGGTTTGCTTCGATCAAAGATTTCCGGGAGGAGATCCTCGATGAAATCAAAGAAGTTCAGTGGGTACCGGAGTGGGGCGAAACACGTCTTCACAACATGTTCAAAGACCGCGGAGACTGGGTCATTTCCCGTCAACGCGCGTGGGGTGTCCCATTGCCGATCTTCTATGCTGAAGACGGTACGGAAATCGTCACACCGGAAACAATCGACCACATCGCCAATCTGTTTGCCGCTCACGGATCAAATGCCTGGTATGAGCGCGAAGCCGTTGATCTGTTACCGGAAGGCTTTACGCATCCGGCAAGCCCGAACGGCATCTTCAAAAAAGAGACGGATATCATGGACGTCTGGTTCGATTCCGGCTCATCCCATGCCGGTGTCCTCGCGACACGTCCGGAACTCGAGCGTCCGGCTGACTTGTACCTGGAAGGGTCTGACCAATATCGCGGATGGTTCAACTCGTCTCTTTCGACATCCGTCGCAACGACAGGGAAAGCACCTTATAAAGCGGTCGTCAGTCACGGATTCGTCCTTGACGGTCAAGGGCGGAAGATGTCGAAATCAATCGGAAACACGATTGCACCAATCCAAATCATGCAACAGTTCGGAGCGGAAATTCTTCGTCTTTGGGTGGCTTCCGTCGATTATCAATCAGATGTCCGTGCTTCAATGGACAACTTCAAACAAGTATCGGAATCTTACCGGAAAATCCGGAATACGGTTCGCTTCCTGCTCGGAAACCTCGACCAGTTCGATCACACGACGCACCGTGTGGCATTTAAAGACTTGCCGGAATCGGATCGCTTCATGCGGACGAAACTCGATCAACTTGTCGGTAAAGTAAAGGCAGCGTACGATGCGTACGACTTCATGGCGGTCTATCAACTGTTGCATAACTTCTGTGTCCTGGACTTGTCTTCGTTCTATCTCGATTACACGAAAGATATCTTGTACATCGAAAAAGAAGATGCACCGGCGCGTCGTGCCGTTCAAACAGTCATGTATGATACCGTCGTCACATTGTTACAACTGATGGCACCGGTCTTACCGCATACAGCCGACGAAGCGTGGGAATTCGTTCCCGGCGTCGAGACGGCGAGTATTTTCTTGACGGATCTTCCGGAAGCACCGGAAATGACGGAAGAAGGTCTTGCATTGATCGCGAAATGGAACAGTTTCCTCGTCTTCCGCGATGATGTCCTAAAAGCACTCGAAGAAGCACGTGCCGAGAAACTTGTCGGGAAAACGCTCGAAGCGAAACTCCTGCTTGCACCGAATGACGAAACGAAAGCGTTGCTTGCGACAATCGATCACCTCGAACAACTATTGCAAGTTTCGCAAATCGAGTTTGTCGCTTCGGCCGAGAAATCGTACGGAACGACAGGCATCACTGTTCTGAAAGCAGACGGCGAAAAATGTGAACGCTGCTGGACATATTCGACTGAACTTGGACAAGATCCGGCTCATCCGACACTTTGCCCACGTTGTACTGAAGTCGTCAATTCTTTATAATGAATCAGGGAGGGGCAGCTACGGCGACTTCGTAGCGGTCCCTCATTATTTTTGGATGTGGAGGAAAAAAGAATGTGGCTTTACTTAGCGATTGCTGCTGTACTCGTCGGAGTGGATCAATTGACGAAATGGATCGTCGTCCAACAGATGACGATTGGTCAAGCGATTGAGATCATTCCCAATTTCTTTTATTTAAATTCATACCGGAATCGTGGTGCCGCCTGGGGAATGCTTGAAGGGAAGTTCGGTTTTTTCTTCGTCATTACGCTGGTCGTCGTCATCGGGCTGATTTATTTTCTTTACAAAGAAGGCACAAAAAACAAAGTATTTGCTTGGAGTGTCGCCTTGTTACTCGGCGGTGCGGTCGGAAATTTCATCGACCGGATGGCCCGTGGAGAAGTCGTCGACTTTTTTCATTTTTATCCGTTCGGGTATAATTTCCCGATTTTTAATGTCGCAGACGTCAGTTTGACGTTTGGTGTTATTTTGATGCTGATCAGCGTCATGTTTGAAGAGCGTTTGACTAAGAAGGGAACGATTGATTAAATGAATGAACAAAATGAATGGGCTGTTAAAGCCAATGGTGCTACCGGTCGAATTGATAAATGGTTAGCCGAACAACAAGACTGGTCCCGGTCACAGGTCCAGGACTGGTTAAAAGCGGGTCACGTCGAAGTGGACGGACGGATCGTGAAACCGAACTACAAGATGTCCGGAACGGAAGAAATTCTTGTCCGAATCCCGGAAGCGGTCGAGCTTGAAGTCTTACCGGAAGATATCCCGCTGGATGTCGTCTATGAAGACAGTGATGTCATCGTCATCAATAAACCAAAAGGGATGGTCGTGCATCCGGCAGCCGGTCACGTATCAGGGACACTCGTCAATGCCTTGCTTCATCATTGCCAGGATTTATCCGGCATCAACGGCGTCAAACGTCCGGGGATTGTCCATCGGATCGATAAAGACACATCGGGTCTCTTGATGGTTGCTAAAAATGATTTGGCTCATGAATCGTTGGCGCAACAATTGAAAGACAAAACGACAGAGCGTCTTTATATCGCACTGGTCCACGGCGAGATTCCACATGAACTCGGGACGATTGAAGCACCGGTCGGCCGTGACAAAAATGACCGTCAACGGATGACGGTGACAGATAAAAACTCGAAAGCAGCTGTGACACATTTCCGTGTTCTCGAGCGGTATGAAGGCTTTACGGTCGTCGAATGTAAGCTCGAGACAGGACGGACGCACCAAATTCGTGTCCACATGCGTTACATCGGTTTCCCGCTTGCTGGAGATCCGAAATACGGTCCACGGAAAACGATGAAAATGAACGGTCAAGCGCTTCATGCTGCGGTTCTTGGATTCAAGCATCCGCGAACCGGCGAGATGTTGCATTTCGAAGCACCGTTGCCGGAAGAGATGACGTTTGAGATCAGCCAGTTGAAAAAACTTGAATTAGAGTCTTGACGTTTTTCTAATAAAACGGTAGAGTATCACCTAGAGAGCGATGCGAGACATCTGCCTCGAACAACCGGTCGTCCGCGTTGACGATCCTACCCATAGCACACCTTTAAACGAGTCCGGAGAGGCTACGAAAGGGAGACACTTCATTTGTGTAGATACGTGCAGTTTCGGCTGCCCACACTTATTGTCTTCAACAACCTCCTGCGACTTTGCGCAGGAGGTTTTTTTGCAGAAAGGAGCACCTCATGAAACCATCCGTCATTTTAGATGAAGCGGCAATCAGTCGTGCGTTGACACGCATCGCCCATGAAATCATCGAACGCAACAAAGGAATCGACCAACTGATGATTGTCGGCATCAAAACACGCGGTGAGACACTCGCCCGCCGTCTCGCCCGCCGGATTGAAGAAATTGAAGGAAAACCGGTCTTGCTCGGTGTCGTTGACATCTCGATGTACCGGGACGACTTATCGAAAAAAAGTCTCGAGCCGGAAATCAAAGGAACGGATATGCCGGAGACGGTGACCGGAAAAATCATCGTCCTCGTCGATGACGTCCTGTACACCGGACGAACCGTCCGCGCCGCAATGGATGCGCTCGTTGACCACGGTCGCCCGAGTATGATCCAGCTCGCGGTCCTCGTTGACCGGGGACACCGGGAACTGCCGATCCGCCCGGATTTCATCGGGAAGAATGTCCCGACCTCACGCGAAGAACAAGTTGTCGTCGCTTTATCCGAAGTCGATGACGCCGATCAAGTATTCATCAAACGTTAAACACAAATACCTTTAACGTGGTCCAGAGAGACCAGAAAGGGAGTTATCCTCATGCAAACACACAGACCAGTTCTCGATGTACAAGAACGACCAAAACATCCTCTTCAGTGGCTGATGCTCAGCCTCCAACATGTCTTCGCGATGTTTGGCGCGACGGTCCTTGTTCCGTTATTAACGGGATTAAACACATCCGTCGCCCTCGTCGCAAGCGGAGTCGGCACGTTGATCTTCCTCGCCGTCACCCGCTTTAAAGTCCCGACGTACTTAGGTTCAAGTTTCGCTTATATCGTCCCAATCATTGCCGTCAGTGAACGCTGGGGTGTCGAAGATGCGCTTGTCGGCGGAATGGTTGCAGGACTCGTCTACGGCATCGTTTCCCTCGTCATCACGTATACAGGTGTTGGCTGGTTAATGAAACTGTTGCCTCCGATCGTGATCGGTCCCGTCATCATGGTCATCGGATTATCGCTTGCTCCAACAGCCGTCAACATGGCGATGAACGGAGCGGACGGCAAGTACAACGGTACCTTCCTGCTCGTCGCCTTGACGACACTCGCTGTCACCTTGCTCGCGATGACGTACTTCAAAGGAATGTGGAGTACCGTCCCGATTCTGTTCGGTATCCTGACCGGGTATTTGGTTGCCGTCGCTGCCGGGATCGTCGACTTCACGTCACTGAAACAAGCGAGCTTCTTCCAGGTGCCGAACTTTACGGTGCCATTCCTTGACTACTCGCCGACACTAAACTGGGCGGCACTTGCGCTCATCGTTCCGGTCACACTGGTCACATTAACAGAGCATATCGGAGAACAAAAAGTGACATCACGGATTATCGGGCGCGAGACGCTTCTTGATCCGGGGATGCACCGGACGGTTCTCGGAGATGGATTGGCGAAGACGATTGCTTCGATCCTCGGCGGTCCGCCGGTCACGACGTACGGTGAAAACAACGGCGTCATGGCCATCACCCGCGTCTACAGTGTCTTTGTCCTCGGAGGCGCAGCGGTTCTCGCCATCAGCTTTGGCTTCCTCGGCTATGTCGAAGGGTTCATCAAGACGATACCGACACCTGTCATGGGCGGCATCAGTATCCTGTTGTTCGGGGTCATCGCTTCGAACGGTCTGCGGACACTGGTCGAAAGTAAGGTCGATCTTGCCGATAAACGGAACCTGACCATCACAGCGGTCATTCTGGTCATCGGGATTGGTGGAGCTGCCCTCAAAATCGGCAACTTCTCGCTCGAAGGCATGGCACTTGCCACGATCTTAGGGGTCCTTCTGAATTTGATCTTGCCAAAAACGAGTATCGAAGTCGCAGCACACGAACAAGAAACACCACAACCGAAACGAGCAGCTAACGACTTTTAAGACGTTCCAGAGAGAACGATAAAGTGGAGGCCCTTCAGAAACAGGTGGCGACATCTGTCTTCTTCAGCGCACCTTCACATCAGAAGGTGCGCTTTTTTTGCGGCCCAAAGGAGAGAAAAACATGCAGACACGACAACGAATCGCCCATTTTACGAGTCTTGACGCATTAGCGACAGAAGACATCGAACAGTTGATTGAGCGGGCACTGCAGCTGAAACAAGGCGCATCTGTCCGACCACTTCCGACGAAAACCGTCGCCAACTTATTTTTTGAACATTCGACACGGACTAAATGTTCGTTTGACATGGCGGAACATCACCTCGGACTGCATGTGCTGCCGTTCGAAACGGCAACTTCATCCGTTCAAAAAGGGGAAACGTTGCTGGATACGTGCAAAACGTTACAAGCAATCGGCGTGGATGCCCTCGTCGTCCGGCACGGAGAGACCGGTTATTATGAACCGTTGCAACAACAGTTGTCAATTCCGATCATCAATGCCGGAGACGGCAGCGGGCAACATCCATCACAATCACTGCTCGATTTGATGACGATGTATGCGGAATACGGTCATGTCAGCGGAAAAACGATCGTCATCTGCGGTGATCTCCGGCACAGCCGGGTCGCCCGGTCAAACGCACACGTCTTGCAACGCTTGGGAGCGACCGTCATCGGTTCCGGACCGAGGGAATGGTTTGACGAGACGATGGGCATCACCTATCGGGAGATGGACGAGGCGGTGGCGACGAGTGACATCATCATGCTGCTCCGTGTCCAGCACGAGCGGCATACGGATGGCCGTCCGTTTGCAGCGGAAGAGTATCACGAACGGTACGGATTGACGGAACAACGGATGAAGCGGATTCAGCCGGAAGCGATTGTGTTACATCCGGCACCGGTCAACCGTGGTGTTGAGATTGCCGACGAATTGGTGGAGCATCCGCAATCACGCATCTTTGATCAGATGACGAACGGTGTGTTTGCCCGAATGGCGATTTTGGAACGGGCATTTGAGACAGCAACGATAAAGGAGACGAGATAAAATGGCGATTCGAATTGATCATGCAACATGGTATAAAAACGGGCAACTGCAAAAGTCGAGTATTCGCATGGAGGACGGTATTTTTACGGATCTTGATGCGACACCACTTGAGACGGATCAGGTGATTGATGCCACGGGATACACGGTGGCACCGGGATTTGTGGATGTTCATGTTCATTTACGCGAACCGGGCGGCGAACATAAAGAGACGATTGCGACCGGAACAGCAGCAGCGGCAGCCGGCGGATTTACAACGATTTGTCCGATGCCGAACACGCGACCGGTTCCGGACGACCGCGAGACGCTGGATGCGCTCTTTAAAAAGATTGAAGAAACGGCATCTGTCCGTGTTTTCCCTTATGCGGCGATTTCAAAAAATCAGCTAGGGCAGGAACTCGTCGCATTTGAACAACTGACTGATGCCTTTGCCTTCACGGACGATGGAGTCGGCGTCCAAAGTGCCGCCGTTATGCGGGAAGCGATGACACGCGCCGCCGCCGTCCATAAAAGTATCATCGCCCATTGTGAAGATGATTCGCTGAAAGCAGGCTGTGTCCATGAAGGGGCATACAGTGCACGGGAAGGATTGCAAGGGATTCCGTCACTGGCAGAAAGCATTCATATCGCCCGGGATGTCTTGATTGCGGAAGCGACCGGCTGTCATTATCATGTCTGCCACGTCTCGACAAAGGAATCCGTCCGGGTCATCCGGGATGCAAAACGGGCGGGAATTCGGGTGACGGCAGAAGTTACGCCGCACCATTTAGTGTTGACGGAAGACGATATCATCGGACGCGATCCGAACTTCAAGATGAATCCACCGCTTCGGAGCGAAGCGGATCGCCAAGCGTTGCTTGCAGGACTGCAGGACGGAACGATTGATTGCATCGCGACGGACCATGCGCCGCATGCCGCGGAGGAAAAAGCACTCGGCATCGAACGAGCACCGTTCGGGATTACCGGATTTGAAACGGCCTTTCCGCTGCTCTATACGAAACTGATCGAACCCGGCATCTTTACGCTGAATCAGTTATTCGACTGGATGTCGCGTAATCCGGCCGATTTGTTTGACTTGCCGTTCGGACGGATTGAAGTCGGGGCGCCCGCCGATCTTGTCCTGCTTGATCTCGAGACGGTCCGCGCGGTACAACCGGACCAGTTCCTCTCAAAAGGAAAAAATACTCCGTTTGCCGGAGCATCACTAACCGGTTATCCGGTCCTGACACTCGTCGGTGGAGAAATCGTATTCAAGGGGGAAAAAGCACATGTCTAAACGGACGTTGATTTTAGAGGATGGAATGGTATTTGAAGGAGAAGCGTTTGGTTCAAGCGAGGTGACGATGGGAGAGGTGGTCTTCCAGACCGGGATGACCGGATACCAGGAGATGTTATCCGATCCGTCTTACTGCGATCAAATGATTGTGTTAACGAATCCGTTGATCGGCAACTATGGAATGAACCGCGACGACTATGAAACGACCCGACCGCTTGCGAAAGCACTGATTGTCCGGGAAGTCTGTCATACGCCATCGAACTTCCGCTCGCAGACATCTCTTGCGACGGCTTTGGAAGAATTCAACATTCCCGGCTTAACCGGCATCGATACGCGGCAATTGACGCGGCATCTGCGGTCAAAGGGTGTTATGCGGGGACTGCTCGTTGACGGTACGTACGATTTGACCGAGCAACTGGAGCGGCTCAAGCAAATGGCGCTTGCGACCGATCAGGTCAAACGGGCTTCGACGGAACGGGCCTATGTCATTCCGGGTGCCGGTCCGAGAATCGTCCTGGTCGATTTCGGCGCGAAACTGGGCATTATCCGCGAGCTCGTCCGACGCGGCTGTGAAGTCGTCGTCGTCCCGCACGACGTGACGGCAAAAGACGTCTTGCGTTACATGCCGGACGGTGTGATGTTATCAAACGGTCCCGGGAATCCAAAAGATGTTCCGACCGCCATTCCCTTGATTCAGGAACTGACGGGACAAGTTGTCATCTTCGGCATCTGTCTCGGTCATCAACTGATTGCCTTAGCACATGGCGCAGACACATTTAAGCTGCCGTTCGGTCACCGGGGAGCGAATCATCCGGTCGAAGATCTTCGGACGGGACAAGTCAGCATCACCTCACAAAATCATGGGTATGCCGTGGAGGACCAGTCGCTTGCCGGATTGAATCTCAAGCTGACGCACCGGGCGATCAATGATGGAACCGTCGAAGGAATCCGCCATACGACACATCCCGTCTTTTCGGTCCAATATCATCCAGAAGCTTCTCCCGGACCGATGGATGCCAACGATTTATTCGATCAGTTTTTAACAGAAATCACGAACCAACAGGAGGTCTCTCATGCCTAAACGTCAAGATATTCAAAAGATTCTCGTTATCGGATCCGGTCCAATCGTCATCGGACAAGCAGCAGAATTTGATTATGCCGGAACACAAGCCTGCCAAGCCTTGAAAGAGGAAGGGTACGAAGTCGTTCTCGTCAACTCGAATCCCGCCACCATCATGACGGATCCGACTGTAGCGGATCGGGTCTACATCGAACCGTTGCAAGCAGAGTTTGTTGCCCGCATCATTCGGAAAGAACGTCCAGATGCGTTACTCGCGACACTCGGCGGACAAACGGGACTGAATCTCGCCGTTGAACTGGATCGACTCGGTGTGCTCGCCGAATACGGCGTCGAACTGCTCGGGACGAAACTGACGGCAATCGAGGAAGCGGAAGATCGTGATTTGTTCAGAAAATTGATGTTTAAACTCGGTCACGGTGTACCGGAAAGTGAAATCGTGCATACGGTCGAAGAAGCTGAGCAGTTCTGTGCGAAGATCGGTCTGCCGATCATCATTCGACCAGCCTATACACTCGGTGGAACCGGCGGTGGTATCGCCGAAACGATGGATGAGTTCATCCGGATTGTCGAAGGTGGACTGAAAGCCAGTCCGGCGACCCAAGTCTTACTGGAAAAATCGATTGCCGGCATGAAAGAAGTCGAGTTCGAAGTCATGCGGGACGCGACGAACCAGGCAATCATCGTCTGTGCGATGGAAAACTTTGATCCGGTTGGTGTCCACACGGGGGATTCAATCGTCTTTGCCCCGACCCAAACATTATCCGACCGTGATTATCAGATGATGCGGAATGTATCGCTTGATATCATCCGTGCCCTCGGAATCGAAGGCGGATGTAACATCCAGTTCGCCCTCGATCCGGTCAGCTTCACGTATTATGTCATTGAAGTCAATCCGCGTGTCTCACGTTCGTCAGCACTGGCTTCAAAAGCGACGGGGTATCCGATTGCCAAACTGGCTGCCAAGATCGCCGTCGGGTATGCCTTATCCGAATTAAAAAATCCAATTACGGAAACGAGTTTTGCCTCGTTCGAACCGGCACTTGACTATGTCGTCGCCAAAATTCCCCGCTGGCCGTTTGATAAATTTGAATCGGCCGACCGGACGCTCGGTACCCAGATGAAAGCGACAGGTGAAGTCATGGCCATGGGCCGGACGATGGAGGAAGCTTTGCTGAAAGCGGTTCGTTCGCTTGAAATCGGACAAGCGGACTTGCACATGAACCGTTTTGCTGAGATGAATGAAGCCGACCTGCACCGTCATATCATCAAAGCGACAGATGAACGCCTGTTTGCCCTGTATGCCGGCATCGAACGTGGTCATACCGTCGAACAACTGCACGAATGGACGAGCATCGACCGGTTGTTCCTGGAAAAACTGCAGCATATCCACCGGATCGAACAAGACATCGTCAAGCACGGGTTGACACCTGAACGCCTCCGTCATACAAAACGTTACGGCTTCAGTGACCAGATGCTCGCCCGGATCACGCAACAGACCGAGACGGCAATCAGGCAGATCCGCAACGAATCTGGACTCCATCCCGTCTATAAAATGGTCGACACGTGTGCTGCGGAATTTGCCTCCGACACACCGTATTACTACGGAACATACGAAGTCGAAAATGAAGCGGTTCCGACGACACGGCCATCGATTCTTGTCCTCGGTTCCGGACCGATCCGAATCGGACAAGGGGTGGAATTTGACTATGCCACCGTCCATTCGATCCAAGCGATTCGTGAAGCCGGATACGAAGCCATCATCGTCAACAATAATCCGGAGACGGTTTCAACCGATTTTTCGATTTCCGACCGGCTCTATTTTGAACCATTGACGACGGAAGACGTACTCGAAGTCATCCGAAACGAACAGCCAATCGGTGTTATCGTCCAATTCGGCGGTCAGACGGCGATTAATCTCGCGGAATCACTGGAAGCCGAGGGCGTGAAGATCCTCGGAACGTCACTTGAAGATCTCGACCGGGCAGAAGACCGGAAACAGTTTGAAGCAGCCCTGACACAGCTCGATATTCCGCAGCCTCCCGGAAAAACAGCCGTTACAGTCACAGAGGCAACAGCAGCGGCAAGCGAGCTTGGCTATCCCGTCCTCGTCCGCCCGTCGTATGTCCTTGGTGGACGCGCGATGGAAATCGTCTACGGAGAACAGGAACTGGAGCATTATATGAAACATGCCGTCATCGCCTCACCGGAACGTCCGGTGCTCGTCGACCGTTACTTGACGGGAATGGAGCTTGAGGTGGATGCGATTTGCGACGGAACAGATGTCGTCATACCGGGCATCATGGAACATATCGAACGGGCTGGCGTTCACTCGGGTGATTCGATCGGGGTCTATCCGCCGCAACGGGTACCGCAAGCGATCAAGGAGTTGATTGTCGATTACACGACACGCATTGCCAAGGCCTTCCGGATCAAAGGATTGCTCAATATCCAATTTGTCTTTGCTGACGGAGAACTGTATGTGCTGGAAGTCAACCCGCGGGCAAGCCGGACTGTTCCGTTCATCTCAAAAGTGACAGGGTTGCCGGTGGCACGTCTCGCGACGAACGTCATCTTAGGCGATACACTTGCGTCTTACGGATTGATGAGCGGTGTTTTACCGGAAGAAAAACTGGTTTCTGTTAAAGTACCGGTCTTCTCCTTTGCGAAGCTGAAAGAAGTGGATCCGTCGCTTGGACCGGAGATGAAGTCGACCGGCGAAGTCATCGGAACGGACCGGACACTTGAAAAAGCCCTTTATAAAGGACTGATTGCTTCCGGAATGGCGATTCCGGAACACGGCCGGGTGCTGCTGACAGTAGCGGATCAGGACAAACAAGAGATGCTTGATCTCGCCAAACGCTTTACGGCACTCGGGTTTACGCTGCTTGCCACGGCCGGAACAGCCAGCGTCCTGGAAGAACACGGATTGCGTGTTCAAGTCGTCGGCAAACTCGGTTCGGAACAAGGATCGATGCTCGAATGGATTGAAAAAGCAGAAGTCGAATATGTCATCAATACGATGAGCCGGGATTCACAAGTCACGAAAGACGGCTTCATCATCCGCCGGGCGGCAGCAGAAAACAATGTCGTCTGCCTGACTTCTCTCGATACAGCGGAAGCGTTGTTGCGGGTCATTGAAAGTCTGTCCTTTGAAGCGAGCGCGATTCAGCCGTTCGATTACATGAAAAAGGCGGTGGCTCGATGATTCAACTCCTGACAGTTGTTTCACGCCGGGAAATCGCAAAAGGCGCGACAGAGTTAATCTGTCGCCGGCCTGACGCGACGGCTATCGAACCAGGTCGATTCATGCATTTACGGGTTGGTCCATTGTTACGTCGTCCCATCTCGATTGCCAACGTGGAAGGAGATTTAATCACGTTTTTATTCAAAGAAATTGGTCAAGGCACAAAAGAACTGGCCCGTCTCCGTGCCGGCGATCAAATCGATGCGCTCGGTCCGCTCGGAAACGGATTTCCGGTCGAACACGTTGCGCGTGAGGCGAAGATCGTCTTAGTCGGGGGAGGGATTGGTGTTCCGCCGCTCTACTATACAATGCGTCGGTTGGTCGAACGGGGAATTGCCTGCGAAGCGATTTTAGGATTTGATACGGCAGACAGCGTCTTTTATGAAGCTGAGTTTCAAAAGCTTGGTCCGACGACCGTGACGACCGTCGACGGGACAGCGGGCATCGCAGGATTCGTAACCGCCGCGCTCGACAGCAGCCGGTTTGATACGTTATTCGCCTGTGGGCCGGAACCGATGTTACGTTCGATCCAGCAGGTGCCGGTCGAACACAAGTTTTTATCGATTGAGAACCGGATGGGATGCGGTATCGGAGCCTGTTTCGCTTGTGTCTGTCCGACACCGGACGGGCATTATGTCAAAACCTGTTCTGATGGTCCGGTCTTCCGGGCGGAAGAGGTGATCCTATGAATCGTTTGCAAGTGGTCTTGCCCGGTCTGAATTTAAAAAACCCGATCATTCCGGCATCCGGATGTTTCGGATTCGGCGAAGAGTTTGCCAAGCTGTATGACTTATCGGTGCTTGGCGGCATCATGATCAAAGCGGCGACCGGAGAAGAACGGTACGGGAATCCGACACCGCGCGTCGCGGAAAGCGGAATGGGCATGCTGAATGCAATCGGCTTACAAAATCCCGGAGTGGAAGGAATCATTGCACAGAAGTTACCGTTCCTCCGTCAGTTTGATACCGAAATCATCGCGAACGTAGCCGGGTCAACGCCGGAAGAATACGAAGACGTCACAAGACGAATCAGCCGTGATCCGGTCGTCAAAGCCATCGAACTGAATATCTCCTGCCCGAACGTCAAGTCCGGCGGATTACAGTTCGGAACGGATCCACAGATGGCAGCCGAGCTGACGAGACGTGTCAAGGCAGTGTCCGAAAAGCCGGTTTATGTCAAATTATCGCCGAACGTCACATCGATCGTCGAGATGGCCCAAGCGGTTGAACAGGCGGGAGCGGATGGACTGACGATGATCAATACACTGGTCGGGATGCGGATCGACGTTCGGACGGGTCAGCCGATTTTGGCCAACCGGATCGGCGGTTTGTCCGGACCGGCCATTAAACCGGTCGCCGTCCGGATGATTCACGACGTCGCCCAAGTCGTCACGATTCCCATCATCGGGATGGGCGGTGTCATGGAAGTGGATGATGTGCTGGAGATGATTTATGCAGGAGCATCGGCAGTAGCAATCGGCACGGCCAATTTCGTCAATCCGTTCATTTGTCAGGAATTGATTACGGATTTACCAAAACGGATGGACGAGTTGGGCATCGAACACATCATGGATATCAGGGGGAAAGCATATGGAGCAACTTTACATCGCGCTTGATTTTCAGTCAGCCGATCAAGTCGAACGGTTTTTAGAAAAATTGGCACCACACCGGCCGGCACTTAAAGTCGGGATGGAGCTGTATTATGCGGAAGGTCCCGCCTTTGTCCGTCATTTGGTCCGGCAAGGACATGATGTCTTTCTCGATTTAAAAGTCCATGACATTCCGGAGACTGCCCGGCGGACGATGCGTGTCATTGGTCAACTCGGTGTTGAACTGACAAATGTCCACGCTGCAGGCGGGAAAGCGATGATGGAGGCAGCCCTTGCCGGACTACGCGAGACGTCGCCCAAGACACGGCTGATTGCCGTCACCCAACTGACCTCAACGGATCAAGACATGTTAACCGATCTGATGATTCCACATGCGATGGACGAAGTCGTTGCCCATTATGCCCGCGAAGCCGACCAGGCCGGTCTTGACGGAGTCGTGTGCTCGGCTCTGGATACGACACATATCAAAGCAACCTGCCGCTCCGGCTTCCAACTTGTCACGCCGGGAATCCGGCCGAACGGGACGGATGCGAATGACCAAAAACGGATTGCGACAGTAACGGATGCACGCCGGAACGGGGCAACGGATCTCGTCATCGGACGTGCCGTCACACAGGCAAAAGATCCGAAAGTCGTTTATGAAGGATTGCTCTCAGAATGGAAGGGGATTAAACAATGAATCAACTCGCACAGGCATTACTTGAAATCGAAGCGGTCACGTTGGCACCGACGGCTCCTTATACATGGGCAAGCGGATTACGTTCGCCGATTTATTGTGATAACCGGCTGACTTTATCGAGTCCGGCGGTCCGGACTTTGATTGCCGACAAATTGGCGGAACGAATCCGGCCGTTAAACGCCGACGTCATCGCCGGGACGGCGACAGCCGGTATTCCGCATGCGGCGCTCGTCGCGGAACGACTTGGTCTCCCGATGGTGTACATCCGGGGAAGTGCGAAGGGACACGGGAAAGGAAATCAGATTGAAGGGCGTTTGCAGGCCGGACAACGTGTCATCGTCGTCGAAGACTTGTTGTCGACGGGGATGTCTTCGATTGAAGCGACGCAAGCCGTCGAAGCCGCCGGTGCTTCAGTCATCCGGATTCAGGCGATTTTCTCTTACGGGATGACCCGACTGAAGGAAAACTTAACGGCCGCCGGAGTGGAAGCTGATGCTTTACTGACGTTCACGGAATTACTGGAGACGGCTGTCGAGACCGCCTATATTTCAAAAGAAGAGCAGGAAGGATTACAAACCTGGTCGATTGATCCGGTGAAGTGGAGTGAATCTTTCCTGATCGGAACGAAACAGAATTCATAATCAGGAAACTCAACCGAGCATGGCGGAAAAGATTTGAATCGTCCGTCATGCGTTCTTTTTTTTGATACACTGAAAACAAAGAAAAGGAGCTGTTTTCAGATGTTGACCCATTATCGTGATTATGAGAGTTTCAAACAGGTGGCGATTCCGTTGCTTGAACGACGACCCGATGTCCATCAGTTACCGCTCGGGATACTCGAACGGGGTGATGTTCCGATTTTAATGGCGATTGCAGAAGAAGGGGACCGGACGATTGTCGTGCTGCAAACGATTGAAGAACAGGCCATCTTAGCAGGTGATGTCTTTACATACGAAGGAATCCGAAAATTATCGCGGATTTTGAACTGTCCCGGATATGTCGGAGAGCAGGCGATCATCGAGCCGTTGCTTGCTTCGCACAGTCCGTTTCAAATTAAGATGGATCAAGGGATTTATACATTGACGACGGTCATTCCTCCTGTGACGCTTGACTACGAATTCCGATTGATCGAGGAACGGTTTGCACCACAGGCTGTTGCGTTCGGTTGGTCGTTCATACAGGAGACCGGTGCCCTGCCGGCGACGGAACGCAGTCGTTTGAAGAATGAGCAAACGATACGTAAACACATTGAAGCCGAAACATTATTTGGTTTGTTTGACGGGGAACAGTTATTGGCAATGGCTTCATCGAGTCGGCCAACTGCTTCCGGTGTGACGATTTCCTATGTCTTCACCCCACCAAAATGGCGAAAACAAGGGATTGCGTCTTATCTCGTGGCCTGTCTGTCCGAACATCTGTTACAACAGTATCCGATGGTATCGCTCTACACGGACTGGTCCAATAAAACATCAAACAAAATCTATCAGGCAGTCGGATTTGAACTCGCCGGACGTTCCATGCAAATCACGAAACGTCCGAAATACCAATGACCGGCTGACGACATACAAACAAAAAGCAGAGATACTCTCCTTGAATGAAGGAAAATATCTCTGCTTTTTGTATACAGATTTTAGAATGTTGCGATGAGCTTTCCGCGGACATGTCGTTCAGACAGCCGCTGTAAGCCTTTGACAAGATCTGCCGCCGGAATCTCTTCCGTAACGAGCGGGTCCAGTTCTTTTGCAGCAACCAGTTTCAAAAGCTCATCTGCCATATGACCGAGATTCCGGATGGCCCGGTCGTCTTCGCTTGCATAAGCAGCAGCGAGTGCGACTTCATGGATGGATGGTGAGAGCGTAAACGGTTTAACGACCGATTGATCGGGACCGCCGGCGATGAAAGCCAGTTGTCCGGAAAAAGCGAGTCGTCCAAGATCAGCGGTCGCTTCATCTCGACCTACTGTATTGAAAATCAGATCCGCACCACGACCGTTCGTCCAGTCGCGGATGACTTCCGTCACATTTTCTGTTTTATAGTCGATGGCAAGATCAGCACCAAGCTTCTTGACCCAGTCATGATTCTCTGTCGAGGCCGTCGTCGCGACGGCAAGTCCGAGTCGTTTCGCGAGCTGAATCCCGATTCCGCCGACACCACCGGCTCCGGCATGAATCAGGATGGTCTCTTTACCTGTCGTGTTCATCTTTTGAATGATGGCTTCATAGGCTGTCATACCGGCGCAGAGAATGGCAGCTGCCTCCGAAAAGCTGACAGCATCCGGAATTTTCGCCAACGCACGGGCATCGACGACGGCATATTCCGCAAATGCCCCGTTTTTTTGAAGATTCGTATGAACGGCGATACGTTCTCCGACTTTGATACCCGTTACATTCGGTCCTGTTTGTTCGACGATACCGGTTAAATCGACACCCGGCACATGCGGATACGTCCAGGCCGGATTTTTGATTGCTTTGTAATCGACGGGGTTCAAGGCAACTGACTTGACGCGGATCAACGCCTGACCTGCACCGGGCGTCGGCGTTTCGATCTCCTCGAACGTCCATTGATCAATTGCTTCACCTGTGTGGTTTAACCATGCTTTCATCATTAATACGCTCCTTCCGAATACGTCAGTTCATATGAGTGGGAATACAGTTCGACCAGGTTACCGAACGGGTCTTCGCAATAGACCATCCGGTAAGGTTTTTCACCCGGATAATATTCGCGAATCGGCATCCGTTGTTTACCACCATGGGCAACAATTTTTTCGACCATGCCCTCGATATCCGGATCCTGAATGGCGTAATGAAAAATGCCGGTCTTCTAGAATTCGAAATTGTTGTCTGGTTGTTCATTGTTCGGGAATTCAAATAACTCGATTCCGACCCGGTCGCCGGTCGCCATATGAGCAATCCGGAATTTTCCCCAGCCGGCGCCAAAGACATCCGTACACATGACCCCGATCGGTGAGTCATCCTCGACGACGTCCGACGGTTCCATGATGATATACCAGCCCATCACCTCCGAGTAAAATGAGATAGCTTGTTCTAGATTCGGAACAGACAGTCCGATGTGTGAGAAATTACGTGGGTACGTCATAACATCCAACTCCTTTGCTTTTTGATTTACGATTACGATAACTTACGATACACTCGACTGCATAGTACGCACTTTGAAGTAACTACCTGAAGGAGAGACAAAAGCAATGACGACAGAACAGTTCCCAGTCAATCGGGCGCTCGCCATCATCGGCGGAAAATGGCGTCCACAGTTATATTGCACGTTAGAAGATGGTCCGAAACGTTTTTTAGAACTGCAACGCGCAATTCCCGGTATTTCACGGAAAGTGTTGACCGATCAATTGAAAGAACTTGAACGGCTCGGAATGGTCGAACGGATCGAATTCGACGAAGCTGTCTTACATGTCGAGTACCGGTTGACAGATGCCGCTTATACGCTGCAACCTGCGATAAAAGGTTTATGCGCCTGGGGAGAAGGGAACTAAATTCTTTGTTGATACCACTAATCTCAGGAGGTCCTTTTAGATGAAACTGACTTATCACGGGCAGTCTACTGTCACGATCGAAACGAACGGGCACCACATCGTCATTGATCCGTTTTTCAGCGGCAACGATCAGGCGATGACAAAACCGGAAGACGTCAAAGCAGACTTTATCCTGTTAACGCATGCGCATGCCGATCATATGCTGGATGCCGAAGACATCGCCAAAGCGACAGGCGCGACGATTGTCGCGACACATGAACTGGCGACGTACCTGAGCTTTAAAGGATTGAATGTTCATCCGATGAATCTCGGCGGACAGTTTGAGTTTCCGTTCGGAAAAGTCAAAATGACGCAGGCGTTCCATTCTTCAAGCATCATCGATGAAGAAAAACAGACGATCACGTACATGGGAATGCCGGCCGGCTTCTTATTGACGATTGAAGATAAAGTCATCTATCATGCGGGAGATACGGCACTGTTTGGTGATATGGCGCTCTACGGTGCACATTACGACATCGATCTTGCGTTCCTGCCGATCGGTGATAACTATACGATGGGTCCGGATGATGCCTTGGTGGCAGCAGACATGTTACAGGCGAAAACGGTTGTGCCGGTCCATTACGACACGTTTGATCTCATCAAGCAGGATGCCGCGGCTTTCTGTGCGAATTTGGAAGCGCAAGGCCAAACCGGTCAAGCCTTGAAAATCGATGAGTCAATCGAACTGTAATTAACAGTGCAAACCAGTCAGACCGGTTTGCACTGTTAAAAACGAATCATTCTTCCGGAAGCTTGGAAAGAATGATTCGTTTTTTGTCATGCTCCATCTTCCGCCCGATGGTATTATGTGAACAATTTCGTATGATAAAGAAGGAATGTTGACAGACGAATCATAAATTCGGAATAATGGGAGAGAATTGGATGGAGGTAGACCAATGGAGGAGAACACAAGCAGAACAGAACGAAAGCGGAAACAATCATCGTTTACGCGACTAAAAGACAAACGGCGGAAAATGACGGCTTCATTCGACCGGATCGGTGCCCGTAAACCGATTCGCCGCCCGCTCATCGTCTACGGTTCGGTTATCTTAAGTCTGATGATTTTATATACGGTGACCTTATTTTTGACGACGGATTCCTTATCAAGGGGAGAAGCGTTTAAAACAACAAACCGGTATAAAACGCTTCAGATCGACGCACCGAACGGTACAATCAACTTTGTCCGGAGTACGGACGGAAACGTTCAATTGAAATTGGTTGATAGTGCGTCAAGTCAAAAACGATTAAAGATCGGGACGTCAGGAAATACATTGACAGTGACAGGGCGAGACGGATTTGCCGCACGACTCGGGAACCGTCCGAGTGAGAAGCCGGGTGATTTTTCGATTCAAGTCGGATTACCGAACTACATGAATCGAATCGATGTTGACGCTCGGTCCATTAAAGGAATGGGTGTGTATGCGAAATCAATCCGGATGTCGGCTGAGATGATGGATATAAACAAAATGGATGCCGACGATATCGTCCTGACAGCTCAAGGTAACGTCAAAGCAACGAACATGAATGCCGTCCATGCGGAAGTAACTGCAGAATCGGTTAACTTATCCGAATACGGTGCCAAACTGGATTTATCCGTCTCGACGATTGACGGCCCGGTTCGATTGAAACCAACAAAAGCGGCCGGTACGATTGCTGTAACGACGGAAGGTGACAT
The DNA here is from genome assembly GCF_040549175.1 of Exiguobacterium sp. PvP048. Classification (NCBI taxonomy): domain Bacteria; kingdom Bacillati; phylum Bacillota; class Bacilli; order Caryophanales; genus Exiguobacterium; species Exiguobacterium sp. PvP048. Next base: position 195,084 of record NZ_JBEPSU010000001.1, on the reverse strand, counting down.
CAAAGCGTCAGACCGGTATACGAAACGAAAAGACGACGATACCGCTTTATTTGAGTTGTCGAAACAAGAAAAACCGGAAGTGACTGTCGAAAGTGAAGTCGGGCAGGTGACGCTCGAGTGAAATTCCAATTTCGGATTGGTCTCCGGACAATCAAGACCGGAATCGCTGTAGCGATTGCCCTCAGTTTTTCTTGGTATGTCTTCGGAATTTATTCCGGTATGGGAGCGGTTGCCGCAATCGTCGCCATGCAACCGACGATTCACCGGTCGTTTAAAATCGTCTTCAACCGGATTTTAGGGACGATTCTCGGTTTAGTCTGTGGACTCGCGGTCGTCGCGACCCTCGGAGCGAATCCGTTGACGATCGGGTTGGCCGTCATCGTGTCGCTTGTCTTCAACTCGATGATTGGACGGACCGACATGTCGACGTTTGCCGCTTTTGCCATCGTGCTGATGTTTGAAAGTCCGACCGCTGACTATGTCCATTATGCATTGACGCGTTCCTTATTGACGGTCGTCGGTGTCTTATCCGCAGTCGCCGTCAACTACATCGTGTTTCCTCCTCACTATGAAGACCGTTTACTGTTATTCGTCAAAAAGACGACCAAACAATTGATGGAGGACTGGCGCAGTCTGGTCAAAGACGATGCAAAATTACTGACAGTCCGCAAACAGGTTTTAAAGCATGAGGAAATGATTATCATGCTGCAGGAGGATCAGAAATATCCGCTTGTCGCCAGCGGTCAGAGTAAAGCATTCATTCAATTGAAGCAGCTGGTTAATCTGGAGGACAAACTTCTGTTACTGCTTGAAAGTATCGCCAGTCATCGCGACTTGCCGATGTCAGACGAGCAGGAGAAGATACTCGGACAAGAAATCGATTTTCTGCTCAGCCATCATTATGATGTGATTTTTTCACACGACCGGGATCAGCCGATGTTCAGCTTTGACCAGGAAGTCAGTGAAGTGGACGATATCATCAACGGTCATTTGCTCGATTACCGAGAACAGCTGGAAAAAATGAAATAAAAAAACGTCGTCCTCGTGAATCTTTATCAATTGAAAAAGAGCGAAGACGACGTTTTTTTTTAAGGTGTCCGCAATGACTGGACAAGATCGGCATCTGGAGTGACGTAAAGTGTCGTTTGATCCGTATAGATGACGAATCCCGGTTTGGCACCACTCGGTTTTTTGACGTAACGGAGTTCTGTGAAATCGACCGGCACCTGGCTCGATTCCCGGGCCTTGGAATAATAGGCGGCGACCACCGCGGCTTCTTTTAATGTGGTCTCATCCGGCTGGTCACTGCGGATGATGACATGTGAACCGGGGATATCTTTTGTATGCAACCATGTCTCGGACCGGCGTCCGAATTTAAACGTCGCATAATCATTTTGTTTGTTGTTTTTGCCGACAAAAAATGGAATCCCGGTCGAAGATTGGTAGGCCTCAAGTTTAGGGATAAGAGGTTTCTTTTTCTTTTTGCTGCGTTCCCGGACGTATCCTTCTTCGACGAGCTCTTCCCGCATCTCTCGAATATCCTCCGGAGAAGCGACATCGAGTTGTGCCAGTAGCGACTCAAAATAATTGATTTCGAGCTGGTTTTTCTCGAGCTGCTTCGCGACTTCGATTTTAGCAGTCTTCAGTTTGTTGTAACGTTTGTAGTACCGCTGGGCATTTTCGTTCGGTGAAAAGCGGGGATCAAGGGAAATCGTAATTTCCTTCCCGTCTTCGTCATAATAATCGACGACCGTCGCCTCTTTCATACCGCGTTCGAGCTGATACAGGTAGGTCGTTAATAATTCGCCTTTGTGTTTCAATTCGTCCATCTTTTCGGTAGCAGCCAGGTCACGTTCGAGTTTCGTACGTTTCAGAATATTTTTATCATATTCGCTTTTGATGAAACGCTCCAAGTCAGCCGCCTGTTGTTTGACGCGATCCCGATTTGATTTCTGGTGGAAAAACGCATCGAGGACGTCTCCGCTTGTCGCAAAGGTCTTTTCTTCAACGATTTCCCCGTAGTGCAACGCGACAGGGGAGAAACGTTCCTTCCCGTTTGCGAGACGTTGGAAATAATAAGGACCTGTCAGTTCATCCAGAACGGAATGAATGGCCTCTGCAAGTGATGTCCGGTTCGAAAGACCGGCCCGCGACACGATTTCAGCAGTGATTTGCGGTGAAAAACCACTGAACAAACCTAATAACTGACGGTCGATCTTTCCGGCGTTCCAATCAATCCGGTGTAACGTCTGTTCGATGTCACCGGTCAGAGGATCGACTTTATCTTGTTCCGGCGGCAAGTGATACTGCAGACCCGGCATGATGGTCCGGAATGTATTCTGGCTGAGCGGAAGATGTTTGATCGCATCCAAGATTTTATCCTGTCCATCTGTCAGGAGGATGTTGGAATGGCGGCCCATCAGTTCGATGTACAGTTTTTTCGCTTCTTCATCCCCGAGTTCATTTCGTGAGCGGACACGCATTAAGATGACCCGGTCACGTCCGAGCTGCTCGATTGATTCGATGAAGCCGCCTTCGAGATGCTTTCGGAGCATCATACAAAACATCGGCGGTTCGCTTGGATTGCTCGTCGACTCCGATGTCAGATGAAGCCGCGCGTACATCGCATTGGCCGATGCGAGCAACATCACGTTTTTTCGTTCTGCCCGGACACTGAAAATTAAATCGAGTGCATACGGTTGGTGTATTTTATTAATCCGTGCCCCAACGAGCGGTTGGAGTTCCTGGACGACACGTGTTGTCATTAGTCCGTCAAAAGCCATGATATTACCTTCTTTCCTGATTTCGTTTCCACTTTCTAAAGGTAACAGAAAGTGCCCGGTTATGGTATGATTAAGCAGTCGAGCTGAAAAAGACCACTTGCGAACTTCCTGTCTCTACTGCTAATATGAAACAATGTGAAGTTTGTTAGATGGAGGGGTTCTGAAGTGATTTTTAAAGAGCGTGGCTTATTACTCGTATTGTCTGGTCCGAGTGGTGTTGGTAAAGGAACGGTTTGCCGTGCCTTGCGCGAAGATGAAGACAATAATTTGCACTATTCTGTGTCATGTACGACACGTAAACCGCGTGAGGGAGAAGTGGACGGTGTCCATTATTTCTTCAAGACACGTGAAGAATTCGAAAGTATGATTGCGAACAACCAATTGCTCGAGCATGCGGAATTTGTCGGTAACTATTATGGTACACCCGTCGAATGGGTCAACAAAATCTTAGATGAAGGAAAAGATGTCATCTTGGAAATTGAAGTACAGGGTGCGATGCAGGTGAAGGAACATTTTCCGGAAGCTGTTTTTCTGTTTTTGGCTCCGCCAAGTTTACAGGAACTTCGCAACCGTCTTGTCGGGCGTGGAACAGAATCAGAAGAGGTCATCAAACAACGTCTTCTTGTCGCGAAAGAAGAGATTGAAATGATGGATGCTTATGATTACGTCGTCACGAATGACGAGATCCACAAAGCATGTGACAGAATTCAAGCAATCGTCACTGCAGAACATTGTAGCCGGGAACGCGTTGCGTCCTTGTATAAAAAAGCCATGGAGGTCAAATAACATGTTATATCCATCAGTAGACAAGCTTCAAAAGACGGTCCCTTCGAAATACACAATCGTGACGGTTGCAGCAAAACGTGCACGTCAAATCCAAGACGGGAAACGCGTGAAAGTAGCGAACCCGAAATCATACAAACCAGTCGGAAAAGCGCTCGAAGAACTCTTTTCTGGTGAAGTCGTGGTTACGAACCAACCGCAAGACTAATTTTGAAGCAGCCACTCCTCATTGTGGCTGTTTTTTTCAATAAGGAGGAATTCATCATGCTAACGAATCGTAACATTTTATTATGTGTCGGAGGAGGAATCGCCTCGTACAAAGCGGCGGCTTTGGCATCGAAACTCGTTCAGGCCGGAGCGAACGTTCAAGTCGCGATGACGAAGAATGCCCAACAATTCGTCGGGAAAACGACGTTTGCCGCGCTGACGCGGAAACCGGTCTATGATGATGTCTTCATTGAGCATGATGCATCCAAGATTGCCCACATCGATTTAGCAGATGAAGCTGATTTGATTGTCGTGGCTCCTGCGACGGCGAATCTGATTGCGAAACTTGCGCACGGAATCGCCGATGATTTTATTACGACGACGATTTTAGCAGCGACGTGTCCGGTCGTTGTTGCTCCGGCGATGAACGTCAATATGCTCGAACATCCGGCGACGGTGCGAAATATGGAACGGCTGATGGCAGACGGAGTCCACTTGATCGCACCCGGAGTCGGTAACTTGGCATGTGGCTGGATCGGAAAGGGACGGTTGCCTGAACCGGAAGAGTTGGTCGAAACGTTATCCGGCTTGTTCCAACCGAAACCGCTCGCGAATCGCCATGTCCTGATCAGTGCCGGTCCGACCGTCGAACGGATTGATCCGGTTCGTTATTTGACGAACGATTCGTCCGGTAAAATGGGCATTGCACTTGCAGAAGCGGCCCGGGATGCCGGAGCAACCGTCACGCTTGTTCATGGTCCGGTTCGAGAAGCCTTGCCGACCGGTATAACGACGAAGGCTGTCGAGTCCGGTGACGAGATGCTTGAAGCGATGTTAACTGACTATGACAAACAGGATCTGGTCATCATGGCAGCGGCGGTGGCAGATTATCGTCCGACCGTCCGGTATGACCGCAAACAAAAGAAAATTGACGGACCGTTACGGATTGAACTGGAAGAGACGACAGATATCTTACGTACGCTTGGTGAGCGGAAGACAAACCAGATTTTAGTAGGGTTTGCAGCCGAAACTGAAAATCTGGAAACACATGCGCAGCAAAAACTGATTCGAAAACAGGCGGATTTCATCGTCGCAAATGATGTCTCCCGTACAGACATCGGTTTTTCAAGTGATGAGAATCAAGTCACGGTTTACGGGAACAATCATCCGGCCGTTCATTATGATCAACAAGCGAAGACCCGGTTGGCAGCCGCATTGATTGAACAGTTCACGGAGGCATTACGATGATTGCCGAAGTCATCGTCGATGTCGCTGCGGCGACGGTCGACCGGCCCTTTGATTATGAAGTACCGGATTTATGGCGTGATCTCGTTGTTCCCGGTATGCGTGTCGAAGTGCCGTTCGGTCCACGGGCGTTGCTTGGAATCGTCGTTGCCGTGAAGGACGAGACCGACCTCGCGCGGATCAAACCGATTGTACGCGTTCTCGATGAGACACCGACGTACACGGAAGAATTGCTTCAACTGTCGAGTTACCTGTCTGAGACGACTCTTTGCTATCAGGCAACGGCACTACTTGCGATGTTGCCCGCTGCTTTGAAAGTCAGTTATGATAAACTGATTTTGGCGGAAAATCCGCGGTTGATTCACTGGAATCAGAAGAAAATCAGCCAGTTTCCGAGTGAGGTCCAACAACAGATATTGGTGGCTGCCCAAAATGGGGATATCCGATTGCAACCGATCGTCAAAGAAAAGAAGACGTCCAAAACCGACAAGCGGATCTGTCTGCTCGATTCGACGATTGAATTATCGAAACAAGCGACAAAACAGATTCTGTTCCGTGATTATCTGATGGCACGTCCGGAAGTGTTATGGAGTGAAGTGATGCATGAACTGGATTTGACTGTCAGCATCCTTAACAGTTTAGAGAAAAAAGGTGTCATTACGGTCGAGACGATTGATGTAAATCGCAATCCGTACGAACATCTCGTCCAAGATATCTTTGTTCCGTCCATCCTGACGACACATCAGCAGGATGCGGTCGATGCGATCACGGCATCGGAAGAGACGAGTACGTTTTTACTCCACGGGGTGACCGGCAGCGGGAAAACGGAAGTCTATCTGGAATCGATTCATACAATGCTTCAGCGGGGGCGCCAAGCGATTTTGCTCGTACCGGAAATCAGTTTGACGCCGATGATGGTCAAACGTTTTAAACGCCGGTTCGGGGATCGAGTGGCTGTGCTGCACAGCGGTCTGTCGTTAGGTGAAAAATACGATGAATGGCGGAAAATTTCCCACGGAGAAGTTGATGTCGTGGTCGGGGCACGTTCTGCGATTTTTGCACCGTTGACGAATATCGGTGTCATCATTTTGGATGAAGAACATGAAACGACGTATAAACAGGAAGAAAATCCGCGGTATCATACCCGGGATGTGGCCACGTGGCGAGCGGCATATCACAAATGTCCCGTCGTCCTTGGAAGTGCGACGCCGATTCTAGAGACGTATGCACGCTCTCAGAAAGGGGTCTATCGTTACCTCCCTCTAACAGAACGATTCGGAGGCGAACTTCCACCGGTCGAGATCATCGATATGCGAAAAGAACTAGAACGCGGCAATCGAACGCCGTTCAGCCTCGCGCTCGTCGAAGGAATCAAACAGCGCATCGAGCGGGGCGAACAGACGGTCTTGCTCCTCAATCGACGGGGATACACGACATTCGTGCTATGCCGGGATTGTGGAGAAACGCTTCAATGTCCTCATTGCGCTGTCAATCTGACGTATCATCAACACCAGGATTGCTTGAAATGTCACTATTGTGGATTTGAAGCAGCAATGCCGAAAACCTGTCCATCCTGTGAATCAAAGAAAATACGTCAATTCGGTACCGGGACACAAAAAATCGAAGAAGAACTGGCACATTTAATTCCGGAAGCGAAAATCATTCGGATGGATCAAGACACGACGTCACGCAAAGGGGCGCATGAAAAATTGCTAAATGCGTTTGAGCGCGGCGAAGGAAACATCCTGCTCGGAACACAAATGATTGCCAAAGGACTTGATTTCCCGAATGTGACACTGGTCGGTGTCATTGCGGCGGATGCCACACTCGGAATTCCCGATTTTCGGGCGAGTGAACGAACGTTTCAGTTGATCACACAGGTTTCAGGGCGGGCCGGTCGGGGAGCACTTGCCGGGCAATCGATCATTCAGACGTATAACCCGGATCATTATGTCATCCAGACGGCAAAACGGCACGACTATGAAGCGTTTTATAAGCGGGAGATGCAGTTGCGCAAGTTAGGCGGTCATCCGCCCTTCTGGTTTTTAGGATTGATCACGATTTCAGCGGCTCATCCGCTCGAAGCCCAAGCGGAAGCAGAAGCGATTGCCGGACAACTCCGGCATTTGGAATCAGACGACTTGGTTGTCAACGGTCCGCTCGAAGCGCCGCTCGCACGGTTGAAAAACATGTATCGCCAACAGGTGATTTTAAAACATAAAGGTCAAGAAGAAGTGCGGGAGGCACTCCGTGCGATGCTTGCGTTACGCATCAAACAAAAAGTCCAAGTAACAGTGGATTTAAATCCATTTGTATTCATGTGAGGTGGCAAATTATGTACAAAGTTGTAGAAGTACCAAATGAAGTATTGCGTCAAAAATGCCAACGCGTAACGAAGTTTGATAAGAAATTAGGGAAAATGATTGATCGGATGTTCGATACGATGTATGAATATGATGGTGTCGGACTTGCTGCGCCACAAATCAATCAGCCGATTCGTGTCGCTGTTGTCCATACGGATGATGAAACCGGACCAATTGAGCTGATTAACCCGGAAATCATCGAAGCATCCGGTTCAGAAATCGATGACGAAGGATGTTTGAGTATGCCGGGAATTTTCGGACCGGTCGAACGGTTCGAGCAAATCGTCGTCAAATCACAAGACCGTCTAGGACGGAGTGTCAAAATTAAGGCGAATGGTTTTTTTGCACGGGCGATTCAACACGAAATGGATCATCTGGACGGTGTATTGTTTACGGATAAATTAGTGGAGACGGAAGCAACGCCTCGTGTCGTTTTCATGGGAACACCTGACTTTGCTGCAAATACGCTCCGTGAAGTGATTGATGCCGGCTATGATGTCGTCGGTGTCGTCTCTCAGCCGGATAAACCCGTCGGACGCAAACGTGAAATCAAACCAACACCGGTGAAGGAAGTTGCATTGGCTCACGACATTCCTGTCTTACAACCCGCTAAAATCCGGGAAGATTATCAAGACTTACTCGACTTGAAACCGGACCTGATCATTACCGCTGCTTACGGACAAATCGTTCCGACGGCCGTGCTCGAAGCACCGCGATATGGTGCGATCAATGTTCATGCGTCCTTGCTGCCGAAGTATCGCGGCGGCGCTCCGATTCATCAAGCCATCATCGATGGTGAAGCGGAAACGGGAGTCACAATCATGTATATGGTGGACCGGTTGGATGCAGGCGACATGTTATCAAAAATCATCGTGCCGATCGAAGAACGTGATACAGTCGGAACGATGTTTGGCAAACTCAGTGCTGCCGGTGCCCGCCTGCTAATCGAAACATTACCGCAGTTGATTGCGGGAACATTGACACCGGAAGCGCAACGGGAAGAAGACGTCACGTTTTCTCCGAATATCAGCCGGGAACGGGAACGACTTGATTTTTCACGTCCCGGAGAAGCGTTATACAATCAAATCCGCGGAATGAATCCCTTCCCGAGTGCGTATACGATGCTTGGTTCAGACCGTCTGAAAGTCTACTTTGCTGAAAAAGTCCCGGGTCACGGACCGGCGGGTGAAATCATTGCCCTTGAAGCCGACGGACCGGTCATCGCAACCGGATCGGATGTCGCCTTGAAATTAGTAGATGTACAACCGGCCGGAAAAAAACGGATGGACGGTGCCACATTTATGCGTGGTGTCGGACAGACATTGACGATTGGACAGAAAGTAGGCGAACAAGCATGAACGTCAGAGATGCAGCAGTAACAACCTTATTAAAAATTGGTCAAGGTGGGGCTTTCTCCACGATTTCCGTCCACCAGATGCTTGAAAAACGTGCTATCTCAAAAGCAGATGTCGGTTTATATACAGAACTGGTTTACGGTACACTCAGTCGTGAACTGACACTGGACTATATTTTGGAACCTTTCTTAACGAAACAAAAAAAGTTGGACCCTTTCATGCGTCCGTTATTACGGATGAGTGTTTACCAACTGTTTTATCTCGACCGGATTCCGGATCATGCGGTCATCAACGAAGCAGTCGAGATTGCCAAGACACGCGGGAAACCGCACATCGCCAAGGTCGTCAACGGTGTGCTGCGGAACGTGCTTCGGACTGGAAAACCGGATTTCTCAGCGATTCCTTCGACGGTTGACCGGATCAGCATCGAAACGAGTCATCCGGTCTGGCTGGTCAAGCGATGGCTGGAACTGTTTGGAGAAGAAGAGACATGGAAGATGTGCCGACTGAATAATGAACCGGCACCCGTCACCGTCCGTGTTAATCGGACCCGGACAGACCAACAAGAAGCGATTGTATTGCTGGAAGAACAAGGAGTCATTGCAAAACCGGCTCATGCGGCACCAGACGGACTTGAAATCGTCAGTGGCAGCGTGCAACAGACGGATTTGTTGGAACGCGGTTACTTGTCGCTCCAAGATGAAAGTTCGATGTTGGTCGCTGCCGCTTTAGGTGCACAACCGACGGATCATGTCTTGGACAGTTGCGCGGCACCGGGCGGAAAAGCGATGCATATCGCGGAAGGTTTGGCGACGGGATCGTTAGTCGCATTGGATCTTCATCCACATAAAGTAAAATTATTAGAAAAGCAGGCAACTCGTCTTGGCCTGCACAATGTGCAGACGGAGGCACTGGATGCCCGTCAGGCAGGCACACGTTTTGAGACGGCATCATTTGATCGGATATTGGTCGATGCACCATGTTCCGGACTTGGTGTCATTCGCCGGAAACCCGATATCAAGTGGACGAAACGTCCCGAAGATTTAACGCAATTGCCGGTCATTCAACGGCAAATCCTTGAAGCGGTTCTTCCGCTCGTCAAACCGGACGGAACCTTCGTCTATTCGACTTGTACGATGGATCCGCTCGAAAATGAACAGCAAACGGAATTCATCCTCAGCCAAGGATTTGTTTTTGACGAGACGTTCAAAACACGGATGCCGGAAGCGGTTCAATCATTGATTGGTGAACGGGCTGAATTGAAATTACTCCCTACATCGCTTGGCACAGATGGTTTTTATATCGCTGCATTCAAAAAAATGAATGAAACAATGGGATAATCAAAAACGAAGAGGAGGACAGGTATGGAGTTAGCTTATTTGACGACGACTGGAAAGGTCCGTTCAAAAAATGAGGATACGGTTTTATTGGTAGGCGATGCCACACAAGGATTGGCCGTCGTCGCTGACGGCATGGGAGGGCATGCGGCCGGTGAAACGGCGAGTGCCATCGTCAAACAGACTTTTGCCGAAGCATACGCAGACATGCCAAGCCGACCGATGGAGTTATCTTCCTGGATCGAGCGGTTAGTGAAAGAAGCCAATACGCAGATTCTACGTTTTTCTCAAGTCGAAAATTTATCGATTGTCGGCACGACGATGGCCTGCGTCTGTTGGTCGGATGATTTACTGGTGATTGGTCACGTTGGCGACAGCCGCGTGTATGCACTGGAAGCAGGACACCTGAAACAACTGACGGATGATCATTCCTATGTCAACATGCTTAAACAGTTGGGGGAATTATCGGAAGCAGAGCTTGAAAATCATCCCCGTCGTAATGTCATTACACGATCCGTCGGTTCGAACGAATCCGTTGATGTCGACATTCAAGTTCGGGATGCACCGGACTATGATATCGTGTTAGTGTGCAGCGACGGTTTGTCGGATGAAGTTCCCCATGAAGTCATCGAGCGGTTGCTTCAAGAAGATGCACCGCTCGATACGATTGTCGAACGTCTCGTATCAGAGGCAAATGACCGGGGAGGCGCAGACAATATCACGCTTGCTGCAATCCGTTTTAAAGAAAGAGAGAGGATCTGAATATGCGTTACGGAGATCGATTGAACGACCGCTACCGCATAGAACGGTTAGTTGGAAATGGCGGAATGGCAAACGTTTATCAGGCATATGATGAAATCTTGAATCGAACTGTCGCAATCAAAATTTTACGTACCGAGTTTTCGCATGATGAACAATTCATCCGCCGGTTTGAACGAGAGGCCCATGCTGCGACGAGTTTAAATCATCCCAACATCGTCGCGGTCTATGATGTAGGAGAAGAAGAAGCGATTTATTATATCGTGATGGAATATATCGATGGTATGACACTGAAAACGTATTGTGAAGGGCGGGCACTGCCCGTCACAAAAGCGATTGACATCATCAGTCAAATTTGTGATGCGATCGATCATGCCCATGCCCACCGGATCATCCACCGGGATATCAAACCCCAAAATATGTTGATTCGTGAGGATGGAACCGTCAAGGTGACAGATTTCGGAATTGCGGTCGCGATGTCGAATGCGACCCTTACCCATACGATGTCAGTACTTGGGTCCGTTCATTATTTTTCGCCGGAACAGGCAAAAGGGAAATTTGCGGATGAAAAATCAGATATCTATTCACTTGGAGCAGTGTTATATGAACTCGTGACGGGACAGGTTCCGTTTGAAGGCGATTCACCGGTGGCGGTTGCCCTGAAGCATCTGCAAGATACCGCCCGCCGTCCGACCGCATTGAATCCGGCCGTACCGCAAGCTTTAGAAAATTGCATCATGCAGGCGCTCTCTAAAGCACCGCACGACCGGCAACAAACGGTCGCTGCCTTTAAAGAAGATATGGTGACGGCGATGTCAGCCGAACGGGCGAACGAAGGAATTCGCGGTGACGATCTGATGGAAAAAACGATGGTGCTTAGTCCCGTATCGTTGCCATCAGAAGAACTCGAACAAACCGCACCGGTTCCGAATGTCGCGACCGTTCTGCCTAAACCCGAGAAAAAAAAGAAACGCGCATGGTGGATCATTTTATTATTGGTAGTCCTAATCGGTGGAGCTGCCACGACTTTTGCCATGTGGCCAGACCCAACTGTCGTCGTTCCGGATGTAACAGGCAAGGACGCCGACGAGGCGGAAACGAAGCTTGAAAAAATGGGGTTCATTGTGGAATCGACTGAACGCTCAAGTGATACGGTCGAAGAAGGGGCCGTCATCAGTCAGTCTCCTCGCGAACAAGCGACCGTCAAAAAAGGATCGACGGTGGATTTGATTGTCTCGACTGGCAGTGATCCGGTCGAAGTACCGGATGTTTCGGATGAGACAGAGAAAAAAGCAATCGCCATCTTGAAGGACAGCGGGTTTGAAAAAGTCGACGTTGAACGGGAAGAATCCGAAGACATCAAACGCGGGAACGTCATCCGACAGTCGATTTCAGCAGGAACGGAAGTCATTGCGAAGGAACAGATGATCACCATCACGGTCTCAAATGGATCGCCGGCGTTTGTCCTGAAAGACTTGACGGACTTATCGAGTACAGAAGCGAAAGCCTACCTCGATGAGATGGGACTCGACGGCACTTTTGAGCAAGAGTTTTCGAGCGACGTCGCTCTTGATCAAGTCATTCGTCAATATCCGCAAGCCGGTGCGCAAGTCGAGCCGAATGATTCCGTCACGGTCTTTATTTCACGGGGAGAGGAAGAAAAAACCGTCACAGCGACGTTCCCTGAAAAAGTCGTATATGATGGCGTCAGTGAAGAAGACGAGCCCGCTCCACGTCAACTCGTCCGGATTGAGACGGAAGATGCCAAAGGGAAACGGACGGTCATCGAAGAATCGATCGATCAGGACGAAACGTTTGATGTTCCATTAACGATTGATCCGGGAGAAGAAGGTAAGATCACCATCTATAAAGATGACGAAGTTTACCGGGCGAAGACGATTACGTACAATCAGGCAAAATCACAAGAATAATGAGCAGGAAGTTGATCCTGACAAAGGAGGGCATAGGATGGCAGAAAATCGAATTGAAGACAATCGGGAAGGAACGATCATTCGGCTTCAGGGTGGATTTTATGATGTCATGACACCTCAAGGCGAGATTCGTTCACGGGCACGCGGTAATTTCAGAAAACGGGGCATCAGCCCGGTTGTTGGGGATGAAGTCGTTCTACACATTGAAAGTGAGACCGGATATATCCTGGAAGTAAAGGACCGTCAAAACTTCCTCGTTCGCCCGCCGGTTGCCAACATTGATCAAGCATTGTTGGTTGTTTCAGCAGCAGAACCTGATTTTTCTGCCCATCTTCTCGATCGGTTTTTGGTACTGATCGAAGCAAAAGAGATTCAACCGATCATTATCTTGACGAAGATGGACTTGCTGCAAGGAGAAGCCGAACAGCATGTATCCGAAGCGATTGCTGCCTACCGGACAATCGGCTACCAGGTCATCGAAACGTCAAGTGAGACCTTGACCGGAGTCGAATCCGTCCGTCCGTTGCTGAAAGATAAAACGAGTGTCCTGGCCGGACAGTCCGGTGTAGGAAAAAGTTCGTTGCTGAATGCTTTAGAACCTTCATTGGCACTGGAAACAAGTCATATCTCGAAGGCACTTGGACGCGGACGCCATACGACCCGCCACGTGACCCTGATGCCGCTCGGTGATGGATTAATTGCGGATACTCCGGGATTTTCGAATCTCGATTTTCCGCATGAAATGGAACTGGAAGAGTTACGTTGGTGTTTTCCTGAATTCGTTGCTTTACAGGATGATTGCAAATACCGCGGCTGCCTGCATCTGAATGAGCCCGGTTGTGCCGTTAAGCAGGCTGTCGAGGCACATGAAATCATGAGTTCGCGGTATACGAATTATGGTATGTTTGTAGAGGAAATCAAGAATCGGACACGGAGGTATTAACATGATTAAAATCGCCCCATCAATCTTATCAGCGGATTTTGCAAATTTAGAGCGGGATGTCAAAGCAGTAGAAGCGGCAGGTGCCGACTACATTCATTTTGATGTCATGGACGGTCAATTTGTTCCGAATATCTCATTCGGACTTCCTGTCTTAAGCAGTTTACGTCAAAAAACAGACATGATTTTGGATGTGCATTTAATGATTGACCGTCCGGAAAACTTTGTCGAAGCATTCGTTGAAGCAGGGGCTGATATCGTGACATTCCACGTCGAGGCAACGAATCACGTCCACCGTGTCCTGCAACAGATCAAAGCAGCCGGTGCGAAAGCGGGCGTCGTGCTCAATCCGCATACACCACTTTCGATGATTGAACACGTGCTGGAAGAAGTCGATATGGTGTTGTTGATGACGGTCAATCCAGGTTTCGGTGGTCAAGCCTTTATTCCGGGTGTCATGAAGAAATTAAGTCAACTGGCTGCGCTGAAAGCGGAATATGATCTATCGTTTGAGATTGAAATCGATGGCGGAGTCAACGCAGAGACGGCCAAATTATGTATCGAAAACGGTGCAAATGTTTTGGTCGCAGGTTCGGCGATTTATAATGCGCCGGATTATTCAGAAGCAATCACTAGTATTCGGAATGCCGCTCACGTATAATAAGAGCAGAATCAAAATTGAATGAAGACCGCAAGGGGTGTCGCGTCAAGCGGCTGAGAGAAGTGATTGGACTTTAACCCTTCGAACCTGTTCCGTTCAGACGGACGTAGGGATGTGGCGCACGCAGGCAGTACGGCGTTCGTCGTACTGTCTTTTTGCCGTCCTGCGATTTTATTTTTAGGAGGAAAAAAGGATGAAACGGCTACAAATGTTAATGGAAATTGCAATCTTTGCAAGTCTTGGTGTGGTGTTCGATTTATTGATCCCGTTTAAAATGCCTCAAGGAGGTTCCATCAGTTTGGCAATGTTACCGATTTTCGTCATGGCGTTTCGTCACGGCGTTGTCGGTGGGGTCGTGACGGGAGCACTCGTTGGAACAATCCAACTGATGTTCGCTCCACAAATTCTGACGGTCGTTCAGCCGTTACTCGATTATACGATTGCGTTCGGAGTCGTCGGACTGAGCGGACTGTTTGCCCGTCAAGTTAAAAAAGCAGCAGCAGCCGGGAAGAACGGCCGTTTGATGGCGATTGTATTAGGTGCGACATTGTTAGGTGCGGGCTTACGTTATGTCTGTCACGTCATCAGCGGAATCGTCTTCTTTGCTGAATATGCGGAAGGTCCGGTCGTTCCGTATTCCTTGATCTATAACGCGACGTATATGGTTCCGTCCTATCTGTTATGCGGTATTGTCGCAGGGCTCCTGTTTACGACGGCGCCACGGCTTCTTCGTTATTCGGCACGAGGTGTCTGATGCGGGTCGTGATTGTAGCAGCCGGTCCGGCGGAAGACATTCCATCCTTACAACCGTTTATGGAGGAGAAGCCGGTTGTCATTGCTGTCGACGGCGGGGTCACCGTATTGGCGCAACAAGGTCTCGCTTTTGACTTGGCCATCGGTGACTTTGATTCGCTCGGATACAAACCGGAAGGGGCAATCATTCATCCGGCTGAAAAGGATGAGACCGATTTGGAACTGGCATTACGTTACGTCAGTCAACATTATGAAGCAACGGAAGTGCTGGTATTCGGTGCGACCGGCGGACGACTGGATATGACGCTTCAAAATGTCTATCTGTTAAAGCAATTCCCGCTCGTCCGTTTGATGACGAAGCGGGAAGAGATCCGTTTCCTGCAACAGGGACAGTATGACATCAAAGCAGACCAGTATCATTATCTGTCCTTCATTCCGCTCGTCCCGACGCGTTTGACGCTCCAAAGGGTCAAGTATCCGTTGACACAACACGATGTCCCGGTCGGCGGATCGTTGACCGTCAGCAATGAATGGACGAATCAGGGACCGGCAAAAGTGACGGTGCACACAGGTGAAGTTATCGCATTACGGAGTTTGTCGGACCATTGAAAAAGCGTGTTCGTTAGGATTGCCTAACGAACACGCTTTTTTAGGATTCTGTAGGTGGAGGCAGTTCAAGATTCTAACGTGGAACTGGCTGCCTGACGCTCGGTTTGAGCTGCAATATGTTTTCCTTTGACGAACAGATGGTAACAACCCCATGTCAAGAGGAAGAACGGAACACCGATATACAGCGCAATCCGTTGATCCGCCTGAAACGCCAAGCTGATCAATACGAGCATATTCAGAGAAAACGAGATGATCGGCAAGACCGGGAAGAACGGTGTCTTGAATTTTAATTCACTGACAGCATGCCCGTTTTTGATGAATTGACGACGGAACGCAATCTGCGAAGCGGAAATTGAAATCCATCCGACTTGTGCACCGAGTCCTGCTAGTGACAACAACCAGATGAAGACGGTATCTTCCGCGAAAAAGGCGGTCAGAAGCGATAACATCGCAAACAGCATCGTAAAACATAACGCCCGCATCGGTACACCACGCGAGTTGACGATCGCAAGTTTTTTCGAAATCATGCCTTCTTGAGACATCGACCATAACATCCGGGTAGCAGCGTATAATCCCGAGTTCCCGACCGACAATAAGGCAGTCAGAACGACGATGTTCATCAAATCGGCCGCGTACGGAATCCCGATCGCATCAAAGACCATGATGAACGGACTGCTGATACCGCCGGCTGTTTCATAAGGAATCAAGGCGCCGACGATTGTAATCGAAAGAACAAAAAAGATGAACGTCCGCCAAACCGTATTGCGGATCGCTTTCGGAATCGATTTTTCGGGATCGTTCGACTCTCCGGCCGCAACCCCGATCAGTTCCGTCCCCTGGAATGCGAAGTTGACGGCGATCATCGTCGTCAAGACTCCGAGCGCACCGTTCGGGAACAATCCGTTTGAAGTAAAGTTGGCGAATAAACTTTCCGGGCGTGCTGCCGTCATATCAATCCAGCCAAACCAAGCCGCTCCCCCGAGCGCGATGAAAAATAGAATGGCCAGGACTTTCAGGCTCGAGAACCAGAATTCAGCCTCCCCAAAGGCTTTGGCAGATACGGCGTTAAGTCCGAATAAAATGACGGTGAAGATGGCACACCAGATGACGATAGGGGTGTTCGGAAACCACCGATCCATCAGACTTCCGGCTGCCGTGATTTCAAGTGCCACCGTCACGGCCCATCCGAGCCAGTAAATCCAGCCGACGGCAAATCCGATACCCGGTCCGATGAAACGTGTCGTATACGTTTGAAATGATCCGGAAACCGGCATATGGACAGCCATCTCTCCTAAACATAACATTGTCAGATACATAATGGTCCCACCCACGATGTAAATGAGGACCGCCCCGAGCGGTCCTGCTTGCGAAATCGTTAATCCGGAACCGAGGAACAGTCCCGTACCGATAATCCCTCCGAGTGAAATCATGAAGAGATGCCGGCTTGTCATTTCTCTTTTTAACTGCATGTCTGACCCTTCCCCCTTGAAAAAAATAACTGCTCACTTATTGTAAGCGTTTTCAATTATTCGGACAATTAGTTTATAAGAAAAATAAAAAAAGGACAAAAAAAGAACCGGAAGGGAAGATTCCCATCCGGTTACTGCGCCTTATACGCGTTCGACTTTACCTGATTTGAGCGCTCGAGCTGAAACCCAAACCTTTTTAGGTTTACCGTCAACGAGAATACGTACTTTTTGTACGTTGATTCCCCAAGTGCGTTTCGTTTTGTTCAATGCGTGTGAACGGTTGTTTCCCGACTTCGGCGATTTCCCAGTAACGTAGCATTTACGTGCCATGTGTTCCGCCTCCTTTTATGTTGTTTTGCGTTCGTCCTAATAGACACTTTGCTATCTTATCATGCTGTTAAGACGGTTGCAACATAAAAAAAGTAGCTGACAAGAAAAAAACTTGACAGACAACCTCAAAATTTAAAATAATGAATGAGGATGATGGTAAAAGTTCATTTGACCGCTACTATTTTTCACATATTCATTGTATAGTCAGTACGGCGACTTTTCAATAGTAGGTCCTTATAGTAGAATTATGGGAAGAACACAATTAACAAAGGGGGCTACTCAGGTGGCGATCGAGATGAAAACGACCTATGGAAAAATTGATGTAGACAACGATGTCGTTGCGCAACTTGCAGGCGGAGCGGCGATGGAATGTTTTGGTGTCGTTGGTATGGCGTCCCAGTCACAAATCAAAGACGGGCTGGCTGAACTGCTGAAACGCGAAAACTTTGCACGCGGTGTCATCGTACGTCAGGTATCGGAACAAGTTCACATCGATATGCATATCATTGTTAGTTACGGTACGAAAATCTCAGAAGTCGCAAACAACGTCCAGAGCCGTGTGAAATATTCACTCAGCCAGGCACTTGGTTTAGAAGTGACATCTGTAAATATTTTTGTCCAAGGAGTCCGCTTGACGAATGTCTAAGGCGGGAATAGAGGAGGAAACTTTAGTGAGTGTAGATCGTTTAACAGGAGCGCAACTGGTCAAGATGATTCAGAATGGCGCAGCGAATCTCTATCAAAATGCGGATTTTGTCGATTCGCTGAACGTTTTCCCGGTCCCAGATGGTGACACGGGAACAAACATGAATTTGACGATGACGTCGGGTTCAAAAGAAGCAGCCAAAACAACAACAGACTCGGTCTCAGAAGTTGCCACGGTCTTTGCACGAGGTCTTTTAATGGGAGCGCGCGGAAACTCAGGCGTTATCTTAAGCCAATTGTTCCGTGGTTTCTCAAAATCAATCGAAGGAAAAGATGCGATTGATACAAAGGAATTCGCAGATGCCTTACAAAAAGGGGTCGACACAGCATATAAAGCAGTCATGAAACCGGTTGAAGGAACGATTTTGACGGTAGCACGCGAGACAGCTGTCGCAGCGATCGCCCAGTCCGAGACAACAACGGATTTACTCGAACTGATGCGCGGTGTCGTTGAAGCTTCAAAAGTGTCACTCGAAGGCACACCGGACCTGTTACCTGTACTTAAAGAAGTCGGCGTCGTCGATTCCGGTGGTCAAGGACTGGTTTGTATCTATGAAGGATTCCTTGCGACACTCGAAGGGAAAGAGCTTGAGAAACCGCATGTGCCTGTCATGGAAGCACTCGTCGAAGCAGAGCATCACAAATCGGCTCAAAGCTTCATGTCGACGGAAGAAATTCATTACGGTTACTGCACGGAAATCATGGTGCGTTTCCAAGACGATAAATTAGCAGATACGCCGTTCAGTGAAGAAGCATTCCGGAACGAACTCGCGGAATTCGGTGATTCATTACTCGTCGTTGCAGACGAAGAGTTACTAAAGGTTCATGTTCACGTGGAAACACCGGGTGAAGTCATCACGAAAGGTCAACGTTTTGGTGAACTTGTTGCCGTCAAGATTGAAAACATGCGTCAACAGCACTCGACGATCCTCGAAGAAGAAGGCGTCAATCAAGTGGCGGCTCCGGTTGCGACAAAAGCAAAAGCCCAGTCAGCGCTTGTAACGGTAGCAATGGGTGAAGGAATCAGCGAACTCTTTAAATCACTTGGCGTCAGTATCGTCATCGAAGGCGGACAAACGATGAACCCGTCAACGGAAGACATCGTCAAAGCAATTGAAGATGCCCATGCGGAACACGTCTACGTGTATCCGAACAACTCGAATATCATCATGGCAGCAGAACAAGCGGCATCAGTTGCTTCTTGTGGTGTGACGGTCGTGAAATCGAAGACCGTTCCTCAAGGATTGGCGGCAACGATCGTCTACAATCCGGAAGCGACGGTCGAAGAGAACGAGCGGCACATGATGGATGCAATCGCAGCCGTT
This sequence comes from Exiguobacterium sp. PvP048, assembly GCF_040549175.1. Taxonomy (NCBI): domain Bacteria; kingdom Bacillati; phylum Bacillota; class Bacilli; order Caryophanales; genus Exiguobacterium; species Exiguobacterium sp. PvP048. The sequence continues at coordinate 175,529 of NZ_JBEPSU010000001.1, read as the reverse complement.
AAATCCGGTCAAGTCACATATGCCGTCCGCGATACAAGCATCGATGGTGTCGAGATTAAAAAAGACGATCATATGGCGATTGCCGAAAAACAAATCATCGCAACGGATCATTCGAGCCTCGGGGCTGTCAAGAAACTCGTGGATACACTTGTGACAGACGAAGATGAAATCATCACGGTCCTGTTTGGTGAAGGAGTGGCACAAGAAGAAGTTGACGAACTTGTCGCTTACATCGAATCCATCAATCCGGAAGCGGAAGTAGAAGTCCATGACGGAAAACAACCGCTCTACTCGTATATCTTAAGCGTCGAATAATATAAAACGTGAACGTACCTTTTCACATATCCCACCATCTGCGATAATAGAGGTGGGATTTTTGTTTAGTTGAAAGAGAGGGGAAAAGAAGATGAAGTATCGGAGTGTATTTGATATCATCGGTCCAATCATGGTCGGACCATCCAGTTCGCATACGGCGGGGGCAGCACGGATTGGATTGATGGCGGGGAAATTGTTTGGCGAACAGCCGACGGATATTACGATTACGTTTTATGGGTCATTTGCAGACACTTACCGGGGACACGGAACGGACGTCGCCATTATCGGCGGTGTCCTCGGCTATGATACGTTTGACGACCGGATTCCGGAATCAATTAAAATTGCGGAACAAAAAGGAATCCGGATTCATTTTGAAACGAGTGAGGCATTGACGGATCATCCGAATACGGCACGTGTTCATTTGACGGATGGACAGGCGGAGTTTGAACTCGTAGGCATTTCAATCGGTGGGGGAACGATTGAGATTACTGAGTTGAACGGAGTACCATTGAAGCTGTCAGGCGGTGGACCGGCCCTGATCGTCCTGCACCATGACCGCTTTGGGGCCATCGCAGCCGTCACAAGTATTTTGGCCGATTATGAAATCAACATCGGTCACATGGAAGTATCGCGGCACGAAAAAGGCAAGCAGGCATTAATGGCGATCGAAATCGACGACCGCATGCCGACTGCTGTACTCGAAGAAATCAACCGTTTACCACAAGTCGAGCGTTCTGTCATGATGGGAGAGTGAAGAGATGTTTAAATCCGTAAAAGAACTCGTCGCACTGGCGACTGAAAAAAATGTACCGATTTCAGAAATCATGATTGAACAGGAAATGACGGTCCGGCACCTCGAACGTGATGAAGTCCTCGGGATGATGGAACGGAATCTTGAAGTCATGGAAGCAGCAGTCGAACGGTCACTGACAGGAGATGGTGTCGAATCGGTTACTGGTCTGACCGGTGGCGATGCTGTGTTGTTACAGCGATACCGGGCAAGCGGGCGAGGATTATCCGGCGATCTGTTGTTAGACGCCGTCAGCAAGGCGATTGGCACAAATGAAGTCAATGCGGCCATGGGAAAAATCTGTGCCACACCGACAGCCGGTAGTGCAGGCGTCGTTCCGGGAACGTTATTCGCAGTTCGGGAACGTTTGAATCCGAGTCGCGAACAGATGCTGCGCTTCCTGTTTACATCCGGTGCGTTCGGTTTTGTTGTAGCGAACAACGCGTCCATTTCCGGCGCGGCAGGCGGATGTCAGGCGGAAGTCGGTTCGGCAACTGCCATGGCAGCGGCGGCAATCGTTGAAATGGCAAGTGGAACACCTGATCAATCGGCCCACGCGTTTGCGATTGCCCTTAAGAACATGCTCGGACTCGTCTGCGATCCGGTTGCCGGACTTGTTGAAGTACCATGTGTGAAACGAAATGCCATGGGCGGAGCGAACGCGCTTGTTGCAGCCGATATGGCGTTAGCCGGTATCACGTCACGGATTCCGTGTGACGAAGTCATCGGAGCGATGTATGAAATCGGTCAAATGATGCCGTCCGCCTTACGGGAAACCGCGAAAGGCGGACTCGCCAACACACCGACAGGGCGTTGGCTCGAATCAAAAATCTTTGGGGAACTCTCGAATGAATCCATCAAATAAAGTAACCGCCTTAAAAGGAGTCGGGCGCGATTTAGCCCGTAAACTCGAAGAAATGGATATGCTGACGATTGCGGACGTGCTTGAGCACGTCCCGTTTCGTTATGACGATTTTGTGACCGGCAGTCTGACAGAGGCAATCCATGAAGACAAGGTGAAATTCACAGGACAGGTTCAATCGGAAGCGCTTGTCCGGTATTACGGAAAAGGAAAAAACCGACTCACGTTCCGTCTGCTTGTCGAAGACCGTTACAGCGTCACTGTGACGATGTTCAACCGTGCCTTTTATAAAGATCAGTTGAAACTCGGAGAAGAAGTGACGGTCAGCGGCAAATGGGATTTACACCGGATGACGATCTCAGCGACAGAATTACAATTCGGAGCGATTGAAGGGGAATTGACACCGGTCTATTCGCTCACAGGGGACATGCGGATGAAGACGTTCCGGCGGGTCGTCGAACTGGCTTTTGCCGAATGCGAAGCGCTCGAGGAACGAATTCCGGAGAACATTCGTAAGACATATCGACTGCTGGACCGGATGACGATGTTGCGCCGGTTGCACTTCCCGACAACCCGGCAAGATTTGACGACTGCACGGAGAAGTTATGTCTATGAAGAATGTCTCTACTTCCAACTGAAGTTACAGACGTTACGCCTCGGGAAACGAAAGGGACAAGGTCTTGCTTTACCGTTGTTCCAGCAAGAAATCGATCAATTCATTGCCACGTTACCGTTTCCGCTCACCGGAGCACAAAAGCGGGTGACGGACGAAATTTTGGCTGATATGCATCGACCGGAACGGATGAACCGGCTTCTCCAAGGAGACGTTGGAAGCGGAAAAACGGTCGTGGCGGCGATTGCCCTCTTTGCAGCGGTCCGTGCGAATAAACAAGGGGCCTTGATGGTGCCGACGGAAATTTTAGCGGAACAGCATGCCTCTTCGCTTGCACCGCTCCTCGAGCCGCTCGGCATTAAAGTCGGATTATTGACGAGTTCCGTCAAAGGAAAAAGCCGGCTCCTTCTGCTGGAAGCGTTACGGCAAGGGAAAATCGATGTATTGGTCGGGACCCATGCCTTGATTCAAGATACGGTCGTCTTCAAGGACCTTCATCTCGTCATCACGGATGAACAACACCGGTTTGGAGTCGAACAACGAAAACGCCTGCGGGCGAAAGCAGAACAGGCAGATGTTCTTTACATGACGGCAACACCGATTCCGCGGACGTTAGCGATTTCCGTGTTTGGAGATATGGATGTCTCAATCATTGACGAGATGCCAGCAGGCAGAAAAGAGATTGAAACTTACTGGGCAAAACCGGAACAGATTGATCGTGTATTTGGTTTTGTCGAAAAAGAGTTGCTGCTCGGTCATCAAGCGTATGTCATCACGCCACTGATTGAGGAATCTGAATCGCTTGATGTTCAAAATGCCATTGAACTGCACGTGCTTTTGACGGAACGGTTTTCCGCACAACGTGTCGGATTGATGCACGGTCGGCTCAGTTCGTCCGAAAAAGACGACGTCATGCAGGCCTTTAAGGAAAATCAAGTCCAAGTTCTCGTCTCGACGACCGTCGTTGAAGTCGGCGTCAACGTTCCGAACGCATCGATCATCGTCATTTACGACGCGGAACGGTTTGGACTGGCACAATTACACCAGTTGCGCGGCCGTGTCGGTCGGGGCGCAGCCCAGTCTTTTTGTATCTTGATCGCCGATCCGTCTTCCGATACCGGAAAAGAACGGATTAAAACGATGACGGAAACGAACGACGGATTTAAGTTGGCAGAAAAGGATCTTGAGTTACGCGGAGCCGGAAACTTTTTTGGGACCGAACAAAGCGGCTTGCCACGATTTGTGTTGACCGATCCGGCACTCGACATCCAGGTGATGGAGACGGCGCGAAACGATGCGGTTCGTCTGCTCCGTTCCGATGCCTTTTGGCAACACCCGGAGTACGCGGTTTTACGCCGATATATCGAACAGCAGGGACTGCTGGACGGAGAAAGAATCGAATAATACTTGAAAGTGAACAACAAGGGATATATACTACTATTAGTACCAGGTAATAATGGTAGTTATCCTTCTTGTGGGAGGAACGTACATGCGGGTACCTAAAAAAGAGCGACAAACTGAACTACAGCATACAATTGAACAAAATCCGTTCATTACGGATGAAGCATTAGCCACTCATTTCAATGTCAGTATCCAGACCATTCGACTGGACCGGATGGAAATGAAGATTCCGGAATTACGTGAACGGATTAAACACGTCGCGACGGAACGGCTAGATGATGTGCGTACATTGACTGAAAATGAAGTCATTGGTGATATGATTGACCTGAAACTAGATACATCGGCGATTTCGATTTTAGAAATCCTACCGGAACACGCGTTCAGCCGAAATGCCATTGCCCGCGGACATATTTTGTTTGCCCAAGCCAATTCATTAGCCATCGCCTTGATTGATGATGAACTGGCTTTGACGACAAAAGCCAACGTCCAGTTTACACGGTCCGTTCACGTCGGTGAACGTGTCGTGGCAAAAGCATTCGTCAGTTCGCACCGGCAGGATGGCCGATCGGACATCAACGTCGAGAGTTTTGTCGGCGATGAGTGTGTGTTCATCGGTGAATTTACGGTGTATCGAAGTAGTAAGGAGGAGTCAAAATGATTTTAGCAGTAGACGCAATGGGAGGAGATCATGCTCCACGCGCCATCGTAGAAGGAGTCGTTCAATTTTTAGCGGAGCGTCCGACGGAACAGATTGAAATCCGTCTGGTCGGCGACGAATTGAAATTACGTTCGTATGATATCAAGGATCCACGTGTGAAAATCGTTCACGCCGCATCCGTCATTACCGGAGAAGACGAACCGGTCCGAGCAATCCGTCGCAAGAAAGACAGCTCACTCGTGGTGGCTGCAAACCTGGTGAAATCAAATGAAGCAGATGCTTTGATTTCAGCAGGCAACACGGGTGCACTCATGACAGCCGGATTGTTCGTGATTGGTCGGATTGAAGGGATTGACCGTCCGGCATTAGCGCCGACGTTCCCGACACGAAATGGAAAAGGGGTCGTCATCTTAGATGTCGGTGCCAATCCAGACGCAAAAGCCGAACATCTTTTGGATTATGCGATCATGGGGTCGGTCTACGCAGAACAAGTCAGAGGAATCAAACAACCGAAAGTGGCCTTGCTGAATATCGGATCAGAAGCCGGTAAAGGGAATGCCCTGACGAAAGAGACCTATCCTCTGCTTGAGACCGCGCCCATCCATTTTGTTGGGAATGTCGAAGCGCGAGAAGCGATGAGCGGGGAAGTGGATGTCATCGTGACGGAAGGCTTCGCCGGAAACACGCTGTTAAAGAGTACAGAAGGCGCCGCCAGTATGATCATGGGCGTCATGAAAGAACAATTCATGAGTTCATTCAGTTCAAAAATCGCGGCTTTGATTTTAAAACCGAAGTTGAAAAAAATGAAACAACTGCTTGCTTATGAAGAATACGGCGGAGCCGGATTATTCGGGATTGCCGCTCCGGTCATCAAAGCCCACGGTTCGAGTAATGCCTACGCGTTCAGCAGGGCGTTGGTACAAGCAGAGCAGATGGTCGAACAGCAGGTAGTTACAAAAATCATCGAGGCAAAAAAAACGAAAGAAATCTAAAGGGGTGAGACGGATGGGTAAAACGGTTTGGATGTTCCCAGGTCAAGGATCACAAATGCCAGGAATGGGACAAACACTTCTCCATCATGAAGAGTCACGTCAAGCATTGATGGACCTCGGGACACGGATTGGTCTTGATTTAACGGATCTGTTGACGACAGGGACAAAAGAAGATTTGAAACCGACGGAAATCGCACAACCTGCCATCGTTGCACACAGTACGTTGCTTGCGAATCGTTATGCGGCGCTTGGTCATCGGCCGGACTTCGTACTCGGACATAGCGTCGGAGAGTACAGTGCACTCGTTGCCGCATCTGTCTTAACGGCAAGTGAAGCAGTTTATCTCGTACGCGAACGAGGAAATCTGATGAATCAAGTGACGGGCGGGACGATGGCAGCTGTCATCGGTTTAAACGACGTCGAAGCAGCCCATCATGCTGTCGAGTCCATTGCGGCAACGGGAGAAATCGTTCAAATCGCCAATTACAACTGTCCCGGACAATTCGTGATTTCAGGACAAGTTGCAGCTGTCGAGACGGCGACTGCGAAATTAAAAGAGTTGGGCGCGAAACGTGTCCTGCCGCTTGATGTATCAGGAGCATTCCACTCGTCGTTAATGACACCGTTTGCCTCACGGTTCGAAGATATCTTAGTTTCTTCACCATTCCAGGCGGCAAAAACGAAATTCATCTCGAATGTCGACAGTGATTTCCACGATCAGCCGGATGAGTTGATCCGTTTACTTGTCCAACAATTGTATTCACCGGTTCGTTTTGAAGCCTGTGTGGAAAAATTGATTGCAGAAGGTGCGGATACATTCATTGAATTCGGTCCTTCGTCACCGCTCAGCGGTCTCGTCAAGCGGATTAAAAAAGACGTCAAGATTGTCAGCATCACGACACTTGAACAATTGGAAGCGGAGGCGATTCGTTGAATAAGGTAGCACTCGTCACAGGCGCCTCACGTGGAATCGGAGCCGCTATCGCCAAACGGTTGGCGGCAGACGGATTCCGGATCGTCGTGAACTACGCCGGGAATACAGCAAAAGCAGAAGAAGTTGTTTCGGCTATCGTCGATGCGGGCGGTGAGGCCATCGCCGTCCAGGCAGACGTGGCTGATGCCGAGCAAGTCAAGGCATTGCTGAAAACGGCACTCGATACTTACGGTCAGTTGGATTGTGTCGTCAACAATGCCGGAATCACGCGTGACGGTCTGTTAATGCGAATGAAAGAAGCAGATTTCGATGCGGTTCTAAACACCAATTTAAAAGGTGCGTTTCTTGTGACACAAGCGGCGACGCGGCCATTATTAAAAACGAGCGGTCGCATCATCAATATTGCTTCCGTCGTCGGCATTACCGGTAATCCCGGTCAAGCTAACTATGTAGCGGCGAAAGCGGGACTGATCGGATTTACGAAGTCGGTCGCACGTGAACTGGCAAGTAAAGGCGTTACGGCAAATGCGATTTGTCCCGGTTTCATTGAAACCGATATGACGGATGAATTGACAGAAGCGCAACGTAATCAGACGCTCGATCAAATTCCGTTAAAACGATTTGGTCAGACGGACGATATCGCATCGCTCGTCAGTTTCATCGCATCAGACAATGCCCGTTACATCACTGGTCAAACTTTGGCAGTCGATGGCGGCATGACAATGTAAGTGAACTGTGGTAGTACTTTGCCAAATTGGCAATCATCTTATATACTCAACTCATGGAGGGATTTTAAAATGACAAAAGAACAAATTTTAGTAGACGTGCAAGAAGCAATCGCAGAGAAGTTAGGGAAAGAACAGAGTGAAATCACACTCGACAAATCGTTTAAAGACGATCTCGGAGCAGATTCACTTGAAGTCATGGAACTCGTCATGGATCTCGAAGATAAATTCGAAATCACAATCGAAGATGACCAAGCAGAAAACTTAAAAACAGTCGGCGATGTCGTTAGCTACATCGAAACACAAGTCTAATATATGAAGCTGAACCCACCGCGTATTTGCGGTGGGATTTAGCTGTTTAGGAGGCATTATGACAAATCAAAAAGGACGTCGTGTCCGAAAAGGACCCTATGTAAAGCGACGCAAAGACTCACGGGCTTTGGCGCAAATTGAACAGAAGTTCGGACAGCTCCAGGAACGGCTGGATATTCATTTTGCGAATGTAGAACTATTAAAACAAGCATTTACACATTCTTCGTTTGTGAATGAGCAGCGTGAATCAGACGGGGATAATGAACGTCTTGAATTTCTGGGTGACGCGGTACTTGAATTGACAGTCTCCCGTTATCTCTTTCAACACTACCCGGAACGTTCCGAGGGGGAATTAACAAAGCTGCGTGCGGCCATCGTCTGTGAGCCGTCACTGGTCCAGTTCGCGAATCATTATGAGTTTTCTGAAATGATTCTACTTGGTAAAGGAGAGGAACTGACAGGGGGAAGAAATCGTCCGGCACTACTCGCGGATGTATTTGAAGCCTTCATCGGTGCCTTATACCTCGATCAAGGGATTGAAGCTGCAGAACGATTCCTCGCCGAAGCGGTTTTTCCGAAAGTGGCGTCTGGATTTTTTGAAGAACAAACTGATTTTAAAAGTCAGCTCCAAGAAGCAATCCAGCGGGTCGGACTGGGACAAATCGAGTATGAAATCATCGAAGAACGCGGACCGGCACACAGTCGGGAGTTTATTTCACGCGTGCACATCGCGGATAAGCTGGAAGGCATCGGGACCGGCCGCTCGAAAAAAGAAGCAGAACAGCAAGCTGCCAAACAAGCCTTGCTTGAACTGAAAAACAGCTTTTGACATGAAAAAAGGCACCCATTTCAAAATGGAGTGCCTTTTTGTGAGGAATCTTAAACAGTTTTCAGTGATTTCAGTTCATCGACGATGGCATCGACTTCTGCCAATGTCAACGACTCACGCATCATGACGAAATCATAAATCTCTTTTAAATCGTCATTTTTTGTTCCGTCGAATTGTTCCGCCTTGATGACGCCTTTGTTAATGATGTTCAATTTATCCAGGATCTCTACGATCATTTGTTCAATTGTCATGTCTTAAAATCTCCTCTTCATCTCTTTAAGCCTAACATTACCATAAAAGCTACCATTTTGTAGACCTTTCGGCTATGGTAAACTAAAAGAAAATCAAAAAGAAATTTAAACATATGGGTGGTCAAGATGTACTTAAAACGAATTGAAATCAATGGCTTCAAGTCATTTGCTAGTCGGACGGAGCTCGACTTCCTTCCGGGAGTCACGGCTGTCGTCGGACCAAATGGCAGCGGGAAGTCCAATATATCGGATGCAGTGCGTTGGGTGCTCGGTGAGCAGTCGGCTAAATCATTACGTGGTGCGAAGATGGAAGATGTCATCTTTGCCGGAAGTATCTCGGAACATCGGAAACAATTTGCGGAAGTCACCCTTGTGCTCGACAATGAATCGGGGACGGTCGCTTTGCCGTATCAAGAAATCAATGTAACGCGGCGTGTCACGCGAAACGGAGACAGTGATTACTTCTTAAATAAAAAACCGTGTCGTTTAAAAGACGTGCTTGATTTATTCATGGATACCGGGTTGTCCCGCGATGCGTTTGCCATCATCGGTCAAGGACGGGTCGAACAAGTCATTTCCGGGAAACCGGAAGAACGGCGCTCTGTCATCGAAGAGGCAGCCGGTGTTTTGAAATACCGGAACCGTAAAAAACAAGCCGAAAGAAAGCTGACGGATACAGAAACAAATCTTTCCCGTGTCGATGATATTCTGTACGAACTGGGTGGACGAATTGAGCCGTTACGGGAACAAGCGTCACTGGCAAAAGAATTTTTAGTAGCCCGTGAACGGTATGACTTCTTGGAACGGGGAATCATTGCGACCGAAATCGAGCAGTATATGACGCAACTCACTGACGTGTCGACGGAAATCGAATCCTGCCAAGCCCAACTGCTTGCGGAGCAGGAGCGGTTGCAAGAAACAATAGCGACAAGGGAAACACAAGAAACATCGTTAGAAGAGAAGCGGCGCTTAGAAACGGAAATGCAGGACCGCCTGCGGCTCGTATCGACGAAACTCGTTGAAATCGAAGGGGCTTTAAACCTGGCGAAAGAAAGGGAAAAGCACGGAGCGGAAATGAAGGCGCGTCTCGAACAGGAAGTAACGGTTGCAGAACAACGGGTAGCACAAATCGAACAAGAAGAACAGACGGTGCTGAAGCAACAGCAAGAGACACAACAATTGTACCTTCAAACAGTCGCAAAACGGGAACAAGCCGATGCCGCCTTATCTTACTCCGACCGGGACTTTGAAAAAGAAGCCGAACAATTGCGTTCGGAAGCGTTTGAAGTAGCGAGCCGGTTGGCAGCGACGACCAATGCATACCATCGGGCGCAACAAGATCTGTTACATGCCGAAGAGCAGCAACGGAGTTTTTCGGAAAACGTCGGCTCAAAACAAACGGATCGTTCGACGTATGAAGCCGAAACCATTCGTCTTGCAGAACAGGTAGAAGAATTACGGAATCGCTTGGAAACATTGCGTCAGGAAGAAAAGACACAGCAAGACCAGCATCGCCAGCAACAGGAGACGTTGCGCCAAATGGAACAATCGATCATCGACCTTCACCGACGCCGCGATAAGACCGAAGACCGGATTGAATTTCTGGAATCCGTCAAAGCCGACTACAGTGGTTATTTCGGAGCCGTCAAAACCGTCTTAAAACAGCGGGACCGGATTGCCGGTATCCACGGTGCCGTCGCGGAACTGATCACCGTTCCCGCCCGCTTCGAGGCGGCGATTGAGACCGCACTGGGCGGCGCGATGCAAAACGTCGTCGTCGATACCGATGTGACGGGACGGAAACTGATCCAAGAGTTGCGCCGGCTGAATGCGGGGCGTGCGACATTTATGCCGCTCTCGTCGATTCAGCGCCGGGAACTGAGTGCTTCCGTTCAACAAAGCGTGTCAGGGATGCCAGGATATCTCGGTGTCGCAAGTCAACTGGTCACGACGCGGGAAGACTTTACGAAATTAAAAGATAATCTGCTTGGGACGACACTCGTTGTCGAATCACTTGAACAAGCCAATGCCATCGCCCGTTCCACCGGACACCGTTACCGGATCGTGACGCTCGAGGGTGACGTCGTTAACGTCGGCGGATCGATGACGGGAGGCAGTCGTAAAAAAGGAACACCGCTCTTCAGCCAATCCCGTGAACTGGAAGAGTTGCAGGCGGGATTGAAACAAGGTCAAGCTGTCATTCGTGAACAAGAGCGTCGGCGTGATGAAATGAAAACAGCCATGCAACAACTCGTCGGCTCGCTGGAAACCAATACCCGTGATATTCAATTGGTTCAAGCACAGTTGGAAAGTGTTCGCGAAGCCTACACGGATGCGAAGCGCAGTCTAGCCGTCACATCTTCTGAATTATCGGTCCACGACGGTCAATTGACCCGTCTCGCTGAACAAGCGGCAGAGGCGAAGTCCATCATCGCGGCATCAGAGCAGGACATGGAACGGTTAACGAACCGGCAAGCGGAATTGCGGCAAGCGATCGATCAACTGAAGGAAGCACAGTCACGCGGAGCAGTTGCGGTCGAAGAATTAAAGCAACAGCAAGCGGAAGCCTTGCTTGAGGAACGGACGGTCAGCATGACACATGACCAAATCGACCGTGAGGTAACACGCCTCCGTGAGACATTGAATCATGCAAAATTAGAAAGAAGTCATAAACGCCGTGATTTGAAGCATGTCCTGGAAGGATTCGACGAAGCGAAGATTGATGCCCTGCACACTGAGAAAACGCAGATGCAACAGGAACAAACTTCAGTCGAACGCGAATTGACGCTTGTGACGGCAGAAATTCAGCAGGCGGCAGAAAACTTACGTCTGTTACGGATTCAGGAAGCGAAACTGGCAGAAGCCCGGCAAGCAACGACACAGCGTCTCGATCAAGCCCGGCTTACTCAGGGACGGCTCAGTACACGCCTTGAGACCCGTCATGAGACACTTGAAGAAATGGGGCTGGTTGCCGAGTTGATTCAACCGCTGACGATCTCTTTCGAGGAGGCAAAGGAAGAATTGCATCTTCTGAAACGACAACTCGAGGAAATCGGGATTGTCAATCTTGGTGCGATTGAAGAGTTTGCCGAAGTCGATCAACGTTTTACGTTCCTGTCCACGCAACGCGACGATCTGGTCAGTGCGAAGACCGATTTATATGCGGTCATCGAAGAAATGGACCGGGAAGTCATCCGGCTGTTCAAACAGACGTACACAGCGGTCCGGGAACATTTCCGGGAAACGTTCCGCGAACTGTTTGGCGGCGGAGAAGCCGACTTGATTCTCGTCGACCCTACAGATCTGTTGACAAGCGGTATTGATATCGTGGCTAAACCGCCCGGTAAAAAGTTACAGAACCTGTCCTTGTTGTCGGGCGGAGAACGAGCACTGACAGCGATTGCTTTATTGTTTGCTATCTTAAAAACACGACCGGTTCCGTTCTGTGTTCTTGATGAGGTCGAAGCAGCCCTCGATGAGGCGAACGTCGCCCGATTCGGAGAGTTCGTTCATCAACTGGCACGTGAGACCCAGTTCATCATCATCACCCACCGTAAGGGAACGATGGAGTCAGCTGATGTCCTGTATGGTGTGACGATGCAACAAAACGGTATTTCCGAAGTATTATCCGTTAAACTGGAAGAAGCGAGACGGACATTAAGCGAAGAAGTAGAACCAAAGGGGATAAAAAAATGAGTTTCTTTAAAAAGTTAAAAGACCGGTTGACGACTTCGACACAAGAAGTGACATCGAAGTTTACGGAAGGTTTGACGAAAACACGGGACGGACTGGCGAATGCCGTCAATGATCTCGTCTACCGCTTCCGGGAAGTCGACGAAGATTTTTTCGAAGAGTTGGAAGAAGTATTGATTCAGGCCGATGTCGGTGTCACGACGACGATGGATCTTGTCGAAAAGTTAAAAATTGAAGTCAAACGTAAAAACGTCAAGGATACAAAAGAAGTGCGTGACGTACTTGTCGAAGTTGTCGCCAACATGCTGGTGGAAGAAGAAGAGTCCGAACTTGATCTCAGTCATGAACTCAATGTGATCTTATTTGTCGGTGTCAACGGCGTCGGGAAAACGACGACAATCGGTAAACTGGCGAATCGTCTGAAAAACGAAGGCAAAACGGTAATGCTCGCAGCCGGCGATACATTCCGGGCCGGTGCAATCGACCAACTTCAAGTCTGGGGTGAACGTTCCGGTGTTCCGGTCATCCGTCAGGGAGAAGGATCGGATCCGGCGGCAGTCATCTATGATGCTGTCCAGGCCGCAAAAGCACGCCGTGTCGATGTCCTGATTTGCGATACGGCCGGCCGTCTGCAAAACAAAGTCAATTTAATGAATGAACTTGAAAAAGTAAAACGTGTCATCGAACGGGAAATTCCGGGAGCACCGCATGAAGTATTGCTTGCGCTTGACGCGACGACGGGTCAAAATGCAATGGTTCAAGCCAAAGCCTTTAAACAGGCGACCGATGTCAGCGGAATCGTTCTGACGAAGCTTGACGGAACGGCGAAAGGCGGAATCGTTCTTGCGATTAAGAATGAGCTGGATCTGCCGGTGAAATTCGTCGGTCTCGGTGAAAGAATCGATGACTTACAACCGTTCGATGCCGAACAATTCGTCTATGGATTATTCGGGGATGTCTTTGAAGAAAAAGAAACAGTCGAAGAAGTCCGAGAAGAGGACTGACCTCGATTTCCTTGTAAAGAAAAAAACTTGACAACACACTGTGAGGGCTGTACTATACTATCTGTAAAGGAATTTCACTTAACAACCGTGGAGGTGCTCGAATGACACTTGATAAGACGAACCGGATGAATTATCTGATTGACTTTTATCAGGAGCTTTTGACGCCGAAACAACGGAATTATATGTCACTCTATTATCTGGATGACTTTTCGTTAGGTGAGATCGCCGATGAGTTTGAAGTCAGCCGACAAGCAGTCTACGACAACATAAAACGTACGGAAGCGATGCTTGAACAATATGAAGAACGACTGGGTCTGTTTGCAAAGTATGAACAGAGAAAGTTACTCCTTGATCAGTTAAAGCAACTTGACCTTCCGAGCGAAGCTCACGTGACCATTGCGGCACTTGAGCAATTAGAGTAGGGGGCAATTTCATGGCATTCGAAGGATTATCGGAACGGCTTCAAGCCAGCCTCGCTAAAATGCGGGGTAAAGGTAAGATTTCTGAAGCGGACGTAAAAGAAATGATGCGTGAGGTCCGCCTTGCGTTATTAGAAGCTGACGTCAACTTCAAAGTCGTTAAACAATTCGTAAATGATGTGAAAGAACGTGCAGTCGGGCAAGATGTCATGACGTCTCTCACACCAGGTCAGCAAGTCGTCAAAATCGTCCATGACGAATTGACGAAACTGATGGGGTCAGAAGTTTCTCCGTTGACGTTATCGAACCGTCCGCCAACCGTCATCATGATGACCGGTTTACAAGGGGCAGGTAAGACGACGACGGTCGGAAAACTCGCGAATCATTTACGGAAGAAACAAAATCGCAGTCCACTGCTCGTCGCAGCGGATATTTACCGACCGGCTGCGATCAAACAGCTCGAGACGTTAGGGAAACAACTCGAACTGCCGGTTTTCTCAATGGGAGATCAGGTCAGTCCACAAGAGATTGTTACGAACGCTCTCGACTATGCAAAAGAGCATCACCACGATATCGTGTTGATCGATACGGCGGGACGCTTACATATCGACGAGGACCTGATGCAGGAACTGGTTGATGTGAAAGAAATCGCCAAACCAAATGAAATTTTCCTTGTCGTCGATTCAATGACGGGTCAGGACGCTGTCAATGTCGCGCAAAGCTTTAATGAAAAGCTGGGTGTGACAGGTGTCGTCTTGACGAAGCTCGACGGGGATACTCGAGGCGGAGCAGCACTCTCCATCAAGGCAGTCACCGGAGCACCGATTAAATTCGTCGGTCTTGGAGAGAAGCTGGACGCAATCGAGCCATTCTATCCAGAGCGGATGGCGTCACGGATTCTCGGCATGGGAGATATGCTGACGCTGATTGAAAAAGCGGAGTCTCAAATGGACGCAACACGCGCCAAAGAGCTCGAAGGCAAAATGCGCGATGCATCGTTCACGTTTGACGATTTCATCGAGCAGTTACAGCAAGTGAAACAGATGGGTCCTTTGGATGAGTTGTTAGGAATGATTCCGGGTGCCGGTAAAGGAAAGATGAAGGGTCTGAAAAATGCCCAAATCGATGAGAAGCAACTCGTCTATGTCGAAGCGATTATTCAATCGATGACAAAACGAGAGCGGACTGAACCGGAAATTCTCAATGCCAGTCGTCGGAAACGGATTGCGCGCGGCAGTGGTCGCAGCATTCAAGAAGTAAACCGATTGATTAAGCAATTTGAAGACATGCGGAAGATGATGAAACAATTCTCCGGCCAAATGGGCAAAGGGAAAAAGAAAGGCGGCTTTGGCCTCCCATTCTTCTAAAAGTCTTTTCACTTTTGCTGGAACGTTGTATACTAGTGAAGTTGTCAATTTGACTAAACGAAAAAAATTATTTATTATTTGGAGGGACTTACGAATGGCAGTTAAAATTCGTCTTAAGCGCATGGGCGCAAACAAATCACCTTTCTACCGTGTGGTAGTAGCAGACTCACGTGCACCACGTGATGGTCGTTTCATCGAGCAAATCGGATACTACAACCCGGTTGCTAAACCAGAAGCAGAAGTAAAACTTAACGAAGAGCTTGCTCTTAAATGGCTCGCTGAAGGTGCTAAACCTTCGGACACAGTTCGTAACCTCTTCTCAAAAGCTGGTATCATGGAGAAATTCCACAACGCGAAACTCGCGAAGTAAGACTATTGGAGGTGAGCGAAAGCTTACCTCCTTTTTGTATGGCAAAATAATAACAAGAAATAAGACTTGTGGATAAGGAAGTGAAACAGATGGAATGGTTGGAAGTCGCAAAAATCGCCAACACGCACGGTTTGAAAGGCGAATTGAAACTCCTCGCAAGCACGGATTTTCCGGAACAGCGTTTTAAAGTCGGTAATGAGGTATTTCTTGAGTCGAACGGAATCTACACGCCGTTTACGATCAGCAGTTACCGCAAACATAAACAATTCATCATGGTGACGTTCAAAGGCATGCAACACATCAATGATGTCGAGAAATATAAAGGCTTGAAACTGTATGTGCATCCGGAAGCCTTACAAGAGCTCGGAGAACATGAATTTTATTACCATGAAATCATCGGCTGTACCGTCTTTGACGGTGAGGATGAAATTGGTGTCGTATCCGAGA
The DNA here is from genome assembly GCF_040549175.1 of Exiguobacterium sp. PvP048. Lineage (NCBI taxonomy): Bacteria > Bacillati > Bacillota > Bacilli > Caryophanales > Exiguobacterium > Exiguobacterium sp. PvP048. Next base: position 159,547 of record NZ_JBEPSU010000001.1, on the reverse strand, counting down.
TTCTCGAGACGGGCGCAAACGACGTCTGGACGATCAAACGTCCCGGCAAAAAAGATGTGCTGATTCCCTATATCGAACAAGTCGTCGCTTCAATTGACGTCGAAGCCAAACGGATTCAAATCACACCGTTACCGGGTTTGATAGAAGGATGAACATCACGGTCCTGACGCTATTTCCGGAAATGTTCACGGCACTGAATCACTCGATTGTCGCCCGTGCGCAAGAGGAGAAACGGATTGAACTCAACTATGTCAATTTCCGGGACTACTCGACGAATCGTCATGGTCGTGTCGATGATTCCCCCTACGGCGGTGGGGCAGGCATGTTATTGATGCCCCAACCGATTTTTGACGCAATCGCCGACTTGCCTGAAGCAAAACGGCGTATCATTGCGTTGACACCAACAGGGCGTCGGTTTGATCACCGTCTTGCGGAAGAATGGTCCAAAGAAACGGATCTTGTCTTTTTATGCGGTCATTATGAAGGGTTCGACCAACGGGTTCATGATGAACTGGTGACAGATGAAGTCTCACTTGGCGATTTTGTTCTGACCGGCGGCGAACTTGCAGCCATGACGATGATCGATGCGACGGTTCGCCTGTTGCCGGATGTTCTCGGAAAGGCCGCGAGCCATGAAGACGACTCGTTTTCGACCGGTCTGCTCGAATACCCGCATTACACACGGCCGGCTGATTTTCGCGGTTTGACGGTCCCGGAAGTTTTATTGTCCGGTAATCATGCCCGGATTGAAACTTGGCGCCGTGAACAGGCATTGAGACGGACGCTTGAGCGGCGACCGGATTTACTCGAAACGGCCGACCTGTCCGAGACCGACCGCCGTTACCTGCAATCAATTTCAGGATTGTCAAACGACTGAAACTGTGATAAGTTAAAACATGTGGCAAAAGCCACCTATTAACGATGTTCCGCTGTTGGATGCCAGAGGCAAATGAAGATACGAACATTGGTGAAAAAAGGAGAAATCATTCATGAACACACAACAATTGTTCCGTGAAATTACACAAGAACAAATCAAGTCAGACGTCCCTGCATTCCGTCCTGGTGATACAGTCCGCGTCCACGTTAAAGTCGTCGAGGGAACGCGTGAGCGGATCCAGCTTTTCGAAGGCGTAGTCATCAAACGTCACGGTGGCGGCATCAGCGAAACGTTTACAGTTCGTAAGATTTCTTACGGAGTTGGCGTTGAGCGTGCATTCCCGCTTCACTCACCACGTGTTGCGCAAATCGAAGTCGTTCGTTACGGTAAAGTCCGTCGTGCGAAACTTTACTACCTCCGTAACCTTCGTGGTAAAGCGGCTCGTATTAAAGAAATTCGTCGTTAATCATGTGAAAAAGTGGCTTGTCTCCGGACAAGCTTCTTTTTTTTATCGTTTATGCGTATACTAGGTTTAGGCAAGAGATTGAGTTGAAGGAGTGGAACGCGTGAAGGAGTTATTTAGTTGGATTAAGGCGCTGGTCGTGGCGCTCGTAATTGCGTTCATCATCCGAACGTTTTTATTCGTCCCGGTTATTGTGGACGGCGAATCGATGATGCCGACCTTACAAAATTCGGACCGAATGATTGTCAATAAGGTTCCTTATTATTTCAATGAACCGGAACGGGGGGACATCGTGGTCTTCCATGCGACAGAAACACGGGACTACATCAAACGTGTGATTGCTGTTCCAGGTGATACGATGTACTACAAAGATGATACGTTATACGTCAACGATAAAAAAGTCGAGGAACCTTATCTGAATGAATTTAAGGCACAGATGAACGGTGTTCCTTTAACAGAAGACTTTACATTGGAAGAAAAAACAGCACAAAAGACTGTTCCAAAAGGAAAAGTATTTGTGATGGGGGATAACCGTCAAAACTCGAAAGACAGCCGGGATATCGGTTTTGTGGATGAGAATCAAATCGTCGGTACGACGAATTTCGTCTTCTATCCGTTTAATGATGTCCGGTCCGTTGATTGATGAAGGAGATCCTCTTTCAAGAAACGAAGTTCACAAAATGTGGACTTCGTTTTTTTGTTCGGACGGGGACAGGGTTCTTTTCTGTCGAAAAGTTGCGTATACTAGAGAATGGATCGTTTCTCTCGAACAGACAGTGGATCGGTAACACGGGACACGACGTATATATCGTTCATTATTAGCAGTCCAAGCACTATGAAAACTTGAGGTGGAAGAAATGACAATACAATGGTTCCCGGGACACATGGCGAAAGCACGCCGTGAAGTGACGGAAAAATTAAAATTGATTGATGTCGTCATCGAATTAGTCGACGCACGTTTACCGATGTCGAGCCGTAATCCGATGGTCGAACAAATCACAGCAGGCAAACCACGACTGATTGTCCTGAATAAATCAGATATGGCGGATGCCCGGCTGACGGAAAAATGGATGCATGCACTCCGTAAAGACGGTGTCGACGTCATCGCCGTGGATGCGAAGCACAGTAAAGGGTTGGGTCAGATTCATGAAGGTGCCTTACGCTTGATGAAAGACAAACATGACCGGATGCGGGATAAGGGACGGAACCCGAGTGCGATTCGCGCGTTGATCATCGGGATTCCGAACGTCGGAAAATCAACCTTGATCAATCGGTTGGCCGGACGGAACATCGCAATCACAGGCGACCGTCCAGGTGTAACGAAACGTCAACAATGGATCAAAATGAAAACAGGTGAAATGGAACTACTCGATACACCGGGAATTCTTTGGCCGAAGTTCGATGACCAGCTTGTCGGTTACCGTTTAGCGGCGACGGGTGCCATTAAAGATGATATCCTGAATATCGATGATATCGCCTTGTTTGCAATCCGAGAGCTCAAGTCCCGTTATCCGGAGCAACTGAAAGCCCGTTATCGGTTACAGGATGTGTCAGGTGAAGCCGTCGAAGTGCTCGAAGCGATCGGTAAAAACCGCGGTTTCGTAACAGGCGGTTATGTCGACTTTGAACGGACAAGTGAAATGTTGCTTCATGAGCTACGGACGGAGAAAATTGGTCGTGTCACGCTCGAGACCGTCGAAGAGTGGGCAACCGTCACAGAATAAGACAGGCTTGGGTTTCTCATGATGAGAAATCCAAGCTTTTTTCAAAAAGGAGCTACGTCATGAACATAACGGAAATCAAAACCCGATTGGCACACGTTTCGCAGGAAGAATTGGAACAAATTAAAAAGGAATTCGCCGAAGATGGCCGAAAAGGTGTTGTCACGGCCTTGAAACAAGCAGAACGCCGATTGTTACAGGAAGAGCAGCAACGCGTCCAGTTCCAGGAACGGTCCCTGTTCGAAGACCGGTACCGTGCACAAGGGTATCAGCGAATTGCCGGAGTGGATGAAGTCGGCCGTGGACCGCTCGCCGGTCCCGTTGTCGCAGCAGCCGTCATCCTGCCGGCCGGCTTTTATCATCCCGGATTGACGGATTCAAAACAGATGTCCAAAAAGCAACGAAGCGCCGCTTATCAACATATTCAGGAGGTTGCAGAAGTCGCAATCGGTATCATCGAGCCGGAAGAGATCGACCGGATCAACATCTATCAGGCCTCGAAGCAAGCGATGCAACAGGCTGTTGCTCAGTTGACACCGGATGCCTTGTTAGTGGATGCAATGACACTCGATGTCGATCTTCCGCAAGAGTCCCTGATCAAAGGAGATGCGCGGAGCGTATCGATTGCAGCGGCGAGTGTCATCGCTAAAGAAACACGGGATACGATGATGGAACAATACGCCGTTCTCTATCCGGAGTACGGTTTTGATCAACATGCCGGGTACGGGACAGCACAACACTTACAGGCACTCGATCGTGTCGGGGTGACACCGATTCACCGGAAGACATTTAAACCGGTCCTCGACCGACTTTAGGAGGTAAACCATCGTGCAGATTGAACATCGGGCCTTACTGCCTTTTAAAATCATTGATGCGACCAACCAACCGTTGCGTGAAGGGGCCAACGTCATCGGCAAAGTATTGAAGCTGCTTCCGGACGGTCTGATGGAACTGCAGGTTGGTCAACGTGTCTTGACGGCAGGAACGACAGCCGAGCTGAAAGAAGGTGCGACCTACCGTTTTACCGTCACGAGCACAGATGGACAACCGGTTCTAAAAATCGTAGCAGAAGAGTCCGCACCAAATAAGGCGACAGTCTTACCGGCCTTTAACCGGTTAACCCACTTTTCGAATGACTCGATCCCGCAAACGACGCGGGATGTGTTGCAACAGCTGGGGCAAAAAGTGATGGAAGGATCCGGAACGGCATTTAAACAAGCAATCATCGAATTGGTCCAACTCGCTCGGCATGCGGACGGCATGACGGAAGGACAATTGGACCGGAAGACCAGTGATCAAGTGCTCGCCCAACAAGTCATTCAAGCAACGAATGAAACCGGGCGCGGTATTTTTTTGTTTCAATTACCGCAATTCGGCCCTTTTGAGGAAGTCGATATCACAATGGAAGCGCCGTTTGATCAAAAAGAATTTAATCCCGATCACGCCCGCATCGCTTTTTACTTAAAACTGCCGAAAACCGGTGAAATCGCATTGGATTTATTAATTACGGATCGAAAGATTGCGATTTCCGTTTTTCATCCGGATGAGCGGATAGCAACGTTCATGTCCCATTATCAGCCGACTATCGAGCAGCGTCTGCACGAGCAAGGGTATGATTTGATTCGTTTTGAACAGATCGAATCGGAAAAAGAACGGATTTCATTTCAACCGACGGATCGAAACGGAAGGGTGGACTATCAGATATGAAAAAAGCCATCGCCTTATCGTATGAGGAACAGATGCAGGCGCCTAAGGTCGTCGCGAAAGGATCGGAACGGGTCGCGGAACGAATTCTTGAAGAGGCGTTACAGCACAACATTCCAATCCGTGAAGACGCGACACTGATTACATTGCTCGATGCCGTTCAAGTCTCGGAACAAATTCCAAACGAATTATACGGAGTCATTGCCGAGTTGTTTGCCTTTTTATATCAGCTCGATCAAACGGAAATTTTGAAGAAATAAATGCTTTCGGTCGATAACGATAGACAGCGCTTCCAATTTTAACTACAATGAAAGAGCCGAAACTAAAGGGGTTAAGGGGGATTTTTTCATGAATGTACATGAATATCAGGCAAAAGAGTTACTTCGTTCGTACGGTGTACCTGTTCCGAACGGAATTGCAGCATTTACAGTCGAAGAGGCAGTCGATGCAGCAGAACAATTGTCAGGTCCGATCAAAGTCGTAAAAGCACAGATTCACGCAGGGGGTCGCGGTAAAGCCGGTGGTGTTAAATTGGCTAAATCGCAAGAAGAAGTGAAAGAATTCGCGACAGAGTTACTCGGCAAAACACTCGTCACGCATCAAACAGGTCCAGAAGGTAAAGTCATTCAACGTCTTCTTGTTGAAGAAGGTTGTGCGATTGACAAAGAATACTATCTCGGGATTGTCCTTGACCGTGTAACGGGACGTGTCGTCATCATGGGTTCAAGTGAAGGCGGAATGGATATCGAGGAAGTCGCAGAAGCAACTCCGGAAAAAATTATCAAAGAAGTAGTGGATCCGGCAGTCGGCTTACAAGCTTTCCAAGCGCGTAAACTGGCGTTTGCAATGGGTGTTCCGGTTAAGCTTGTCAACAAGTTCGTCGGCATGGTGACGAAATTGTATACATTCTTCGTCGATAAAGACTGTTCAATCGCTGAGATCAATCCACTCGTCACAACAAAAGACGGTGATGTTTTGGCACTTGATGCAAAACTGAACTTTGATTCAAACGCGTTATACCGTCATGCCGATGTCGTTGCACTTCGTGACGAAACGGAAGAAGATCCACGCGAAGTGGAAGCTTCTAAAAATGACTTAAACTATATTGCACTTGACGGAAACATCGGATGTCTCGTCAACGGTGCAGGACTTGCCATGGCGACGATGGATATCATCAAGCACTTCAGCGGCGATCCGGCAAACTTCCTTGATGTTGGCGGCGGTGCGACGAAAGAGAAAGTAACAGAAGCCTTTAAATTGATTTTGTCGGATGAGAACGTCAAAGGCATTTTCGTTAACATTTTTGGTGGAATCATGAAATGTGACGTCATTGCAGAAGGTATCGTTGCAGCAACAAAAGAAGTGGGCTTAGAATTGCCACTCGTCGTCCGTCTCGAAGGAACAAACGTCGATGCCGGAAAACAAATTCTCAAAGATTCAGGTCTAGCGATTACAGCAGCTACATCAATGGCAGACGGCGCAGAAAAAATTGCTGCGCTCGTGAAGTAAGGGGGAGCTAAGGATGAGTATTTGGGTAAATGAATCAACAAAAGTCATCATTCAAGGAATTACAGGGAATCAAGGAATGTTCCATGGTGAACAGATGATTGCTTACGGAACGAACCTCGTCGGTGGTGTGACACCAGGTAAGGGCGGCACAGAAGTATTGGGCGTACCGGTCTTCGATACAGTCGCTCAAGCAGTCGAAAAAACAGGTGCCAATGCTTCCATCATCTATGTACCGCCTGCATTTGCAGCGGATGCCATCATGGAAGCAGCGGATGCGAACATCGCCTTGATCATCTGTATCACGGAAGGAATTCCGGTTCTTGATATGGTCAAAGTAAAACGTTACCTGGACGGAAAACCCGTTCGCCTGATTGGACCAAACTGTCCGGGTGTGATTACACCGGGCGTTGCGAAACTCGGAATCATGCCTGGATACATTCATACACCAGGTCACGTCGGTATCGTTTCTCGTTCTGGAACGTTGACGTACGAAGCGGTCCATCAATTGACGACAGCAGGAATTGGTCAATCAACTGCAGTCGGAATCGGTGGCGATCCGGTCAACGGAACAGACTTCATCGATACGCTCAAAGCGTTTAATGAAGATCCGGAAACAAAAGCCGTCATCATGCTTGGTGAAATCGGTGGAACGGCGGAAGAAGAAGCGGCAGAGTGGGTCAAAGCCAACATGACGAAGCCGGTCATCGGATTCATCGGTGGACAAACAGCGCCTGAAGGCAAACGGATGGGTCATGCCGGTGCTATCATTTCAGGTGGTAAAGGAACTGCTGCAGAAAAAATCAAAACACTTCGTGCCAACGGGATCGAAGTGGCAGAAACACCAGCAATCATTGGTGAGACGTTAATTCGTGTCATTAAAGAAGCCGGTATTTACGATGAATGTTTCACAGGTTCAACTGTGAACTAAACAAGATGTCAGCTGTCCTGATCTAATCAGGACGGCTTTCTTCTATATAAAAGGAGCGTAATGAATGGAGAGAGAACTGTATGCACGTTTTGCGACTTGCCGGGTTCCGTATTCAATCGTTGTCTTGATCGAGCAGTACGGTCTTTTACCGGTAGAGGATTTGCCTGTGTCGAGATCCATCAAAAACCGCTATCAGCAAGCCCTACAATTGGATCAAGTCCCAACGAACCTTCTTGTTCCGGGAGATCCGTATTTCCCAATGCCGTTACTTCAGATTCCTCAACCCGTCTATGGACTTTTCTTCAGTGGTGATCCTTCCTTATTGAGACAGCCGATGATCAGTATCATCGGAAGCCGTCAACCTTCTCCTTCTCACTCAAAACGTCTATCTTTCTTACGTCCATTTTTTGAATCGCCGTTCGTTACCGTGTCGGGTGGCGCACTTGGTATTGATTCTCTCGTACACCGTCTTTCCCTCAAACATCATCAGGCGACGATTGCCGTACTAGCGAGCGGGTTTGACTTTTTGTATCCTGCAAAGCATGCGCCGTTGTTTCAACGGATTCAACAAGACGGACTGCTTTTATCGGAATATCCTGCTCCTACCCCCGTCAAAAAACATCAATTTTTAGAAAGAAACCGGATCATCTCAGGTTTGGCATCAGGATTGATCATCGTCGAAGCGACACGGAAAAGTGGGACGATGAATACAGCCGGACATGCGCTTGAACAAGGAAAAGACGTGTACTGCATTCCGGGATGTCCGACGGAAAAACACTTTCAAGGAACAAATCAATTGATTGCAGAAGGCGCGATTCCACTCTTAAATCCGGAAGAAGTTTCAAAAAGTATCTTGATGAACGTTGACAAATGGGAATCGAGACTACTATGATAAGTGAGATTAAAATACGAGTACGCCTCTAATAGGGAGCGATTGTAATGGCAAAATATTTAGTAATTGTCGAATCACCTGCAAAGGCAAAAACCATCAAACGTTATCTCGGTTCAAACTATACCGTGAAAGCTTCGATGGGACATGTCATCGACTTACCGAAAAGTCAAATGGGTGTTGACGTAGAACATGACTATGAACCAAAGTATATTACGATTCGTGGTAAAGGGCCGGTTTTAAAGGAATTGAAAACGGCCGCTAAAAAAGCACAAAAAATTTATCTCGCAGCCGACCCGGACCGTGAAGGGGAAGCGATCGCTTGGCACTTAGCGAAAGCCCTCGGTGTCGATGAATCGACAGAATGCCGGGTTGTCTTTAATGAAATCACAAAAGACGCCATCAAAGATTCGTTCAAGAGACCCCGCAAGATCAACTACGATCTTGTCGATGCACAACAGGCACGGCGTATCTTGGACCGTCTTGTCGGTTACAGCATGAGTCCGTTACTTTGGAAGAAAATTAAAAAAGGTTTGTCAGCAGGACGTGTTCAATCGGTTGCCGTGAAGATGATCATCGACCGCGAACAGGAAATCAACGCCTTTTTACCGGAAGAATATTGGACGATCAAACTGGAGCTTGATGCAAACGGCGAAAAGCTGGAAGCGAATTTTTACGGAATTGACGGAAAGAAACGTGAACTGCACTCGGAAGAAGAAGTCAATGAAGTATTGGCTAAACTATCCAAGTCCTTTACGGTCGATTCCGTGACGAAAAAAGAACGCCGGCGTAATCCGGCCTTGCCGTTTACGACGAGTTCGCTCCAACAGGAAGCAGCCCGTAAGCTGAACTTCCGTGCGAAAAAGACGATGATGATTGCCCAGCAGTTATATGAAGGAATCGAGCTCGGAAAAGAAGGGACAGTCGGTTTGATCACCTACATGCGAACAGACTCGACACGAACTTCTGAAACGGCGAATCTCGAAGCGCACGGCTTCATTGAAAATGCGTACGGAAAAGAATATATCGCTGTTGAGAAACGGAAAGAGAAAAAAGCGGCAAATTCGCAAGATGCCCACGAAGCCGTTCGTCCGACGTCGACGATGCGTGATCCGCAGCTTGTCAAATCGTATTTGTCCCGGGATCAGTTCCGGTTATACAAATTGATTTGGGAACGGTTTGTTGCCAGTCAGATGGCTCCGGCTGTTCTCGATACTGTAAAAGTGGATTTGGTTTCAAACGATGTCATGTTCCGCGCAAACGGTTCAACGGTTAAATTTGCTGGATTCATGAAAGTCTATATTGAAGACACAGATGATGAGACGGTAACGGACGTCAAGGACGGATTATTACCGCCGCTTGAAGACGGAGAAGTCTTGGAACAGGAAATGATTGAACCGAAACAGCATTTTACGCAACCACCACCGCGGTATACAGAGGCACGCCTCGTCCGGGCGATGGAAGAACTCGGAATCGGTCGTCCGTCGACCTATGCCCCGACACTGGATACGATTCAAAAACGCGGCTATGTGACGCTGGAAGAGAAAAAATTCCTGCCGACTGAACTCGGAGAGCTGGTCATCGACATGATCAGTGATTATTTCCAAGAATTTATCACCGTTCAATTTACGGCGGATATGGAAGCCTTACTTGACGCGATTGAAAAAGGTGACATGCAGTGGACCGAAGTCGTTGATCCGATTTATAAATCGTTCGAAAAACGACTGACGCGTGCCGAAGCCGAAATCGAAAAAATCGAAATCAAAGATGAACCGGCCGGAGAAGATTGTGAAGTCTGCGGTCACGCGATGGTCATCAAGATGGGCCGTTACGGCAAATTCATGGCGTGCTCGAACTTCCCGGAATGTCGGAACACCAAACCGATTCAAGTTGAAATCGGTGTCAAATGTCCGACTTGCGGAACAGGTGAGATCGTCGAACGCCGGAGTAAAAAAGGCCGTTTGTTCTACGGTTGTTCCAATTATCCGGAATGTGAATTCGTCTCATGGGATAAACCGGTCGAGGAACCATGTCCGGTGTGTAGCAGTATGATGGTACAAAAGAAAATCAAGAACGGTGTGAAAGTAGAATGTACGTCTTGCGGACATCATGAAACACGCATCGATCAGGAGCAAGAGGAGGAATGACCGATGAAACGGGTAACCGTAATCGGCGCCGGACTCGCAGGTTCTGAAGCAGCATGGCAACTTGCGAAACGCGGTGTACAAGTAGATTTATATGAAATGCGACCGGTGAAGCAGACACCTGCTCACCATACGGATCAGTTTGCCGAGCTCGTCTGCTCGAACTCACTGCGGGCGAATCAACTGACGAATGCAGTCGGCGTATTAAAAGAAGAAATGCGACAACTCGACTCACTCATCATGAAAGCAGCTGACTTGGCAAGTGTGCCGGCAGGCGGAGCACTCGCTGTCGACCGGCATGACTTTGCCGGATATGTGACGGAAACATTAAAAAATCATCCGAACGTCACGGTTCATCATGAAGAACTTGAAGCGATTCCGGAGGGTCCGACCATTGTCGCAACAGGTCCTCTCACAAGTGCCGCTTTGTCGGAATCACTAAAGCAGTTTACCGGAGAAGATTATCTGTACTTCTTTGATGCTGCCGCACCGATTCTTGACGGCGATACGATTGACCGCGATAAGGTCTATTTAAAGTCACGTTACGATAAAGGAGAAGCGGCTTACTTGAACTGTCCGATGACAGAAGAGGAGTTTACGCATTTCCATAACGAGTTGATCAAAGCGGAAGTCGTTCCTTTAAAGGAATTCGAGAAGGAAATCTACTTCGAAGGGTGTATGCCGTTTGAAGTACTGGCGTCACGCGGACCGAAGACACTGTTATTCGGACCGATGAAACCGGTTGGTCTCGAAGATCCGAAAACCGGTAAACGTCCGTATGCCGTTGTTCAATTGCGTCAGGATAACTCAGCCGGGACACTGTTTAACCTGGTCGGTTTCCAAACGCATTTGAAGTGGGGCGAGCAAAAACGGATCATCCGTTTGATTCCGGGTCTTGAAAATGCCGAAATCGTCCGTTACGGTGTCATGCACCGGAACACGTTCGTCAATTCACCGAACCTGTTGCAACCGACGTATCAAACGCGGACACGTCATGACCTGTTCTTTGCCGGTCAGATGACGGGTGTCGAAGGATACGTTGAATCGGCGGCATCGGGTTTGACGGCAGGAATCAATGCGGCACGTCTCGTCAATGAGGCGGAACCGGTCGCTTTCCCGAAAGAGACGATGATGGGTGCAATGGCACATTACATCACGACGACGGAAGGAAAGAACTTCCAGCCGATGAACGCAAACTTCGGATTGGTACCGGGACTTGTCGGACAGACAGGTCGTATGAAGAAACCTGAAAAATACGCGCTCCTTGCCGAGCGGGCATTAGAAGCGATTAAAGACTTTACCGATATGTAAGTGGGATGGGGGAGAAGGCGCAATTCAGCGTTCTTTTCTCCCATTTCTTGATTTGTCATAAAAGCGTGATAATTTTGTCATTTTTCCGATTTTTGGTCTATTGTCAGACTACTTACGGTGTGCTATGCTAAGGGCGATTCGAGTATGAAATGGTTAGAAGGGGGCTCATCCATGGGAGTAGACTCAGAGTTTGACGTACTGCGAAAATCGTTTTTACGGTATGTACACATCGAACGTCAATTATCTCCAAATACGGGCCGTTCTTATGATCAAACACTTCGACAATACGCCGCTTTTTGCCTCGATCATCAGCTGGGATCGATTGAATTGGCAACTGCACGGCGTTATTTGTTTGCTCTTTATGACCAAAAAGCATCTAAATCAACGATCGCTCAAAAAGTATCTTGTTTGAAACAGTTCGGCCGTTTTGTGACACGGGATACAAATGATGTGAATCCATTTGAAGGATTGAAGGCACCAAAGCGTGTCCAAACGCTGCCGACGTTTTTAGTCCCATCAGAATACGAACGATTTTTAGAAGTCTTCCGAACGTCGGATGCATTAGGTGTACGGAATGTGGCATTGATTGAGTTGCTATATGCAACAGGGATGCGTGTCAGTGAATTAGCCGGATTGAACGTAAAAGATTTAGATTCGGACTTGGAATATGTTCATGTATACGGAAAAGGACGAAAAGAACGGATCACACCGATTGGGTCATTTGCGAGAAAAGCCTTGACCGACTATTTGGCAGAACGACAACCGACCGAGGACGAAGAACAAGCCGTTTTTCTTTCTCGTTCAGGCCGTCGTCTGACAACGGACGGAATTCGGAAAATCTTAAAAAAGGCAGACCCCTTTTTATCGAAACATGTGACACCACATGCTCTACGACATAGTTTCGCGACCGACTTACTGGAACGTGGAGCAGATTTACGAGCGGTGCAAGAATTGCTTGGGCATGCTTCATTATCGACGACAGGGCAATATACACACGTCACGACGGAGCGGCTACGACATGTTTATCAGCAAGCGCATCCGCGTGCCTAAGGGAGGAAATAGGATGTTTCATGCAACGACGATTTTTGCGATTCAACATAACGGTCAATCTGCCATGAGCGGAGATGGACAAGTGACTTTCGGTAATCAGGTCATCATGAAGAAAAGTGCAAAAAAAGTCCGGCGTCTTTATGGTGGAAAAGTGATTGCAGGATTTGCCGGAAGTGTAGCTGATGCGTTTACGCTATTCGAAAAGTTTGAAGCAAAACTTGAGATGTACAACGGGAACCTGCAACGGGCAGCCGTGGAATTAGCAAAGGAATGGCGCGGCGATAAAATGTTACGCCAACTCGAAGCCTTGTTGCTTGTCATGGACGGAACACATTTACTGCTTGTTTCCGGTAACGGAGAAGTAATCGAACCGGATGACGGCATTTTAGCCATCGGTTCAGGCGGCAACTATGCTCTCGCGGCGGGTCGTGCACTTGCTCGGCATGCCGGACATATGACGGCTGAGCAAATCGCCCGTGCAGCTCTTGAAACAGCAGGTGAGTTATGTGTATTCACAAATGATCAAATCATTTTAGAGACGATTGGGGGAAGTGCAGATGCATGAATTTACACCGAGACAAATCGTGGAAAAACTAAATGAACATGTCATTGGTCAGGCGGATGCAAAACGAGCCGTCGCGATTGCACTTCGAAATCGTTACCGCCGGCAACTGCTCGATCCGAGCCTGCGTGATGAAGTGACACCAAAGAATATCCTGATGATCGGACCGACGGGTGTCGGGAAAACAGAAATTGCCCGTCGGCTTGCTAAACTGGTCCGCGCACCATTCGTTAAAATTGAAGCGACGAAGTTTACAGAAGTCGGTTATGTCGGTCGGGACGTTGAATCAATGGTCCGTGATCTAGTCGAAGCTTCACTCCGCCTCGTCAAGGATGAGAAAAAGGAAGCTTTAAAAGAACGGGCTGAAGCGGTCGCGAATGAACGGATTGTGGATGCACTTGTCGGTAAAAAAGCGTCGACAGGTCTCGGTGGAGGAAATCCGTTCGAGATGTTATTCGGTGGCACCCAAAAACCGCCTGAACAAGAAACTGCGAATGACACCGCCGATCGCTCTGTCATTCGACAACAGCTGTTCCAAGGTCAACTAGAAGACCGCATGATTGATGTGGACATTGAAGAACGTCAAATGGATTTGTTCTCCGGTCAACAAGGCATGGAAGGTCTTGCGAATCTGCAGGATATGCTCGGGCAAGTCATGCCGAAAAAAACAAAGAAACGCCAGCTGAGTGTCAAAGAGGCACGTCCGATTTTGACGGCAGAAGAAGCGGAACGATTACTCGATTTAAATGAAGTCCACGATGAAGCTGTTCGTCGTGCTGAACAGATGGGAATCATCTTCGTCGACGAAATCGACAAGATTGCAACGAAGGGGCAAGATAGTGCCGGTGTATCACGTGAAGGCGTACAGCGTGATATCTTACCAATCGTCGAGGGATCGACTGTCGTGACGAAGTATGGTCCTGTGAAGACGGATCATATGTTATTCATTGCAGCCGGTGCTTTCCATATGGCAAAACCATCTGATTTGATTCCGGAGTTGCAAGGACGTTTTCCGATCCGGGTGGAACTCGACAGTCTGACCGAAGATGACTTCGTTAAAATTTTGACTGAACCCAATCAAGCATTGTTGAAACAATATAAAGCTTTGCTTGGAGCGGAGCAAGTCCATGTCACGTTTACCGAAGACGCGATTCGTCAAATTGCACGGATTGCGGCACAAGTGAATGATGAAACAGATAATATCGGTGCTCGCCGTTTATATACCATTATGGAGCGTGTATTAGAAGAATTATCGTTTGAAGCGGCAGAGATGCCAGAGACAGACGTCACCATCACACCACAATATGTCATGGACCGCGTCGGAAAAGTAGCAGATGATCGTGATTTAAGTCAGTTCATCTTATAAGTGGAGGAAGAAAATCATGAATTTATTGGCAAAAACACGAAAGCTTAACACGATGTTACAACAAGAAGCAAGCACACATGTCGACTTTAAGGTCATGGCAGATCGTTTAAGTGAAGTCATGGAATCAAATACCTTTATCGTCAGCCGTCGTGGAAAGTTATTAGGAATTGCGATTAAACAACAAATCGAGAATGCACGGATTCGTGGATTCCTTGAAGAGCGTCAGTTTCCGGAAGATTATACAAAAAAATTGTTTAATGTGACGGAAACGACAGCAAACATCGCAATCGACAGTGAGCATACAGCTTTCCCGATCGATAACCGCGATATGTTCGAGACATCCAAAACGACGATCGTTCCGATCATCGGTGGCGGTGAGCGACTTGGAACACTTGTCCTTGGCCGGATGCTCGAAGATTTTAATGAAGAGGACTTAGTGCTTGCGGAATACGGAGCGACAGTTGTCGGAATGGAAATCTTACGTGAGAAAGCCCATGAAGCGGAAGATAAAGCGCGGAAGAAAGCCGTCGTTCAAATGGCAATCAATTCTTTATCCTATTCGGAACTTGAAGCGATCGAACATATCTTTGAAGAGTTGGACGGAAACGAAGGGTTGCTCGTAGCCTCTAAAATTGCCGATCGTGTCGGCATCACGCGTTCAGTTATCGTGAATGCTCTGCGGAAACTTGAAAGCGCCGGCGTCATCGAGTCCCGTTCACTTGGTATGAAAGGGACATATATCAAGATTTTAAATGACAATTTCCTCTATGAGTTAGAACGCATTAAATCGAACTAAAAAAAGGAAAAAATAGAATTTAAAAGAAGACCTAGTAAAGTACTAGGTCTTCTTTTTTTTATAGGTATTATTTATCATTTTTATAAGAAAAGGGTTTAAAAAGCGAAATATTAACATCTCATTACCCTATTTTTCAAAAAACTTCTTTTCAAACATTGACCTATTTGTTTCAATTATTTCAGATATGTTACTAACCGCTTACGGTATAATACTAAGTTTTACGAGATAAATAGAGGTGGAGGTTGAATGATGAACTGGCTTGGTTCAGATTATGCAACAATGACACAGGCTGTCGATCGGACGGTGGCAGCGCAGAAAGTAATTTCAGCAAATATTGCGAACGTCGATACGCCCGGGTATAAAGCAAAACGTGTCGTGTTCAGCGATGTATTGGACTCCGAAATGAGAATGAGTCTAAAACGGCACGCAACAATCGGCACTTCAGGAAGCATCGTCGAACAATCGTCTGCTATGCGTAACGATGGCAACGGGGTGGATATTGACCTCGAAATGTCTGAATTATCACGCAATCAAATTGAGTACGAAGCACTGGTCGAACAATTGAACCGAAAATTTTCCGGAATTCAATCTGTCATCCGGGGAGGACGTTAAATCATGAGTATGTTTTCAGGTTTTCATACATCGGCAACAGGACTGACGGCACAGCGGCTGCGACTCGATACCGTCTCTGCCAACATCGCCAATGCCCAGACGACACGCGGTGAGCTGGTTAACGGAGAGTGGCAACCGTATGCGCGTAAACTGGCCGTCTTAAAAGAGACAGGTGCCGGTGTGACAGTCAGCGAGATTCGAAAAGATCAGGAACCATTTAAGCTGGAGTACAATCCGAATCATCCCGATGCGGATGAACTCGGATACGTTAAAATGCCGAACGTGGATTTATTGAAGGAAATGGTCGATATGATGGGGGCGACGCGTTCTTACGAAGCCAACGTCACGGCATTGAATGCAACAAAAGCAATGTTAGTCAAAGCGATGGAAATCGGCAAGTAATGAAGGAGATGACACGATGGCGATTCAACCGATTCAAAGCATGCAGATGGTCTTACCGTCTCAATCTGTTGCCAAAACGACACCAAGTGATTTCAGTGAAGTATTGAGTCAGGCCATGAACGGTCTGAACGAGGCGCAACAAGCCTCTTCGCAAGCACGAGTCGATCTTGCGACTGGAAAAACGACAGACTTACATAACATCATGATCAAAACAGAAGAAGCATCGCTTTCTATGCAACTCGCTATCGAAGTCCGGAATAAAGGCATCGAAGCATACCAAGAAATGATGCGTATGCAACTGTGATTGTTGAGGAAAGCGTGGGAGATGTTTGATGAATGAAGGACTAAAAACGCGCTTTGGCGCATTAAAAACGACATGGCAGGAATGGTCGCTCGTCAAAAAAGCAACGATCATCGGAATGATCTTATTTCTAATTGCAGCTATCATTGTTGCAGCCATTTGGTTAAGTAAACCAACGATGACACCACTGTACTCAAAGTTGTCACCGCAAGAGGCTGGGCAAGTGACTGAGAAATTAAATGAAGATGGTGTACAGTCCGAAGTCGTCAGTGGGACAGACGGTGTAACGATTCTTGTACCGGAAGAAAGTGCCGAAAACTTAAAAGTGGAGTTGGCGACAGCCGGAATACCTAAATCAGGTCAAATCGATTATTCCTTCTTCAGCGAAAACGCCGGATTTGGAACAACAGATAAGGAAATGAACATTCTCGAGCGGGACACGATGCAGACGGAATTAGAAAATCTGATTACGCAAGTCAACGGGATTGATGCTGCGAAGGTCATGATTACCTTACCTGAAAAAAGTGTTTTCTTATCAGATAAAGAAGAGACATCAACTGTCTCGGTCGTCTTGACATCAAGCGCCGGCAGCGACTTGAACCAGCAGACGGTTCAAGGTTTGTATCATCTGATTGCGAAAAGTATCCCGAATTTAAAAGAAGAAAACATTACCATCATGGATCAGTACTTTACGTATTATGAGCCGGGTAAAGGAGCACAGACTGCAGGCGGAACGGATCCGATGCAATTGAAGAAAACGACGGAAAAAGATTTACGCCAACAAATTCAGCAGATGCTGTCAGTCGTTCTCGGTCCGCAAAAAGCATTGGTTTCTGTTACGGCAGATGTCGACGTTACGCAACGGCAAGAGGAACAAAAATTAGTCGAACCGGTTGATCCTGATAAAATCGAGGGAATCGTGACATCGGCAGAGAAAGTCGCTGAAGCGTATACGGGAGCGGCCAATGAAGGAACTGCAGGAACGGGTGAGAATGAGACCATTAACTTCCCGCAAGGTACGGGTACGGCAGGGGACACAAGTGAGAAGACACATGACATCATCAATTACGAAGTCAATCGAATTACAAAACAGATTACCGGTGCACCGTATGAAATTCGGGATTTGGGAATTCAAGTCATCGTTGAGCCACCTAAAGGACAAAATCAAATTGATCCGCAACTTCAAACAGATTTACAGACGATGATGTATTCGATCATTCGTACTTCACTGACGAAGACAGATGCGAAGACGACCTTAACCGATGCAGAGCTTGCGAATAAAGTCGTCGTCATGTCAAGACCGTTTGCCGAGACGCCGAAACAGACAGTAACAACGGAAACAACACCAATGTGGGTCTGGTTTGCATTAGGTGCCGCAGCACTGGTTGTAGTAGGAGCCATCTTCCTAATGTTGCGTAGAAGAAAAACAGCTGAGATTGAAGAACTGGAAGAGTGGACACCAATCGAGACAGAGATTCCTGAACTGTCGACAGAGGACACAAGTGAAGGAGCGGTCAAACGGAAACAGCTTGAGAAGCTTGCCGCATCCAATCCGGATGAATTTGCGAAGTTGTTACGCACCTGGTTAGCGGAGGATTGATGAGATGAAGAAATTAGAGATGAGTAGTCGGGAAAAAGCCGCAATTTTAATGATTTCGCTTGGTCCGGAAGTCGCGGCCAGCGTATATAAACATTTGTCGGAAGAAGAAATGGAGTGGCTGACATTACAGATTTCGAGCATGAAACGGATTGATCCGGATGAGAAGCTCGAAGTGTTAGTAGAATTCCATGAATTAGCGACAGCACAAAATTATATCACGCAAGGTGGTATCGGATTCGCCAAATCCGTGTTGGAAAAAGCATTAGGTGAAGAGAAGGCGATGGAACTCATTTATCGTTTGACGTCGACGCTTCAAGTGAGACCGTTTGAGTTTGCCCGCAAAGCGGATCCGAAACAATTGCTGAACTTCATTCAAAATGAACATCCGCAAACGATTGCCTTGGTCTTGGCACATCTGGATCCGGTCAAATCGGGACAAATTTTATCAGAACTTCCGGCAGAAGCCCAGTCAGATGTCGCCCGACGGATTGCAACGATGGACCGGATGAATCCGGAAATCATCAGTGAAGTCGAACAAATTCTTGAACGGAATCTATCGCAAGCGGGCATGCAGGATTATGCCCAGTCTGGTGGAATCGAGGCGGTTGTTCAAGTCTTGAACGGTGTTGACCGGACGACGGAACGAACGATTCTCGATACGCTTGAAATTCAGGATCCGGAATTGGCGGAAGAAATCAAGAAACGGATGTTTGTCTTTGAAGACATCGTTACACTCGATGCCCGAGCTATTCAACGGATTATCCGGGAAGTTTCGAATGAAGACTTGTTGCTTTCGCTCAAGGTGTCTTCAGACGACGTGAAGGAAATGGTATACCGCAACATGTCCCAACGAATGGTCGAATCGTTCAAAGAGGATATGGAATTCATGGGACCTGTCCGATTACGGGATGTCGAAGAAGCACAAAGCCGGATTGTCGGCATCATCCGTCGCCTAGAAGATATGGGTGAGATCGTGGTAGCCCGTGGTGGAGGAGATGATATCGTTGTCTAACGTCATTAAGCGTCAAGTTGTTTTCGACCGGACGCAACGAACGATTTTCCATCAGACGGAATCCGAGCAGGTGACTGAAACCGAACCGCTTGTTTCTTATGACGAGATGATGCGGGAAGGACAAGTCCAACTAAAGCAACAGCAACTGTTGATCGAACAACAAGAACAAATACGGCGGGCAGCTTTGGAGCAAGAGCGGCTCCGCGTGCTGGAAGAAGCGAGACAACAGGGTTACGAAGAAGGTTTTCAGTCGGGTCAACAAGCTGGACGAACACAATACGAACAACGGATTGAGGAAACGAACCAGCTTGCGAACAGGCTCGAACAGATGTTTTCAGAACGAGTCCTCCTGATGGAAGATGAATTGTGTGCACTGGCCCTTCAATTGACGCATCAGTTTATGGAGCAGCTTCACGATAAGGATGAAGAAGCACTTTATCAGACGATTCAACAGTTGATTCTTCAATTTAGAGATCGTGAAAAATTAATTGTCTATACATCAGCTGAAGACTTTGAACGGGTTGTCTTACTGGATGAACGGTTACAGACCATTTTAGGAGGGACGGCAACGATCCGTTTACGGATTGATCCCGAGCTTGATGCACGAGATTTCCGGATTGATTCAGAGAATGGTGCCATCACGGGTGGATTGTCAATCGGTTATCAACGATTAATGGAGCAACTCACCGAGGTGTTACACGATGTATAAACTCAAACAGTTACAAGCAGCGATTCGAGATATTCGTCGGGAAGAACTTGTCGAGCATTCTGGTAAAGTCGTTCAAGTCATTGGTTTGATGATTGAATCACGTGGTCCGACAGCTGTTGCCATCGGCGAGCGGTGCTTGATCCGGATTCATCGTGGAGACGAGATTGAGGCAGAAGTCGTTGGATTTCGAGAAGGACATGTACTATTGATGCCATATGGTGAAACGACGGCCATTGCACCGGGATCGATCGTCATCGCAACAGGAAAACCGCTTCATGTTCCTGTCGGAGATGATTTGATCGGGAAAGTCCTGGATGGTCTCGGACGATCATTAGACGGGAAATCACTGGCGCATTTACGGACGACTTCAATTGTCCGTAAACCACCAAGTCCACTCGATCGTCCGCGGATCGATCAAGTGTTATCAACAGGGATTCGTGCCATCGACGGCTTATTGACCGTCGGACAAGGGCAACGAGTCGGACTATTCGCAGGGTCGGGTGTCGGTAAATCGACATTACTCGGTATGATTGCCAAACGATCAACGGCTGATATCAATGTCATCGCCTTAATCGGTGAACGGGGCCGTGAAGTGAAGGAATTCATTGAGGCGGAGTTAGGTGAGGAAGGCATGAGCCGTTCGATCATCGTCGTAGCGACGAGTGACCAGCCGCCACTCGTTCGACTCAAAGGA
Source organism: Exiguobacterium sp. PvP048 (assembly GCF_040549175.1). Classification (NCBI taxonomy): domain Bacteria; kingdom Bacillati; phylum Bacillota; class Bacilli; order Caryophanales; genus Exiguobacterium; species Exiguobacterium sp. PvP048. The sequence continues at coordinate 138,897 of NZ_JBEPSU010000001.1, read as the reverse complement.
GCGTATACGGCAACGGCGATCGCTGAATATTTTCGGGATCAAGGAAAAAATGTCGTATTGATGATGGACTCCGTCACACGGTTTGCCATGGCTCAGCGTGAAATTGGTCTGGCGACCGGCGAACCACCTGCTTCAAAGGGATATACACCGAGTGTGTTCGCCTTGCTTCCACAACTGTTGGAACGAAGCGGTAAAACGACAGAAGGTTCCATTACGGCATTTTATACCGTCCTGGTTGACGGTGATGACATGAACGAACCGATTGCGGATGCGGTCCGCGGGATTCTAGATGGTCATTTTGTCCTCGACCGAAATCTCGCAAACAAAGGGCAATATCCGGCAATCCATATCTTACGCTCCATCAGCCGGGTCATGAATCAAATTACTTCGACCGAACATAAAGATAGTGCGATTACGTTCAGACAGTTACTGTCGACATACCTCGATGCCGAAGATTTGATCAATATCGGCGCGTATAAAAGCGGTACAAACCCCGACATTGATCGGGCTGTTGAAAAATATCCTGAATTAATCGGATTTTTAAAACAACGTGTGGAAGAAAAAAGCCATTTTGAAGATGGAATGAGCCGTCTGATTTCGACAATCCGTTAAAGGAGGTGCACGAATGAAAACCATATATGAACGCATCATTCCTTTAGCGGAAGCGGAAAAGGATCGTGTTTCAAAACATACTGCTGAAAAAAAGAAACAATATGAAATTGAGGTCGAGAAATTGTACCATCTTCTCGTTCGTTATGAAGCTTTTTTAAAAGCACAAAATGAAACAGGAACGGTTGAGCTGCTTGCTTCTCAATACCGTGAACGTGCACGCGATGTCGTCAAACAACAGATTGAACGCCAGCAATTATATGTTACCCAGGCGAAAAATCAGTATGAGCGGGCTCAAATCGATTTAAAAGAGGCTTTGATTGAAGAAAAGAAATTTACACGACTGCAATCAAATCAATTAGAAGAAAATCGGCGGACACTCGCTTTGGTGGAACAGAACCAAATGGATGAATTAGCATTATTGCAGTTTGGAAGAAGGCGAACGACATGAGTGAGAACAAGTCATCAAAACAATGGATTTTGCCCTTATTAATCATCCCGTTGTTATTGTTATTATTTACAGCCTATCTCGTATTAAATTACGCTAATGGGCGTCCGATTTTTTCATTACCTTTCGCATCGGAAGAAGTGACGGATTCAAAAGTAACGTCTTCGAAAAATTCAGAGATCGAACAACGCTTGAAATTAGCCAATGCTGAAATCAAAAAACTACGGGCGAAGACAACTGATCAAGCAGAACTCATCCAAGCAAAAGAACAGGAAGTCGTCCGGTTGATTGCGGAACGGGATCGGTTGAAAAACACGCCGGCTACACCTGCAACGACAGGGACAGATAAGTCTGCTTCGAAAAAGACTGCTGATGTGACAGATGTCTATGCGGAGATGACGCCGAAGGATGCAGCCAATATTTTCAACGAATTGAGTCCGACGGAAGTCGTTTCAATCATTAAAGAAATTGATGCTGAACAACAGGCAGCCATCATGGCAAAGATGGATCCTAAAAAAGCTGCAGCGTTGACACAATTGTTGGCAGTCCAATAAGGGGTGAGAAAATAAGATGAACTTGACGGATGTACAGCAAGCACAAATAGCTAAACCGGTTACGAAGTGGAACGGGAAAGAGCTCCCGGCGAATGGCGTTGGAAATTTTGCTTCGTTACTTCAATACTTAGTGCAACCTCTAGCTGAGGGCGTACAGAACCCTTCACTGGATCAACAGGCAATACCGACTGAAGGGGAGACGAATCTCGAAGTCAAACCGCTGTTGGAACAATTGACCGCACAGCCGGAAAAAGTGTTACAACTTCTGGAGCAACCTGAAGTAGAAGATATAATACATGATCCTAAAAAAGCGACGGAGCTGATTCAGTTCATTAAGACGATACAAGACGGACAGCCGGGAAAAGCGATGGAGTTATTCGAACAATTCCCAGCTTCCCTCCAACAAGTACTTGCAACGGTGATGTTGACCGTCGTCGCTAAGGAACATGTGAAAGGAAATGACTTACCGGCAGGACTAAATGCTCCGGTCATTCAGGCGACTGATGTTTCAGGGACTGTTGGACCGTTTCCGGTAATGCCAGTTGTAACGGCGGTTTCAGCTGTACCGCAAACTAATCCGACGTTAATGAATGCTCCGGGTACTAAAAAAGAGGCAGTGATGCCTTTGCTTTCAAATCGCCTTGTCTCATCTGAACAAACGACACCAACACTGAAAACCAATGTCATGACTAAAAAGGTGATTGAATCCATTCAGGTAGCTGCCGATCCGGAAGGGAAAGAACAACCATCACCGTTGACCGGATTGAAATTTGAACGTATGAACGGTGCATTAGGGGTAGGGGTTCGGCCATCCGTCATGCAACCAAATGTCGATGAACAACTCACGTCCCGGATTGAAGCGGCGATGAAACAAGCACCATTTTTAAAAGGTGCGGACGGTTCGACACGCATGTCGATCCGCTTATATCCAGAACAGTTGGGTGAAGTCGTCATCCAGTTGGATAAAAAAGACGGTTTATTGACAGTAAAGCTTTTCGCGGCGACAGAACAAGCAAAACAAATGCTGGATCAGCAACTCGGAAAGCTACATACATCGTTGCAGCCGCAAGCACCACTCGTCAAAGTCGAAACCGGGATGTTGGCATCGAGTGTCAAAGACTTTGAACAAGGTTTGCCGCAAGAACGACGGGAACGCCAGCAAGAAGAACCTGCACCGTACGAAGAAGAACTAGAGGAGGATGAAGATGACTGATTCCATCAAAAATGATGCGTCGTCCTATCAGTTACCGGAGAAAACGAAAGTACCATCCAGTAACTCGATGGACAAAGACATGTTCATGAAAATCCTGATTGCCCAATTGTCCAATCAAGATCCAACGGCACCGATGGAAGACAAGGAGTTCATTTCGCAGATGGCTCAGTTTTCTTCTCTTGAACAGATGCAAGCGATTGGCAAAGGGATGGATACGATGATGCTCAATCAGCATGCGGCGGCTCTGATGAACTACAGTAATTTAATTGGAAAAAGTGTCAGCTATGAAGGTGAGACTGTCACGAAAGATGCAACGGGAGCAGATGTGACATCGACCGGTAAAGTGACGGCAAACGTCCTCAGTGTAAAGCGTGACGGGGTCGATGTCATTGCCGAGTTATCAAACGGAAAAAGTGTCAGTGTCTACGAATTGACTGAAATTAAAACAAAGGAGGAAAAATAATGTTACGTTCAATGTATTCAGGAATCAGTGGGTTAAAGAACTTCCAAACAAAGTTAGACGTCGTCGGGAATAACATCGCCAACGTCAATACATTTGGTTATAAAAAAGGTCGTGTCACGTTTAAGGATCTTGTCAACCAATCAGTTGGTTCCGCATCAGGTAATGGTGGAGGTGTCGGTGGGACAAACCCGAAACAGGTAGGACTCGGGGCCTCGATGTCAACGGTCGATAACGTTTATAATCAAGGAGCGTTACAAAATACAGGTCGAACGCTTGATGTCGGGATTTCCGGTGAAGGATTCTATCAAGTCTTAACGGCAGACGGTGTGCGTTATTCTCGTTCCGGTAACTTTTATACAGATCTTCAAGGGAACATCGTAACGGGAGATGGAAATTATCTCGTAGGATTGTCTGATCCACCGCCTGCCAACCCTGGACAGCCACCTGCCGATCAAGCAAATCTACCTGCCAACCAATACGATGCTCAAGGTCAAATCACAAACAAAGTAAATAATGGCTACATGAAGTTACAAATTCCGACGGGAGCACAGAACCTTGCAATCGGAAAAGACGGACTAGTCACATTCGTTGATGGAACGGGTAACTTGCAACGAGTTGGTTACGTATCAATGGCCAATTTCGCTAACCCGGGTGGTCTTGAAAAATCAGGAGTGAACTTGTTTGCCGCTTCTCAAAACTCGGGTATCGCAGCGACTGGAACGCCAAGCACAAACGGTCTTGGTCAATTAACATCCGGAACACTTGAAATGTCGAACGTCGACTTATCGGAAGAGTTTACGGAAATGATCATCGCCCAACGCGGATTCCAGGCAAACACCCGGATCATCACAACATCAGATCAGATTTTAGAAGAACTCGTTAACTTGAAACGATGATTACTTTAACGACATTACGTGAAACACCGCTTGTCTTAAATGCAATCTTAATCGAAGCGGTCCGGTCGACACCCGATACGACGATCCAGTTGGTCGGGGGACAGACTTATGTCGTCAAAGAAACATTGGAAGAGGTAAAAGCAGCCACAATCGATTTTTACCGACAAGTCGGTTTAACGGGCTTGAACAGTGCTAGGAGGCTCGAAGATGGCAGAAGAAAAGAAGAAGAGTAAGTTGAAATTACCACTCATCATGGTTGTCGTCGCGATTATGATGGTAGGTGCGGGCTACATGCTTTCAAAATATTTGTTAACGAGTGATCCGACCGAAGCGAAAGTCGAACAACCGACAGGAGCGGAACTTGAAGAGCGAAGTTTTCAAACAGATGATTTGACGACGAACATTGCAGACGAACGATTCTTAAATGTTCAGTTTACAATCGTCACGGATGATGCAGCAACACGGGAAGAACTGGAATTACGCAAGTTTCAAATCAACAATATCATCTTAGGGGATTTAGCTTCGATGAAAAAACAAGATTTAGATTCTAAACAGGACATGGCGAAACTCGAAGAAAAATTACGGGGGCAATTTAAAAAGCTCCTGCAAGAAGGCGATGTTCAACGTGTCTACACGACGAAAAAAATCATCCAGTGAGGTGGCCGCATGAGCGAAGTATTATCACAACATGAAATTGACGCCCTGCTATCAGCCATTTCAAGCGGAGATATGGAAGTTGAGGAAATACGCAGTCAAGAAGAAGAACGTCGTGTGAAAGTATATGACTTTAAACGGGCGTTGCGATTCTCAAAAGACCAGATGCGGAACTTAACGCGGATTCATGAACAATTTGCCCGAGTCTTGACGACCCATTTCTCAGCACAGCTTAGAACATACGTCCAGTTTACGGTCAATACGGTCGAACAGCTTCCTTATGACGAATTCATTCATTCCATTCCGAACATGACCTTAATTAATTTAGTGAATCTTCATCCGTTAGACGGACGGGTCATCTTCGAAGTGAATCCGAACATCGCGTATGCGATGCTCGATCGATTGCTCGGCGGACCGGGGGAAGGTATGAATAAGATTGAGAACTTGACGGAAATCGAAACCCGGATCTTGACGCAGTTATTCAAACGCGCTTTTGTTCAATACGGGGCAGCGTGGGAATCGATTGCCGAAATCGAAGCCGAGTATGATGATTTGGAAATCAATCCACAATTTCTTCAACTCGTCTCACCGAATGAAACGGTCATTCTCGTCTCGATTTACGTGACGGTCGGAGAAGTAAGCGGAACGCTTAATGTCTGTCTGCCGTTCGTGACACTCGAACCAATCATTCCGAAACTATCGAGTCACTTTTGGATGCAACAAGAGAAACGAAAGTCAGCCGATAACCAAGAGTCAGAACATATGCAAACACAGTTGATGGGATCAATCGTCGATTTGAAAGCAGTGCTCGGCCAGACGGAACTTTCGTTTGGAGAATTGTTACACCTCGAGGTAGGCGATTGCCTGTCCCTCCAGACACGTACATCCGATCCGGTTGAATTGTTCGTCGATGATCGGAAAATGTTCAAAGCGCGGCCTGGTCTGAACGGGAAGCATCTCGCTTTACAAGTCTTACAACGAATTGAGGAGGAATAACATGAGCGATATGCTTTCGCAAGATGAAATCGATGCATTATTACGTGGAACCCCATCGGCTGAAGAACCAACCGATACCAGTTCAACGGATGATTTACATCAATTGGATGAGATGGAAATTGATGCGCTTGGAGAAGTCGGGAACATCTCGTTAGGAAATTCCGCGACAGCCCTTTCTGCATTGTTGAATCAAAAAGTCGAAATCACGACACCACACGTGCGGATGATTACGATGGAAGAATTGCGGAGTCGTTATCCGATTCCCCACGTCGCTCTTCGCGTTGGATATACAGAAGGATTCAAAGGAGAAAACGTTTTGATTTTGACACAACGGGATGCTTCCGTCATTGCGAATTTAATGATGGGCGGCGATGGTGTCGTTGATGAGAGCCTTGAGATGGAACCGATTGCGCTGTCTGCCGTTCAGGAAGCGATGAACCAGATGATGGGAGCGGCTGCGACCTCGATGTCGACCGTGTTCTCAATGCGCATCGATATCTCGCCTCCAGCGGTCGAAATTTTTGATTTCTCGCAAGAAAAAACAATTGTGGACAGCTTCTCGTTATGGGAAAGCATGGTCATCATCGAATTTGATTTGAAAATCGGAACGCTGATCGACTCAAAAATCGTCCAATTGGCACCACTTGAATTTTCCAAACAATTGATTCAGAAATTATTCAATGCCAGTACGACAACGAGTGAACCGGCACCCGCAGTTCAAGTCCCTGCACCAGAACCGGTCCGGGAACAGCCGGCTGCGTCTCAGCCGCAGCCGGAACCCCGGTATGAAGCACCACCCGAACACAAAAAGGAGCCGGTTGGCGTCAGTCCTGTTCAGTTCGGTCAGTTTTCTGAAGTGCAACAAGAAGGTCCGCCCGGCAACATCGGCATGCTCTACGATGTACCGTTGAATGTCACAGTCGAACTGGGACGGACGCGCCGGTCAGTCCGGGACATTTTGGAATTAACACAAGGTTCCATCATTGAACTGGATAAATTAGCAGGAGAACCCGTTGACGTGTTCGTCAATAATACATTGATTGCAACGGGAGAAGTCGTCGTCATCGAAGAAAACTTCGGTGTCCGGATTACAGAGATCGTCAATACAAAAGAACGTCTGCGGATGTTCTAAGGAGGAAATAGGATGAGTGCAAAAGTTTTGATTGTAGATGATGCAGCTTTCATGCGAATGATGATTAAGGAAATTTTATCGAAAAACGGCTATGACGTCGTCGGTGAGGCTGAAAACGGACGTGAAGCCGTTTCGAAATATAAAGAGTTAACGCCGGATCTCGTCACACTTGATATCACGATGCCGGAAATGGACGGGATTTCAGCATTAAAAGAAATCAAAGCCTTCAACCCGGCTGCCAAAGTCATCATGTGTTCGGCGATGGGACAACAATCGATGGTCATCGATGCGATTCAAGCCGGAGCAAAAGACTTCATCGTCAAACCGTTCCAGGCAGACCGTGTACTCGAAGCCGTTTCGAAAACCATTTCATCATGAGAAGACTGACCTGTTTGACCTGTCTTCTCCTGTTCCTGCTGACGCATCAGGTCGGTGCCGAAACAGTGGAAGAGAAGCTCAACCCATCTAAGAAAAATGAACCTACAACACAACAGGTCGACGGGTCATCGACAGTCGTCACGGTCGTAAAAATCGTCGTGACACTCGCAGTTTTGATTGGTGGATTCCTGCTTGCTGTCCGTTTCATCAATGAACGGACAAAGGGAGTCCGTCAATCGAGCCGACTGTCGCATCTCGGTGGTGTCCCGCTTGGCAAAGATCGATCCGTTCAGCTCGTGAGGGTTCACGGTAAGATTTATGTTGTCGGTGTCGGTCAAAACGTTGAATTGCTTGATACGATTGAAGAAGATGACGAATGGTTAGCAACGGATACATCCGAGAGCCCACCACATACGTCAGCCGCATCTCCGTTTCTGGAATCATTTAAGCAACAGCTCGATCAGTTCCAGAAGAAACGAGGACGGTCATGACGACGATTGAAAACTTGATCTCCTTGGATACGCCGTCCGGGACGGCAACTTCCATCAAATTACTGGTCTTACTTACGCTTTTATCATTAGCACCGTCGTTACTGATTTTGATGACATGTTTCACACGCGTCATCGTCGTCTTATCCTTTGTGCGTTCTGCTTTAGGAACACAACAAACACCGCCGAACCAACTGCTTGTCGGACTGGCGTTATTCATCACATTGTTCGTTATGGCGCCTATTTTAACGGAATTGAACACGACGGCCTTACAACCGTACATGGACGACAAAATCAGTCAAGAGGAAGCCTTTGATCAAGCCGGAGGAACGATGAAACGTTTTATGTCTCAGTACACACGGAGCAATGACTTAGAACTCTTTTTGAAATATGGCAATTACGAGAAGCCGGAGAAGGTGGAAGATATTCCGCTCGTCGCGTTAGTGCCGGCCTATGCCATCAGTGAGTTAAAGACGGCGTTTCAAATCGGATTTATGATTTTCATTCCGTTCCTCGTCATCGATATGGTCGTTTCGAGTGTCTTGATGTCGATGGGGATGATGATGTTACCACCGGTCATGATTGCCTTACCGTTTAAATTATTATTGTTCATTTTAGTAGATGGTTGGCATTTAATTGTCGAATCACTACTCGTCAGCATGCGATAGGGAGGGACGACATGACGCAGGAAATGATTATTCAATTAGCCAGTTCGGCCGTATGGACCTTGTTAAAGGTGTCAGCTCCGCTCTTGCTCGTCTCACTCGTCGTTGGACTTCTCGTTAGCATCTTGCAGGCGACGACTCAAATTCAAGAGCAGACCTTATCGTTTGTTCCGAAGATTGTTGCCGTTTTTTTAGCACTCGTCTTTTTCGGTCCATGGATCATGGAAGAACTCAAAACGTTTACGATTGAAATCTTCAAACAGATTGCCGAGGTTTCGCGGAAATGACGTTACTGTCCTTTGTCAGTGTTTTTTTACTTGTATTTGGTCGACTCGTTGGATTTTTAGTGGCTGCTCCTTTGTTTTCATCGAAGCAGTTACCCGCTCAGCATAAGTTGGCAATCGCTGCCGGACTTGCCTATTTTGCCAGTTATGCGGTCAAGACGACGGTTCAAGTCGATGACATCGATTTCTTTTTTCGAATGGGAACAGAAGTCGTCATTGGGCTCTCCCTCGGTTTGCTCGCCAGTTTTTTACTGTATGCGCCACAAATGGCCGGATCAATCATTGATTTACAGATGGGGCTGGCGATGGCATCGGCATATGATCCGATGTTTGGTGGTCAATCGCCGATCGTCGGCCGATTTTTTTACATGTTGACACTGCTCGTGTTGCTGGCATCAGATATGCATTTGATTTTACTAGATGGCATCTATACGAGTTTTAAAATCTTTCCGCCCGGTAGTGCGATTAACGTTTCCGGAGAAGCTGGCATGAGCTTAGTCGTTCGTGTCGTCGGGCTCGCGATGCTCACGGCTCTTCAAATGGCGATGCCACTTGTGGTCGCCCTGTTTTTAGTTGATTTGGCGCTTGGGTTTTTAGCGAAAACCGCACCCCAGTTCAATATTTTTGCGATTGGATTTTCTGTCAAGTTATTGATGGGTTATGCGATTTTGTTTTTACTCGCCGGAGCAACCATTACCGGGATTTCTCGATTTGTTCCCTTATTACAAGACGTATTGTCCGATGCGATTCAATTACTAGGAGGTTGAGATGGGAAAATATACATTAACGCTTGACCTCCAGTATTTTGCGGGCGAAAAGACGGAAAAGGCATCCCCTCGAAAACGTGATGATTCTCGAAAAAAAGGTCAGGTCGCAAAGTCGGCTGATTTAACAAGCAGTTTGATGTTGTTCGGAATGTTCCTGATTTTATTTTTCTTTGGTCCGTTTCTAGGGAAACGGTTCGTCATGGTATTAGAAGATGGACTGAGTGCCCAAACGGTCTTAGTCGCTGTCGAAGAAGGACGCGTCCAGGAAGTCATGATTGAAATGCTGGTCCAAATGAGTATTTTGGTTGCACCCTTCTTTTTGACAGCAGTCGTCATCGGCATTTTAGGGAATTTTGTGCAGATTGGAGCATTGCTCAGTACAGAATCGATTCAACCGAAACTCGACCGGATCAATCCGCTGCAAGGCGTCAAACGAATCGTCAGCATGAAAGCATTAATTGAATTCTTAAAATCGGTATTTAAATTACTTGTCATCGGTGTGACGAGTGGAACAGTCTTATGGAATAACAAAGTAGAAATTTCACGTTTGACGTCAGAACCGATTGGTGACGCCTTGGCGATTATCGGTCATCTGACGTTCCTGTTGGGGATTTCAGTCAGTATCGCGTTGATCGTCCTTGCTGTCCTTGACTTTGCTTATCAAAAATTCGATTTTGAAAAGTCGATTCGGATGAGTAAACAAGACTTAAAGGATGAGCATAAGAATACAGAAGGGGATCCGCAAATCAAAGGGAAAATCAAACAGCAACAACGGGAAATGGCGATGCGGCGGATGATGCAGGAAATACCGAACGCCGATGTAGTCATTACGAACCCGACCCATTACGCCGTAGCGATTCAGTATGATGACGGCAAACATGCCGCACCTATTGTCGTCGCCAAGGGAGTGGATGCTGTCGCATTCCGAATTCGGGAGAAGGCGACAGCAGCTGAGATCCCGATTATTGAAAATAGACCGCTCGCACGAGCATTATTCGCAAAATCAGAAATAGGAATGGCAGTGGATGAATCATTTTATCAGGCACTCGCTGAAACACTCGCCTTTGTCTATCAAATGAAACAAGCGAAATGAAAGGATGAAGCATCATGACCATTTCAACACGAGATTTATCTGTCCTGCTAGGCGTCATTATGATTGTCTTCATGCTCGTCATTCCACTGCCAGGATTTTTACTCGATTTTCTTATCATCATCAACATTTTGATTGCCTTAATGGTCTTACTTGTCGCGATGAACGCGAAGGAAGCATTGGAATTTTCTGTGTTCCCGACCCTCTTGCTGATCGTGACTCTGTTCCGATTGGCACTAAACGTCTCGACGACCCGATCGATTCTCTCGAACGGGAACGGTGGAGAAGTCATTGAAGCATTTGGTAGTTTCGTTGTCGGCGGAAACGCTCTGGTTGGATTCGTCGTCTTCCTGATTCTTGTATTGATTCAGTTTTTGGTCATCACGAAAGGATCGGAGCGGGTATCGGAAGTATCGGCCCGGTTTACGCTCGATGCGATGCCCGGAAAACAGATGGCGATTGATGCCGATTTGAACTCCGGTATGATCGACGAATTACAAGCCCGGACACGCCGCCAAAAAATCCAGTCGGAAGCCGATTTTTACGGCGCGATGGATGGAGCTTCGAAATTCGTCAAGGGAGACGCGATTGCCGGAATCATCATCGTCATCATCAACTTGATTTTCGGAATGATCATCGGTGTCGTCCAACAAGGGTTACCGATGACCGAATCAATCAGCTTATACACCTTGTTGACGGTCGGTGACGGTCTTGTCAGTCAAATTCCGGCCTTATTGATTTCTGTCGCAACCGGAATCATCGTTACCCGCTCGACTTCTGACGGTAACTTAGGGGAAGACATCATCGGTCAGCTCTCACGGACACCGCTCCTCGTCATGATTGGAGCTGGTGCCATCTTCCTGTTAGGTCTTTTTACAGCGATTCCCGATTACGTGACGATTCCTGTCGCGGCAGCAGCGGCCTTCTTCGCTTGGCGATTGACACGAACGTCAAAAGCAGCTCAAGAAGAAGTCGCTGTCGAAGAGGCACCAACTGAAAACCTGCGATCGAGCGAATCCGTCATTTCCCTCTTGAACGTCGATACGATCGAGTTTGAATTTGGCTATGGTTTGATCCCGCTCGCCGATGAAGCGCAAGGTGGGGATTTACTTGACCGGGTCGTCATGATCCGGAGACAGTTGGCACTTGAACTTGGATTCGTCTTACCGACAGTCCGGATTCGTGACCATCTGCAACTCCCGCCGAATCACTACCGGATTAAAATCCGCGGAAGTGAGATGGCAACCGGCGAACTGCTGCTCGATCATTATCTGGCAATGAGTCCGGGTGTCGATGATCCGGAAATCCAAGGGATCGAGACGGTTGAACCCGCGTTCGGGATGCCGGCCTTATGGATTGATGAACGGACGAGAAGCCGGGCTGAGATGTCCGGATATACAGTCGTCGACCCGCCATCTGTTGTCGCCACACATTTGACGGAACTTCTGAAAAAACATGCGGCCGATTTACTCGGCCGAGAAGAGACAAAACAACTGGTCGATCATTTAAAGGAATCGCATCCGATTTTAGTCGACGAAGTGACACCGCAATTGTTGTCGATCGGCGAGCTGCAAAAAGTGTTCGTGCAGTTGTTAAAAGAAAAAATCTCGATTCGAAACTTACCGCTTATTTTTGAGACACTCGCTGATTATGCGGCTGTGACGAAAGATAGTGATTTGTTAGCTGAATATGTCCGTCAAGCATTAGCCCGACAAATTACGGAACAAGTCTTACAAGGAGACGTATTACACGTTGTGACGGTATCGAGTGAACTGGAGATGGAGATTCAGTCAGCGATTCAAAAAACGGAGTTCGGCAATTATTTGGCGCTTGATCCTGATAAGGCAACACATTTCATTGAGTCATTAAATGAATTGACGGCAGAATTCGAACGGTACGGAGCTCAGCCAATCGTTTTGGCATCACCAAGTATTCGGATGTTTGTTCGTCAATTAACAGAACGTTATTTCCCGGATGTACCTGTTCTGTCTTATAACGAATTGATTCCGACAATTGAAGTCAAGAGTATTGGGGTGATTTAACACATGATGGTAAAACGAATTATCGCAAATTCTGTCAGCGAAGCGATGGAACTGGTTAAACAAGACTTAGGAAATGATGCCATCATTTTGAACACACGACAGATCAAAGTGGGCGGTTTGTTCGGCTTATTTGCACAAAAAAAAGTGGAGCTCGTCGCCTCGGTCGAAGAACATCCGGTCGAAAAAATAATACAGCCTGTAAAACAGGTTACGGCTGAGCTGCAACCAGCTAAATCAGTCGTTCAAAGTCATCCGTCAATGATCGAGCCGCTTAGTCCGAAGATTGTCTCGTTCGCTTCACGGCGGTTGCCGGAAGCGCTGAGCTCATACGAAGTTTTGCTCGCTGAACCTGCCCTGCAGCGTGAAGCGGAGGCACTCTATGATTTATTGGTGTCCACTTACTACAAGACCAATGATGTGAGACAGGTCGAACAAGCCTTCATCGCGACTGTGACTGCTCCTATTCAAGTCATGACGGCAACTTCCCGTTTCATTATGGTGACCGGACCGACGGGAGTCGGAAAAACGACGACCCTTGCCAAACTGGCTGCTTATTACCGTCTTACGAAACAACAAACCGTTGGATTGATTACGACGGATACATATCGGATTTCAGCCATCGAACAATTGCGGACTTATGCCGACATCATCGATATTCCGTTACGCGTCGCCTATGATTTACAAGAATTCGAACAAGCAAAAGTCGACTTATCCGACTGTGACGTCATCCTGGTCGACACGGCGGGAAGAAATTTTCTTGACGCGGGTTATGTCGAACAGTTAAAAAAGCGGCATGATTTTTCAGAGACGGATGTATTTCTTGTACTCAGCTTAACGTCGAAGTACCGCGATTTAGAACAGATTCAACAACGGTTCGATCAAGTCCCGTTGTCCGGATTCATTTTTACCAAAGCCGATGAGACAACAGATTTGTGGTCGATTTACGGACTGACGAAAAAGACACAGTTGCCTGTGTTTTGTCTGACGACAGGACAAGAAGTACCTGAAGACATCATCTGGCCGACAAGTGCAGAAGTTTCCCGAATGATTGTAGAAAGAGGGTTAAGATGATGCCAGAAGATCAGGCACGAGCGTTAAGATCAAAATTTTCCGTACGGCAGACCAAAACCATTGCAATCGTCAGTGGTAAAGGCGGGGTCGGAAAAACGAATGTCGCGGTGAATCTGGGTGTCGCGCTATCGTTGCAAGCCAAAAAAGTATTAATCATTGATTTGGACATCGGCATGGCGAATGTCGGTGTGCTGCTCGGAAAATCGTCTAGAGTTTCATTGATGGATTGTGTCAAGGAACGGTCACCCTTGACCCAAGCCGTCGTCGAAGCGACGCCGGAACTGCATTTCATTCATGGCGGGAGCGGATTCACAGAATTAATGGATCTGACGGATCACGATGTTGAATTCATGATGAGCGAGTTTCGGTTTTTCTATGAATATGATTTCGTCTTACTCGATCTGGGTGCCGGAGCAACACATCAGACTTTTGATTTCATCAGCAGTGCGGATGAAGCATGGCTGGTCGTGACGCCTGAACCGACGTCAATCATGGACGGATACGCTTTCGTCAAACTTGCGCATCACCACGCACATGAACTTCCTGTCGCAGTCATCGTCAATCGGGCAACGAACGGCCAAGAAGCGCTTGAAACATTTGACCGTCTACAACAGGTCAGTCAGAATTTTTTGGAAAAATCGTTGCGCTTCGTCGGTTTTTTGCCGGATGATCCGACTGTCATGAAGGCAGTCAAAGCCCAACGACCATTTTATGTATTTGATCGGACGAGTGATGTCAGTTGGCGACTTGATCATATTACGACATCGCTGACGGGGCTTCAGGTCCAGGAACAGAAATTTTTAGACCGGTTACTGAATCGTTTGAAAAAACGGCATAACCGTGTCCGCTAACCATAAAGGAGGATACGTTCCATGGATTTAAATGAATATTTAGGATTGTTTCTTGATGAATCGATTGAACATTTACAAGCCATTAATTCGAGTTTGCTGATTTTTGAACAACGACTCGACGATGAAGCCGTCATCGATCAAATTTTCCGATCCGCTCATACGTTAAAAGGGATGGCCGGAACGATGGGGTATGATGCCATTGCCGATTTAACACATGAAATGGAAAGTGCACTTGATTTAGTCCGTTCGAAGACACAACCTGCCACACCCGAATTGATTGATGTATTATTTGTCGCAGCTGAACAGCTGGAAACGATGGTCGAGGACATCAGTCAGGGTGGTACCGGAAAGCTGGATGTGGCAACAACCGTCGTTCGTTTGAAACAGTTTATCAATACAGATTCGGAACCAAGTCAGGATACGGACAAACCCGCAGCAACAGTCATGAAAAACTTTGAGTGTGATGTCTATTCTGAGTCGGTTGTCCGTCAATCGATGGCTTCCGGTTATCAAGCCTATGTCATTACGGTGGAGTTATCGGCGGATGTCATTTTAAAGGCGGCCCGGGTGTATATGGTATTTGACCGGTTGCAAAACCTTGGGGATGTCATCTTGTCGAATCCGACTTCGGATGAACTGGAACAAGAACAATTCGAGACCCGTTTTGATGTCTTGTTCGTGACGATGAAATCTGCTGAAGACATTCAAAGTGAAGTCAAAGCCGTTTCGGAAGTCGCTCAAGTGTTGATACAGCCATTCGAAGTGCCGGTCGAACCAGCAGCAGCGGCGACGTTGCTCGAGCCGGTTGAAACGCCGGTCGTCAATCCGGCGACGGATACTTCGAACGAGACACAAACACCGGTTGCGGCAAAAACGATTCGTGTCAACCTCGAGCGGATTGATCGATTGATGAATCTGTTTGAAGAATTCATCATTGACCGTGGACGCCTCGAGCGGATTGCGGCAGAAGCCGGTTCTTCTGATTTGACGGAGACGGTTGAACGGATTAAACGCGGAACAAATGAACTGCAGTCACTTGTCCTAACGTTACGGATGATGCCGATTGAACAAGTCTTCAATCGTTTCCCGCGGATGGTACGTTCGGTATCGAAAGATGTCGGTAAAAACATCAAGCTCCACATTACAGGAGCGGAAACAGAACTCGACCGGACGGTCATTGATGAAATTGGGGATCCGCTCGTCCACTTGATCCGAAATGCAGTCGATCATGGAATTGAAAGCAAAGCTGACCGGATTTTAGCAGGAAAAGCAGTCGAAGGAAATCTGTCACTCCGGGCTTACCATTCCGGAAACCGTGTGTTCATCGAGATTGAAGATGACGGCGCAGGCATTAATCAGGAACGGGTGACGAAAATTGCCCTTGAAAAAGGATTGTTGACGGAAGAAGAGGCAGCGTTGTTGACACCGGAAGAAGCATCGATGTTATTGTTTGCGCCTGGATTCTCGACGGCAGAAACCGTCACCGACTTATCAGGCCGTGGTGTCGGGCTGGACGTCGTTAAATCGAAAATTGAATCGCTCGGTGGAGAAGTCTTCGTCGAGACGAAACGCGGAGAAGGAACGATTTTCAGAATCAGTTTACCGCTGACGTTATCGATTATTTCTGCGATGCTCGTCAAATTGGGAGAAGAAACATATGCGATCCCGTTGACAGCCATCCTTGAAACGACATCGCTGAAGCAGGACGCCATTTTACAAGCCCACCGGGAAAAGGTATTCGATTTCCGTGGCCAGCTTGTTCCATTGATTTCATTAAATCAAGTATACGGATTACCGCATGCGGAAGCAGACGCCTATTCTGTCGTCGTCGTCCGAAGCGGCGAGAAATTAGCAGGGTTGATAGTCTCAGAACTGATAGGACAACAGGAAATCGTCATGAAACCGCTAGGCAGTTATCTTGAGGGGATTCGTGCGATTTCAGGTGCGACGATTCTGGGTGACGGACAAGTTGCGTTAATCATTGACAGCAATGCACTGTTACGAAAGTGAGGGAATGAAGAATGGAACAAAAATGGGTCGTCTTTCAATTAGAAGAAAATGCATATGGAATTGATGTGCAATCGGTTCGTTCAATCGAACGTGTCATTCCGATCACACGTATCCCAAATGCCGCATCTTATGTCAAAGGTGTCATCAACTTACGCGGAGTCGTTACACCCGTGATTGATTTGCGGACACGTTTAGGATTTGAGTCCGTCGAGGAAACAGAAGAAACACGGATCATCATCGCAACACTGGAACATGGAGATGCAGGATTCATCGTGGATTGTGCAAATGAAGTCGTTGAAGCAGCAGATGTCCGGATTGAACCGCTGGCAGATTCAAAACAAGACGAGACCAACTATTTAACGGCCATCGCTAAAGGGGAAGATCAACTGTTCTCTTTACTCGAGCCAAACCGTTTATTTGAAGAGATTATCCATGCTTAATCGAATGGAACAGGATGTCTTTCGAGAAATTGGTAATATCGGGGCGGCACATGCGGCAACCGCTTTATCCACGTTGCTGGGGCAACCGGTTGAAATCGAAGTCCCTTCAGCGGACTTGGAAGGGTTCTCGACCATCATTGAGCGGGTCGGAGGTGCTGAAGCTTACACAGCAGGAGCACTCCTTCGATTTTCTGGGGATATTAAAGCATCCTTATTATTTTTAATGCCACTCAAGGATGCTGAGAAACTCGTTTCTCAGTTATTGCAACAGCCATTTCAATTTTTTTCGGAACACCATGCACTTGGTGTTTCAGCATGGGAAGAGATCGGGAATATTTTGATCGGCGCTTATGCCCGCTCGATTTCCGATTGGCTGGATTTATCCGTCCATGTCACGGTCCCGGCCTCTGCTTTTGATATGGTGGGAGCAATTTTGGAAGTTGCCTTACTTGAGTCAACAAAATTTGGTAACATGGCAGTATACATCGATACACGTTTATCCAGTTCAGGTAATGATTTGAATGGTCATTTATTGTTACTACCTGAAGAAGGTGCCTTTGATTCGGTCTTTCAACGATTGGGTGTGGATATTGATGGATGAAGTCGTTCGGATTGGAATTGCAGAATATGCAGTCAGCCAAAAACCGATCATTCTTCGGACGGCTGGTTTAGGTTCTTGTGTCGGTGTCATCATCTACGACCAAGAGCGTGGGCTGTCGAGTATGGCACACGTGATGTTACCGGACTCGTCAATCAGTCGGAATATCGCACTGGAAATCGGAAAGTTCGCCGATACGGCAGTCGTCGAGTTGGCACGTCGTCTTCGTCATAGTGGAGCAATTCGTCTCCGGGCAAAAATTGCCGGTGGTGCACAAATGTTTCAATTTAAATATGAACACGAATCGATGCGAATCGGTGAACGAAATATTGCGGCGGTAAAATTGGCTTTACGAAAAGCGAACGTCCCACTCGTTGCGGAAGACGTTGGTGGAACAAATGGTCGAACGATCGAGTTCCATTCTCAGACTGGTCGGTTAGTCATCCGGACAGTCAACGTCGGAACGCTGGAAATTTAGAGGAGGAATGGTCATGCGTGAGGAATTACAACAACTTTGGAATCAATGGCTATCGACGCGTGATGTAGCGGTAGCTGACCAGTTACTGCTAAATTATGAACCTCTTGTGCACTACCACGTTCAGCGTCTCAGCGCGACACTTCCGAAGAGTGTCGATCGTGATGAATTAAAAAGTCTTGGGATGATGGGATTGTATGATGCCCTTCAAAAATTCGATCAAAATCACAACAATAAATTTGATACGTATGCAGCATTCCGTATTCGCGGCGCCATTTTGGATGGCTTACGGAAAATTGACTGGTTACCCCGGTCGTTACGCGAAAAATCAAAGCGGGTCGAAGCCGCTGTCGAGATTTTAGAACAAAGTCTTCAACGGACCCCGACGATTGATGAGGTTTCATCGATTGTTGATATGAATCCGGAAGAAGTCAAGACGGCACTGGCTGAGAGCTATTTTGCGAATATTCTATCGATCGATGAAGCCGTGACACTTCAAGACGAAGGAAAAGCGATGGCCGTTTCCTATCTGGATCCGGATGCAGCAACACCTGAGGATACGCTTTTGATGCGGGAACTGATTTCGAAATTGGCGGAAGAAGTGGAGCAATTATCCGAGAAGGAACAATACGTCGTATCCCTCTTTTACTTTGAAGAACTGACATTGACGGAAATCGGGGAAGTCCTTGGTTTATCTACTTCACGAATTTCGCAGATTCACTCGAAAGCGCTCCGAAAACTGAAACAAGCGTTAGGGAGTGCTTATCTTTCTGACCGCGTCGCGATGTGAAAGGACATACCATGACACTTTTTTATATTTTGCTAGCAGCACTCATTTGTTACGGTCTTTTGTTATTGTTTAAGCAACAAGCCCTTTTGAAGGACCGCGTCACACACCTTGAACGACAGAAGCAGGAAACGGAAGAAATTCTGTTACAATTCATGCAACAGGTGAATGAGCTGACGGAAGGGGAGGTAATATCCCGCCCGTCGACTCCGGTCGGACAAGAATGGAAAGGCGAGATCATTGTAGCTGAAGAATCAGAGCGATCCGATTATCCGTCTGCACCGGTAAACGTACCTGGAAATGAGGACAAACCGGACGACCGGGTAGAAGAACCGCCTCTATTGGATGTTAAAGATCAACTCGAAAAAGGTGCTGATTTAGATCAATTGGCCCGTTCACTGAACCGGGGAGCCGGAGAAGTGGCCTTGATTGCTAAACTTTCTCAGAAAACGAAGGTTGCCCGGCGTTAAACTTTATGCTATATTAGTCTACGGTGTTAATTACGCACGCATGTATCGCCGGCTGCGGTGCCTTTAATAGGTTAGCTGGAACAACGATCATCGCGGAGGACATCCAAAACCCAAAAGGAGGAATTCATCATGGCAGTAATCTCGATGAAACAATTGTTAGAAGCTGGTGTACACTTTGGTCACCAAACACGCCGTTGGAACCCGAAAATGGCAAAATACATCTTCACAGAACGTAACGGAATCTACATCATTGACCTACAAAAAACGGTTAAAAAAGTAGACGAAGCTTACAACTTCATCCGTGAAGTAGCGTCTGAAGGCGGAAACGTTCTTTTCGTTGGTACGAAAAAACAAGCTCAAGACACTGTGAAAGAAGAAGCGATCCGTGCTGGTCAATACTTCATCAACGAACGTTGGTTAGGTGGAACACTCACGAACTTCTCTACAATCAAAAAACGTATCAACCGTTTAAAACAACTCGAAAAAATGGAAGAGAACGGTACATTCGAAGTTCTTCCTAAAAAAGAGGTCATCATTCTTAAAAAAGAAATGACTCGTCTTGAGAAATTCCTCGGCGGTATCAAAGATATGCCAGGCGTTCCAGATGCACTCTTCATCGTTGACCCACGCAAAGAGCGTATCGCGATTGCAGAAGCACACAAACTCAACATCCCAATCGTTGCGATCGTTGACACAAACTGTGATCCGGACGAAATCGACTACGTCATCCCAGCAAACGACGATGCGATCCGTGCAGTCAAATTGCTTACTGGTAAAATGGCTGACGCAATCCTCGAAGTTAAACAAGGCGAAGATAACGTAGCACCTGAAACTACTGAAGAAGTAGTAGCAGACGCTGAGTAATTCGTGATGCCAGGTGATAAAGGGAATTGACCTTTTATCACCTTTTTTTTGAAAATAAGGACGTTATAAGGAGGAATATCGAATGGCTATTACAGCAGCTATGGTAAAAGAACTTCGTGAAAAAACTGGTGCAGGGATGCTTGACTGCAAAAAAGCACTCGTCGAAGCAGATGGGGACATGAACGCAGCAATCGACTTCTTGCGTGAAAAAGGAATCGCTAAAGCAGCAGCTAAAGGCGACCGGATTGCAGCAGAAGGTTTGACAGCTGTTGCAGTTAACGGCAACAAAGCAGCACTTGTTGAAATCAACTCGGAAACTGACTTCGTTGCGAAAAACGAACGTTTCCAATCACTCGTTCAAAACATTGCAGACGCAGTACTCCGCAATGGTTCTGAAACGGCTGAAGCAGCACTTGCTTCTGAATACGAAGCAGGAAAAACAATCGACACATACATCTCAGAAGAAGCATCAACAATCGGAGAGAAAATCTCACTCCGTCGTGTAGCGCTCTTCGCTAAAGAAGACAACGCAGCATTCGGTTCTTACCTCCACATGGGTGGTCGTATCGGTTCTGTCGTCGTCGTCGAAGGCACAACAGACGAAACTGTTGCAAAAGATATCGCAATGCACATTGCTGCAGCGCGTCCACTTTACGTCGACCGTTCTTCTGTCACAGAAGAAGAAAAAGCACGTGAAGAAAAAGTTCTTACAGAGCAAGCACTCAACGAAGGCAAACCTGCTAACATCGTTGAGAAAATGATTGCTGGTCGTATGAACAAATTCTACGAAGAAATCTGCCTCGTTGACCAAACATTCGTCAAAGATCCAGACTTCAAAGTCGGTAAATATGTAGAATCTAAAGGCGGAAAAATCGTTTCATTCGTACGCTTCGAAGTTGGAGAAGGTATGGAGAAACGTGAAGAAAACTTCGCTGAAGAAGTAATGAACCAACTTAAAAAATAAGAATCAGGATTTCCTGATGACAAGAGAAGGAACACGTATGCTTCAATCCACTTTCGTGTGGAAGTGGGTCGTGTTCCTTTTTTACGGAATTTAGCAAGGGGGACATAGTCATGCAACCGAAATATAACCGGATTGTGTTAAAATTGAGCGGAGAAGCGCTCGCAGGAGATCAAGGGTTCGGAATTCATCCTGGGATTGTCAATTCGATTTCGAATCAAATTAAAGAACTAGTCGAATTGAACGTAGAAGTCGCAGTCGTCGTAGGTGCAGGAAACATTTGGCGCGGTAAGACGGGAGCGGAGCTTGGGATGGACCGGGCAAATGCCGATTATATGGGAATGCTTGCGACCGTCATGAACTCGCTCGCTTTACAAGATAGCCTGGAGTCCGTTGGTGTCGAAACACGTGTTCAGACGTCGATTGAGATGCGACAAGTCGCTGAACCATACATCCGCCGCCGGGCAATGCGTCATCTTGAAAAAGGACGGGTTGTTATCTTTGCAGCCGGAACAGGAAATCCTTATTTCTCAACAGATACGACAGCAGCGCTTCGGGCAGCTGAAATCGAGGCGGAAGTCATCCTGATGGCGAAAAACAACGTCGACGGTGTCTATTCAGCTGATCCAAACGTCGATCCGGACGCGAAGAAATTTGAGACATTGTCTTACCTCGATGTTCTTAAAGACGGCCTTCAAGTTATGGATTCAACGGCAACATCACTTTGTATGGATAATGATATCCCGCTCATCGTCTTCTCGTTGATGGAAGAAGGAAACATTAAACGGGTCGTCACCGGTGATGAAATCGGGACACTTGTAAGGGGGAAATAACATGTCACAAGTAATCATGAAACAAGCAGAAGAGCGGATGGAGAAAGCACATCTGTCATTAAAAAAAGAACTTGCAACATTACGTGCAGGACGTGCAAACGTCTCAATCCTTGATCCGGTTCAAGTGGACTACTACGGTTCACCGACACCGCTCAATCAAGTCGCAAACGTCAATACGCCGGAAGCGCGTTTGATTTTGATTACACCATGGGATAAATCGATGGTGACAGAAATCGAAAAAGCGATTCAACGTGCAGACCTCGGACTGGCTCCTTCTTCAGACGGAACAGTCATTCGTTTGGCGATTCCGCCACTGACAGAAGATCGTCGGAAAGAACTCGTGAAACTTGTCAAGAAGTACACGGAAGAAGGAAAAGTTGCACTTCGGAACATCCGTCGTGATACGAACGAACAATTGAAAAAGCAAGAAAAAGATGGCGTATTGACGGAAGACGATCTGCGCGGTTACACGGAAGATGTTCAAACCTTGACGGATAAATTCGTTAAAGTACTTGATCAAACTGCCGCGGATAAAGAACAAGAAATTATGGAAGTATGACACGCTATATCGTCAGGTTGGGGACTCTTTGTCACACGAAGAGTCCCTTTCTTCTTAAACTAAACGAGGGGAGGAAGAAGTAAATGTTTCAATGGTTAAATCAGACTAAAGAAGTAATTGAACAACAAGTTCCTGAACACATTGCGATTATTATGGATGGAAACGGACGTTGGGCAAAAAAACGAGGCCTTCCCCGGATCATGGGGCATCGTGAAGGGATGAAATCTGTCCGGGAAGTTGTTCGGACGGCAAATGAATTAGGTGTGAAAAGTTTGACGTTATATGCTTTTTCGACCGAAAATTGGACGCGTCCTGAAGAAGAAGTCAGTTTTCTGATGAAACTGCCGGCACAGTTTTTAGAATCCGATTTAAAGGACTTAAATGAACGTAATGTCAAAGTCGAAGTGGCGGGAGAAGTATCACGTCTGCCGATTTATACGCGGGAAGCCGTTCAACAAGCGAAAACAGATACAGCAAACAATACAGGACTTCGGCTGATTTTCGCCCTCAATTACGGAGGACGGGATGAAATCGTCCAAGTCATGCAGAAAATTGCTGAAAAAGTCCAGGCCGGTTTGTTGCAACCCGACATGATTACAAATGAAATCATTGAACAGGAATTGATGACGGGTTCGATGACGGATGTTGATCTCGTCATCCGGACGAGTGGGGAACAACGACTTTCAAACTTTTTATTATGGCAAGCTGCCTATGCCGAATTTTACTTTACCGATGTCTTATGGCCCGAGTTCCGGCGTGACCAGTTCTTAGCGGCAATTGAAGACTATAATCAACGGACCCGTCGTTTTGGCGGAGTCTGACTAAACGAGGACATTTCTTATGAAAACACGAATTATTACAGGAATCTGGGCAGGTGCCATCTTTTTAGGTTTGCTTTATCTAGGAGGACTCCCATTCCTTGCTTTTATGGCAATCTTGACACTCATCGGGTATACCGAAATGGTTAAAATGCGGCAATTGTCGTTCAAGTCGATTCCGGTGCTGTTGTTTGGAGCAGGTACATTACTTCCGTTTATCAGTTTGTACGAACAGGCAAGCGACCAGTTGCTGTCACTGGGACTGACACCGATTGCTTGGGGAATGTTGATTGTCTTGATCGGGTTATTTTGGACAGTATTCTCAAAGAACATGTTCACTTTTGACGATGTCGCCTTCCTGTTGCTGACTGCTGTGTATGTCGGTGTAGGATTTGCATCGTTTACGTACATTCGTCTGCTTGAGAACGGATTAATCTTTTCTTTACTGATTATTCTGCTGATCTGGTTTACGGATTCGGGTGCTTACTTCGTCGGAAAAAGTCTCGGGAAAACAAAACTGTGGCCGGCAATCAGCCCCAATAAGACGGTTGAAGGGGCACTTGGCGGTGTTGTTCTTGCCATTCTGCTCGGAGTAGTCTTTGAGCTGATTCATCCGACAGTTGGCATGGGAACAGTTGTATTATTGGCACTGATCGTTGCCGTAGTCGGCCAACTTGGGGATTTAGTTCAGTCCGCGTACAAACGTCATTACGGCGTAAAAGATTCCGGAGCATTATTACCCGGACACGGTGGGATTCTTGACCGGTTCGACAGTATGATCATTGTGTTTACCGTTCTGATCGTACTCGGTATATTCGGATAAGGAGGAAAAATGATGAAACAGGTTAGTATCATTGGGGGAACCGGATCGATCGGCACCCAGACGTTAGATGTCATCGCAGCAAATCCGGACCGTTTCCAACTGGTCAGCTTTGCGTTCGGGAAAAACATCGAGGTTGCTTTACCCTGGCTGAATCGTTTACGTCCGGAGCTGGTAGCGGTCTTAGACGAGACTGTAAAAGAGCAATTGGAAGCAGTACTTGACTATTCGCCGACAGTACTTGTCGGGGAGGACGGATTGATTGCTGTTGCGACAGCTGAACAAGCGGATATCGTCATTACAGCCGTCGTCGGTGCAATAGGTCTTCGACCGACATTGGCCGCAATCGAAGCGGGAAAATCAATTGGATTGGCAAACAAAGAGACATTGGTGACTGCCGGACACCTCGTCATGAAAAAAGCACGCGAAAAAGGTGTCGCGATTCTTCCGGTCGACAGTGAACATGCTGCCATCTTCCAGTGCTTGAATGGTGAACGGCGTCAGGATGTTCGACAAATCATTTTAACTGCATCCGGCGGCAGTTTCCGTGACCAAACACGGGAACAGTTGGCAAACGTGACGGTGGAACAAGCGCTGAATCATCCGAACTGGTCGATGGGTGCAAAAATCACGATTGACTCGGCGACGATGATGAACAAAGGGTTTGAAGTCATCGAAGCGCACTGGTTATTTGATGTGACGTATGACGAAATTGATGTGGTCCTCCACCGAGAATCCATCATCCACTCGATGGTCGAATTCAATGACGGTGCAGTGATGGCTCAACTCGGAATGCCGGACATGCGTGAACCGATTCAATATGCCCTTACATATCCGTCCCGCCTTGAAATCAAAGGGGGAGAACGGTTAAACTTAAAACAAATCGGACGCCTGAATTTTGCGGAAGCTTCATTTGAACGGTATCCACTGCTTCGTCTTGCGTTTGAGGCAGGACGTGCCGGCGGATCGATGCCTTCCGTGCTCAATGCTGCGAACGAACAAGCTGTCGACCGTTTTTTAAAAGGGGAAATCAGCTTTTTAGAAATTGAAGCGAGCGTTGAGGCGGCTCTTCAAGCACATGAAAACATCGAAGATCCGTCTTTGGACCAGATTTTGGAGTCGGATCGTTGGGCCCGTGCGTTTGTTGCTTCTCACTCACTCGCTAACTAAGGATGGGATAACAATGACGACCTTTATATCAATCGTATTGATGTTCGGTGTACTTGTTGCCGTACATGAATGGGGTCATCTCGTTATGGCCAAACGGGCAGGAATTCTCTGCCGTGAATTTGCCATCGGATTTGGTCCGAAAATTTTTTCTTTTTTCAAAAATGAGACACTGTATACGGTCCGCCTGTTACCAATCGGCGGATATGTCAAAATGGCCGGGGAAGAACCGGAATTCGTCGAAGTCAAGCCCGGTCAGACAATCGGATTGGGACTTCGTGACGGTGTCGTCGAAACGATGTATCTGGATGCTTCGCGTCCGGAAGCAGATCAAGTCGTCACCGTTGAAAAAATTGACTTGCTGCACAAGTTAGAAGTCATTGCGTTACAAGATGAAGTGTCGACACGTTATCCTGTCTCGAAGACTGCTTTTCTTGTCGAGGGACAAACGAAAACACAGATTGCGCCTTACGATCGGACGTTTGGATCAAAATCCGTGTTCAAGCGTGTCTTAGCCATTGCTGCGGGTCCGGCCATGAACTTCGTCCTCGCGTTTGTCATTCTGTTCGGCTTGGCATTGTATAACGGTTCACCGACTGGGGACAGTGTCATCGGAACGGTTCAAAAAGGTTCTCCGGCCGACAAGGCAGGTCTTGTCGAAGGAGACCGGATCGTTTCCGTCAATGGGACAGAAACGGATAAATGGACGGATTTACGGGCAGGTTTCCAAGATCAGGCCGGAAAAAAGACGACGGTCGTCTATGAACGAGACGGTCAGGAACAAACGACGTCCATCACACCGAAAGTCCAACAGCAAGGTGATCAAAAAGTCGGAATCATCGGTGTGACGAATGAAACAGAAAAATCATTCGGAACTGCTTTACAGACAGGGGTTTCTGAAACATGGCGGATGTCGACCTTAATCGTCGGAGCGGTCGGAGATCTCGTAACAGGTGTCGTCGGCGTGGATCAATTATCCGGTCCGGTCGGGATTGTCAAAATGACGGATCAAGTCGCAGACAGCGGATTTTCTATGTTGCTGACGTGGACTGCATTACTTTCAGTCAACTTAGCAGTATTCAACTTGTTACCACTACCTGCTTTAGACGGCGGTCGATTATTATTCCTATTTTTAGAAGCGTTGCGCGGGAAACCTGTCGATCCACAAAAAGAAGGACTCGTCCATTTTGTCGGATTTGCACTGTTGATGCTTTTGATGTTAGTCGTCACATGGAACGATATCCAGAAGTTCTTTTAAATTATTAGTCAAAGGGGTTCACGACTCACATGAAACAATCCAAACTATTTATGCCAACTTTGCGTGAAGTACCATCCGATGCAGAAGCCATCAGTCATCAACTTTTGTTACGGGCGGGGTTCATGCGTCAAAATGCAGCTGGAATCTATTCTTACCTTCCACTGGCAAAACGTGTTCTGTCAAAAATCGAGACGATCATTCGTCAAGAAATGGAGGGCGCTGGTGCGCAGGAATTGTTGATGCCAGCCATTCAGCCGGCAGAACTATGGGAAGAAACCGGACGCTGGGATATTTACGGTCCGGAACTGATGCGTCTGACCGACCGTCACGATCGTCGGTTTGCGCTGGGTGCGACACATGAAGAGTTGATTACGTCCATCGTCCGTGATGAACTGAACTCCTATAAAAAATTACCGGTCAACTTGTTCCAGATTCAAATGAAGTACCGGGATGAGCGTCGTCCACGCTTCGGATTGCTCCGCGGCCGTGAGTTTATCATGAAAGATGCGTATTCGTTCCATTCGACGCAAGAGAGTCTGGAAGAGGAGTATCAAAACATGTTTGATGCCTATACAAAAATCTTCACGCGTGTCGGACTTGAATTCCGTCCGGTCGTCGCAGATTCCGGTGCAATCGGTGGAAGCGGAACACATGAGTTCCATGCGTTAGCTGCCATCGGAGAAGATACGATCGTCTACTCCGATCAGTCGGATTATGCCGCAAACTTGGAGATGGCAGAATCCGTCGATCAGTATACGAAGCAGGATAAAGCACCGGAAGCGCTCGAAGAAGTCCACACTGGAGACGCCAAAACGATTGAAGCAGTCAGTTCAGTGCTTGGATTACCGGAACAGGAGTCCATTAAGACCGTTGTCTTCAAGACAGAACAGGGTCTCGTGATGGCACTTGTTCGCGGTGATCATGAAGTCAACGACATTAAGCTGAAAAACTATCTCGGAGCACTCGATATCATGATGGCGACGGATGAAGAAATCGAACAGGCCCTCCATTCGACGCCGGGCACGCTCGGACCGATTGGAGCCGACATGAAGATTGTAGCGGATTATGCAGTTCGGGCATTGACGAATTCGGTTTGCGGCGCAAACAAGTCGGAAACACATTACGTGCATGTCGATCCAAGCCGTGATTTTGAAGCGGAGTATACGGATTTACGATTCGTCGAAGAAGGGGACGTGTCGCCAGACGGACAAGGGCACGTAAAGTTCGCCCGCGGAATCGAAGTCGGACAAGTCTTTAAACTCGGAACTCGTTATTCAGAAGGCATGAATGCGACCTTCCTCGATGAAGGCGGAAAAGCCCAACCGTTGATCATGGGTTGCTACGGAATCGGCGTTTCGCGAACGATGTCTGCCGTCGTCGAACAACATTACGACGAGCGGGGAATCATCTGGCCGAAAGCGATCGCACCATTTGATGTTCATTTGATTGCCGTTAACGGTAAAAATGCAGAACAGTTGGAAGTGGCAGAAACGGTTTACCGTGAACTGACGGCTGCCGGATTCTCGGTCCTCTTTGATGATCGTAAAGAACGCGCCGGTGTCAAATTTGCCGACGCAGACTTGATCGGACTGCCTGTCCGAATCAATGTTGGTAAAAAAGCACCGGACGGTATCGTGGAACTGAAAGCACGACGCGGTGGTGAAGCAGAGGAAATTCAACAAGCAGATCTTCTTGAAGCTGTTCGTTCGCTTTATGAAGGTTTACAATAAGTAATGGGAACGGTCACTTTTCGTAAAGTGACTGTTTTCTTGTCTCACACCCATTCGCCCCTTGGGCAATCTGCAAGAGGAGGAGGAGTGGCTGTCATGGTGTGAAGCAACAACGACAGCACAAATGCGAGTGGATACACAACAACGCATGGCGCTCTTGATGAGCGATTTAGAATTACCGACCGGCATCGTCGAAGAGTTTTTTACAGATGCTTCCCTTGAAAAATTACGGGTCCAAAAAGCAACTGCAACATGGACTTTCCATATTCGGTTGACACAAATTTTACCTCAGAACGTCTATCAAATGTTTAACAGTCGGTTGAAGAGCCGTTATCAACAGTTTGCAGAGGTCAAACTGCTGCTTGAATCCGAGCAACGTCCCGATGCCAAACTGTTTATTGATTATTGGCCGTATATCGTCGAAGACCTGGCCGATGCTTCGTCAGCGATGCGGAGTCACCTGAGTCGGGTTCTACCAGAATACCGGGACAATAAATTGTTTATTCCAGTCCGCAGTGAACCGGAAGCCGGATTTTTGAAAAACGATCTGTGCAGTGAAATGCAATTGTTATACGGGGCATATGGTTTCCCGAAATTCGTGTGTGAACCGGTCGTCCAGATGGATCAGACCGAGCAGGAAGAGTTACGGAACCAGGTGAAGCAGGAAGATATTGATGAAGCAAAACGGATGCTTGAACTGCAATTCAAACGGGAACAATCCCGTGACGATGATGAAGGTCCGATTGATATCCGGATCGGAAAACCGATTCAGGACGAAGTCGTACCGATCAAGACGATTCAAGATGAAGAGCGCCGGATTGCCATCCGCGGACTTGTTTTTGCGGCGGAAAGCCGTGAACTCCGCAGCGGGAAAACAATTTTTACCTTTAAACTGACCGACTATACGGATTCACTTGTCGTCAAAATGTTTGCCCGGGACGAGACCGATGTCAAAATCTTGTCGGCGATCAAAAAAGGCATGTGGATTCAAGTGGCGGGTCGTGTTGAATTTGATACGTTCTTACGTGACTTATGTATGATGATTGCTCAATTGTCCGAAGTCAAAATGGAATTGCCGGCTGATCCGTGGGCCGGTGAAAAACGGGTCGAGTTGCATGCCCACTCCCAAATGAGTCAGATGGATGCCGTCATGAACGTGACGAAGTACGTCGAACGGGCGGCCGCCTGG
Organism: Exiguobacterium sp. PvP048; assembly: GCF_040549175.1. Taxonomy (NCBI): domain Bacteria; kingdom Bacillati; phylum Bacillota; class Bacilli; order Caryophanales; genus Exiguobacterium; species Exiguobacterium sp. PvP048. The sequence continues at coordinate 109,317 of NZ_JBEPSU010000001.1, read as the reverse complement.
GGACATCCGGCAGTTGCGATCACGGATCATGCCGGTGCTCAGAGTTTTCCGGACGCGTATTATGCCGGAAAGAAAAATGATATCAAGATTTTATACGGGATTGAAGCGAACGTCGTCAACGACGGCGTGCAAGTCGCCTATCATCCGGTGGATCAAGAATTAGAAAAAGCAACATTCGTCGTCTTTGACGTCGAGACGACCGGGTTGTCTGCCATGTACAACAAAATCATCGAGCTCGCTGCCGTCAAGATTTATGATGGTGACGTCATTGACAAGTTTGAAGCTTTTGCCGATCCGAAACATTTGTTGTCGGCGACGACGATTGACTTAACGGGAATTACCGATGAAATGGTTCGCGGAAAACCGGATCCGGAACAAGTCGTCAAAGAGTTCATGGACTGGGCGGGAGATTCGATCCTCGTTGCCCATAATGCGTCATTTGACATTGGGTTCCTGAATGCGACACTGCGGTCCGGTAACCATGAAGAATCAACGTTACCGGTCATCGATACGCTGGAACTGGCACGTGTCCTGATGCCGAGCCTCAAGAATCACCGGCTGAATACGCTCGCGAAACGCTTTGATATCGAATTGACCCAGCATCACCGGGCGATTTACGATGCGGAAGCAACCGGCTACTTGATGCTCAAACTGCTACAGATGGCAGATGAGATGTTTAATATGAAAACGCACCTTTCGCTGAACCGGGAAATGGGGAAAGACATCTCGCGGGCTCGTCCGTATCATGCGACGGTCTATGCGAAAAACCGGACCGGGCTCAAAAATCTGTATCAATTGATTTCGCTTGCGCATACGAAGCACGTTCACCGGGTCGTCCGGACGCCGCGTTCGCAACTGGTCGCACACCGGGACGGATTAATTATCGGTTCCGCTTGTGACAACGGGGAAGTGTTTGATGCTGCCCTTAACAAGTCGGACGAGGATTTAGCGAAGGTCATGCGTTTTTATGATTTTATTGAAATTCAGCCTCCGGCGATGTATGGTCATTTGATTGAACGGGAAATCGTTCAAAATGAACTGGAGCTGCGGGAACTGATCAAAAAAGTTATCCGCGTGGCGGAAGAAAATGATATCTTGCCGGTTGCGACAGGAAACGTTCATTATCTTGATCAACATGATGCAACATACCGGGAAGTCTTGATTCGGACCCAAGGCGGCGCTAATATGCTTAATATGCGAAAACAACTGCCGCCGGCTCATTTCCGGACGACGCAGGAAATGATGAGTGACTTTAAGTTTTTAGGACCGGATGTATCGGAACGACTCGTCATTACGAACAGCCAGCAAGTGGCCGGATGGTTCGAAAATATCGATATCATTCCGAAAGATCTGTTCACTCCGAAAATCGAAGGTGCTGATGAAGAAGTCCGCTCACTGTCGTATGATATGGCGCATCAGATTTACGGTGATGTGTTGCCGGAAATCGTCGAGGCCCGATTGGAAAAAGAACTCAAGTCGATTATCGGACACGGATTTGCCGTCATCTATCTGATTTCGCACAAACTTGTCAAGAAATCACTTGATGACGGATACCTTGTCGGTTCGCGGGGGTCAGTCGGGTCAAGTCTTGTCGCGACGATGACGGAGATTACGGAAGTCAACCCGTTGCCGCCGCATTATGTCTGTCCGAATTGTAAGGAATCGGAATTCTTTGATGACGGATCGGTTGGTTCCGGATTCGACTTACCGGATAAAACGTGTAAGACGTGTGATGTGCCGTTAATTAAAGACGGGCATGACATTCCGTTTGAGACCTTCCTCGGATTCAAAGGGGATAAAGTCCCGGATATCGATTTGAACTTCAGCGGAGAATACCAGCCGAAAGCCCACGCCTATACAAAAGTTTTGTTCGGGGATGATTATGTTTACCGTGCCGGAACGATTGGTACAATTGCTGAGAAAACGGCATATGGGTATGTCAAAGGTTATCAGTCGGAAAATGACCTCAATTACCGGAATGCCGAAGTCGACCGGCTCGTCAGCGGAGTGACCGGTGTCAAACGGACGACCGGACAGCACCCAGGGGGAATCATCGTTGTTCCGGACTATATGGACATTTATGATATCAGTCCGATCCAGTTCCCGGCGGATGATATGGGATCCGAGTGGAAGACAACTCACTTTGACTTCCATTCGATTCACGATAACCTGTTGAAACTCGATATTCTCGGACATGATGATCCGACGATGATCCGGATGCTACAGGATTTATCGGGACGTGATCCGAAAACGATTCCGGTCGACGATGCCGAAGTCATGAAGATCTTCAGTTCGACAGAATCAATCGGCGTGACGCCGGAACAGATCGATTCGAAAACCGGAACGCTCGGAATTCCCGAGTTCGGAACTAAATTCGTCCGGCAGATGCTCGAAGAAACAAAACCGACGACGTTTTCAGAGCTCGTCCAGATTTCCGGTCTGTCCCACGGAACGGATGTCTGGCTCGGTAATGCCAGTGAACTGATTTATAACGGAACATGTGAACTAAAAGACGTCATCGGGTGCCGGGATGATATCATGGTCTACTTGATTTACGCCGGTCTTGAACCGTCGCTGGCCTTTAAAATCATGGAGTCGGTCCGTAAAGGGAAGGGTCTGTCGATTGAGATGGAAGAAGCGATGATTGAGAACCATGTCCCGCTCTGGTACATCGATTCGTGTAAAAAAATCAAGTACATGTTCCCGAAAGCCCACGCCGCAGCCTATGTATTGATGGCTGTCCGGATTGCCTATTATAAAGTCCATCATCCGATGTACTACTATGCTTCTTACTTCACGGTCCGGGCCGGTGATTTTGATATCGGTGCGATGAATAAAGGGTCGGCCGCGGTCCGGAAAGTGTTGCAGGACATCAAGGACAAAGGATTTGAAGCGACAGCGAAAGACAAAGGACTCTACACCGTCCTTGAAATTGCGCTTGAAATGATCGAACGTGGTTTCACCTTCAGCAAAGTTGATTTGTATAAATCGAGCGCATCCGAATTTCTGATTGACGGAGACGCGTTGCTACCGCCATTTGATGCCGTCACCGGACTCGGGACGAATGCAGCGAAACAGATTGTCGAAGCCCGAAAAGGTGGCGAGTTCTTATCAAAAGAGGATCTTCAAAAACGGGCGAAGTTATCCAAATCGATCATCGAAACACTCGATAATCTCGGGTGCCTCGAAGGTCTTCCGGATGAGAACCAGCTCTCGTTATTTGACCTCTAAAGCCTTGCGAATGCTTGCTTAAGACGGGGCATTATGCTATATTGAGTAAGGAAATGTTTTTTATACTACGACTTGGAAGGAGTAGGGGGACCTGCTCCTTTCTTGTTGGTTTTTTGAAGGAGGATGAAGATGACGAACGTAACTGAGAAGGTCGAACAACTCGCAAAACCGATCGTAGAACGTGAGGGGATGGAGCTTGTCGACGTCGAATTCGTCAAAGAGGGGGCGGATTGGTTCCTACGTGTCTCCATCGATAAAGACGGTGGCGTTGACCTGGAAGACTGTGTCAACATCAATGAAAAGTTGTCGGAAGCATTGAACCAGGATGATCCGATCGACGAACCCTACTATTTAGATGTTGCGAGTCCAGGTGCCGAACGACCACTCAAAAAAACTGAGGATTTCGAGAAGGCAATCGGGAAACATGTCTATATCAAAACCCATGACCCGGTTAAAGACGCAACAGAATTCGAAGGCACATTACTGACTTATTCTGAAGAAATGCTGGAACTCGAAGTCCGTGTGAAGACACGTAAATTGAAAATTGAAATACCGGTGAACAAGATCGCGATGGCGCGGCTTGCGGTAGTGTTCTAAGGAAAGGAAGAGAACGATGGGACCACAGTTACTTGAAGCAATCGAACAAATCGCTAAAGAAAAAGAGATTGATAAGAATATCATCATCGATGCGCTCGAACAGGCATTGATTTCCGCTTACCGTCGCAACTTTGGAAAAGAGTCGGAGGCAGTAAAAGTCGAGTTTGATCAACAGACAGGAGATATCCGTGTCTTCGCCTTGAAAGAGGTCGTTGAACGCTTGACGCAGCCGGAAGAACAGCTTTCACTCGAGGAAGCACACGAAATCGATCCGACGTATGAACTCGGTGATTTCCACAAAGTTGAAGTGACACCAGGTGATTTTGGACGTGTTGCAGCACAAACGGCCAAACAAATCGTCACACAAAAGATGCGCGAAGCAGAACGGGAACGCATTTACAATCATTTCGCCGACCGGGAAGATGAAATCATGACGGGGATGGTCGAACGTCAAGATGCGCGTAATCTATACGTTAACCTCGAAGGTATTGAAGCGGTCTTGACGACACACGAACAGATGCCGAATGAACGTTTTGGAATTCGGGAATACATCAAAGTATACGTGACGAAAGTCGATCCGATGGTCAAAGGATCAGGCGCATCGATTCTCGTATCGCGGACGCACCCGGGCTTATTAAAACGACTGTTTGAAATCGAAGTACCGGAAATCGCGAGCGGCGAAGTCGAAGTGAAGTCGGTGGCACGTGAAGCCGGCGACCGTTCGAAAATTGCCGTTGCTTCTGACGAAATCGATCCTGTCGGCGCATGTGTAGGTCAAAAAGGCGCACGTGTTCAACGCATCGTCAACGAATTGAACGGTGAAAAGATTGATATCGTCCGTTATTCAGATGATCCGAAAGAATACGTTGCCAATGCTTTAAGCCCGGCACAAGTTGTTGCTGTATACGTCAACGAACCGGCTAAAGCAACAATCGTCGTCGTCCCTGACTTCCAATTGTCACTCGCAATCGGAAAACGCGGTCAAAATGCCCGTCTGGCTGCCAAGTTGACAGGATGGAAAATCGACATCAAGAGCGAATCAGAAGCAGAATCGATGGAATTGAAGGATGTCTTCATGAAAGTCGAACCTGCAACAGCAGAAGCAGTTGACGTGGAAACGCTCCAAGTCGAAGGCGAGGAATAATTCGTGCAAAAAAAGGTACCATTACGCAAATGTGTCATCACACAAGAAATGCGTCCTAAAAAAGAGTTAATTCGGGTCGTCCGGACACCTGACAGTGAGGTTGTCGTCGATCTTAATGGTAAAATGAATGGGCGAGGCGCCTATTTGACGAAAGATGCAACTGTCATTGCGACAGCCAAAAAGAAGCGCACACTCGATCATCATCTGAAAGTCAAGACAACAGATGAGTTATATGATCAATTGCTTGCGATCGCGGGAGGTACACATGAGTAAATGGGAATCGCTCCTTGGTCTCGCGAACCGAGCGCGGAAAGTGACGACTGGAGAAGAACTCGTACTGAAAGAAGTACGGGGAGGACAAGCCAAACTCGTCCTCTTAGCAGCAGATGCGGGGGCTGCCACGCGTAAGAAAGTGACGGATAAATGTACAAGTTATCGTGTTCCGTACATCGAAGTCGGAGATCGAAACATTCTTGGACATGCACTTGGGAAAGATGCGCGTGTAGTCGTATCAGTCAACGAAGCCGGATTTGCGAAAAAGCTAACGGAACTCCTCTCGAACGATTAACTGGAGGTGGATCTTTTGGGTAAACGTGTATACGAATTCGCGAAAGAACAGAATGTAACGAGTAAGCAGGTCATCGCCCAGCTCGAAAAACTGGAAAAACCGGTCAAGAATCACATGGCGGTTTTAGATGAACAGACAGTACAGCAACTCGACAAAGTATTTAATCCCGAGAAACATCGGGTCCAAAAAACGGAGGCTCCAAAACAAGTGAAATCAGACAATAAACCGAACAGACCAGGAACAACTAACAAGCCAGCAGGGAACCAATCACGCAATTCAAAAGGCGGACGTCCAGAATTCGGGAACCGTAATAACCGCGGTGGAAAACGTCGTCCCCAGAAGAAAGTAGAACCACGTAAATTGGAAGTAGCAGATCCAAATTCAAAATCAAGCCAACGAAAAGCAGCACGTCGGGCGCAAGAAGAAGCAATGGCGAACGTCGTTCAATATGCAGACAACTTAACAGTCGGCGAATTGGCTGAAAAAATGGATAAAAAACCAAACGAACTCATCATGAAATTGATGGGAATGGGCGTTATGGCGACCATTAACCAAGATCTCGATGATGAGACAGTTGAATTGCTTGCTTCTGACTTCGGATTTGAAGTCGAGAAAACGGTTCAAGTCGATGAAACAGACTTCGATGCATACGAATTGAATCTCGATAACTACGAATTGTCAGAACGTCCACCGGTCGTTACGATCATGGGACACGTCGACCACGGTAAAACGACATTGCTGGACTCGATCCGAAACACAAAAGTCACAGCAGGCGAAGCCGGCGGAATCACACAGCACATCGGGGCTTACCAAGTTGAAATCGAAGGAAAGAAAATCACATTCCTCGATACACCAGGTCACGCCGCGTTTACAACGATGCGGGCACGTGGAGCAGATGTCACAGACATCGCAATCATCGTCGTCGCAGCGGATGACGGTGTCATGCCGCAAACGGAAGAAGCCATCAGCCATGCGAAGGCAGCCGGTGTTCCAATCATCGTTGCAGTCAACAAGATGGATAAAGAAGGCGCTAACCCGGACCGTGTCAAACAAGAATTGACGGAATTCGAACTCGTTGCCGAGGACTGGGGCGGCGACACGATCTTCGTACCGGTTTCAGCACTTAAGGGAGACGGAATCGACGAGTTACTCGAAATGATTCTGCTTGTTTCGGAAGTCCAAGAATACAAATCAACACCGGATATGCACGGACGCGGAACAGTCATCGAAGCGAAACTCGACAAAGGACGCGGACCAGTCGCGACATTGCTTGTCCAACACGGAACACTTCGTGTCGGCGATCCAATCGTTGTCGGTCATACGTTCGGTCGTATCCGGGCCATGGTCAACGATATCGGTCGTCGTGTCAAAGAAGTCGGTCCATCGACACCAATCGAAATCACAGGATTAAACGACGTGCCAAAAGCCGGCGATCAATTCTTTGCGTTTGAAGATGAGAAAAAAGCCCGTCAAATCGGGGAAGCACGTTACCAACGCGAAATCGAGGCACAACGCCGCGATTCAGCGAAAGTCAGCTTAGAAGATCTCTTCGACCGGATCAAAGAAGGCGAAGTCAAAGATCTTAACATCATCATCAAAGGTGACGTTCAAGGTTCTGTCGAAGCACTTGCCGGTTCACTCAAGAAAATCGATGTCGAAGGCGCGAAAATCAACATCGTCCACTCAGGTGTTGGTGCGATTACAGAAGGTGACGTCATCTTGGCTTCAGCAGCCAACGCGATCATCATCGGCTTTAACGTCCGTCCGGATGGTAACGCTAAATCGATGGCAGACCAAGAGAAGGTTGAGATTCGCCTTCACAAAATCATCTACAATGCCATCGAAGAAATCGAACAAGCGATGAAAGGTCTTCTTGATCCTGAATTCGTTGAGAAAATTATCGGTCAAGCTGAAGTTCGTGACGTCATCAAAGTCTCGAAAGTCGGAACGATCGCAGGTGGTTATGTCACAGAAGGTAAGTTAACACGTGCTGCAGGTGTTCGTGTCGTCCGTGACAGCATCGTTATTTACGAAGGAAAACTCGATACGTTGCGCCGCTTCAAAGACGACGTTAAAGAAGTCGCAGCCGGTTACGAGTGTGGAATTAAGATTGAACGGTACGACGACATCAAAGTCGACGATGTCATCGAAGCGTTCATCATGGAAGAAGTAAAACGTAAGTAACAGAACGGATCAGAATCCGAACTGGAGGGATATAGAATGAGCGTACGTTCCAATCGTGTAGCAGAACAGGTGCGTAAAGAAATTACGCAAATGTTGATCAAAGATGTGAACGATCCGCGTGTCAAGGCGGTTACGGTAACTGGTGTTGAAGTCACAGGCGACTTACAACAAGCAACGATCTTTTATTCGGTGCTCGGTGATGAAACAGTGCGCGAAGAAGCGCGCGTTGGTCTTGAAAAGTCAAAAGGGTTCATGCGCAAAGAAATCGGATCACGCATCCGTTTACGCAAGACACCTGAATTGCTGTTTGAGATCGATACATCTGTCGAGTATGGATCACGGATTGATGAGTTGCTCCGGAACTTGAACAAGGATTAACAAGACGAGGGCAACCACAGGTGTGGTTGCCCTTTTTTAGGAGGGAAAAAGATGGAACCCATAGGAGTATTACCGCTGGACAAACCGGCAGGCATGACGAGTCACGACTGTGTCTTTCGACTGCGCCGGCTCTTTCAGACAAAAAAAGTCGGGCATACCGGAACACTTGACCCGGAAGTGACAGGTGTCTTACCGATCTGTCTCGGACGTGCTACAAAACTTGCACGTTTCATTACAGACGAAGGAAAGAGATATGTGGCAGAAGTGACGATCGGATATGCGACGACGACCGAAGACGCCCACGGTGAAACCGTCCGCGAAACACCGGTCACGCCCGCGTCAATTACGGAGCAACAAGTAGATGAAATTCTACAGCAACTGACCGGACAGATTGAACAGACTCCACCGTATTATTCGGCGGTCAAAGTGAACGGGAAAAAATTGTATGAATATGCCCGTAAAGGCATTGAAGTGGAACGTCCGACCCGAACGGTTCAAATTGATACGTTGGAACGGACATCCGGGCTGACTTTTGCAGACGGACTCTGCCGGTTTCAAATCGAGATTGCTTGCGGAAAAGGAACTTATATCCGGACGCTTGCCGTTGAAATCGGTGAACAGTTGGGTTATGCGGCCCACATGAGTGAATTGCGCCGAACGAGTTCAGGAATGATGTCTGAAACAGAAGCAGTGACGCTGGCTACGCTTGAAGCCTGTGAGACTGTCGAAGAGCGGATGCAATACGTCTTACCGATTGAACAAGTCATTCAAAAGTGGCCGCGGTTGACTGTAAATGCCGAGACGGCGGCTCGTGTATTGAATGGGGCAAAATTACCAGGCATTCCGGTCGAATTTGAACGATTTACTGTCTATAATGAAGAGGGCATCCCTTTAGCGATCTACCGGCTTGATTCCGAGATCAATATGGGACGCGTTGAAGTCATGTTACAAATCGATTAGGATCGGAGCGATCAGGAATGGACATCATTCACTTAACATACCCAGAACAACCAACAGAAGATCCGGCGGTCATCGCACTCGGATTTTTTGACGGTGTTCATCTTGGACACCAACGTGTTTTACAAACCGCAATTGAAAAAAGCCGTGAGCTCAATCTGCCAGTAGCAGTGATGACGTTTGATCCTCATCCGAAACAAGTTCTTGGCAACGGAACGGAACAGATTCTCTACATTACGCCGCTTGACCGAAAACTCGAAAAAATGGCACAACTCGGCATTGACCGGGTATATGTCATCGAATTTACAGTCGCTTTTTCCGAACTGTCTCCGCAAGATTTCGTCGATCATTATTTAATTGCTGCCGGAGCACGCCACATTGTGGCCGGATTTGATTATTCGTATGGACGGTTCGGGGCAGGCAAGATGGCGACGCTTGATTTCCACAGCCGTGGACGATTTGATCATACGACGGTTTCCGAACATCAGGCAGACGATGAAAAGGTCAGTTCGACACGGATTCGTCGTTTGCTTGCGGATGGAGCGGTCGCGGAAGCAGCTCTGTTATTAGGGGAACCGTATCAAACGAAAGGGATTGTCATTCACGGTGACGCCCGAGGTCGGCAGATTGGTTTTCCGACGGCCAACATCCGTCCGGAATTTGCCTATGTCATTCCGAAACTTGGGGTCTATGCGACGTTCGTCCATCTTGAAGACGGGCGCAAGTTTCCGGCGATGACGAATATCGGACGGAGACCGACGTTTTATGAGACGGGAGAAGTCAGCATCGAAACCCACTTGCTTGCCTTTGACGAGGATTTATATGGACAAGAACTGAAACTCGAGTGGATGGCATACTTACGCGATGAACGTGCGTTTGACGGGATTGAAAGCTTAAAAACACAGCTTGCCCAAGATAAAATTCATGCGATGCAAGCATTAACGGTTTGACAGACGATGACGGGTTCGTTATGATGAGTCAGTACGAATACGTACAGCCGGTTGGCTTGGCATCAGGTCTCACCATCCGATGCTCGGCAATACGGTCATTCAAAAGATGGAGGTGGAGTGACAATGGCACTCACTAAAGAACGTAAAAACGAAATTATCGAAGCTTATGCTACGAAACAAGGCGATACTGGTTCGCCGGAAGTACAAGTTGCTGTTTTAACTGAACAGATCACAACTTTAAACGATCACTTACGTACACACAAAAAGGATCACCACTCACGTCGTGGTCTCTTGAAAATGGTTGGTCGTCGCCGTAACTTGCTCACATACCTTCGTAACAAGGATGTTTCACGTTACCGTTCATTGATCGAGCGTCTTGGTCTTCGTCGCTAATCCGAACAGATCAACAAGGAAGCAGGAGCATCGTCTCCTGCTTCTTTTTTTTGCCGATTCATGGACATTTGGCGCAAGAACATCCATAATTAGATTTGAATGAAAAAACGGATAGAAGTGAGAGGGGATTTGTGCATGTCACAAACAAAGCAGACGTTTTCGACCGAACTCGGTGGACGTCCATTAACAATTGAAATCGGTCAACTGGCCAAACAAGCAAACGGAGCAGCATTGATCCGTTACGGTGAGACAGCAGTCCTTGCGACGGTCGTCGCATCCAAACAACCAAAAGACTTAGATTTCTTCCCATTAACTGTGAACTATGAAGAAAAACTATATGCAGCAGGCAAGATTCCAGGTGGTTTCCTAAAACGTGAAGGACGTCCGGGTGAAAATGCGATTTTGACATCACGTTTGATTGACCGTCCGATCCGTCCGTTGTTCCCAGACGGTTTCCGTCATGATATCCAAGTCGCAACGACAGTTTTGTCTTCTGACGAAGATAATTCACCGGAAGTGGCAGCAATGATTGGGGCATCGATTGCTTTGTCGATTTCAGACATTCCATTTGACGGTCCGATTGCCGGCGTGACGATTGGTCGTGTGAACGGTGAGTTCATCATCAATCCGACGATGAGTCAAGCATCTGAAAGTGATATCGACCTTCAAGTTGCCGGAACGAAACATGCGGTCAACATGGTAGAAGCCGGAGCAAAAGAAGTTTCGGAACAAGCAATGCTTGAAGCGATTCTCCTCGGACATGACGTCATTAAGGAATTGATTGCGTTCCAAGAAGAAATCGTCGCAGCAGTCGGACAAGAAAAGTTCGCTTACACGGTTGCTTCGTTTGACGAAACACTCGTCAACCGCTTGAAAGCAGAGGCGCTTGCAGAAGTCACGACAGCCGTTCAAGTCGAAGAAAAACAAGCACGTGATCTTGCTATCAATGAAGTCATTTCGAAATACATCGATCAGTACGCAGCGGATGACTCAATTACGGAAGCTCAATTAGCTGAAGTATCCGGTGTCTTAAATAAATTCGTTAAGACAGAAGTCCGCCGCTTGATCACAGAAGATAAAGTCCGTCCAGATGGTCGTGGTCTTGCTGAAATCCGTCCGCTTGATTCGGAAATTGGACTGTTGCCACGGGCACACGGTTCAGGTCTGTTCACACGCGGTCAAACACAAGTCTTGTCCGTCGCAACGCTTGGTGTTGCTGGAGATGCACAAATCATTGACGGTCTTGGACTTAAAGCAGAGAAACGTTTTATGCACCATTATAACTTCCCGCCGTTCTCTGTCGGGGAAGCTCGTCCGATGCGCGCACCAGGTCGTCGTGAAATTGGTCACGGAGCACTCGGTGAACGTGCCTTGTTACCGGTTCTTCCGTCAGAAACAGATTTCCCGTACACGATTCGTCTCGTTTCGGAAGTCCTCGAATCAAACGGTTCGTCTTCACAGGCGTCAATTTGTGGATCAATTCTTGCGATGATGGATGCGGGTGTGCCGTTGAAAGCACCGGTTGCCGGAATTGCAATGGGCTTGATCAAAGAAGGCGAAAATTACTCAATCTTGACAGATATCCAAGGAATGGAAGATCACCTCGGCGATATGGACTTTAAAGTTGCTGGAACAAAAGATGGTGTGACGGCTTTGCAAATGGATATGAAGATTGGCGGAATCACGCGTCAGATTTTAGAAGAGGCGCTTGAACAAGCACGTCTTGGTCGTTTACACATCCTGGAACACATGAATTCAGTCATTGCTGAACCACGTGTCGAGTTGTCTAAATATGCACCAAAAATCGTCACATTGAAAATCAATCCTGATAAAATCCGTGATGTGATTGGGCCTGGCGGTAAAGTCATCAACGGTATCATCGATGAGACAGGTGTCAAAATCGATATCGATCAAGACGGTACAGTCTTTATCGCGTCAACGGATCAAGACGGTATCAACCGTGCGCGTCAGTTGATTGAAGATATCGTTCGTGAAGTCGTCATCGGAGAAGAATTTGACGGTACGGTTCGCCGCGTCGAAAAATTCGGAGCTTTCGTCGAATTGTTCAAAGGGAAAGATGCCCTCGTGCATATCTCGGAACTGGCGCTTGAACGTGTTGGTCAAACCGAAGATGTCGTCAAATTAGGCGATAAATTGAAAGTACGTGTCACGGAAGTCGATGATAAAGGACGTGTCAATGCGTCGCATAAAGTCCTTCTCGTGGAAGGTATGAGTCCAGAAGATCGTGCCGCATATGATGAAAAGAAAAAAACAGAGCGTGACAGCCGCCCGCCGCGTCGGGATACTGGATCTCGCCCACCACGTGACGGACAACGTCCACCACGTCGTAACTAATGAAAACAAAGGTGGCTCAACGGTGCGAATACGTGCACCGCGGGCCACCTTGTTTCATATTTCAAGGAGGAATGAACGATGGTCGAAAGACTCGTATTAGAGAACGGCGTTCGAATTGTCAGTGAACGGATTGAGAACGCCCGAAGTGTGGCAACCGGAATTTTCATTAAAGCTGGTTCACGGACGGAAACAAAAGAAGAGCATGGAATCAGCCATTTGATTGAACATATGATGTTTAAAGGAACAAAAAAACAATCGGCAAAAGAAATTGCCGTTTATTTTGACCGCTTGGGTGGTAATATTAATGCATTCACGAGTAAAGATCAGACCTGCTATTATGTGAAGACATTGGACGAACATGCCATTACGGCGTTTGATGTTTTGGCAGACATGTTTTTGGAGTCAACCTTTGATGAAGAGGAACTCGAAAAAGAAAAACGGGTCGTGATTGAAGAAATTAAAATGTATGAAGATACACCGGACGACCTTGTACATGAACTGTTAGCCGTTGCGGCTTACGGAGAAGACGTGATGGCACGCCCGATTCTCGGTACAGAGGAGAGCGTCAAACAACTCAGCCGGCAAATGATTGTCGAATACCTGCAAGAAGCCTATGCACCGGAACAAATCGTTATTTCCGTTGCAGGACATGTGACAGATGAACTGATTACACAAATTAAAAATCGATTCGGTTCGTTGCAGTCAAGTGGCAAGATCCGACAAATTACTGAACCTGTCTTAAAAAGTGACGCGTTACGAAAAGAAAAAGACACGGAACAAGTGCATGTCTGTTATAATTTCCGGGCGATTCCGTCTGCTGACGACCGTTTACCGACGCTTGCCTTACTCAATAATGCATTTGGGGCGACGATGTCGAGCCGTCTGTTCCAATCGATTCGTGAAGACCGCGGATTGGCCTATTCTGTTTTTTCGTACTATACGACGTTTGATGATCATGGAACGTTTACGATTTATGTCGGGACATCAAAAGAAACGTTGGAAGAAGTCGAGACGGTTCTTTCGGCGGAAATCAAACAGTTGCTCGAACATGGTCTGACAACGAAAGAGCTGGAAGACGGCATCGAGCAGTTAAAAGGATCATTGATTTTAGGAAATGAGAGTATATCGAGTCACATGAACCGTAATGCCCGGAATGAACTCCATCTTGGCATGCATCCGACATTAGAAGATGTTCTTACGGAAGTGGAGCAGATTACGCCTGCTGACGTTCAGGAAATGATTGCGTATATCTTTAGTGAACCGCCGGCGAAAGCATACATCTTGCCGGAAATCGATGAGGCAGACCTTGAAACCGAGTGAGGCTTACCCTACACTGAAATAGCATGTAATTGAAAAACAAGTTGTTGAGAAAGAAGGAATACCCTTGAATTTAGCTGAACTAATCGAAGTCATTCAGACTCAAAAAACGGAACGTATGGTAGAGGCAGTCGTGACCTCCTTAACAACCGATTCACGTGATGTGAAGCCGGGAACGTTATTTGTCGCCATTAAAGGTTATACAGTGGATGGACACGATTATGCCAAACAGGCCGAAGCACAGGGGGCTGTCGCCATCGTGTCAGAACGGTTGCTCGATGTGACGATTCCTGTCATTCTTGTCCGGAGTACAACCCGAGCGATGGCAGAACTTGCCGGGAAGTTTTATGATTATCCTTCTGAAAAGATGCGGATGATCGGAATCACTGGAACGAACGGAAAAACAACGACGACGACCATCGTACGTGACGTCTTGGCTCAGCTGGGGCGGAAAACGGGAATCATTGGTACCGTTGAAGTCAAAATTGGGGACCGGGTCGTCCCGAGTCGCAACACGACACCTCAAAGTTCGGAATTACAGGCCTTTTTCCATCAGATGCATCAAGAGGGTGTCGAAGACGTCATCATGGAAGTTTCTTCGCATGGATTAGAGCTCGGTCGTGTGACCGGAACGGATTTTGATGTTGCTGGGTTTACGAATTTGACGCACGACCACCTGGATTTCCATAAGACGTTCGAGAACTATGCACGAGCAAAAGGTCTGCTCTTTGCGCAACTCGGACAACGGCTGTCGGATAAGAAAGTAGCAGTCTTGAATGCAGATGATGAGATCAGCCATTTATTTGAGATGATGACGGGTGCCCGCGTACTGACATATGGCATTGAGCAGCCGGCCGACTTACAGGCTAAAAATATTACACAAACCCTTCAGGAAACGACCTTTACGATGGTCTATCAAGAGCAGGCAGTCGAATTGACCGTTCAGTTCATCGGTCGATTCAATGTCTATAATTTACTGCTTGCAACGGGTATCCTGCTGTCAATCGGCTACAGTTTAACTGAGATTTCGAATGCGATCACTCAGATACAGCCGGCAAAAGGCCGGATGCAACGATTGCCGATTGACGGGTACAACATTTATGTGGATTATGCCCATACGCCGGACGGCATTGAACAATGTCTGAAAGCACTGGTCGATGTTCCGAAAGAAAACATTATCTTCTTGATTGGAACAGGCGGTAATCGCGATGTGACGAAACGGCCGATGATGGGTCAACTTGCATCGACGTATGCGGGAACTGTCGTCATCACGACGGACGATCCCCGTTTTGAATCGTATGAGTCGATTACATCCGGTATCGCCTCCGGAATGCTTCACGATCAATTCGTTGAAATCGGAGACCGGGAAGAAGCGGTCCGCTATGCAGCGAGCCTCGCCCGTCCGGATAACATCGTCATCCTGGCAGGAAAAGGGCATGAAAAATATCAAATCATTGGGGATGAGAAAACACCCCTCGACGAAGAAGCACTCGTCAAAGAGATGATACGCCAATTGGAGGAAAAGAAGTGACTTATCAACAACTTGAAATTGAACAGGCTCAGTTTGAACAGTTTGTAAAAACCCATCCTAAAGGAGACCTCTTGCAGTTACCGGCTTGGGGATCCGTCAAGGCAGCGACCGGCTGGACACATGAACGGATTGCGGTCGGGACAGCGAGTGGTCAACTGGTCGGGGTCGCACTGTTATTGTTTAAAAAAGTTCCGAAATTACCGTTTACGTTATGTTATGCTCCGCGCGGATTTGTCGTCGATTATACAGATCAGGCAGCTGTTGCCGCATTACGGGATGCAGCGATCCAAGTCGCGAAAAAGCGAAAAGCAATCACAATTAAACTCGATCCAAACGTTGATCGGACGGAATATCCGAATTTACTTCAAGAAATGAAGGCGTTAGGGTTTAAGCACAACGGATTCGGAGGCGGATTTGATTATGCGCAACCGCGTTTTACGATGGAGACAAGTCTTGAAGGGTCGGAAAAAGAAATCTTTGACCGCTTCCATTCGAAGTTCCGTTACAATGTCCGTTTGGCCGAACGAAAAGGAATCGTGTGTTACGAAGCATCACGGGAAGAGTTGAAAATATTCGCCAACCTGATGGTCGAAACGGGTGAACGCGACGGGTTCTCCATCCGCGGTCTTGATTACTTTGAAAATCTATACGACCATCTTCGTCCAACCGGAGACGCGGCATTGTTTTTGACGAAATTGGATGTCGTCCGGGCGCTTGAAAATACGGAAGCGGCCTTATTACAAGCAGAGAAGGAATTGGTGAAGATTCATCGTCAACTTGAAAAAGAAACGGTCGAGAAAAAAATCAACAGTTTGAATAATCGACTGGAACAAACGACTGCTCAGATTGAAAAAGCAGAGAAGTCGAAAACTGAATTGATGGCGATTGCGGCAAAACACCCGAACGGAGTGATTCTGTCGGGCGGTTTGTTGACGTTAGCCGGTCGACGGTCGTATTACCTGTATGGTGCGTCGTCAAACGAATACCGTGAGTTCATGCCGAACCATTTAATGCAGTGGACCATGATGCGTCATGCAAAAGCGCACGGCGCCCTCTCATACGACTTTGGTGGTGTCAGCGGGTCAACGGATCCGGATGACCACTATGCCGGATTGTATGCCTTTAAGTCCGGTTGGGGCAGTGAAATGATTGAAAAAATCGGAGAGTTTGACTATGTCCTGAACAAGCCGTTGTATCTGTTGCTTGAAACAGGATTACCGATTCTTCAAAAAATCCGGAAGAAGTTACGCCGCTAATGAAGCGGGGAACAATCTTCATTTGGATTTTGTTCCTGCTGGTCATGTTTGCCATCGGCTCCTTTCTGGCAGCGTCGACTAATCGCATGCCAAGCATTTTAATCGATCAGCCGGAGCTGGGACTGGAGAGTTGTCCCCGCGACCGCGCCGGTGAGAACCGTCTCATCAACGACAGTTCGGATCAGTTAAAGCAACTTCATCCGGCAGTCCGTGCAGGTGCCAAGGATTTGATTCGTCTCAGTCATTCCTGCTACAACATCGACATCCGGATCACCCAAGGATACCGGACGAAAAAACAGCAGGACGCATTGTATGAACAAGGACGCTCGCAAGCCGGAGAAGTCGTGACGAACGCCCGGGGCGGGGAATCGATGCATAACTATGGTTTAGCGATTGACTTCGTTCAAATGATAGACGGGGACATTTCTTACGATTTAGAGTATGACGGAAATCAATCCGGTAAAAGTGACTGGCGTGAGGTCGCTGCTGTCGGAAAGGCGCTTGGCTTTAAATGGGGAGGGGATTGGAAACGTTTTGTTGACTATCCGCACTTCGAGATGACATTCGGCTATTCCTTGAATGAACTTCAAGCAGGTGAAAAACCGGGCAGGCAGGAAAAAGCGAACCGAACAGAAGAAATCGAGAAGCTATTGAATCCGTAAAACGAACATCGTGTGGACCGAAAGAAGGTCTGCGCGATGTTTTTTTTCGTTTTCACCATCCCTGTTGTTGGCAGAATGGCAAAGTTCGGCTAGAATAGTGATAGTGATAAGTGGACGGCTCACGAAAAGTGAATACAAATAGGAGGTCATATCGTGTCAAAGAAAAAGACGGAAAAGGTAAGCGTCTTTGCTCTTGGTGGCGCCGGTGAAATCGGTAAGAACATGTACGTCGTCGAACTCGACGAGGACATCTTCGTAATCGATGCCGGATTAATGTTCCCAGGAGATGAGATGCTTGGAATTGATAAAGTCATTCCAGACATTAGTTATTTAAAAGAAAACAAAGAGCGGATTCAAGGGATTTTCATCACGCATGGACACGAGGACCATATTGGTGCCCTCAGTTATGTCTTACGGGACTTAAAAGTGCCGGTGTATGGAACACGCTTAACACTGGGTTTAATTGAAATTAAATTAAAAGAAGCCGGTTTATTGAAAAAGGCAGATCTTCGTCCAATTGATGCCAAGACGAAATTAACCGTAGCAGGTCATTTCATTACATTTTTCCGTGTCAATCACTCGATTCCGGATGCAGTCGGGGTATGTATCCAAACATCGCAAGGGGCAATCGTACACACGGGAGATTTTAAATTTGATTACACACCGGTTGATGGAAAACAAGCTGATTTCGGAAAAATTGCCGCAATTGGTCAGCGGGGAGTCCTTTGTCTCTTATCAGACTCAACTAACGCTGAACGTCCCGGAATGTCCGGATCGGAATCAACGGTCGGGTCGGAACTCAACGACGTCATCTACGAGGCACCGGGTCGCGTGATTGTTGCGTCATTCGCATCAAACGTCCATCGTCTGCAACAAGTCTTTGCAGCGGCAGAAGCTAACAACCGTAAAGTGGCCGTTGTCGGTCGCAGTATGGTCAATATCGTCGAAGTGGCACAACGCCTGAACTACTTGCGTTTCAAACAAAAGACGTTGGTCGAACTGTCGGATATCAATCGACTCGATGACAATCAAGTCGTGATTTTAACAACGGGCTCGCAAGGTGAACCGATGGCAGCACTCACACGCATGGCACGGAATGCACACAAGCAGGTCAACATCCGTTTAAATGATACAGTCGTCGTCGCGGCGTCTCCGATTCCCGGAAACGAAAAATCCGTTTCGAAAACGATTGATTTGTTGTTCCGCGCCGGTGCAAACGTCATCTATAACCAGCGGAAAGTGCATGTATCCGGTCACGGACATGCCGAAGACTTGAAGTTGATGCTGAACTTGATCAAACCAAAATTCTTCGTCCCGATCCACGGAGAATTCCGGATGCAGAAGGCACACAGCCGTTTAGCACAAACAGTTGGTGTCAATGCAAATAACATCTTCATCATTGAAAATGGGGATGTCGTCGAGTTCGAGAAACGTAAAGCCCGGATGTCACGTAAAGTGAATGCCGGAAACGTCTTGATTGACGGAATCGGTGTCGGTGATGTCGGAAACATCGTGTTACGCGATCGTCGTCTTCTGTCGCAAGACGGTGTCGTCCTTTGTGTCATCACGATCAGCCGTAAAAACAAAACGATCGTCTCCGGACCAGAAATCATTTCACGTGGATTCGTCTACATGCGTGAATCAGAAGATATGATCAACGAAGCGAACCGGATTGTTGCCAAGCAACTGCAAGGTAAATTAACAGGTGAGCTTGACTGGACGGAAATGAAGTCATTGATTCGTGACAAGTTAAGTTCGTATCTTTATGAACAAACGAAACGTCGTCCGATGATTTTACCGATCATCATGGAAATCTAACAAAAAGGAGCGACTCAGGGAGGCCGATGGATGGTCAGCTGAGTCGTTTTTTTATCAGGAGGTCAGAAAAAGATGGCAACGACAAAAAAAGGACCGGTCCGGAAAACCCCGCCGCGAAAACGTACACCGGCTAAAAAACGGCCACCAGCGAAAAAGCAACGTCAGCCGATTCAATACCGTACATATGCAGCCGTCATTGCGGTCTTATCGCTGCTTTCGTATGTATTGGCACTTGGACAGTTTGGACGTGTCGGAGAAGTACTGGCCGAGTTTGCGAAAGATCAGGTCGGACAGTTTGGTTCACTCCTGTACGGATTGATTGGCGGACTGCTGTTGCTGATTTTGTCGAATCAACCACGGTTAAACAAATGGGCCTGGTCGTTTTTGATTCTCGGCGGATTAATCTGGATTGACTTGCTGCTTGGTCAACCGCGCGGAGCCATGAATGCGTGGTTGTATCAAGGTTCGTCCTATTATATTTCGAGTTTTGGCGCATTCATGATCGGTTTATTTCTGATTGTGGCAGGGATTCATTTGCTGCAACCGACGTTTTTCAGTGAACTGGCTTTAGGAATCAGAGAACGGATTCAAGAATTCCAGCAACGTGAACGGCAGACTGTCGTCAAAGAACGTCCTGAGAAAAAGAAACCAGACCGGTCAGAAGCGGTGGTGCAACCGGTCAATGATAAGAAGACACTGAAAAGACAGGCCATTGAAGAAATTGTGGCGGAAGAAGCTCCTGTCAATCTTCAGGACGTCCCGATTATCGGCTTTGCAGATCATGTCGAACCACAGGCAAAAGAGACACAAGGACCATTGACGATGACGGAGACGCCGGACGGCTATCAGTTGCCGTCGCTTGATTTACTGGCAGAACCTGTCACAAAAGATTTATCAGGAGAAAATAAACGATTAAAAGACAATGCGACAAAATTGATTGCGACGTTAAAATCTTTCGGAATCGGAGCAAAAGTCTTGAAAATTCATCTCGGTCCCAGTGTGACGAAATATGAGATTGAACCGGATCAAGGCATCAAACTGAGTCGAATTACCGGACTGGCCGATGATTTGGCGCTTGCGCTCGCCGCAAAAGATATCCGGATCGAAGCACCGATTCCCGGTAAGGCTGCCGTCGGAATCGAAGTTCCGAACCGGGAGGTCGCCATGGTTTCCCTACGGGAGGTCTTAGGAGCAGAGAGTGTCCAGGCCGATCCGGACCGCTTGCTCGTGGCACTTGGTCGAAGTATTTCCGGTGAGACGGTCACGGCGAAACTGAATAAGATGCCGCACGTCTTAGTCGCCGGCTCAACCGGATCGGGAAAATCCGTCTGCATCAACGGGATGATCGTCTCAATTTTAATGCGGGCCCGCCCGGATGAAGTCCGGTTGATGATGATCGATCCGAAGATGGTTGAATTGAATGTCTACAACGGTATTCCCCATCTGCTGGCACCGGTCGTGACCGATCCGAAGAAAGCGGCTCAAGCGTTAAAACAGGTCGTATCGGAGATGGAACGGCGTTATGAAATCTTCAGTCAGAACGGGGCACGGAATATCGAAGGATACAATGCCCTGATTGATAAGATGAACGCCGAAGAAAAAGTCCATCAACGTCTGCCGTACATCGTCGTCATCGTCGATGAGTTAGCCGATTTGATGATGGTCGCCTCAAACGAAGTCGAAGATGCCATCATGCGTCTTGCCCAGATGGCACGGGCAGCCGGAATTCATATGGTCATTGCGACGCAACGACCGAGCGTTGACATCATTACCGGTGTCATCAAGGCAAACATCCCATCGAGGATTGCCTTCAGTGTCTCGAGCGGGACGGATTCCCGGACGATTCTTGATACGAGCGGGGCAGACAAACTACTTGGACGAGGAGATATGCTGTTGCTTGGAAACGGCATGAATAAACCGGTCCGTGTCCAAGGAGCTTTCTTGTCGGATGAAGAAGTCGAAACAATCGTCAACCATGTCATCTCCCAGCAAAAAGCCCAATATGTTGAAGCGATGATTCCAAAGGATCTTCCGGAAGGGGAGACGGAAGTCGACGATCCGCTATATGATGAAGTCGTCCAGTTCATTTTGACGCAAGAAACAGCATCAACTTCGATGATCCAACGGAAATACCGGATTGGTTACAACCGGGCCGCCCGTCTGATTGATGCACTAGAAGAAAATGGTTTAATCGGTCCGTCGGAAGGCTCAAAACCACGTCGCGTCATGGGTCACTAATAATCGGAAAGAGGATAAAGCCGGGTGCTTTATCCTCTTTTTAACGGTGAAAACCAAAAAAAGAAAACTTAAACCGTTTTCATGAAAATAGTTGTCAGACGTCTGTTGATTTTGCGCGAAATATTTGTCATACTCAGTCATATGAGTTGGCGTACCCGATAAAAGGTACGTGAGCGACTTTTTCACAAATAGATAATGAAAGCGCTCACATAATAGGAAGAGGAGTTGGCGATGATGAAAAAACAGTATGCATTCGTATCAATGATGACTGTTGCGACAGTCGGATTAGCAGCATGTGGAGGTTCAGCAGACAAAGATTCGAGTAAAAAGGATGAATTTTCTGTAGCAATGGTTGCCGATAAAGGCGGAATCGACGACAAGTCGTTTAACCAATCAGCATGGGAAGGTCTACAGGCATATGGAAAAGAAAATCAGCTCAAGAAAAATGAAGGCTACTCTTATCTTCAATCGAAATCCCAACAAGACTACCAACCAAACTTGTCTCGACTTGCACGAAGCGGGGAAGACTTAGTGTTCGGGATCGGGAATACCTTTAACGAAGACATCGAAACGGTATCAAAACAATTCAAAGACACACAGTTTGCCATCGTGGATAATGTCGTTCCGGGTAAAAACGTCACATCGATTACATTCAAAGAGAATGAAGGCGCGTATCTTGCGGGAATCGTCGCGGCAATGCAGACGAAAACGGATCATATCGGTTTTGTCGGCGGCATGAAGATGGATGTCATTGAACGGTTCCGTGCTGGATTTGAAGCAGGTGCAAAATCCGTGAATCCGAAAATTAAAGTCGATGTACAATACGCGGAAGACTTTGCAGCTCCGGAAAAAGGACAGGCGATCGCAGCCGGAATGTACGGAAAAGGCGCAGACATTATTTTCCCGGCAGCCGGCGGAACAGGGAACGGTGTCTTCACGGAAGCGAAAAACCGTAAGAAAAACGGGGAAGACGTTTCAGTCATCGGAGTTGACCGGGACCAAAAAGAAGAAGGTATGCCGGAAGACGTAACGTTGACATCGGTTATCAAACGGGTGGACCGCGCAGTGGAAGACACAGCGGATGCAGCCAAAAACGGAAAATTAACGGGTGGAAAAACAATCCGTTACGGTTTAAAAGAACAAGGTGTCGATTTAGTGGAGTCAGACAAGTTGTCAAAAGAGACGTTGAAAAAAGTTGAACAAGCGAAAAAAGCTGTCATTAAAGGGAAAGCAGTTGTCCCTGAACAATAAGCGGTAAGAGAAAAGAGGGTGTTCTTAGGTAGAATGTCCTATTTTCTTCCAAACTTATTTACGTTATGAAAAGGGTTACAAAAGCGCCAGAAGTCAGACTTCTAACCTGTTACAAAATGATTGCAGGATTGAGTCCCGCATCATATACTTATCTTGGCTGGAGTTCTCATACGTCAGAAGTCTGAGCACTGGTTACAACTAGATAGAGGATGGAGATGCGTCATGTCGATTAAATTAGATCATCGTTTGCTTTATTTACGTGTGATTGAAAAAATCAAGTCTGACATCGATGACGGCGTTTACAAGGAAGGCGAAAAGCTACCTTCAGAGTTTGAACTTTCAAAGCAACTTGGCGTTAGTCGAGCGACTCTTCGAGAGGCTTTACGAATTCTTGAAGATGAGAACATCGTCATCCGTAAACACGGTGTCGGTACGTTTATCAATGCAAGACCACCGTTTACTTCAGGGATTGAGGAGCTTTACAGTGTTACAGAGATGATTGCACGTGCAGGTATGATTCCGACCTCAGAAGTATTGTCATCAGAAATGGTGCAACCAACTGAGCGTGATCGAGAACGTTTTCAGTTAGGACCGGATGAACTGGTTTATCGAATCGAACGAATCCGACTTGCGGGAGATGTTCCTGTCGTCTATTGTGTCGATAAGATTCCGAGCCATTATATTAAAAACGAAGAACAGTTTACGTCTTCGACGTCACTGTTTGACGCACTAGAAAAAGAATTAGGACGCCGTGTCACTCATGCGGTTACGCATATCGAGCCGCGGATTGATCCAAAGATCGCTGAACAATTACATACGGACCAACCGTTACTCGTACTGCGCCAGACGCACTATGATGAGCTTGACCGATCCGTTCTTTATTCAGCGAACTATTTCCGTGCGGACAAGTTTGATTTCCATGTCATCCGTAAGCGTGTTTAACCACTCGTTTTAGGGGTTTTACTGAAAGCGCTTTCCGCCTACCTACGTAACGCTCCTCATCACCAGCCTCAGGTGCTTGACGTAGTCAGGAACTTTGTATGACCATATTCGAAAGGGGATTATTTCAGATGAAAAAGAAGTCACTTCTCGCATTAGCAGCAACAGGTTTAGCAATGAGTTCGGTACTCGCAGCATGTGGTGGTAACGATGATTCGAAAGATTCAAGCGGCGGAGACAAAAAAGAAGGCTTCAAAGTAGGTATGGTTACAGATACAGGCGGTGTTGACGATAAATCGTTCAACCAATCAGCGTGGGAAGGAATTCAAAAATTCGGTAAAGACAACGACTTAAAAGAAGGTACGGGCTACAAGTATCTTCAGTCGGCAAAACAATCGGATTACCAACCGAACCTTCAGCAATTGGCGCGTGCGAAATATGACTTGATTCTAGGTATCGGATTCTTGATGGCAGAAGATATCGGTAAAGTTGCGGATCAATTCAAAGACAACAACTTTGCACTCGTTGATATGGTCGTTGACAAACCAAACGTTGCGTCAATCGTCTTCAAAGAAAACGAAGGATCATTCCTCGTTGGTGTTGTTGCCGGTTTGACAACGAAATCAGACAAAGTTGGTTTCGTCGGTGGTGTTAACTCAGACTTGATCAAAAAGTTCGAAAGTGGATTTAAAGCCGGCGTTAAAGCCGTCAATCCAAAAGCGGATATCCAAGTTCAATACGCAGAAGATTTCAACGCTGCTGAAAAAGGACAAGCAATTGCTTCAGGTATGTACGGTAAAAAAGTTGACGTCATCTATCACGCTGCCGGTGGAACAGGACAAGGTGTCTTCACGGAAGCGAAAAACCGTAAGAAAAACGGCGAAGATGTTTGGGTAATCGGTGTTGACCGTGACCAAGTAGAAGAAGGTATGCCGGAAAACGTTACATTGACTTCGATGGTCAAACGTGTTGATACAGCAGTTGAACAAGTAGCAAAAGATACAAAAGACGGTAACTTCCCGGCTGGTAAAGTTGTTGAGTTCGGTCTTAAAGACGGCGGAGTTGATATCGCGCCATCACAAGACAATATTGCGAAAGACGTCTTGACGAAAGTGGAAGACTACAAAAAACAAATCATCGCTGGTGACATCAAAGTTCCGTCTACTGACGACGAGTACAAAGAATACGAGGCGTCACTGAAATAAAATGGAAGCGGGGGTCGCTAGTACTGCGGCCTCCCCTTTTAAACTAAACATGGGAGTGGATTTTCTTGGAATACGTCATTGAGATGCTAAACATACGAAAAGAGTTTGGCAGTTTCGTCGCAAATGATAACATCACGCTCCAGCTTCGGAAAGGTGAGATTCACGCTTTACTTGGTGAAAACGGTGCCGGAAAATCGACGCTGATGAACGTCTTATTTGGTTTGTATCAGCCTGAGGCTGGAGAGATTCGTGTACGTGGTGAAAAAGTGAATATTACGAGTCCGAACGTTGCGAATGATCTGGGAATCGGAATGGTACACCAACATTTCATGCTCGTTCAAAATTTCACGGTAACAGAAAACATCATCTTGGGTGCAGAGCCGAAAGCCGGTCTGAAAATTGACCGAGCAGCAGCACGGGAAAAAGTCCGTCAAATTTCGGAACAGTATGGTCTTGCCGTTGATCCAGATGCAAAAATCGAAGATATTTCGGTCGGGATGCAACAACGTGTTGAAATTTTAAAAACACTATACCGCGGTGCTGATATTCTAATCTTCGATGAACCATCTGCTGTTTTAACCCCACAAGAAATCAAAGAATTGATTCAGATCATGAATCGCTTGATTGCTGAAGGGAAATCGATTATCTTGATTACCCACAAATTGAAGGAAATCATGGAAGTCGCCGATCGTTGTACAACGATTCGTCGTGGTAAATACATCGGAACAGTTGATATCGATGAAACAATGACCCAATCAAGATTAGCCGAGATGATGGTAGGGCGGGAAGTAAACTTTAATGCGGAGTATTCCAAGGCAACTCCACAAGAACTGGTGCTCGACATCAAAGACTTGGTTGTCAAAGACAGTCGCGGCATCAAGGCAGTAGACGGATTAAACCTCGATATCCGAGCCGGTGAAATTGTCGGGATCGCTGGAATCGACGGAAACGGACAAACGGAATTGATCGAAGCCATTACCGGTTTGCGTAAAGCGGACAGCGGAGAGATTTTCCTCAATAACAAATCCATTAAAAACTTAAAACCACGAAAAGTGACGGAAGCCGGAGTCGGACACATCCCGCAAGACCGTCATAAGCATGGACTGGTCCTCGATTACTCAATCGGTCACAATATGGTATTGCAAACGTATTATCAAAAACCGTATTCAAAAGCAGGTATCATGAACTACGGTCAGGTCATGGATAAAGCAAAAACCTTAATCGAGAAGTTCGACGTCCGAACTCCAAGTCCGGAAACATTTGCCCGCGCTCTGTCAGGCGGAAACCAGCAAAAGGCGATCATCGCCCGGGAAGTGGACCGTTCACCTGACTTATTGATTGCAGCACAGCCGACCCGTGGATTGGACGTCGGTGCCATTGAATTCATTCACGAACAATTGGTACTCGAACGTGAAAAAGGCCGCGCCGTTCTTCTGATTTCATTTGAACTAGAAGAAATCCTGCAAGTATCGGACCGGATTGCGGTTCTTTACGAAGGACGGACAGTCGCCTTCCTTGATCCAAAAGAAACAAACGAAATCGAACTTGGCTTCTTGATGGCCGGCGGTAAGAAAGAGGAGGTCGGTCGTTCATGAAACTAGAACGTTTTTACGGAATATTGATTCCGATTCTTTCCATCATCTTGGGAATGGTTGTCGGTGCGATTGTTATGCTCGCCGGCGGTTACAATCCGGTTGACGGATTTGATCAATTGTTTTACGGCATATTCGGGGAACCGTACAGCATCGGTGAAACATTACGAGCTGCTGCCCCGTTGATTTTTGCAGGTCTTGCTGTTGCCTTCGCTTTCCGGACTGGGTTGTTTAACATCGGAGTCGAGGGACAAGTATTGGTCGGCTGGATGGTTGCAGTCTGGATCGGAATTGAGTTTGATCTTCCGACAGCGATTCACCTGCCGCTTGCTTTAATCGGAGCAGGACTCGCAGGAGCACTGTGGGCATCGATTCCGGGTATCCTAAAAGCGAAATTCCATGTCCACGAAGTTATCACATCCATCATGATGAACTATATCGCACTGTACGTGACAAACGATATTCTTCGGAATGTCATCGGGATTGAAAACGAACGGACGGAATCAGTAAAAGAATCCGCTTCGCTTGCGTCACCTTTCCTGCAAGAGTTGACAGATTTCTCACGTCTGCATAATGGGATTTTCATTGCCGTGATCGCAGCACTCGTCTTCTGGTTCATCCTTTGGAAAACGACGCTTGGTTACGAATTACGGGCCGTTGGATTCAACAAGAGTGCCGCAGAATATGCCGGTATGGGCGTCAATAAGAACATTGTTCTTTCGTTCGTCATCTCAGGTGTATTTGCCGGACTCGCAGGAGCAATGGAAGGTTTGGGGACATTCCAGAATATGACGTTAAACGCTTCATTCACGGGTGTCGGATTTGACGGGATTGCCGTTGCCTTACTTGGTGCCAACAATCCGATTGGTGTCGTACTCGCCGCCTTGCTGTTTGCCGGTCTGAATATCGGTGGTCTTTCGATGCAACAAATCGGAATCCCGCCGGAGTTAATTAAAATCATCATCGCGTTTATCATTATCTTCGTCGCTTCTGGATATGCGATCCGTCTCTTGATCGAGAAATTCACGGTCAAGAAATCCGAAGATAAAAAAGTGAAAGGAGCCGATAAATAATGGGCTTTTTAGAAGTACTGTATATTATCGTACCGATCGCACTTGCCTATTCGGCTCCGTTGATCATTGCGGCACTCGGCGGAATTTTCAGTGAGCGCTCCGGTGTCGTCAATATCGCACTTGAAGGACTCATGGTCATGGGGGCGTTCTCGGGTATCGTCTCAGCCTTGACGTTATCGAAAATGGGCTTAGGTGCTGCCAGTCCTTGGATTGCCATGCTGATTGCAATCATCGTTGGAGCAGTGTTCTCCTTGTTCCTCGCGATTCCGGCCATTTTGTTCCGGGCCGATCAAACGGTTCTTGGAGTAGCGATTAATATGTTAGCAGTCGGTCTCGCGATTTTCCTTGTCCGGGCATTCTACGGAAAAGGGCAGACCGATTCGATTCCGAACCGGATTTCGAAAGAAAACGTTCCATTTTTATCGGATATTCCGGTATTGAAGATGTTTTTTGCCAACGTCTATTACACATCGTACATTGCGATTGCTTTAGCATTCGTTGCATGGTACGTCATCTTTAAAACACCGTTTGGTCTTCGTCTTCGTTCAGTCGGGGAACACCCGATGGCAGCGGACACGATGGGAATCAACGTTACAAAAATGCGTTTCATCGGTGTCATGATTTCAGGTGGTTTCGGTGGTCTTGCCGGCGCTGTTTACGCGACGTCGATTTCACTGAACTTCAGCGTGACGACGATTCTTGGACAAGGTTTCCTCGCTATTGCAGCGATGATTTTTGGGAAATGGAATCCACTCGGAGCGATGGGAGCGGCCCTGTTCTTCGGATTCGCTCAAGCGATTTCGATCATCGGGCAACAGTTACCGCTTCTTGATCAAATTCCACAAGTTTACTTGTTGATTGCACCATATTTGTTGACGATTCTTGCCCTTGCCGGTGTCGTTGGACGGGCGGATGCACCGAAAGCTGTTGGTGTACCGTATATTAAAGGAAAACGCTGACGTTTTCTGAGAATCACTTTTCTGCGCTTGTCGCGGGAAAGTGATTTTTTTACGACAAAAAAAGATCTGCTCGTGTAAGAGCAGACCGGTGAAGCGAATATTATTCGTATTTAAGTGCGTCGCCTTCGAATGATTCATCTGCGACTTTGATTGAATCCGTCGGGCATCCTTCGAATGCATCGATCATATCATCGAATAATGCTTCTGGAATTTCAGCTGTTCCCTTGTTATCATCTAAAATGACGTAAGCCAAGCCCTCATCATCGTAATCATAAATATCTGGGGCAGCTGCGCCACAAGCACCACATGCGATACATGTGTCTTTGTCAACAATTGTAAATTTAGCCATCGGTCATTCTCCTCTCGATTCGAAAACATTGGAAACTAAGTACTGTTCTCATCTATAAGTCATTGTATCGGACTCATGCGCGCATTTCAATGAGGAAGAGGCAGAAGTATGTGAATAAACCGATTGTCGGAGCGAAATCACCTTTTCTGTTTCTTTAATCGATTCAACATGGCATAAATCTGATTGGAAATGTAAAATAAGAACAAGTGTACGAAACAGGAGCTAGATGTATCCTGATGATAAACTAAAGTTAAAACGGGTGATGTAACGGAGGGGAGGGCTGACATGGAAAAAACGATTGTGAGACAGGTAGTACTGGAAGCCATTAGTCGATTACAAAATGAACGGACGGATCGAAGCTTGTTCCATCTGCTGCAAGGAAAGCGGTCCGCTACTTCCTTACAAGATGCACACTTTTATGGACTGGAAGCAGTTTTTGGAATGCTTCCATTAAAAAAAGACCGGTTTGAGCAAGTCTTACACGAACTGGAGCATGCCGGATGGATTAAGCGGGAACAGAATCTGCTGATGACAGATGCCGGAAAAGCACAACTTGGTTCTCCTTTTCTACTGGATGACTTAGGTGGAGAACTGCGCGGCTATCCGATGCAGTTGTGGAAACGGGTCAGTCTGATGATCCAATCAATCGTTTGTCTGGATGAAAAAACCTTTTTTATTCCGGTGCAACAAGACAGCGGCGTAAAGGAATGGGTCAAACAACAAATCCGTCAGGTAGCTGAACGGTCCGTCTGGAAAGCGGCCGTCTATCAGGAACTGAATCAGGCGTTACATCAATTGACAGAACGAGAAGCGATTCTGATCACTTACCGGTTGTCGGGATTAAAGACAGGATTATCGTTTCCTCAATTGAGTGAACGGCTGGGAACGGATTTACTTTCACTCCAGTTGGAATTCGTGATTGCATGGCGAAGATGTTTACGTGTCTTGCCTGAAGACAGTCTGATTTTATCTTTAGGAAACGACATCAATCATTTCAAAATGACACAGTCTGCGCAAAAAACCTGGGATCTGCTGAAACAGGGCTACACGGTTCCGCAAATTGCTGAACGACGGCGTTTGAAAAAAAGTACAATGGAGGATCATCTGGTGGAAATTGCGATGTATGCTCCCGTTTTCCCGATCGAGCAGTTTGTTGCTGCTGCACAGTATGAAGAGGTCATTCAAATCACCGACCGGCTCCAAACGTTTTCGCTGAAACGGATCAAGCAAGAGTTGACACAGGAAATGGACTATTTTCAAATTCGTATCGTTTTAGCAAGAAAGGTGGTGCATTCATGATGGAGGAAGTATTAAAACGAGTCTTTCGGTATGGTGCGTTTCGAGACGGACAGCGGCAAATCGTCGAGTCGGTCCTCGCCGGTCACGATACAGTCGCCATTCTGCCGACAGGAGGCGGGAAATCAATTTGTTACCAACTGCCGTCTTATCTGCAACCGGCCGGATTGACGGTGATTGTATCCCCGTTATTATCGCTGATCGAAGACCAAATCATGCAGATTAAACGCCGCGGGGAACGAGCCGTCGCTAAGTTGACGTCTCTTGAATCCCGCGATCAAAAGGAAGAAATTTTACGTCATCTGAATCAATTGCGTTATTTGTATCTGTCACCCGAACAATTGGCCGCCCCGCAAATTCAACAGCGATTAGCGGAAATTAAAATTAATCTGTTTGTCGTTGATGAAGCTCATTGTATCTCGCAGTGGGGACATGAGTTCCGGACGGACTACGCTAAACTGGGTGAGATTCGCCAACGACTCAGCAATCCAACTTGCTTAGCCTTGACGGCAACGGCAACGGCACAAGTCGAACAAGACATCATTCGGGGACTGGCGCTGACGCAAGCGAAGCGGATTCGCCATTCCGTCAACCGGCCGGAAATTCAACTCATCGTCGAGCAAACCGAGCCGAGTAAAAAAGATGAGGTCTTGAGCCGACGATTGGAAACCGTCAATCGTCCATGTGTCATTTATACGACGACACGCAAAGAAGCAGAACGGATTGCATCGATTGTTCCTCAGGCCGCTTATTATCATGCCGGTCTTGAACCGGAAGATCGCCAACTGATCCAACAACAGTTTCTGCACGACGAAATCGACTGTCTCGTCTGTACCAGTGCTTTTGGTATGGGGGTCGACAAAGGGAACGTCCGGACGGTTATTCATTACACGATGCCGGCGACGATTGAAGCCTATATGCAGGAAATCGGTCGAGCGGGACGGGACGGGCAACCGTCGACCGCAGTATTGCTTTATGCACCGGGAGATCAGCAACTTCAACAATTTTTAGTGGATAAACAATATGCGTCTCTGCTTTGGATTGATCAAGTGACGCAATACCGCGGACGAGGGGAGTCGTTTGAGGCGATTGAGCAACGCCTGCATCTCGATCCGGACGATCCGGCTTATCGTCTGCTAAAAGGTCAGCTTACGGAAGGGAAAACAAAATCCCAAATCATCGAGTGGCAGGAGGAACGGAAAAAAATACGTTTACGTGAACTCATGCAAATGATAAATTATATTCAAAATATGTTTTGCCGCCGAGCATTCATATTGGAACATTTTGACGAACGTCCCGTTGTACAAGACCGGTGTTGTGACAATTGCGGCACGATTACGATGGATGAACCTGTCGTCCGGACCGGTTTTGCCCAACTGGACTGGAAGAACCGGCTAGAAGAAGTCTTTTTTTCATCCCGTCCTTCAGTGTAAACTAATAGTAGTCCTTATTTTTTAGAAAAGGTGATGAAATTGAGTAAACAGGATCAACGAAAAAATCGGCAAGATGAACAACAACGCACGTCATTACCTCCTCGATCCTCAAGAATCGAACACGTTCGCAATGAACGATTAAAACAACCATTTGCTAAAAATCCACTCGCGATTACACTCACAGTTTTGATGATTACAATTATCATTGCCTTTGTCTCCATCGGTTTCATGATGTAAGCGCACATTATGAACGGAGTTTTTTTTCCTTTACGGGTATACTAAAGGGAAGAAGAAAGGAGGCACGGTGCATGGATCGTGGGAAATATAATATCAAAGCAGTTGCTGCATTGGTGGGACTCAATCCGACGACCATTCGTGCTTGGGAACGGCGGTATCAAGTATTGGATCCGGATCGGAGCGAATCAGGCCATCGTATTTACAGTGATAACGATGTTGCCAAGCTGCGTTGGATCGTTGATAAACAAAAAGAAGGGCTGTCGGTTTCAAAAGCCATTCAATTATATGAAATGCCCGTGAATCGAACGGAGGTTCCGATTGATTATGGAATCGAGCTGCGGGATCAATTGTTCGAAGCACTGACGAATTTCGAAGAACGACATGCCCATGACATTATGAACAAAGCATTTTCGATGTTCAGCTTTGATAAGGTCATCCAAGACATCGTCGGTCCGTTGTTACATGAAATCGGGATGCGATGGGAAAAGGGAACGATTACGATTGCCCATGAACATTTCGCGACCGCTTTTTTACGGGCACGTCTCTCGACATTGTCTCTTCAAATGCCGATCAATCCATTTTTACCACGCATCTTGTGTGTCTGCGCGCCGGAAGAAGAACATGAACTCGGATTGCTGTTTTTTACGCTGTACCTCCGTCAGAGCGGATTCGATGTCATCTTCCTTGGAGCGGGTATTCCTGTACCGGATCTTGTAACAGTGACGAAACAGCTGACGCCTCGAGCAGTCGTGCTATCATGTACAATCTCGGATCATTTGAAGGACTTAGATGAAGCAATTGACCAGATTCAAAAGCAGGCACCACAAACGGAAATTGGTTTAGGCGGCTATGCCGTTGAGCAACATCCGGAAAAGTACGGAGATATGTTACTTGGATCCGATGACAACGCTTGGAAAAGTTGGTTAAGTCGACTCACTCCGACAACTGGTGTATAGTGTGAGTCATATCGAACGGAGAGCATTTGTACTCTGCCGAGTAACTGGAGGAGTCTAACATGAGGTTTGAGCAATTTAAGCAAGGTCATTTACGGGTCTTCGTATCAAAACAAGAACTGTCGGTCCATGACGTTCGACCGGAGACATTGGCTGTCGGCAAAGGCCAGGCTTTATTACGTAATTTACTGGAAGAAGCTGAATCGAATTATGGATTTCATGCAGTCGGGACACTCGACTTTTTTGTAACATTTTTCCCGAACGACGGTATGTTGGTCGACGTTCGGCGTGAAGGTGCCCTGCCGGAAGAAACGTTTGAGGAATTTGATCAAGTTGAGATTCGGATGACGGTCGATATCGTCCATCATGTCCTCTATCAACTCGACCAATTGGAAGATGTCATTCAGGCGAGTCATGGTTTGGCACGTCACATCGATCAAACGGAAACGGGTGGCACACTGTATTTCTTCGAAGACCGCTATTATTTATACTTCCAAGAACAAATGAAGCAACATGTCGAGCAGACTGTAACGACGATTTTGTCGGAATACGGTGTACCCAGTCCGAAAAGTCCGCTCGTGATGTCCGAATACGGAAAAACCATCCTGTTGGAACAAGCCGTTCCAACAATGATCGCAAGCTTTACACCTTGATTTCGATGACTGTCGTTAACGGGAATTTTCAAGATGTAACTAAAAAGTCACTTCACCGAACGCAATCGGGAAGTGACTTTTTATATGTCCGGACGGTGGTTGCGACCAATTTG
Organism: Exiguobacterium sp. PvP048; assembly: GCF_040549175.1. Lineage (NCBI taxonomy): Bacteria > Bacillati > Bacillota > Bacilli > Caryophanales > Exiguobacterium > Exiguobacterium sp. PvP048. The sequence continues at coordinate 75,685 of NZ_JBEPSU010000001.1, read as the reverse complement.
TGTTTTTTCATACAAAAAGTGATGGTATGATAAGCATTGAACGTAAGATGAAGGAGTGAACAAGATGAAAGTGGCAGTATTGTTTGGCGGAATTTCCGGTGAACGGGAAGTTTCATTAAATAGTGGGAAATCGGTAATTAATGCGCTGGAAAGTAAAGGGCATGAAGTCGTTGCCGTCGACTTTCATCCAGAGCGTGCAGAAGAAATTTTAAATCTACAAGTAGAGGCCGCTGTCATTGCCCTTCACGGCAAATATGGTGAGGATGGCCGTGTCCAGGCGCTGCTCGAGATGGCGGGTATTCCATATACCGGTTCAGGAGTGTTGGCATCCGCGTTAGCGATGGATAAAGCGCGCTCTAAGGTACATTTTGAAAAGGCGGGAATCCGGATTGCACGTGATGTCTTGGTTGAGCGTGGAGATGACATCGAACAAAAAATTAAACAGTGGGACGCCCAGTTTCCTTGTGTCGTCAAACCGGCCCAAGAAGGTTCTTCGAATGGGTTGACGATTGCGATGGATGAGCAGATGTTACGTCAAGGTATTGAACTGGCTTTCCAGGCGGATGATGCCGTCTTGATTGAACAATTCATCAAAGGACGTGAAGTGACGGTACCGGTTCTCGGGGCAAAAGGACAAGAAAAAGCATTGCCGGTCATCGAGATTATCCCGAAAAATGAATTCTATGACTATGAGTCGAAATATGCCATCGGCGGATCGGAGCACATCTGTCCGGCACAGTTCGATGAGAAGACGACGCAAACATTACAGGAATGGGCTGTTTTGGCCCATCAAGTATTAGGATGCGCCGGCTATTCCCGGACCGATTTCCTCGTTCCCGATGAAGGGGCACCGGTTATTTTAGAAACGAATACGTTGCCGGGAATGACATCTACGAGTCTGTTCCCGGATGGTGCTCGGGCCGTCGGAATCGACTATCCGGAACTTGTGGAAACGTTTATTGAACTGGCAATCACACGTCATGAAAGCGAATCGGCCAGTAGAAAAAACTGAAAATGAAGTAGATGGTAGAAAGCGCTTACAAATATGATGGGAACCCCTTTCATTACGGCTCGGAAAAAGGTATACTTTATCCGAACAAGGAAACGGCATAGGGGATGCCACTTATGGGGAGGAACGTTGGAATGATCACTGACCAACAACACGCAAATCATCGCAAGAATGTACTCGAAGCAACACAAGAAATCGTCAAGGAAGCTCTTGAGAAGCTGGGTTATCCAGACGAAATGTATGAATTGTTGAAAGAACCACTTCGGATGCTGACGGTCCGGATTCCGGTTCGGATGGATGACGGATCGACAAAAATCTTTACCGGATACCGTGCCCAGCACAATGATGCGGTCGGTCCGACAAAAGGCGGAATTCGTTTCCACCCGAATGTCACGGAAGTCGAAGTCAAGGCCTTGTCCGTCTGGATGAGTCTAAAAGCGGGAATCGTCGATCTGCCTTATGGTGGTGGTAAAGGCGGAATCATTTGTGATCCGCGTGAGATGAGTTTCCGTGAGATTGAACGATTAAGCCGCGGTTATGTCCGTGCCATCAGTCAAATCGTTGGTCCGACGAAAGACATTCCAGCACCGGACGTCTTTACGAATTCACAAATCATGGCTTGGATGATGGATGAGTACAGTCGAATCGATGAATTCAACTCACCAGGCTTCATTACAGGGAAACCATTAGTCCTTGGTGGTTCGCATGGTCGTGAGACGGCGACGGCAAAAGGTGTCGCCATCATGATTCGTGAAGCGGCTGCTAAAAAAGGAATTACACTTGAAGGAGCACGTGTTGTCGTTCAGGGATTCGGTAATGCCGGAAGCTTCTTGTCGAAGTTCATGCATGATCTTGGTGCAAAAGTCATCGCCATTAGTGATGCGTACGGTGCGTTACATGATCCGAACGGTCTTGATATTCCGTATCTGCTCGATCGCCGGGACTCATTTGGTACCGTCACGACACTTTTCAAAAATACCATTTCGAATAAAGAGTTGCTTGAACTGGAATGTGACATTTTAGTACCGGCAGCCATCGAAAATCAAATTACAGAAGATAACGCCCATGACATTAAAGCAAGTATCGTCGTCGAAGCAGCGAACGGTCCAACGACTAACGAAGCGACGAAAATTTTAGCGGAACGTGATATCTTGATTGTTCCGGATGTCCTTGCTTCGAGTGGTGGCGTTACCGTCTCTTACTTTGAATGGGTGCAGAATAACCAAGGATATTACTGGACGGAAGAAGAAGTTCATGAAAAACTTGAAAAAGTGCTTGTCAATTCCTTTAACCAGGTGTATCAGACGGCACAGACAAGAAATGTCGACATGCGACTTGCGGCATACATGGTCGGTGTCCGGAAAATGGCGGAAGCATCACGATTCCGCGGTTGGGTTTAATCTCAGTCAGCTCACTTCGTCTAGAAGTGGGCTTTTTTGTATGGTTATTTCTTTCTTCGACGGGAAAGATTTGCTAAGATGAAAAAAAAGCAAGTGGAAGAGGCGAAAGAGATATGTTGGATTGTATCGTCATCGGCGCAGGACCTTGCGGATTATCCGCGGCAATTGAAATGCAGGACCTTGGACTGACTGTCGAAGTCATTGAAAAAGGAAACATCGTGGAAGCGATTTATCAGTATCCGACACACCAGACATTTTTTTCAAGCAGTGAAAAATTAGAAATCGGCGGTGTGCCTTTCATCAATAAAGAATTAAAACCGAAACGGCAAGATGCCCTTGTCTATTACCGGGAAGTCGTGCGGCGAAAAGAGGTCACTGTGCGACCGTTTGAGACGGTTCAAGACGTCGCACGTATTGAAGGTGGGTTTAACGTGACATCGCTCCGGAACGGGCAAGTTGTGACGCGGACGGCCAAATCAGTGGTGCTGGCGACCGGTTACTACGGATTGCCGAACCTGATGAACATTCCGGGCGAAGACTTACCGCATGTTTTCCATTACTTTAAAGAAGGCCATCCGTTTTACGGTCAGGATGTCGTCGTCATCGGCGGAAAAAATTCGAGTGTCGATGCGGCCATCGAGCTCGAAAAGGCAGGCGCCCGTGTGACGATGCTGTATCGCGGGGAATCCTATAGTCCGTCCATCAAACCGTGGGTCCTGCCGAATTTCGAATCGTTGGTACGGGCAGAAAAAGTAACGATGGTGTTTGACGCGACGATTGATGAAATTACAAATACGGAAGTGCGATATTCCGTTCATAGTGAACAATCGGCTGTAAAAGCAGATTTTGTATTTGCGATGACAGGATATACACCGGACATCGGTCTTTTCGCCGATGCGGGCATCGAAATCGATCCGGAAACAGGGATTCCCGCATTTGACGAAACGACGATGGAGTCGAACGTTCCGGGAATCTACATTGCCGGTGTCGTGGCCGCTGGTTATGATGCCAATAAAATCTTTATTGAAAACGGACGATTCCACGGCGGGTTGATTGCAGACAGTCTCAAACACCGCCTGAAACCGGAAACAGCTCGACCGTGATTCATAAGCAATAAAAGGGAGAGGCCTCTACGGAAGCCTCTCCCTTTTGCCTGCATAATTTTATTCGACGCGGAAAGATTCTTCCAAAGCATGATGATTGGCACCGATTTCAAGTTCAATCATTAACTTCAACCGTGCTTTTTGAGAATTCAATCCATTCGAGAAGATCACGCCCAGTTCTTTTAACTGTTGACCGCCTCCCGTATAGCCGTATACGTCCTGGACAATCCCGTTAAAACAACGGCTGACGATGACGACAGGCATCTGTTCAGTTAACGACTGGATCGCATCGACCAGGCTAGGCGGCACGTTTCCTTGACCGAGAACTTCGAGCACTAGACCGTCGTATCCGAGTTCGCTGATCGCAAGCAGTAAGTCCGGTTCCATCCCGGCATAGACTTTCAAGACAGCGACACGTTTACTCAATTGTGTCACCATATGAGTCGGTTTAAGAAGCGGAGTATTAAATAAGTACACGTGATCTTTTGTGACCATCCCTAAATTTCCAAAATGGACGGATTTGAACGTATCGACTGAAGAAGTATGGGTTTTCGTGACATTAAACGCCGAGTGGATTTCTCCGTTAAAGACGACGAGGACGCCTTTGTCTTGAGCAGCCGCACTGACGGCAACCCGTAAGGCGGTAATCAAATTAAATTCACCGTCTGATCCGACTTCGTTAGACGAACGCATGGCACCGGTCAAGACGATTGGGATAGGAGCTCCGATTGTGAGCTGGAGAAAATAAGCGGTTTCTTCCAATGTATCTGTGCCGTGCGTGATGACGACTCCGTCATATCCACCGGTCTGTAACTCCTCTTTAATGAAATGAGCCAGCCGCAACATGATTTCCGGTGTGATGTGTGGAGACGGCAGGTTCGAGAAGTGACGCGTCGTAATGTCGGCGATATCGGTCGCACGTGGCAACGAGGCGTCCAGAGGATTGATCTCATTCGGTAAAACGTGACCGGAATGATTTTGCGCCATCGCGATGGTGCCTCCCGTATGAATCAAAAGTAATTTTTTCATTAAACAGTTGTCGTCGGATAACGAACAACCTTCACCTTCTTTCCGGTCATTTTCATTAACATTGTACCCTTTTTTTCAAGAGAAACAATGGGTGCGGTTTTCTTTTCCGTGAGAAACCTTTATTCTAAGAGAATAGGAAGGGGGAGGAGACGTGTTACCAATCGTTTTCTCAGGAATTGCCCCAGGAATTGCATTGCTGACATATTTTTATTTACGCCACGAACACGAGTCAGAACCCGTAGGCTATATCCTACGTAGTTTTATTTTCGGGATACTTCTTGTTTTTCCTTTAATGTTCGTTGAATACATCATCCAAAGTGAATTTGGTGGACTCGAATCGATTCAATTGGTTCGTTCGGCCGTGACGGAAGAGTTTGCAAAATGGTTTGTTGTCTTTTATACCGTGTATATTCACCAACGGTTTAATGATTATTATGACGGAATCATTTATGCCGTCGCTTGTTCCTTAGGATTTGCGACACTGGAAAATATTTTATATTTAATGGTCAACGGGACGGTTGAACATATGGTTTTCCGTGCCTTGTTACCGGTCTCAGGGCATGCTTTATTTGCAGTCATCATGGGATTTTTTATGGGGAAAGCCAAGTTCTCGACGCATCCGTATCGTTGGCTCGCCTTATCAATTTTCGTTCCGATGATTGTACACACTATCTTTAATTTGTTAATATTGGAAAATGGTGGTATATCGGTTGTGCCGATTTTATTTATGATCGGATTATGGATTGTCGGCCTGTATCAAATTCGAAGCGCCAATCGCTTGAACCAACGACACAACAGAAAAAGTAACTGAATAGAATGGGCTGGGAGAGAGTAAGATGATAGAAACTGGAGATTTAGTCATGTTGACTAACCAAGAGGACCGTCAAGGACGGACGAAAGTGACGGCCGTGACCAACCGGTTAATCTGGATCGAGGCACCGAGTGAAGTTTCGACGTTAAAAACCTTTATTTTATCGGATCAGGAACAAGTTGGATTTTATTTTTTTAAGGAAAAAGGAAAGCTGTATGGATTTGAGACCGAAGTCGTCGAACGTCAAAATGATCCGTTAAGAGGTCAGCGGTATGCGTTACGCCGGCCGAAGGAAGAAATGATCCAGCGTGTTCAGCGCCGGCAGTTCGTCCGGGTGCCTCAATTGTTGGATGTAGCAGTTCACCCGCACAAAACAGCGTTTGAACCGTTCACTTCCGTCACGCTCGATTTATCGGCAGGCGGTATTTTAGTATTGGCAAATCAAATTCCGATCGAAGTAAAGGATGAGCTCGAATTAACCTTCATACTGCCGACGGGAGACGGTGTGACACATACGGTTGATGTATTGGCAGAACTTGTTCGTGTTGACCCGCGAGAGACGCGGTATGAACTGGCCTTTCAATTTACCCGGATCAATGACCGGAGTCGGGAACTAGTCTTACGGCACTGTTACCAAGCGCAAATGAAAAACTCACGGCGTGGAACGAACCCATTCACGTAAGCGTATTTTTTTGCTATGATAACGGTCGATACTATACACCACTTAAGTTGGTGAAGATGGAAGGAACGAAGTCACTCATGAAGAAGATTCAAATTGCCTTAGACGGACCTGCAGGTGCCGGGAAAAGTACGATTGCCAAACAGTTAGCATCACATCTTGATTATGTTTATATCGATACGGGAGCCATGTATCGTGCGGTCACACTGGCTGCATTGGAACAAGGACTTGATTTAGAGAACGGACCGGTTCTTGGAGAATTGATGAAATCACTTGATATCCGACTGACGCCGGGCGAACAGGGACAACGTGTGTTCATCGGAGAACGGGAAGTGACGGATGCGATTCGGACAAATGAAGTCACGAACAATGTTTCATTTGTCGCCCGCCAAGCAGAAGTCCGGTCAGCACTGGTCATCGCACAACGTAAACTGGCGGAACGGGGAGGCATCGTCATGGATGGACGTGACATTGGGACGGTCGTCTTGCCGGAAGCCGAGCTGAAGGTCTTTTTGACGGCATCGGTCGAAGAACGGGCCAGCCGCCGTCACCGGGAGAACATTGCCCGTGGAATGGACAGCGATTTAAAGGGATTACAGGATGAAATCGCGTTGCGCGACAAGCGGGACAGTGAACGAACGGTCTCACCGCTCAAACAGGCAGATGATGCGATTTATCTCGATACGACAGAACTGAACATTGATCAAGTCGTTGCGCGACTGACTGAACTGGCAGAGGGTGCCTTAAAATGAAACGAAACGAATTTGTCTATCGGCTTGCACGATTCATCGTTCTGATCATTGCCAAAACGGTGTTTCGTTTAAAGGTGACAGGTAAGGAAAATATTCCGTCGGACGGATCGCTTTTAGTCTGTGCCAATCACAGTTCCAACTGGGATCCGGTGTTCTTGGTCAGTGCCATTCCGACAAGTCGCTCTGTCCGCTACATGGCGAAAGAGGAATTGTTCAACATTCCGGTTCTCAAACAAATCATGATTTCAGCCGGAACGTATCCGGTCGGTCGCGGACAAGGCGATCGCCAAGCGTTGAAGCGGACGATTGAATTGCTGAATTCGGATGAAACGGTCGGGATTTTCCCGGAAGGAACGCGGTCGGCTCCCGGCGAGTTTACATCTGCTCAACCCGGCGTCGGATTCTTTGCTTTACGTTCGCCGGCCCAAATCTTACCGATCGCCATCATCGGCGATTACCGTCCGTTCCGCCGGATGCGTGTTGCCATTGGAAAACCGGTTGATATTTCGGATTTAAGAGATCAACGGGGAGCGGCAAAGGCAATTTCCGAACGGATTTTGGAAGAAGTTAAAACCGTCTACTTCAATCACGCGTAATGCCTTGACAAATAGTCAGAATTGTAAGAAGTTAGAAGAAGGTTAAACGTATTCATACGTTTCTTGTACTCATCGTGAGGAGGTTGTGTTGGAATGGTCGAAGAAATGAAAGATATGCCTGATTTTGAAATTCATCGGGACCAGGTAGTAACCGGAACGGTCGTGAAGATTGAAGACAAGCAAGCACTCATTGATATCGGATATAAGACAGAAGCAATCCTGCCGATTAGCGAAGTATCGAGTCTCCATCTGGATGACATTCAAGGTGCACTCAAAGTCGGTGATGAACTACAAGTAAAGGTCAAGAAAATTACAGATGAAGAAGTAGTCGTTTCCAAACGTGAAGTCGATGCCTTACAGGCATGGGAAAAAGTTGAGGCGAAATACGCATCGGGTGAAATTTTTGAAGTCGTTGTGAAAGATATTGTCAAAGGCGGACTGGTCGTCGATATTGGTGTCCGCGGATTCATTCCTGCTTCGCTTGTCGAACGCCACTACGTGGAAGACTTTTCGGATTATATCGGTCGGACGATTGCCGTTAAAGTCGTCGAACTGGATCGAGAAAAAAATCGTGTCATTCTTTCGCATAAAGCCGTTGTCGAAGGCGAACTGAATGCAAAGAAAAAAGAGACACTGGAACATCTTGAAGTCGGACAGGTGCTAGAAGGAACCGTCCAACGTCTGACGGACTTCGGAGCATTCGTTGACATCGGCGGTGTTGACGGGTTGGTTCACATTTCAGAAATGGCACATCACCGCGTGGAACGTCCGTCGGATATCGTGACGGAAGGACAAAAAGTTGAAGTGAAGGTCCTTGGTGTTGATCGGGACACGGAAAAAGTCAAACTCTCGATCAAAGAAACGCAACCGGGTCCATGGCAACAGATGGAAGGCAAAATTGAAGCGGGAGACATCGTCAAAGGACGTGTCCGCCGGATCGTTCAATTTGGTGCTTTCGTTGAGCTGGCACCTCAGGTCGAAGGATTACTTCATATTTCGCAAATTGCCAACCGCCATATCGGCTCGCCGTCCGAAGTGCTTGAAGAAGGTCAGGAAATTGAAGCAAAAGTTCTCGAGGTTCATCTCGCGGAACATAAGATTTCCTTATCGACACGTGTGCTTGAACAGGAAGATTCGTCGAATGATGACTACTCTCAGTACACGGATCAAAACGAAGGATTTTCGGTAGCCGATCTTTCTGAGAAGGAATCGGATACAAAAGAATAAGGCAGTAAAAGTGAACACGAAACGTGTTCACTTTTTTTATGTTCCGATAGATATGGTATAAAACCGCTTCATTTGGTACAATAGAACGGCTATGAAGCGAGAGAAGAGAAAGAAGGTGTTGGGATGGCAATTCCAGTAGTGGCGATCGTAGGTCGCCCAAATATCGGAAAGTCGACGATTTTTAACCGGGTGATTGGAGATCGGGTTTCGATCGTAGAAGACAAGCCAGGTGTTACCCGCGACCGTATATACGGAACTGGAGAATGGCTGAATCGTCATTTTCATTTGATTGATACAGGTGGAATCGAAGTCGGGGATGAGCCCTTACTTCAAATGATGCGTCATCAGGCGGAGCTCGCCATTGATGAAGCGGACGTCATTATCTTTATGGTCAACGGCCGTGAAGGGATTACGGCAGCGGATGAAGAAGTGGCGAACATGTTATTCCGTTCAAATAAACCGGTTGTCGTCGCTGTTAACAAAGTGGACAATTTTGAAATGCGCGATTTAATGTATGAATTTTATTCGCTCGGATTCGGTGATTTATATCCGATTTCCGGTACACACGGTTTAGGACTCGGAGATATGCTCGACCGCGTGCTTGAACTGGCACCGGATAAAGAAGATATCGAGTACGATGAGGATACGATTAAATTTGCTTTAGTCGGACGTCCGAACGTCGGAAAATCAAGCATGACGAATTCGATTCTCGGTGAAGAACGTGTCATCGTTTCGAGTATTGCTGGTACGACACGCGATGCGATTGATACACCGTTCTCACGGGATGAGCAGGAATATGTCATCATCGATACAGCCGGTATGCGTAAACGCGGAAAAGTCTATGAATCAACAGAACGATTCAGTGTTATGCGTGCACAAAAAGCCATCGAACGGGCAGATGTCGTCTGTGTCGTATTAGATGGTGAAGAAGGAATCATCGAACAAGATAAGAAAGTCGCCGGTTATGCCCATGAAGCAGGCCGTGCCATCGTCATCGTCGTCAACAAATGGGATGCCGTTGAAAAAGACGATAAAACAATGAAAAAAATGGAAGAGGAAATTCGCGAAGAATTCCGGTTCCTTGATTATGCCCCAATCGTTTTCGTCTCTGCGAAAACAAAACGTCGTTTACAAACGTTACTTCCTGTCATCAAACAAGCAGCGAAGAGCCATGCCCAACGTATTCAGACAAGTGTCTTGAATGATGTCATCGTAGACGCTGTAGCGATGAATCCTGCACCAACGGATAAAGGGGTTCGTCTGCGGATCAACTATGCAACACAGGTCGCTTCCCGTCCGCCGACATTCGTTTTATTCGTCAATGATCCGGAATTGTTACACTTCTCATACAAACGTTATCTGGATAACCGGATTCGTGAAGCCTTTGATTTTACAGGAACACCGATTCGGATTCTGGCACGTCAAAAACAATAAGGACAAGGTGAATCATGATGAAAAAAATTGCAGTCATTGGAGCCGGGAGTTGGGGAACCGCACTCTCGCTCGTTTTAGCCGATAACGGTCATGAGGTCATTCTTTATGGTCGGGATCAAAAAAATGTTGATGCCATTAATCAAAATCATGAAAATACGCAGTTCTTACCAGGTGTGACGTTGCCGGAATCACTTCGGGCAACTACTGTTTTAAGCGAAGCTGTCGAAGGGGTATCCCATATCTTGATTGTGACGCCTTCTTCTGCGATTCGTTCTGTATCGCGTCAATTAAACGAATTGTTGACGGAACCGGTCGTGCTGATTCATGCCTCAAAAGGGATTGAACCGAAAACACACTTACGGTTGTCAGAATTGATGGAGCAGGAAATCGATGCCTCCAAACGTTCGGCGATTTGTGTGTTGACCGGTCCATCCCATGCGGAAGAAGTCGCATTACGTAAGCCGACGACCGTAACGGTTGCTTCCACTGACATGGAAGAGGCAGGACGAGTACAGGAATTGTTTACGAATGATAACTTCCGTGTCTATTTAAACGCCGATATTATCGGAGCAGAACTGGGCGGAGCGTTCAAAAACATCATTGCCTTAGCAGCCGGAATGGCTGATGGATTAGGGTACGGTGATAATGCCAAAGCAGCCTTGATCACCCGCGGGATGGTCGAAATTGCCCGACTAGGCACATTGTTCGGTGCAAATCCGATGACGTTCACCGGTTTAACGGGAATGGGCGACTTAATCGTGACCTGTACATCGGTCCACAGTCGGAACTGGCGCGCCGGAAATGCGATCGGCCGGGGCGAAAAACTTGAAACCGTTCTTGAGAACATGGGAATGGTCGTCGAGGGCGTCCGGGCGACACAAGCCGCTTACGATTTAGCAGAAACGAAACAATGTGAGTTACCCATCACGACAGCGCTCTATCATGTCTTATTCGACGGACATACTCCGGCAGAAGAAGTACAGAAATTGATGCGCCGTCCGCAGAAAAATGAGATTGAACATCTGTTTACGATGAAAGATTAACGGAGTGGGGTGGAAACCTTGAGTCCTGGATTACTAAAAATGTGGATTTCGTTTGCCGGGATCGGTTTGTTTGCGATCAGTGTCTTATTGGTCACAATCAGTCGGACGAAATTATCCGGTGCTTGGCAATTCTTGATGTCGACCATTGCTTTTCTTTGTTTTATCGTGGCATCGATCATCATGGTCTTTATTGTCATGGCAGGTCCGAGTGCATGAAAAAACTTTTAATAGTCTTTATGCTGATTCCGGTCATGTTGTTGTCGGGCTGTTTATTTCCGGACAGTCAAAAACCGTCGAATCGGGTTCCGTATCCGGAACAAATTCGAACGGTTCAAAATGCAGTAGACGCCTATCAAAAAGATACCGGCGTTTTGCCGATTAAAACAAGAGAAGCGGATACACCATTAATGGAACGGTATCAAATCGAACTCGGACGTCTGATTCCACGCTATATGAGCGACCCTCCTCCCAACAGTTTTGAAGGGGGCGGGACCTTCATTTATTTACTCGTGGATGTCGAGAAAAAGCCGACGGTTAAATTGATGGACTTGCTTGTAGCAGAAGAACTTCAAAAGCTTCAAGTCCGCATTGATACGTACCGTAAGAAAAATGACAAATATCCTTTCAAAGGTTCGATCGGGAAAAATCAATTTACGCTTGATTATAAGAAGCTGTTTATCAAAGAGGAACCGAAAGTACCGAGTCCGTATTCCGATGAAAAACTGTCGATCTATGTAGACGGTCAGGGGCAGTTGTTTATCAACTATTTGCCTGAACTTAAAAAAGCGGTCGAAACAGCGAAGAAAAAGCCGAAAGTCGGCCAAGATATTCGGCATTTGCTCTACGATGAGCAACCATTTGTTCCTGCATACTCCCAAAGTTACACAATCAACAAAAAAGGCGAACCTGTGTTTTCTGAGAAATCGATCGAAGAATCAGAAAATTAATGGGGATTCTAACGAAAATGTTGTAATATCAACGTTTATAAGGTATGATTAGCCTCGAAGAAGTGATTGGGAGGGGGTGAACGTAATGAACAAAACTGAACTCATTCAAGCAGTTGTCGAAAAATCAGGTCTGACTAAAAAAGACGTGACGAAAGTTGTCGAATCAACATTCGAATCGATCACTGAGACACTTCAGTCTGGAGAGAAAGTCCAATTGATTGGCTTTGGTAACTTCGAAGTCCGTGAACGCGCAGCTCGTAAAGGTCGCAACCCACGTACAAAAGAAGATATCGAAATCCCAGCAAGCAAAGTACCGGCTTTCAAACCAGGTAAAGCATTGAAAGATGCTGTTAAGTAATTCGGCTACATAGTCGTTCGAGGAATTCCTCGGACGGCTTTTTTTGTGGACATTGAGAGACGAGAAAACGAACTGATTATGGTATATTAAAAAAGAAGAAAATCCATCAACGAGATGGCACTGGAGATCGGGGGGTAAAAGCATGAATCATCAAGAGCTGCTCGTGGAAGAAATGATCACCGCACTCACTACAAAACAAACGACACAATTGGCTCGGCATGTGGATTTCCCTTCCATCAATCGTGAACAAATCAGTTGGTTGATCGATGTCGCCCAAAATGAAACGTTGGCTTGGCAATCACTTGTCAAAGGTGTGCATTATGCACAGGTGGCCTTACTGTTACATGAACGTGTCGGAGAGACCAAAAGAGGTTCGAAAGAACGACAACTGCTGGTTCTGGCGGGAGATTTATTTTCGAGCTACTTCTTTGAAGAATTGGCGTCGCTTCCCCAAACGGCACTCGTAACACTCGGGCGGACCGTTCAGCATGTGAACGAAGCGAAATGTGCCCTTCATGAGGAAAACTACGATTCAACTGAAGAGTATGTCTTATTATGGTTAAAGGCAGAATTCGGATTGGTTCAAGGACTAGCAGCGATTAGCGGAAGAGACTGGTTGACGGAGGACGGACAACGTTTGATTCGTCAACGGGCACAAAGCTTACAATCAAGTGCTCAACAACTGTTATTATCTCATCTGGAACAGATGGCAGTAGCGTAATATCTTCGAAAGGGTGAACTGCGTGCAGACACAAGAAAAAGAGAAAAAAGTATATGAAGTGTTTCAATCGATTTCAAGCAATTATGATCAAATGAACTCCATCATCAGCTTCCGCCTTCATAAATTGTGGAGAAAAGAAACGATGCGCCGGATGAACGTATTTCCAGGTGCAAAGTGTCTCGACTTATGTTGTGGAACCGCTGATTGGACGATTCAGCTTGCGAAAGCAGCCGGTCCGACCGGTGTCATCAAAGGACTTGATTTTTCCGAGAACATGCTGAAAGTTGGTGTCGAAAAAGTTGAAGCGCTTGAGATGAAAAATGTCGAGTTGATTCACGGGAACGCGATGGAGCTTCCGTTTGGCGATCATTCGTTTGATTTCGTGACAATCGGATTTGGACTGCGGAATGTACCGGATTATTTGCAGGTCATCAAAGAAATGCACCGTGTCCTAAAACCGGGCGGGACGGTCGTCTGCCTTGAGACAAGTCAACCGACAGCACCGCTGTTTAAGGAAGCTTACTCCCTGTATTTCGGAAAAATCATGCCGCAGGTTGGTCGTTTGTTTGCCAAATCCTACGATCAATACAACTGGTTGCAAGAGTCAACTGAAGTTTTCCTTGATCGTGTCGAACTGAAACAACTGTTTGAACAAGCCGGATTCATGCAAGTGGAAGTCAAAGCATTTGCAGGTGGGGCGGCTGCAATGCACCTCGGAAAGAAGTGGTGAGATGTCACTGCATTCTATTTATCGAGACGTAACCAAAGAAGTAAATTTAGTGGATCAATTTTTGATCCGTCATATCGCATCGAGCGATCCGACCATCGATGCTGCCGGACAACAATTGCTTCAAGCAGGCGGTAAACGCATTCGGCCGGCCTTTGTGTTGCTCGCATCAAAGTTCGGTCAGGCCGATCGTGACGAGCTTGTGCGTGTTGCAGCCAGTCTTGAACTGGTCCATATGGCTTCACTTGTCCATGATGATGTGATTGATGACGCTGAACTGCGGCGCGGCAAACCAACCGTCATGCAACACTTTGATGAAGAAGTGGCACTCTATTCCGGTAACTTTTTATTTGGTGAGGCAGTTAAACTGATTGGGGAAGTTGGCAAACCGGAACTGGTTCAGGTGATGGTCCATGCGATGCGTGAAATCTGTGAAGGCGAAATCGAGCAGATTTACGATCAGTATGACTGGGAACAATCGATCAAACGGTATATTAAACGGATCGAGCGGAAAACGGCCATCCTGATTGAAGCCAGCTGTCATCTCGGGGCGATTGTCGCGAACTGTTCACCGGAAGATACGAAGGCGTTACGACAATTTGGGCGTGACATTGGTCTAGCTTTCCAAATTGCAGATGATTTGCTTGATTTTACAGCGAAACGGACTGAACTTGGAAAACCTGTCGCAGAAGATTTGCGTCATGGTCATAAAACATTGCCTGTATTTTATGCGTCGGAAGATCGAGAATTTTTCCGGGAATTACAAAAGATTCGTTCAATGCCGAGTCATGAAGAGGTGGCTCCTTTACTGGACCGGTTGCAACGATCAGATGCGTTGGAACGAACGCAACAAACCGTTGATTTATACATTCGGCGGGCGATTCTCCGCTTGAATCATCTCCCGAAATCATCAGCGAAACGGTCCTTGGAAGAAGTCGCCCGGTATGTCGGGAAACGTAAAGGTTGAAAAAATGTAAAAAATTTCTTGCCGCTTGTCCATTTACGCAGTAAACTTACTATGTAAGCGCTTTTTTATCTGTATTTCATAGGGGGAACTAGTAATGGAGCAAACGTTTTTAATGGTAAAACCGGATGGCGTTGAACGAGGTTTGATTGGAGAAATCATCGCTCGTATCGAACGTAAGGGATTCGTAATTCGTGAAATGAAAATGATGCAGGTGACTGAAGAATTAGCACAGGCTCATTACGCGGAACACGCAGAAAAACCATTTTTCGGAGAGTTGGTCACTTTCTTGACATCTGGTCCTGTCGTCGCACTTCGTGTTGAAGGCGAAGGTGTAGTCACGGTTTCGCGGATAATGATTGGTAAAACGAAACCGACGGAAGCACTACCGGGAACGATTCGGGGCGATTTTGCAAACACGATGAGCGAGAATGTCATTCACGGTTCAGACAGTGTTGAAAGTGCCGAGCGTGAACTCGGTCTTTGGTTTCAAGGACAACCGTTAAACGTTTGAGGTCAGCAAGACGATTGGGCAACTGCTCAATCGTCTTTTTTGTTTTTTGGAAAGGAAATGGCTTTATGCTAAGATAGAAAATAAGACAGGGAGTGCCTGAAAAGCAATCCCACCAGAGAGAGGATTTGTGAGGTGGACTATGCAGGACTATGAGCTTTTCATCCAACGTTTCTTGAAAAAATCAGGAATTGATTTAGGACAATATAAAGAAGCCCAGATGAAGCGGCGATTAACAGCATTACGTGATAAAAAAGGATACAGTACATTTGCTTCTTATATGCAGGCGATGGAAAAAAGTTCAACTTTGTATGAAGAATTTTTGGATCGGATGACGATTAACGTCAGTGAGTTTTTCCGGAACCCGATTCGATGGCAGCAACTGGAGCAAGATATCTTGCCGGTGTTGCAAGCCCGTGCCCACGGACGGATTCGGACGTGGAGTGCCGCCTGTTCGACAGGTGAAGAGCCGTATTCGTTGGCGATGATCCTAAACGAAAAGCTCGATCCGGCACAATTTACGATTCAAGCAACGGACTTAGATGAGTTAGTCCTTGAGAAGGCAAAACAAGGCCGCTACGGAGCGTCCGCTCTGAATGAAGTGGAAGCAGGACGGAAAAAACGTTATTTCATCGAACAAGAACAACAGTTTGAAGTCGTTCCTGAAATCAGACGTCTCGTTCGATTCAGTAAACATAATTTACTCGGTGACCGGTATGATACAGGATTTGATTTGATCATCTGCCGGAATGTCTTGATTTATTTTACTGAGGAAGCCAAGGCACATGTCTATCGGTCATTCGTCGACGCTTTAAAACCGGGAGGCATTTTGTTTGTCGGCGGAACAGAACAGATTTTCCAACCGGAACGATTTGGCTTAAAAATGAAACAAAGCTTTTTTTATGAAAAAATCTAACGGATAGAAGGGGATGAGGCAACATGCGTTACATGACAGCAGGTGAATCACACGGTAAAGGATTATCGGTCATCATCGAAGGAATCCCTTCTGGTCTCATCATTGATTTTGATCAAGTGCAACGTGAGATGACACGACGTCAAGGTGGTTACGGTCGTGGACGGAGAATGCAAATCGAACAGGACGCGGTGGATGTCCGCGGGGGGATCCGGCACGGCTATACGACGGGCGCACCGATCAGTCTGTTCATTGAGAATAAAGACCATACGCACTGGACGAAAGTCATGCAGGCCGAACCGTTGCAGGAGGAACTGGAACGTCCGCGGACACTGACACGTCCACGCCCGGGTCATGCTGATTTGGTCGGCGGATTAAAATACGGACACCGGGATTTAC
Source organism: Exiguobacterium sp. PvP048 (assembly GCF_040549175.1). Classification (NCBI taxonomy): domain Bacteria; kingdom Bacillati; phylum Bacillota; class Bacilli; order Caryophanales; genus Exiguobacterium; species Exiguobacterium sp. PvP048. The sequence goes on along the minus strand of NZ_JBEPSU010000001.1, from coordinate 59,062 downwards.
GCGATGTCCTGGAGCGTTCGTCCGCCCGGGAAACGGCAGCGCGTGTCGCGGTCGGTGCCATTGCCAAACAACTGCTCGGTCAACTGGGGATTGATGTGTTTTCTCATGTCCGCTCCATCGGAGGCATCGATGCGGATTTCGTCAACCCGATGGAGTACCGGGAAGTGATTGAGGCGTCGCCTGTTCGCTGTGCCGACGAAGCGGCAGCAGAGCGGATGATGGCAGCGATTGACCAAGCTAAAAAAGACGGGGACACATTAGGCGGAGAAGTCGAAGTCGTCGTGACAGATATGATGCCGGGAATCGGCTCCTTTACACAAAATGAGACGAAACTTGACAGCCGGATCGCCCGTGCCGTCATCAGTGTCAATGCGATGAAAGCAGTCGGGTTTGGCGACGGATTTGATTTGGCGCGCAGAAAAGGTAGTACGGTCCAGGATGAAATCCTGCATGACGAAACCGGGTATTTCCGTAAGACGAATCATCTGGGCGGGATTGAAGGCGGAATGTCGACCGGAATGCCTATTCGGGTCCAAGTGGCGATGAAGCCGATTCCGACGTTATATCGTCCTCTCCAGTCCGTCGATATCGAAACAAAGGAGCCATTCGTCGCTCAGGTCGAACGCAGTGACGCCTGTGCCGTTCCGGCGGCAGCGGTCGTACTGGAAGCCGTCGTAGCCGTCGAGATTGCGGCAGCTGTTCTTGAGATGTTCGGTACATCGACGCTTGACCGCCTGAAACAGGCTGTCACAGCTTACCGGGAGGAGGTGCGTCTCTTTTGACGCATCTGACTATCCGGGCGAGCCGTCCTTATTCCGTCTATGTTGAACCGGATGCCATCCGACGGATTCATGAAGTGAAACAAGCGCAGGAAGCGGATCGGTTCTGGATCATTACGGATCAGACCGTGGCGGATCTGCATATGGCGTCAATCCGCCGTCAACTTGAGAATGTTTTTCCGGTGACGGCTCAGCATGTCAGTACCGTCGAGCCGGGGGAAGGAAGTAAATCCTTATCCGTCTATCAACGGTTGCTGGAAGAAGGAATTGAGCAGGGTGCAACACGAAAGACGATGATTCTTGCCGTCGGAGGCGGTATGATCGGTGATTTAGCGGGATTCGTTGCAGCGACTTTCCTACGTGGTGTTCCTTTCCTTCAAATCCCGACGACATTGCTCGCACATGATTCGAGTGTCGGCGGAAAGGTTGGATTAAACTTACGTTGGGGTAAGAACTTAGTAGGTGCTTTTTATCAGCCGTCTGCCGTTTTATACGATCCAGCCTTTTTACAAACGTTGTCCGACCGCGAATGGAGAAGCGGTTTTTTTGAATTACTGAAGCATGGATTATTGGCGCGTCCGACTTTTGCGGAAGAGCTGATCGGACTGGGACTTTCAGATATCAAACAATTACCGCTCGCTGACTGGATTTCAGCCGGCATACAGGTGAAACAGCATATCGTAGAACAGGATGAACGGGAAACCGGCATCCGTGCCTTTTTAAACTACGGGCATACTTTCGGCCATGCCGTCGAATATGCGAGTGAGGATCTGTCCCACGGAGAAGCAGTCGGGATCGGACTGGTTTTTGTATCAATCCTTGAAGGCAACGAATACCAAACCAACCGATTGGTCGAGCTGATTCACCGGTTTGGTGTTGTGTTACCGGAACGTCAACCGTTTGAAAGATACTTGGAATTGATGAAACGCGACAAAAAAAATGATGTATCGATTCGATTTGTAGTAAAAGGTCAAGATGGATTTTCTTTGGAAGCAATCGATCAGAAACGTCTAAAGAATGCATATGATCAAACAGTGAGGTGTTTACATTGGGCTTAAGAGGGACGGTACGTGTACCGGGCGATAAATCGATGACCCATCGTGCTTTTTTGATGGGTGGAATCGCAGAAGGAACAACAGTGATTTCGAATGCCTTGTTAGGGGCAGATTGTCTGGCGTCACTCGCAGCAGTCGAGGCACTTGGCGCACACGTTCAGCAGACGGAACAAGAAATTCGGATTACCGGGACCACTGCTCTAAAGGCAGCGACGATTGACTGCGGTAATTCAGGAACGACGATTCGTTTACTGAGCGGTATTTTGGCAGGTAGTCAGGAAACGTACACCTTGACAGGAGACGAGTCATTACAACGACGGCCGATGGACCGGGTGACCGTCCCGCTTGCGACACTCGGAGCGGACATTGAAGGGACATACGCGCCGCTGACGATCCATGGTCAACCGCTTGTCGGGACAACCTATACGTTGCCTGTTGCGAGCGCTCAAGTCAAAAGTGCGGTTTTACTGGCCGGATTGTTTGCGACCGGCGAGACGACAGTTGTCGAACCGATTCTGTCACGGGATCATACAGAACGGATGTTGCCGAAATTCGGAGCCGACCTGACTATTCAAGAACAGGAGCAGGGACGGAAAATCCGTCTGCAAGGACCGGTCCGCCTGCAAGCCACAGAAATCGACATTCCGGGTGATCCTTCTTCTGCTGCTTTTTGGTGGGCGGCAGCTATCTTAGGAGCCGACAGTCGGATTACGACGGAACATGTCTTGATGAATCCGACACGGACAGGATTTTTACAAGTCTTACGGCAGATGGGAGCCAGTGTCGAAATCACGAACCGTCGGGAAACGGCGGGGGAAGAGACGGCTGACGTGACGCTGATGACGACTTCCCTGCAAGCTGTAGCGATTGAAGGGGAGCAAATTCCTTCGTTGATCGACGAAATTCCGTTGCTTGCCCTGCTTGCGACACAAGCCGAAGGACGGACCGTCATCCGGGATGCAGCGGAACTGCGTGTTAAAGAGACGGACCGGATCGAGACGGTCGTTTCGACGCTGCGAAAGATTGGTGCGCAGATTGAAGCGACGGAAGACGGCATGATTATTGACGGACCGACACCACTTGTCGGAGCGACGGTCGACAGTGCAGGAGACCATCGTCTGGCGATGATGCTGACGATTGCTGCGACATTACAGCCGGAAATCGAGGTCCTTGGGAATGAAGTAGTTGAAGTCAGCTACCCGACGTTTTATGATGATTTAAAGACACTGCAACAAACGAATCCCTGAAAAGATCTCGAACAGTGAAATAGAGGAAAGTGAGGCGTTTGCCTTGAACGAACACGTATTAAAAGAAATAGTCGAGAGTCTCGAACACGGTCATACGTCTGAAGCGTTAGTCGCACTCGAACAACTCGAAAAAACAGGAACGGACGAAGATCGTCTGGCGGTGGCTGATTTGTACATCGAATTAGGATTATCCGACCGTGCCGTCGATCTGTTGGCTCCGTTGTACGTCGATTACTCAGGGAATGCCGGTGTGGCCTTATTGCTTGCCGAATGTTACATCGATCTCGACCGGGAAGAAGAGGCCATCACCGTCCTGGAACAGGTGGACGTGACGGATATCGAAAATGGTCCCCGGACGTTGGTCCTGCTCGCCGACTTGTATCAGTCGCAAGGACTTGATGAAGTAGCATTGGCCAAATTAAAGGAGGCCCGGGAATTAGCACCAAATGAACCGTTGCTTGCTTATGGACTGGCTGAACTGTATATGACACTCGGTGCATTTGATCAAGCGGTTCCTTTGTTTGCTGAAATTGCGGCTGATCCGGTCTTGCGGGAAGAATTGCCGCTGGATGCCCTCTATGCGGAAGCATTGGCCATGATCGGGGAGTTCGAAGAAGCGATTCCACTGTATGAACGCGCCGTGGCGGAACGGTCGGATCTGCATACATTGTTCGGACTCGCGATGACGGCTCACCGGGTCGGACAACATCAAAAAGCGGTCGAGACATTCCAGCAATTGATTGCTCAGGATCCTGATTATACGTCGGCGTATGTCCCGTACGCGGAAAGTCAGGCTGAACTCGGACTGACGAAAGAAGCGCTTAATGTCATCAAACAGGGAATCGAGCGCGACGATTACAACGATGAGTTGCGAACGATGGAAGCATTGTTCCTCTTGAAACTTGGAGACCGGGAAGGCAGTGTGAAAGCATTGCGTGAAGCCCTGGCCCTCAATCCGGAATCGCTCGTCGCGGCCGAAAGACTGCTTGCACTGCTCGCGGAAGATGAAGATCACGATGCGACGCTTGAGACGATTTCCGCCATCGAAGAACATGTGACGGCACCGATTCTGACCTGGTACCGGGCACGCTCCTTATATGCATTAGAAGAGTATACGCAAGCGATGGAGAAATATGCGCAAGTAGAGGCTGCTTTTGCGGATGATGCGTTATTCTTAAAAGAGTATGGATATGCGCTCGTGGAAGAAGGACGCCGGGACGAAGGGCTGATCTTATTACGCCGGGCGGCTGCACTGACACCGGAAGATGCCGATTTAGTCGACTATGTCGAACGAATGGATGGATGACTTCACTGGAGAAGGGAGTAGGATTAAGATGACAGAGAGAAAGCAGCGTTTCTTGCGCCGCATCTTGACCTATTATACGTTGAAACGTCGGGAATCAAAGTGGATCATCGATTATTGGCTTCGAAACGATTCGAAGCTCGAACAGGTTCACTTTGTTCAAAATGCCATGTTTGCGCCAAAAGCAATGATCATTACGACCTATGGATTTGATGCAGACCCGTTTCTCTTTAAAAAAGGAGAGGTCAAAACGACCGATCCGGAAAAAGCCTACCATGATATTCGATTGACGGATGAGCCGCTTTATATCGAGTTGAACTTTCAAGGGATGATGATGGATGACGAGTACCTCTCGCTGTTGGAGGAAAATCCGTTCCGACCGGAAGTAGCCGTTGAACCGAAACTGGCCGATGCTGCGATGAATTTCATTGCGGCGACGGTCAACCGTCAAGAAGAAGAACGTTTGGTCCGGTTGATCGACGAGGCGCTTGACGCCCGGGATAAACATCGTTTCCAATCGCTTTCGGACGAATTGCGAATCATCCGCAGCCAACTCTGATCGAAAAATCGAGTCGTTTGCCTTCCTTCGACTGTACTGAAGGGAGGCTTTTTTTCGAAATCGAAACTAAGGGGAAAATATGAAGAAAAATTGTAGCTAATTTCATAAAACGTTCACATTAAAGAAGCAGTAACAAAAGCGGATATGATACATTAAATGTGACGAAATGTAAGTGAACAGGAAAGGGGGGAATGACTTGCGTTTCAAACCATCCGATGTTCAAAGGACAAGAAACGAACAAGCGTATATCGATACGTTGATTGTCCCATTGATTCCCGTCGGATTCGACGAAGCGATGCATGCTTTCTCGGAATGTGCAGATATGACGATGACCGTCGCGACGGAAGTCGAACGGCAATTGTCGGGACGGGCGATGCTTGTACCGGCGATGACGTATATCGGTGAACCGTCCATCGACCAGCTTACGAGTTGGCAACAGGCGGCATCTTCAGAACAGTTTCGATTTGTGACGTTCATTACTGCCGATTTACGGTGGAAAGAGACATCGGTCACGGACATTATTTATGTCCCGCGTTTATCGCTTGAGACGATGAGCCGAGATCAACAAGGTCAGATGGTCGGGAATTTTGTCGGGCAAGTCTTAGAGCAGTTAGGAAACCGCTGGACCGCGCTATGAAGCGGTTGACGCAATGATTTTATTAAGATACTATTACCATGTGAGAAATTTGTGTGAAGTACCGTGGTCTTGGGGCACAGTGTACATCACGAGGGGGGATCGAGATGGCTCAAAACGGGTCTAACGTAACACGTCGTCAATTCTTGACGTATACATTGACTGGAGTCGGCGGCTTTATGGCGGCGACGATGGTCATGCCGATGGTCAACTTCGCAGTTGATCCAGTCCTGAAGAAATCAGGAGCAGGCGATAAAGTAAAAGTAATGAAGTTGTCGGATATCACGACAGAACCAAAACGGGTTGACTTCAAGAAACAAACACAGGATGCATGGTATGAGTTTGAAGAAACATTGTCTGCATGGGTGTTTAAAAACGATAAAGGTGAGATTTTAGCATTATCACCGATTTGTAAACACTTAGGTTGCCAAGTCAGTTTCGGATCTGATCCGACGCACCCGGAACAATTCTATTGCCCATGCCACTTCGGTCGTTATACGAAAGATGGCGTCAACGTACCAGGTACGCCTCCGACGAAACCGCTCGATGGCTATGAAATGCAAGAGAAAGATGGTTTCCTCTACTTAGGTAAACCAGTCGAAAGAGGTGCGTAAGCGATGATGCAAAAAATTTATGATTGGATTGATGAGCGGGTAGACATTACACCGCTTTGGCGAGATATCGCTGATCATGAAGTTCCAGAACACGTTAACCCGGCCCATAACTTCTCCGCATTCGTTTATTGTTTTGGCGGGTTGACATTCTTCACGATTGTCATCCAGATTCTTTCAGGAATGTTCTTGACGATGTATTACGTACCAGATATCATCAATGCGCATGCGTCCGTGTACTATCTTCAAAATGAAGTGGCACACGGTCAAATCGTCCGTGGTATGCATCACTGGGGTGCATCGGTCGTCATCGTAATGTTGTTCTTACATACATTACGTGTCTTCTTCACAGGTTCATACAAAAAACCACGTGAATTGAACTGGGTTGTCGGCGTACTGTTATTCTTCGTCGTCTTAGCACTTGGTCTGACAGGATATCTGTTGCCATGGGATATGAAAGCATTGTTCGCAACGAAAGTTACGATCCAAATTGCCGAAAGTATTCCTGTCATCGGTGGTATCGCAAAAACACTCCTGGCGGGTGGAGAAATCGTCGGTGCAAGTACGATCGCTCGATTCTTTGCGATTCACGTCTTCTTCCTTCCTGCAGCATTGTTCGTCTTGCTCGGGGCCCACTTCATGATGATCCGCAAACAAGGGATCTCTGGACCACTTTAAACCGACAATTACTTTAGACAACTAAAAGGGGGAGAACACGATGCATCGTGGTAAAGGAATGAAATTCGTCACCGATTCACGGGTGTCGATCAACAACCGGATGCCGAACAAGTCAAAAGACTATTCGGAATATCCAGGTCGGACGGAAGCGTTTTGGCCAAACTTCTTACTTCGCGAATGGATGGTAGGAGCGGTCTTCCTGATCGGCTTCATGACTCTGACAATCGTTGAAGCAGCACCACTTCAAAATATTGCTGACCCGACGAATACGTCGTACATTCCACTTCCGGACTGGTACTTCCTATTCCTCTATCAGCTCTTGAAATATCAATTTGCAGCGGGTCCGTACATTTTAATGGGGACAGTCATCCTTCCAGGTCTAGCGTTTACAGCACTGCTTGTTGCGCCATGGCTTGACCAAGGACTGGAACGTCGCCCGGCAAAACGTCCGATTGCTGTCAGCATGATGCTTCTTGCAGTCGTCTCGATTGTCTTCTTGACATGGGAATCAGTTCAGACAACACACTGGGATACGATCCATAAACAAGGTGAGTTGACGATGAACGAAGGTCCTGAAATCGATACGGCAGCTAAAGGGTTCGAGATCTATTCGAATCAGTCATGTGTCAACTGTCATGGTAAGAACCTCGAAGGTGGTGCAGCAGCTCCAGCCCTCGTCGGGACGAAAAAGACAGAAAAAGAAATTTATGATATCGCAGTCAAAGGTGTCGGTTCGATGCCTGCTGGACAGTTCAAAGGTTCAGATGCCGAACATAAAGAACTTGCTAAATTCATCGCTTCATACGGTGAAGGCGGAGAAAACAATAAATAAGACAACCGGCCGGGGGAATTTTCCTCCGGTTTTTGTCTATCATGAGGTGACAATACATGCCGTTCATTCATCTGTTAAAACATAAAGCTGTGCTTTGGCCGCTCGCTTTGATTAATTTGGGCGGAACATTATACGGCTATTACTGGTATCAACCCCAACTGGCGCAGTCGAAGTGGTACTATTATCCGTTCATTCCGGACAGTCCGACAGCCTCGCTCTTTTTTACGATTATTGTCTTTTTATGGATTTTCAACCGCCGTTCCCGTTTATTTGAAGCCCTTGCCTTTGTGACGTTAATCAAATACGGGGTGTGGGCGGTCGTCATGAATGCCTTGATGTTACGGGAACTCGGGACGGAGAATTCTTATTTGACGGCCATGGCGTTGATGCTGATGGTCTCGCACGGGGCGATGGCGTTTCAGGCATTGCTTTACGCGCCGGTCATGACGTTTCGGGTCAAAGAGCTGCTCCTTGTCGCAATTTGGGTCGTCCATAACGATGTCGTCGATTACGTTCTCGGACAGTGGCCGCGGTATCCGGCACTCGCCGAACATATCCAGTGGATCGGGTACGGCTCGTTCTGGCTGACTGGATTATGTCTTTTGATGGGATATTGGTTTGTGGCACGCGATTCGATTGACAATAAGGTCGCTTGAACATAAAATAAGACTATAATCTTTTTTTTTGAAAGGAAGCGACGACATGGCGAACTATTTGATTTATCTGGCCATCATCATCATCGTGCCGATTTGGGCGCAGATGCGTGTCAGAAAAACGTACAAGAAATATCAGGAAGTTCCGATTCACAGCGGCGTGACCGGAGCACAGGTCGCAGATTTCATCATGAAGCAAAACGGAATCACGAATGTGCGTCTAGAACCAATCGGCGGAACGATGTCCGATCATTACGATCCAACGAATAAAGTCGTCCGTTTGTCAGAAGATGTTTACTACGGTTCGACCGTCTCAGCCGTCTCGATTGCTGCCCACGAAATCGGGCACGTCATTCAAGATGCAACCGACTATGGCATGATGCGGGTTCGTCACCGGATTGCGCCAGTGGCTTCGATCACGTCCAACTTATCGTTCCCGTTGTTACTGATCGGTTTCCTCGCCGGAATGAGCGGACTTGCCATGCTTGGGGTCATCCTGATGCTCGGAGCCGTCATCTTCCAACTCGTCACGTTACCGGTCGAGTTTGATGCGTCGAACCGGGCGATGGCCCAGTTGACGGAACACGGAATCATCGATGCGGAAGAAGAGCGCGGCTCACGCCGTGTCTTGAATGCTGCAGCTTGGACATACGTTGCTGCGACACTCGTCGCGATTGCTGAGTTCGTCCGTTTGGCTTTGATTGTCTTTGCACCGTCAAGTGATGACTAACTAATCGAATCGAAAAAAAATGACGAGAAGTCCGCAATGGATTTCTCGTCATTTTTATTGTCATTGATTACGTTTCTTTAATCGGGACCCGGTTTTCATCAAAGGTAAACCCTTCACCGGTCACTTCATAGACATCGTGCAGAGTGATGAACGCGTGCTGATCGATTGATTTGACAAGTGTCTTCAACCGTGTGATTTCATTGCGGGCGACGACGACGTACAAGACTTCCAAGTCGCGTCCCGAATAGCCACCTTTGGCGATCAGGCGGGTCGTCCCGCGGTTCATCGTCGCATGGATACCGTCTGCAATTTCCGTCCGTTGATCGCTGATGATCATCGCGGCTTTTCCGGCATAGGTGCCTTCTTGCATCCAGTCAATGACCCGGGCTCCGACGTAGACGGCAAGTAATGTATACATCGCCTGTTTATAGTCGAGATAGCTCAGTGAAGCGACGATGACAAAAAAGTCGAAGACCATAAACGTTCTGCCGATCGACCAACCAAAATACCGTTTGGTCAAGCGGGCGATGATATCGACCCCGCCGGTCGTCCCGCCATTATTGAAAATGATACCGAGCCCGACACCGATGAAAACCCCGGCAAACAAGGCTCCGAGAACCATATCGTCTTTCAAGAAAATTTCAAGCGGAGAATATTTTGCAATCAATCCATACCAAATCGAGAAACTGAACGTTCCGATCAATGTATAGACGAACGTCGTCCGTCCGAGCAGTTTATAACTGACGAGAAATAACGGAATGTTGAGCAACAAGTTCGTAACGGACGGGGAAAAACCGAACAGTCCTTTTAAGATCAAGGTGATTCCTGTAAATCCTCCTTCTGCCAACTCATTTTGCACGTTAAAATGATAAATACCAAAAGCGAAAATAAAGGATCCGATCAAAATCCAGATGATGTTTTGAATACGAATCGGAAACTGAAATGGGGGTGCCATCTGATTGCTCCTCTCTACATGACTCTTTCTCTAGGGTAACGGCAGACGTCAAAAAAGACTAGCTTTTCTGACGAAAATCGTTCGAAAAGTGGCGGATGTAGTTTTTAGTCGGCAATTTGATTACAATGAGCAGGGACAAGACATTACTTACAGGACATTATTTAATGAGGAGAGAGTGACTAGATATGAAAAAAGCGATTGGGATTCTCTGTTATCCATCGGTCGGCGGCAGTGGTGTCGTGGCGACGGAACTCGGAATGAAGTTAGCGGACCGGGGGCATGATGTTCATTTCATCACCTCGAGCATTCCGTTCCGCTTGACGGAATATCGTCCGAACATTACCGTTCATTTGGTTGAGGTGAATCAATATTCGGTCTTTAAATATCCCCCGTATGACATTACCTTGGCGTCAAAAGTCGCGGAAGTGATCGATCTGTTTGATCTTGACATCATTCATGCGCATTACGCGGTCCCGCATGCGGTATGCGCGGAACTTGGACGGAATATGGCGAAGAAAAAAGGGGTTGGTGTCGTGACGACCTTACACGGGACAGACATTACCGTCATCGGTCAGGACTTGGAAATGCAACCGGCCATCCGGTACGGAATCGAAAGTTCAGATGCCGTCACGGCGGTTTCAGAAAGCCTGGCCCTCGAAACGAACATAACATTAAACGGACAGTATGCGATCGAAGTCATCCCAAACTCGATTGACGAAAGTATGTATTATCCGATGCGGGATGAACGGTTGAAGCGGCATTACGGTATCGAGCCGGATGAAATCGTCGTCATTCATATTTCGAATTTCCGACCGGTCAAACGAATCGACGATACGATTGCCGCGTTTGCAATCGCTTCAAAAGACCGGGCGATGCGGTTATTGTTGGTCGGGGACGGTCCGGAAATGGGACAGACGAGACGCCGGGCAAAGGAACTTGGAATTTACGACAAAATCATTTTCGCCGGGAAGCAGGAGCATGTCGCTCAGTTGCTGGCGATCAGCGATATTCATTTACTGTTGTCGGAAAAAGAAGCCTTCGGACTGGTTGTTCTTGAGGCGATGGCCGTTGGTGTCCCGAGTGTCGTCTCGAGCGCCGGAGGATTACCGGAAGTGATTCAGGACGGAAAAACAGGATTCATCGTTCCGACGTATGATGTCAAGACGGCAGCGGACCGAATCGGGAAGTTGGCTGATGACGCGGCCTTGCGGGAAGAATTGGCGGAGGAAGGAATCCGAGATACCCGGAGACGGTTTGATTCCAATCAGGTCGTTCGTGCTTATGAACTGTTATATGAACGGGTGTGTGCGCAATATGAAAATGCTTGAGTCTGCGAATCAGATCATCCAAACGATTGAAGCGGCAGGCGGCGAAGCCTATATCGTCGGGGGAGCGGTTCGGGATATGTTGCTTAAACGCGAACCCGGAGATTATGACTTGGCAACGTCGCTGCTTCCGGAAGCGGTCATGCACCTGTTTCCGGTCGTGATTCCGACCGGACTGGATCACGGAACCGTCACGGTTGTCCTTGATCATGTACCGTTTGAAGTGACGACCTTTCGTTCGGAAAGTACGTACAGTGACCGGCGGCGTCCGGACGAAGTGACGCTAGGTGTCAGCCTGGAGGAAGATCTGACGCGCCGTGATTTCACCATCAATGCGATGGCGCTGAAGCCGACCGGTCTCGTCGATCTGTTCGGCGGTCAAGCTGATCTGGCGACGAAAGTCGTCCGGACAGTCGGTCGGGCGGAAGACCGGTTTGATGAAGATGCCCTGCGGATGATCCGGGCGTTCCGTTTTATGAGTCAGTTGGAGTTTACACTCGATCCGGAGACAGAACGGGCCATCGAAAATAAAAAACAGCACCTTTCATCCGTTGCCGTCGAACGGATTGCCATTGAATTTGAAAAACTGCTGTTAGGTCCCGGACGCAAAGCTGCTTTAGCGGCGATGCGTCGGACGGGAATCGGACACTATATGCCGCACATGAACGATGTGATACTGCATCAGTTGATGCTGTTGCCGTTTAATGGGGTGTCGCCGGACGACGTATGGACGCTCGTTTTGGTGGCCGGACTCCATCCCGAATCTTTACGGGCATGGAAACGGTCTAAAAAACAAGAGGGACGGGCGAAGACATTCGCTCCGCTCGTTCATGAACAGACGTTATCCGATTGGCAACGTTACCGGCTGTCGGATGAAGAGTTGGACCATTTGAATCAGATGACGGGGTACCGTCACGAAGGCCGGGCGTCCTTGCCGATTCGGCGCCTACAAGACTTGACGGTCAACGGACGGGACATGATGGACCTTGGTTTACGAAAACATCAGATTAAAGAAGCACTCCATCATTTGGAGCAGCAAGTCGTGCACCGTCAGTTGGATAATGAACGCGAGATTCTGTTAAAGGAAGTGATGAATTGGAAAAATCAACACGGGACCGGGTCCTCCAGGCATTGATGCAGGCTGACTGGATATCCGGTCAAGAGTTGGCGGATCAATTTAATATTTCACGTACCGCTATTTGGAAACAAATTGCGGCATTGAAAGAGGACGGCTATATCATCGAAGCCCATAAGAAAACCGGGTATCATTTGGCGGATCGGGGTGACCGGTTGACACCGCTTGCGATTCAGCAGTATGTACGAACGGACACTTTGGGACAACAGATCATTCATCTCGAACAGACGGAAACCACCCAACGGATTGCGCATGAGCAGGCGCAACAAGCGGCAAGTGAAGGGACGTTAATTGTCTGTGACTTTCAAACCGACGGACGGGGACAACTTGGACGGACCTGGCACGAGACGCGGAGTGCAGGTATTGCAATGAGTTTAATTTTGCGTCCCAAAGCACCGCTTCACCAGGCCGGGCAATTGACCTTACTTGCCGGAATCGCTTTAGCCGAGACATTACGGACACTAGACGTCCCGGCGACGATTAAATGGCCAAACGATTTGTTGATTGCCGGAAGAAAAGTTGCCGGAATCCTAACGGAAATGCAGACGGAAGCCGATCGCATCAATTCCGTCATCATCGGAATCGGTATCAATGTCCACCACACGCAATTTCCGGAACTCTTATCGGATCGGGCGACCTCTTTACATTTAGCAACCGGAAAATTAATCGCCCGCGCTGAAATCGTCGGATTGTTTTTAAACACGTTTGAACCGATGTACAAGAAATGGTTGACAGAAGGATTCGCATCGTTTGTCCCGGCATGGGAGAAATACGCCGACCGGTTAAACGATTTAGTGACGTTGCGGACCCGGCAAGAGACCGTGACCGGAATCTTACGCGGAATTCAGGCGGACGGTACCTTACAAATTGAAACAGAGACAGGACTGAAAGCATTTCATTCCGCCGAACTGGTTTACTGGACGGAGATGTAAGCTCGGACGTTTGCAGTCTGCTTTTTGAATCATGTATAATAAGTGCGAGGATGATAGCCACTTGGAGTCATACCGGTTAGAGGCTTATATTCATATTGTTTATTTGACTGCCTTGATCCTACTTGGACAGGGACAGAAGGATGATTTTGCACTTATTCATGCCTTCTTTCCTATGCTATTTTTTAGGAAGGAAGGCATTTCCTTTTGTCCTCTCTAAACTACGAAGGAGAGAACACACATGCATACGATGACACCTTTACTAAAAAAACAACAGGCGGGCGAAAAACTCGTCATGCTCACAGCGTACGATTATCCGTCTGCAAAATTAGCGGAAGCCGGACACGTCGATTTGCTGCTGGTCGGGGATTCGCTCGGGAATGTCATTCTCGGATATGATTCGACGATTGCCGTGACAGTAGACGATATGGTCCATCACGCAAAAGCTGTCCGTCGCGGAGCACCGGCAACCTTTATGGTCGTTGACATGCCGTTTGCCAGCTATCACGGTTCGTTTGACCGGACGCTTGAGGCGGCAGCCCGTATCTTCCAGGAAAGCGGAGCAGACGCCTTGAAACTCGAAGGGGCCGGAGACATCCTGACAACGATTCGTCGTCTGACGGAGGCCGGTATGCCTTGTGTTGCCCACTTGGGGCTGACACCACAATCGGTCGGAGTGCTCGAAGGATTTAAAGTTCAGGGGAAATCGCTTGCAGCAGCGGAACAGTTGATTGCCGACAGTTTGGCCGCAGAACAAGCGGGAGCGAAGATGCTTGTTCTTGAGTGTGTACCGCATCCGCTGGCGAAACGTGTTCAGGAACTCTTAACGATTCCGGTAATCGGAATTGGGGCAGGTGCCGATGTTGCCGGACAAGTATTGGTCTACCATGATATCTTGACGTACGGTGTCGGACGGTTGCCAAAATTCGTTAAAGCATATGCCGACTGGAACACATCCGGTACGGAAGCGATCGCCCGTTACGTCGAAGACGTCAAAAACGGGACGTTCCCTGAACTCGCCCACTCGTTCCTGATGGATGAAGAACTGATCGGGGCATTATATGGAGGATTTAAAGAATGAAAATCATGCAGAGTGTGACACAATTGCGCGAAGCATTGGCAGGACAGACATCGGTCGGATTCGTTCCGACGATGGGCTTCCTGCATGAAGGGCATGCTTCCTTACTCGAACAGGCACGGCAGGAGAATGACATTGTCGTATTAAGTATCTTTGTCAATCCGACACAATTTGGTCCAAACGAAGATTTAGACCGTTATCCGCGGGACGAACAGCGTGATCAGCAATTGGCCCAAGCTGCCGGTGTCGATTATCTCTTTTATCCGACGAACGACGTCATGTATCCGCTTGATATGGCGCGGGTGACGGTTCGTTCGGGTGATGACGTCTTATGTGGCACGTCGCGACCGGGACATTTTGACGGGGTCTTGACGGTCGTCAGTAAATTGTTTAATATTGTCCAACCGACGCGTGCCTATTTCGGATTAAAGGATGCACAACAACTGGCATTAATTGAAGGGTATGTCACAGATTACTTCGTCCCGGTCGAAATCAAGCGGTGTCCGATCATTCGTGAAGCGGATGGACTGGCGAAATCGTCGCGAAATGTCTATCTGTCGGAAACGGAACGGAAGCAGGCACCGGGTATCCAGCAGGCGCTCCAACAAGCCAAACAAGCGCTCGATGCCGGAACGCCGCTCGAAACGGTTCTGGAGCAAACACGGGCGTCGCTTCACTTTGAAGGCACGACGATCGATTATGTCGAAGCTGTCGCCTATCCGACACTCGGTCCGGTCGATGCGACTACGGACACGATTTTACTGGCGGTTGCCGTTCAATTTGAATCGGCCCGATTGATTGATAACTTACTATATACGAGAGGAGCATGATCATGTTACGTACATTCATGCATGCAAAATTACACAAAGCCCGTGTCACGGAAGCGAATCTGCATTACGTCGGTTCGATTACGATCGATGAAGATTTACTGGACGCGGTCGGGATTCTTGAAAACGAGAAGGTCCAAGTGACGAACAATCAAAACGGGGCCCGGATTGAAACATACGCCATTAAGGGAGCCCGTGGTTCTGGTGTCATTTGTCTGAACGGAGCAGCAGCCCGCCATTTCCAAATCGGCGATGAAGTCATCATCATGGCTTATGCGCAATTGACGAACGAAGAAATTGCGACACATGTTCCGAAAGTCGCGGTTCTTGATCAAGAGAATTCGATTAAGCAGATGTTATCACAGGAAATCGCACATACGATCTTATGATTTTGAGGGACCCGAGATACATTCGGGTCTCTTTTTTGTTAAGATGGAACTTGAGATGCCATATACTTAAGATATGGATGGTTAAAGGTGGAGATGAGTCGTGGAAAAGAAGTTTGTTGTAGTGGATTTAGAGACGACCGGACATTCGATTAAATCCGGCGATGAGATGATTGAAATCGGAGTGGCAGTAATTGAAGACGGTCAGATTACAGATCGTCTGTCGGCATTTGTCCGTCCACAAAAACCGATTCCGCCGTTTATTTCTCAATTGACCGGCATTACGGATGAGGATGTGGCACAGGCGGAATCATTCGCGACCATTGCACCGCGCGTACTTCAATTACTCGATGGTGGTGTGTTCGTCGCACATAATGTGCAGTTTGATCTGACCTTTTTGAACGAAGCTTTGGAAGAAGAAGGCTATTTGCCGTATACCGGTCCTGTCATCGATACAGTCGAGTTAGCGAGGATCTTGCTGCCGACTGCTGAAAGTCATTCGTTGTCGCATTTGACGGAAGCGTTACAGTTGACGCACCACGAAGCGCACCGTGCCGGGAGCGATGCAGAAGCGACGGCGGAACTGTTGCTTCATTTACTTACCCGTCTACAGGATTTACCGCTCGATACGTTACGCCACTTACGTCGGCTGGCCGGAAAACTGTTTAGTGCGATTGAACAGGAGATTGATCAGGCGATTCAAACGGTCGGACTGGAGCCGGATGACCGATTTGATTCTTTTCGTAAGCTGGCTTTAAAGAAGCGAACCGAACCGGTAGAATGGGACACACGGACCGAACTGGAACCGTTCAGTCCGTTCGTTGACCGATTGAACGAAACCATGTTTCCGCAACTGTTCCCTGGGTATGAACCGCGTACGGGACAGCTTGAAATGATGCGTCATGTTTATCAATCGCTTGACCAAGAAACACCGCTACTTGTCGAAGCGGGGACGGGAACTGGGAAATCCCTCGGCTATCTTGTACCGGCGGCGCATTATGCGATTGAACATGAGACGCCGATTATCGTCAGTACCCACACGATTCAATTACAGGAACAGTTATTTGCCCGGGATTTGCCGCTTTTACGCCAACTGTTTGAAGCACCGGTCGACATTACCTTATTAAAAGGGCGCAGTAATTACATGGATTTACGCAAGTTTGAGTTTTTCCTCAGCGAAACGGAAGAACCGTATAATTTTACGTTGGCGAAAGCCATCTTGTTAGTCTGGTTGACACAGACGGAAACAGGCGACCTGGAGGAAGTCAGTTTACCCGGAGGGGCAGCGCAAGGAAATATCGCCATTAAGCAGCTGATCCAGTCGGACAGTCAGTCGCAACTCGGACGATTTGATCCCTGGTACAGCCGGGACTTTTTCCATCATGCCGTCCGGTGGGCGAAACAGGCGACGATCATCGTCACGAATCATGCCTTGTTGTTCAGTGATATTCAATATGAAGCCGGTGTCCTACCAAAGGGATGTCCGTTGATTTTGGATGAGGCCCACCAAATCGAAGAAGTGGCCAGTCATCATTTCGGTCTGGTTTTTGACGGCCATTCCTTTGACCGGATATTCAGACAGCTCGGATTCTCTTCCGATAAAAAACTGTTGACGCGGCTGATCAGTCTATCGGATCAATACGACTTGACGGAACTGGTCGAAGCGCACAGTGAAACGATCGATGAGACATTGACAAAATTACTCGAAGAAGCCGACGGACTGTTGACAATCATTCAAGCGTACGGTTTGGAACTGGCTTCCCGGAAAGAACGGCGGGAAGGACGTGTCACCGTTCGCTTCAAACGACTTGATCAGTCGATGCGGGCGGTGCAGGAGAGCGCGAAACGTGTGGAACTGGTTTTACGGCGTCTCCGCCAGGCAATCCGGGCAATTCATAAATTGTTCCATGATCAACGGGAACATATGAGTTACCGGGAACGGTCCGTCGTGGCGGATTTAAAGACGGTGATTGGTCAGTTGGAAGAAGTCGAACAAGCGATCTTTGAGACGATGCTCGCCCCGCATGATGAGACCGTCTCCTGGATTGAAACAACGGCTAAAAATCGGAAACTGACGCGGATTTATACGCAACCGATTGATATTTCAGATCGTCTGCATCGGGAAGTTTTTTCGAAACGGACCTGTATCTTAACGTCCGCGACTTTGACGGTATCAAATAAATTTCAGTTCATCGAACAGCGGCTAGGGCTGTCGGAGCTCGAGACACGGCGGTTCATCGTTCCGTCGCCGTTCGGATACGCCGAAAAAGTCCGGCTGATGATTCCGACGGACTTACCGTTATTACAAGATGTACCGCAAGCCACGTATTCTGAAGTCATTGCGGATGCCATCATCCGGATTGCCGAAGTGACGGAAGGCCGGATGTTGGTGTTATTCACATCAAACGAAATGTTACGCCAAACACATGATGCAACGAAAATGGCATTGCCGGAACGGTTTACGTTACTTTCCCAAGGGATCACCCAAGGATCACGGCAGCGTCTGATGAAACAATTTAAACAACTTGATGCCTGTATCCTGTTCGGTACAGCGAGCTTTTGGGAAGGGGTCGATGTTCCGGGTGACGACCTGAGTTGTCTCGTCATCGTGCGACTGCCGTTTGCACCACCCGATCAACCGATTGTGCAGGCGCGTTCAGAACAAATTGAACAACAAGGAAAATCGTCGTTCTTCGAATACAGTTTGCCGCAAGCCATCATTCGCTTCAAACAGGGATTCGGCCGCTTGATCCGGACGACGAATGACCGGGGTGTCGTCTTCGTCTTTGACCGCCGTATCGAGACGACCCGTTACGGAAAACGATTTGTCACAAGTCTGCCTAACGTGCCGCTTTTGGCTAAACCGCTCGACGAATTAACGGCCGAGTTGGAATTGTTCTTAAATGAGACGGATTGAGTCTGTTAAAATAAGCATTATCGCATTATAATAGATGTAGAAAAATGAGGGAGGATATAAGATGGATTCGAAAATCGAGACGCTAGCAACCGTCAAGGTCAACCGCCATGACGATACGTACAAGATTGTAGACTTATTGAATCGCACGCTGAAAACAGAAGATTTGATGTTTGGTCTGGCACTGGACGAAAAAGATAAGGAGCAGATGGTCTTTACCATCTACCGCACATGAAGTGGAAGATCGTCATCGGTCTGATCGGCTTCATCCTTCTGATTACGCTGATTGGGACGGGCGTGTATCAATTCACCGTCGCTGAAGCGAAAGAACGTGAACAAACCGTCGCCATTCAAGCGGAAGCACGCTTGAAAAAAGAATTGGCGCCGAAACAGATTCAATTTGACCATGTATTTAACGGAAAAACCCAGTATAGTGTCTTTACGATTGAACAAGATGGTCAAGCGTTACGGGCATTCGTTCCGAAGACAGGAAAAATCGAGACGAGACGTGTCAAAGATGGAATGAAGATTGCCGATGTCATTCGACAAGCGGGTAATCCGGAAAACATCGTTTCAGCGAAATACGGTTTTGAAAACCGGGCGCTGATTGAAATTGTCACCAAAACGGCGACCGGCTACGACTATTCGTACTATACCTATCAAGAGGGATCCTTCATCAAACGATTACGGATCAATTAAAAAGGAGTGGACAGGATGTTATCGAAACGGGTACAACAACTGACACCGTCAACGACACTGGCGATTACTGCAAAAGCGAAAGCATTGCGTGAAGAAGGACAAGACATCATCGGACTCGGTGCAGGCGAACCGGACTTCAACACTCCAGAATTTATCATTCAAGCGGCCTTCGCAGCTGCGGAAGCGGGCGATACGAAATATACCCCGTCCGGCGGAACGGTTGCCTTGAAAGATGCCATCATTGAAAAAACACGCCGTGATTTGTGGGTATCCTATGACCGTTCGGAAGTCATGGTCGCGTCAGGCGCGAAACATGCCTTGTCGACGTTGTTCCAGGCGATTTTAGATCCGGGCGACGAAGTCATCGTCCCGGCCCCTTACTGGGTCAGCTATCCGGAACAAATCAAACTGAGTGACGGTGTGCCGGTCATTCTTGAGACGACGGAAGCCTCGCGCTTTAAAGTGACGCGTGATCTACTCGAACAGCACATCACACCGAAGACAAAAGCGCTTGTCTTAAACTCTCCTTCAAATCCAACAGGGATGGTCTATACGAAGGAAGAGCTTGAGATGGTGGCAGAAGTAGCGATTGCCCATAATCTGTTGGTCATCAGCGATGAAATTTATGAAAAACTGTTATACAACGGCGTGACGCACTTATCAATTGCAACGTTACCGGATATGCGTGAGCGGACAGTCATCATTAACGGCGTTTCGAAATCGCACGCGATGACGGGCTGGCGGATTGGTTATGCCATCGGACCGAAAGACATCATCAGCGCGATGACAAATCTCGCCAGTCATTCGACGTCGAATCCGACATCGATCGCCCAAGCAGCATCTGTCGCTGCCTATGCGGAAGGGGATGCACCGGTCGAGGCAATGCGTGTCGTGTTTGAAGAACGGTTGGAACAGATTTATGACCGCTTGATTCAGATTCCGGGTTTGACCTGCCTGAAGCCAGAAGGTGCCTTTTACCTGTTCCCGCACGCCTTACAGGCAGCAAAAATGTGCGGATTCTCAAATGTCGATGACTGGTGTACGGCTGTGTTATCCGAGGCGAAAGTCGCCTTGATTCCGGGCTCAGGCTTCGGAGCACCAGAATATGTCCGGTTATCGTATGCGACAGACCCGAAACGGGTACTCGAGGCATTAGACCGGATTGAAGGATTTATCACGGCGCATACTGCCGTTTAATAGAGAGAGGATGTTGACTTTTGAAAGCAATGATTCGGGATGTAGAAAAACACGTAGGTGAAGAAATCACGATCGGTTGTTGGCTCGCGAACAAACGATCAAGCGGGAAAATCGCGTTTCTTCAATTACGGGATGGTTCAGGGTTCATGCAAGGTGTCGTTGTCAAAGAAACAGTCGGTGAAGAACTGTTTAAGACGGCTAAAGGATTGACGCAGGAAACATCGATGTGGGTAACGGGTACAATCAAATCGGACGGCGGACGGACTGCCATCGGCCATGAAATGGAAATCACAACGATTGAAGTGATTCATGAAGCAGTCGATTATCCGATTACACCAAAAGCTCACGGAACGGACTTCCTCATGGATAACCGTCACCTCTGGTTACGGTCAAAACGTCAGCATGCCGTCATGGTCGTTCGGAACGAATTGATTCGGGCGACATATGAATTCTTTAACCAGGAAGGATTCATCAAAGTCGACCCTCCGATTTTGACAGGAAGTGCACCGGAAGGAACAACGGAATTGTTCCATACGAAATATTTTGATGAAGATGCGTACTTGTCGCAATCAGGACAACTGTACATGGAAGCGGCCGCAATGGCACTTGGAAAAGTCTTTTCGTTTGGTCCGACTTTCCGGGCGGAAAAATCGAAAACACGCCGTCACTTGATCGAGTTTTGGATGATGGAGCCGGAGATGGCGTTTTACGATCATGACATGAACCTCGAAGTCCAGGAAAACTATGTATCGCATCTTGTTCAGTCGGCGTTGAAAAACTGCCGTCCGGAACTCGAATTGCTTGAGCGCGACCTGACCGTTCTTGAAAACATCCAAGCGCCGTTTCCGCGTGTGAAGTATACGGAAGCGATTGATATGTTGAAAGAACAAGGATTTGACGACATCGAGTTCGGAGATGATTTCGGAGCACCACACGAAACGGCAATCGCCAATACATTTGCCCGTCCTGTTTTCATCACACACTGGCCAAAAGCCATCAAACCGTTCTACATGAAGGAAGATCCGGAAAACCCGGGCTTCGTGTTATGTGATGATTTGATTGCGCCGGAAGGCTACGGTGAAATCGTTGGTGGTTCACAACGGGAAGAAGACTTCGAGAAGTTACTTGCCGGCATGAAAGAACATGATTTGGATGAAACCGGTGCTTATAAATGGTACTTGGAAACACGTAAATATGGATCAGTGCCGCATAGTGGTTTTGGACTCGGACTCGAACGGACAGTCGCCTGGATCACAGGAGTCGAACACGTCCGGGAGACGATTCCATTCCCACGTCTGCTGAACCGGTTGTATCCGTAATAGTGATCGAAATCGACCCATCCCTCGGACGGGTCGATTTCTTGCTTACTTTAAAGAATCGAGGAAGTATCATGGATCATAATTTAATTCAGCTTTTTGAGGAAGGAACGGTTGTCCTCCCTAAGCGATTGTTCACAGAAGCAAAACGTCTTGGCATCAGTTTCGTCGAGTTTACGCTGATCGGACAATTGTTTGCCTGCCGTGCCGAAGGGATGGAGATGCCGTCACCAGAGGAACTCAGCAACCGGCTTGGACTCTCGGAGACGGAAACGATCGAGACGACACTTGGATTGCTTCAAAAAGGATTACTCGCGATGGAAAACGTCGCCGGTTCGGAACGCTATTCGTTGGTGCCGCTCTATGAAAAATTGATGGCACCCCCGGAACAGGAAGCACCGAACTTCGATACGATCAATCCATCGGTCTTCCAACATTTTGAGCGCGAACTTGGGATGATGTCCCCGTTTCAGATGGAACAGATCATTCAATGGTTGACGATTGAAAACATTGCAGAAGAGCTTGTCTTGGCCGCATTACGGGAAGCCGTTTATCATAACGTCCGGAAAATGACCTACATCAATCAGATTTTGCGGACATGGGAACGGGAAGGGATCAAGACGCTCGAAGATTTGGCAACGAGAGGGGGCTGACACATGTTACGAAAAGCAGATATTGATCGAATCGAATCGACACTTGAAGAGATGTTTCCGGAAGCGTTTTGCGAACTGATTCATCAAAATCCGTTTGAACTGGTCGTTGCCGTGGCCCTCAGTGCGCAAGCGACCGACATTTTGGTCAACAAAGTGACGCCGGGTCTGTTTGCCGCTTATCCGACGCCAGACCGCTTGGCGGCAGCGCCGGTGGAAGAGATTGAAGAAAAGATTAAGCGGCTTGGTTTGTATCGCAATAAAGCCAAAAACATCAAAGCGTTAGCGGAGCAATTGCTGGTTCTTCATGGTGGGGAAGTCCCAACCGATCGGGCGGGACTTGAAGCGTTACCGGGTGTCGGCCGGAAAACGGCGAACGTCGTATTGTCCGTTGCCTTTGATGTGCCGGCCTTTGCAGTCGATACACATGTCGAACGGGTCTCGAAGCGTCTTGGGATTTGCCGCTGGAAAGACAACGTTATGCAAGTGGAACAGACACTAATGAAACGGTTTAAGCGGGAACGGTGGTCGAAGTTGCACCATCAGTTCATCTTTTTCGGACGGTATCACTGTAAGGCACAACGACCGAACTGTCTTGAGTGTCCATTGCTCGATATGTGTCGGGAAGGGAAAAAGCGGACGAAAGGGTTACTGCCGCCTCTTGAGGGAAAATGACAAAACAGCGTCCTGCCATTTTCGGCAGGACGCTGTTTATTTGTATCATCCGTTCCACGGTGTATCGGACCACTCGCGGCGCTTTTTCGTAATCGGAACCTTTTTGAAACCCCAGTTTCGGAAATCTTGGTCCGGACTGTCACGGCGGATATAAATCTTATTTTTGATGGCTTTGAAAATTCGGTTTTCGTCCCCATAATGGACAAACCGCGGTTTTACCTCAATCACGCCGCGGCGGACGCGGGAGAGAGGGAGACAGACAAGATCAGCAATCTCAAGACCGGATTGGTAGAGGCCGCTATCTTTTTCAGCAAAAATAAATCCTTTGATTTTTTGACGGCTTTTCTCCACGTCCAGATGAACGGTACCGGAATTGAAAATATCAAAAAATGCTTTTTGAATCAATAGGTTCTGATAATCGTCCCGGCTTTCGAGTACAACACGGGCGCTTGTCGCTTCCGTCTCCTCGAGAAACGCGTAAAACGATTTCATCAAATGGGCAAATGCAACGACGTATGGATCTTTTGGTGTCGAATAGAATTCCTGCAATTTTTGTTTATCGACTTCGACACTGACAATCGTACAGTCGATATCGACCAAGAAGTCCGGCAAAGCGACCCAAAAATGACGTAACATATCAATCGTAATCCCGTCTTCTTTTCCATATGGGTGTTCCGCCTTTAAGATTTCTTTCAGGTGCAACGGAATATGCGGATCTTCGAAAACAGACGATTTGAATTCCATTAATCGCTTGCGTAATGGACTTGGTTCGCCGGTTTCGTCGGAATCAATAGCGTATTTATACTCCATCAAGACCCCGGTCAGATTAAACTGGGTATTTCCTTTTGGCGTGCCCGTCTCATCGACGAACATGACATATTTTTTAGCTGTTGGATTTGTAGCCCTAGGAAATCCTTTGACATCAACGTTTTTCACGTTTCTTGGTTCTCTTTTATTCAAGCGAATCTCCTCCAATTGCACACATACTGCACACTTTTATTAAAACAAAGCACATTTATTACCTCTTTATGTAACTTTACACTGACACGGCTATATAAATCCATGGTTATTACATAACTTGTATACCTGAATCTTTCCAGGACGACTCTTGATGATCGGGTGGTCAGATAATCAATGTGGCCGGTAGTAGGGTTCGTTATTTTATATTCGTCATGGAGCCTGTCCTTCCTGCATGACGAAACACGTTTCTTGTTGATTTCAATCAGCGGATTTCACACGAGATAATGATTCTACAGGATAGACGATGGAAAAGAGAAAAATTTATGGGAGATTTATCATACAAAAAAGCCGTCATCTAGACGGCCCGGGTGTTACCATTCGAATCCTTCATCACTGTAAGATCCATTGGAATTGAAGAAACGTTCTTCTGTTTTACCGTTTACGGTATTCGTATAAATGACATAGACATCGAGATGATCAAATGTATCCGCCATTTTTTTAGCTGCTTTACGAGCATCGGCCTCGTTCGTAAACGATTCCGTCTTACTTGCTTGACGATGGGTTTCTACTCCATTGTCTTCATAACCTTCTACTGACCAGACTTTTTTTGATGACATAAACAACATCCTTTCATAGCAAAGGGCATAGGTAACGCTTTGCTGTTTTTCATTATGCTTTGTTTGATTGAAATCCGTCAAATTATCATCCTGATAGTTCAAGATCCTATCAAAACATAGAATTATGAAACGTTCGAAATTTTCTATCTGAAAACAGACGTCCTCAGACTCATTGCATCAGTTGATCGATATAACGGACAGACTTGATCGTTTCATTAAAGCGTTTTAAACTGGTTTTTGGCTGGAACGCTTGGACGGACAGTTGCTTCAGCTGATCGACGGCACTCTCGACCATTGCCGGACGTAAATAGGGGCTATTTTGTGCGTTCTGTTGCCAGTCGGCAATTAAAATGTCGGCTTTTGCGACGAAGGGTACAACCTCTGCCTGAAAGTCATATTCCTGCCCATTGCGGCCAGCCTGATAAATACGTTCTATCTCTTGAAGTAACGGTTCTATTGTCATTTGTTTTTAACTACTCCTCTCGGCCGATACGATACAATCACATATCATGGTACAATAAACGCGTTAGGAGGGGAATCCTTTTGAATTACCCGAATGGTAAGAAATTTCAGAAACCTGCTGAGCCGCATGGTCTGGCGATTCAGAAAGCCCGCACGACAGGTTCGACCTTTTCGAACCGGGGGATGAAGCTTGAAAAATTGATTAATGAAAGTAATATGTTTTATCTGACCCATAATCGGGCAATCATTCACAAGAAACCGACTCCTCTTCAAATCGTTCAAGTCGATTATCCGAAACGGTCCGCTGCAGTCGTCAAGGAAGCCTACTTCAAACAACCGTCAACGACCGATTACAATGGAGTATACCGTGGAAAATACATTGATTTCGAAGCGAAGGAAACCAACCATAAAACGTCGTTCCCGCTGAAAAACTTTCATCTCCACCAAATCGAACATATGCGCCAATGTATTGCACATGGAGGAATTTGTTTTGTCATCATTCGATTCAGTATGTATAATGTGCAATATGTGTTGTCTGCCGAGCATCTGTTCCCCTGGTGGGAGCAACTGGAAACGGGCAGAAAATCGATTCCGCTAGACGAAATCGAACGGCATGGAAAAAAACTCGAGACAGGTGCGTTTCCTGCGATTGATTATTTACCGGCAGTGGACGAGTTATATTTCACTTGAGAAACTTTACAGATTGAAGGAGAAGGATAGCGTATGGAAAGAAGTCGTGTCGCACGTCGTGAAGAAACAAAGACGTCAGCCAAGCAAACGAATCGGACAAAGCGTCCGAAAAAGAAAAAATCAGGTGGGTCCGGTGGTAAAGGTCCGCTTTGGAAAAAACTTCTATTAATCGCGACAGGATTATTTATCCTGATGCTGATAGCAGGGGGCGGATTTGCGGCCTATGCTGTTGCGACCGCACCGGAGCTTGATGAGTCGAAGTTACGGGATGCCCTGCCGCTAAAAATTTACGCGAGCAACAAAGAAGAAATTAAAAAGGGCGGGACGAGCCGGGAATATGTCTCGATTAAAGAAGTACCGGATGTCGTTAAAGACGCATTCATTTCGATTGAAGACCGGCGTTTCTACCAGCATAACGGAATCGATTTCCGACGGTTAGGCGGCGCCATCATTGCTAATATCACCGATGGTTTCGGTTCTGAAGGAGCTTCAACGATTACGCAACAGGTCATCAAACAATCATTTTTAAGTTCAGACAAGACCATTACTCGGAAAGTTCAGGAACAATGGTTGGCAATTCGTCTGGAGCGGGACTATACGAAAGAACAGATTCTTGAGATGTATTTGAATAAAAACTATTACGGTCAAGAATCTTACGGAATTCAGACAGCATCAAAAGCCTACTTCAACAAGACAGTCGATAAGCTGAACTATGCTGAAGCAGCGATGCTTGCAGGACTTCCGCAACGTCCGTCCGCATACGATCCGATTCAAGGAGATCCGAAGTTAACGAAATGGCGTCAGACGCAAGTCTTGAACGCGATGTTAACGACCGGCGTCATCACAGAAAAGCAACGAGATAAAGCAGTCGATCAACCGATTTCGAAATTGATCAATCCGGTACCAAAATCGAAAGACGACGCGGCTTACGACAGTGTCATCTTTGACATGGTGTCGCAAGAGTTAGAAGATGTTTTTGGTCTAGAAGGTAAAGATATTTACGGTCAAGGATTAAAAGTGTATACGTCGATCGATAAGCCGATGCACGATTATATGAACGAAGCAATCAAAAAAGACCAAGTCGTCCAGTTGCCGGATTACGCGGAAGCAGCAGCGACAGCGGTCAATACACAAACAGGTGAGATTTTAGGAATCGTCGACGGGAAAAAGCCCGGTACGGGTACTGCGCGACGTAACTTTGCTAAAGAACCGCATCAACCCGGTTCATCGGCAAAACCATTTTTCGCATACGGACCAGCCATTGAAAATGAGAAATGGTCGACAGCTAAAATGCTGACGGACCAGGAAACAGAAGTAAACGGTAAAAAGATCGGTAACTATTATGACGGGTACCGGGGCACCAACACGATTCGCTACTGGCTGAAGATTTCTGCTAATACGCCTGCTATCCAGACGTTCCAACAAATTGGCGGCGATACCGTCGAAAGCTTTGCCGCTAAGTCCGGATTGGGCTTAGAAAAAGATGAATCGATTTCACCGGCGTATGCGATTGGCGGGATGAAACACGGATTCAACACGACGCAAATGGCCTCTGCCTATGCGACGCTTGGTAATGGCGGAGACTACATCAAACCGCACATCATCAAAACGATTGAATACAGTGACGGCTCAAAAATCAAATCACCGGTCAAACCGAAAAAAGCCATGGAAGATTATACGGCTTACATGCTAACCGATATGTTACGTGATGTTCTGAAACCAGGCGGAACGTTCCCGAGTGCTGCCCTTGCGTTCGACGCAGCGGGTAAAACCGGAACAACCAATGCTTATAAAGATGTTTGGTTTGCCGGTTACACATCTGACGTCTCGATCAGTGTCTGGACTGGAACAACGAAGTCGGGCAACAACAACGGTGCCGGCTTAAGCGGACCGACCAACAGTACGATGGCACAAAACATCTGGAAAGATTTTGTCACGAAAACACGTGACCGGACACCTGCTCCGTTCGAACAACCGAGTTCTGTCCTCAGTATCGGTGAGGAACTTTACGTAAAAGGGACAAAAGAGCCGGTTGTCGAAAAAAAGGCAGTACCAGCTCCGACTGGCTTACAAGCATCCTACAATGAAGACTCGGAGTCTGGTGAACTGACATGGAGTTACAACGATTCGGCACTTCGGACGAACGGCTATGACAGTGTATCGTTCGAAGTATCGATGACCGATCCCGATGGAAAGCAATCGGTACTCGGTACCAGCTCAACGAACCGGATCGGAATCAATCGACTTGATCCGGGACGGACAACATTTACAGTCGTTGCGAAAGCATCCGGAGAAAAGTCCGGTCCTGTATCAACGACGGTAACTGTGGCAGACGTTGAAGCAGATCAACCGACAACGGACGAGCCGACAACGGACGAGCCGACAACAGACGAGCCGACAACAGATGAACCGACGACGGATGAACCGACGACGGACGAACCGGCAACGGACGAACCAACGACGGATGAACCAACGACGGATGAACCGTCGACGGATGAACCAACGACGGATGAACCAACAACGGACGAGCCGACGACGGATGAACCAACGACAGATGAACCAACAACGGACGAGCCGACGACGGATGAACCAACGACAGATGAACCGGCTGCAAGTGACGGAGCATCTACTCAGTCAAACCGGGGGAATTCGTCGAACGGCAATCAAGGCCGAGGACAAGATAATGCGCCTGCCGATCAACAGTCCGAATCGGAAACACAGCAATAAATGAGTCAATGGATCAGGAGAAGAAGATAAGACCGGAGAAACGGGTGTGTTTCTTCGGTCTTGCTTCTCTTTTTTTGTATAATGGAGGTCAGGAAGGAAGTGGGGCAATGGAATCCAAACAATCACTTGTCACCTATTTAGAAGAACTAAAAGCCGATCGTTCGTTTATGGAACGTGTCACATATATGAAAACGATGGAAGCGACTGCCGGACGGTATGCACCGTTTCCAAAAGAAATGCCGGAACGGTTGCGTCAAGCGCTCGAAAACAGAGGCATTACGTCATTGTACCGCCATCAGGAGTTAGCATTTCGAACCGTCCAAAGCGGTGCTTCGACGGTGATTGTAACACCGACTGCGTCAGGAAAAACCTATTGTTTTAACTTACCGATTTTATCGCATCTTTTAGCGAATCCGAATGCAAGGGCCCTGTATCTGTATCCGACGAAAGCGTTGGCCCAGGATCAAAACAGTGAATTGTTGGAACTGATTGATGAGATGGAAGCATCCATCCGTTGTTTTACCTATGACGGGGATACATCACCGACGATTCGGACAAAAGTTCGAAAAGCCGGGAATATCGTGATTACGAATCCGGATATGCTTCATTCCGGAATCCTGCCGCACCATACGAAATGGATCGAACTGTTTGAAAATCTGTCGCATATCGTCATTGACGAGCTGCATACGTATCGAGGGGTATTTGGAAGCCACGTCGCCAATGTTATCCGGCGGTTACGACGGATTTGCCGGTATTACGGCAGTGATCCGATTTTCATCATGACAAGTGCGACGATTGCCAATCCACAAGAACTGGCGGAACGGTTGACCGAAAAAAAAGTCCAATTGATTGATGACAACGGGGCTCCGACCGGCCGAAAACATTTTATCGTCTACCAACCGCCGATTGTCAATGCACAACTCGGCATACGCCGTTCGGCAACACTTGAGACGAAACAATTGGCATCACGTTTTATTAAAAAGAAGTTTCAGACGATTGTTTTTGCGAGGTCGCGTGTCCGGGTCGAAGTCTTATTAACCTATCTTCGTAGTCTCATCCGATTCGAATTAGGGCCGAAGTCGATTGAAGGCTACCGGGGCGGTTACCTGCCGAGTGAACGGCGTGATATTGAAAGACGATTGCGTAAAGGAGAAATCACGGGAATTGTTTCGACCAATGCGCTCGAGCTCGGAGTGGATATCGGGCAACTGCAGGTCTGTATCATGAACGGATACCCGGGAACGATTGCTTCGCTGTGGCAACAAGCAGGCCGGGCCGGACGCCGTCAGGATGATGCGCTCATCATTTTGGTTGCCTCATCCGGGATGCTCGATCAGTATGTTGCGGAACGTCCGGAATTGTTTCTAAATCAGTCACCGGAAGCCGCGCGACTCGATCCGGATAATCTGATCATTGCAGTCGATCATATTAAATGTGCGGCATTCGAACTGCCGTTTCGTCAGGGGGAGTCATTCGGAACACTGGAGACGGAGGACATTCTCGAGTATCTCGTCGAAGAACGTGTCTTACATCAACGTGGAGAACGGTATTACTGGATGAATGATGCGTTTCCGGCTCACGGTATTTCTTTGCGCTCGAGTGATCAGGAAAATGTCATCATCGTCGACCAAACCGAGGTTCCGAATCGGGTCATCGGCGAAATGGATACGTTCAGTGCGATGACGCTATTACACGACGAAGCCATCTATTTACATGGGGCTGACCAATACCAAGTCGAAGTACTGGATTTCGAAGAGAAAAAAGCATTCGTGCGTGCAGTCGACGTCGATTACTATACGGATGCTAATTTTTCGGTCGAACTGTCTGTTCTCGATGAGGATGACAGCTATACGAATGGAGACTTCAGTGTCGCCCGAGGGGATGTCAGTGTCCGCGGGATGGCGACGATGTTCAAGAAAATCAAGTTCGGAACACATGAAAATATCGGATCGGGTCCGATTCATCTTCCGGAAAGAGAAATTCATACGACAGGCGTCTGGTTTTCTTTACCGGAAGAAGCGTCCTCAAGCACGGAACTGGAACAAGTCATCGAAGGCGTGGCAAACAGTCTGCGTAGGGTCGCACCATTGTATTTGATGTGTGATGCAAGCGATGTCTTCGTCGTACCTCAAGTCAAAGCGACGCACACGCAAAAACCGACAATCTACCTGTATGACCGTTATCCGGGAGGGGTCGGACTTGCCGAATCCATCTACAAACAACGCGGCATCATGCTCCGGGCCGCACGGGATTCGATTGAGACCTGCCCTTGCCAGGATGGTTGTCCGGCATGTATCGGAATGATCGGCTTGGCAGATGAAAAAGAGCGGACGGTCAGAATGCTAGCTGAAATGGAGAAGGAACTATCATGAAAAATAAGTTGAGACGGATGTTGAAGACGACAGAGAATGAGCCGACAGCAAGCCCGTCAACCAATGAGGCGCAAAAGACAACAGCGGAACAAACCGCCTGGCTGGACCGAGGAGCAGACATTCTTACGTTTGAAGACGAATGGATTGTCCGGTTGGACCACCGGTATGCTCTTGAGGAAAAACATGGACACCGGTCATATGCGGAAGTATTTGAATCGTTGCAGTTGCCGCATCCGCCGCTTGCACTTGATGTCCCGCTCGAACAAGTCATTTTTTTTGATACGGAGACGACCGGCTTAAAAGGAACGGGAACAACGATTTTTTTACTGGGATTCGCCCGTTTTGAAAAAGGTCAGCTGCTGATGCGGCAGTATTTTTTACCGCACCCGCATTATGAAGCAGCACTTTATCATCATTTCCTGCATGATATCGGAGAAGATGTCCGTTTCATCACGTATAACGGAAAAAGTTTTGATTGGCCGCAGATTAAGACCCGGCACGTCTTCGTCCGGGAACGTGTTCCCCGTTTGCCGAAAGTCGGCCACCTGGATTTACTGCATGTCTGCCGGCGGATGTTCAAAGGATTGTACGATTCATTCCGTTTGACGGCGATGGAAGAACGGATTGGATTTGAACGTACCGATGATTTGCCCGGATTTCTTGCGCCGATGCATTATTTTCAATATGTCGAACACCAGAATCCGGCAATCATGGAAGGGGTGCTTGAACACCATCTGCATGACTGTCTGACTTTGGTGAGTTTGTATGACGAATGCAACCGGCTCGTGACCCATCGTCAGGAAGCACCGTCACGGGTACGTGAGAACATCGGCATCTGGTTAGCCGATTTAGGTATTCATGAACAATCGGCGGAGCATTTCGGACAGGCGGACGAATTGACGGCCGAAGGTTGGTTGCGTCAAGGGCGGTTGTATAAAAAACTGCAGCAACACGAAAAAGCCAATACTTGTTTTGAAAAAAGTGATACCTATGAAGGATTCATCGAACTGGCAAAATGGGCCGAGCACATTGCCAAACAACCATCCGTTGCTTATGATTATACTGAACGAGCCAAACGTCTATTAGAAAATCGACAGTTGTTAGCTTCGCGGCGAGAACGATTATTTGCCGAGCTAAATCATCGGAGCTTACGCCTGCAAAGGAAGTGTCGCGAATGAACGTCGTTGCAGTAACCGGATATAAACCGACAGAACTCGGGATCTTTGATCAAAAACACCCGGGAATCAACATCCTGAAAGCCGCCTACCGGGAACGGATGATCCGCCTGATTGAAGACATGGGAACAACCTGGTTCATCACCAGCGCTGCACCGGGATGTGAACTTTGGGCGTGTGAAGTCGTTTTGGAACTCAAACACGACTATCCGGAAATCCGTTTAGGTATCCTGCTTCCTTTTTTGGAACAAGAGTCAAAATGGAAAGAGCCGGTTCAAGCCCAGTATCTGGCCGTGCTGAATCAAGCGGATTTCGTGGATGCCATCAGTCAAAAACCGTATGAAAATCCATCCCAGTTCCGAAATAAAACGGAGTTCATGATTCAAAAAAGTCAAGGATTGTTATCTGTTTATGATGAAGAGCACGGCGGATCTGCCAAGTATTTAGTGGAACGTGCTAAACTAGAGATGGAACGTTCGGATTATCAATTGTTTCTGATTACGCAAGATGATTTAGCGATGATGGAGCAAGAGCAGAACTACAATGAACAGTGGGAGTGAAGCATATGTATAAGCCGTTATTGACAGCAGATGATATTTACAAAAAAGAGTTCAAAACCGGATTACGTGGATATGTGATTGAAGACGTCGATGGTTATCTCGATCAAGTCATCAAGGATTATGAAGGATTCGAACGGGAAATCGAGCGGTTGACACGAGAATTAGCAGAAGCGAAATCTTCATCATCTTCCATCGGTTTCAAACGGGATGAGCGGAGAGCAGAACCAGAAGTGACAGCGCCACCTTCGAATTCGTCCAATTACGATATGTTGCGCCGGATTTCTAATCTTGAAAAAGCGGTTTTCGGACGTCCTCATCAAGAAGATTAATCTTATCTTACTTAAAGAACACGTCACGACGTAATAAAACACGGAATCTCCGGACGGAGATTCCGTGTTTTTATGTTACGTCCGATGCAAAATCACTTCGGCTTCGGGCAACTCTTCTTTTAAGACATACAGCGCCACCCGATCGTCTAAATCTTTACTGAAGCGACGGAACAGAAATGAGGTTTTGACACCTCGTTCCATCCGGACATGAAGTCCTGCTTGTTCAAGCCGATCGTGATCACGTGCCAACTGTTCTCCTTTTTCACCAAACTCTTCGCCGAGCAAGACCCAACGTAAGGATTCTTTTGTACGTCGTGTAACGATGAAGAGGAAACATAAAACAAGTACAACAATCAATAGAATTCGAATCGTGTTAAAGTCCATATAAAAACCTCACCTCATCTTTATCATACGTCCTTAACGGGCATAAAGTAAACGTTCAAGATAACGTGAGAAGGATTGAATCTTTAAACCCTGCTGGCGGTAGGCAATGTATCCGTCCGGCCGAATCAAATACAGGCCGGCTTGTTTAATCCCGAACTTTCGGGCCAGTTCGCCGCCCTGATCGACGACGCCGTCATCTTTCAGTTCCTGGTGAATCGAAACGGTTTCGAACAGGTCCGGATACGAATAGGCCAATTCTTTAAACGGCAACAGTGTCTGTTCACAGGCTTCACGCGGCAGGAACAGCAGGAGCAGGAAGTTACGATCTGCCCGTCGCAACAACAGTTCATTTTTTTTCGTGCGCGGATTGACAACTTCACTGTACGGCATCGGCTCTCCCGGACGCGGCGTCAAAAGCGGGAAATTACCTTGTGTGACAAACAACCGCGATGATTGATAATTACTGTTGAGTTGTGCAATCCGGTTCGTGACGTAATGGTGTAACGGTGTAATCTTTAAACTGTTTCGAATGACTTTTTCCTGAAGCGGCAATAAGAAGGGAACATTGATCTGTAACAGCTCAGTCGCGAGGTTCGTAGAACGTAAAATACCGCGCGCTGCTTCGCGTCGCTCGACGCTGTACGAATCAAGTAACGGGAAACTGGCTTTAAACCGGTGGACGCACCACAGTTTCCAGGCTAAATTCATCGCATCGGCAATGCCGGTGTTCATTCCTTGTCCGCCAACCGGTGAATTGATATGCGCGGCGTCACCAATCAAATAGATCCGGTGGTGTCCAAACTTCTCGATGATTCGATTATGAACGCGGAACATGGAATACCAATGGACTTTCTTTAAAGTGAACGGCACCTTCGCCCGATTTTTTAAGAAGTCTTCGATAGCGGAATGGTCGGTCGGAACGGTACCATTCGTTAAATTACCGGTAATTCGGAAAAGATTCGACTGTAGCGGGAAGGATTCGATGACACCGTGATCAGAGAAGAAAATATGCACTTCTTCCGATGACAACGGCCAATCGACTTCAATGTCGGCCAGTGCCCAGGATTCTTTAAAAGATTTCCCGCTGAACGGGAGTCCGAGTTCACGCCGGACAAAGCTGTTGGCCCCATC
This sequence comes from Exiguobacterium sp. PvP048, assembly GCF_040549175.1. Taxonomy (NCBI): domain Bacteria; kingdom Bacillati; phylum Bacillota; class Bacilli; order Caryophanales; genus Exiguobacterium; species Exiguobacterium sp. PvP048. The sequence goes on along the minus strand of NZ_JBEPSU010000001.1, from coordinate 24,488 downwards.
TGCCCCGATGATGAAGGAAGCATCGACCGTTTCCGTGACATCATGTTTTCGAATCGATGCGGTGACGAATGTCGGAAATTGTGCGAAGCCGGTCAACTCAGTTTCACGTTCGACCGTATGATCGTCTTCTTTTAAACGTGTCTCAAGAATTCGTTCTGTTTCACTTTGCGGCAACAAGGTGACGAAAGGAAACGGTGTATTTAAATCCGTAAAGTCAAGTTTTGCCTGCCAGGCACCATTGACATATAAGTTACCTTGATTGATTTTAATGGCGTTCTCCATTAAGGCATCGGCTACACCAAGACGTGCGAACAACTCGAGTGATCGTGCCTGAATACCGATGGCTTTTGAAACGACAGATGGACCGCTTGCGCGTTCAATGATCCGAAACGTCAGTCCGTAACGCGATAAGGCAAGCGCTAATGTCAAGCCGGTCGGTCCGGCACCAATAATCAATACATCTATTTTTTTCTTCACGGATAGCCCCCCTTATTTTACTTCTTAGCCGAAACTCGCTACCATTAAACTATCGACTGGACGGCAAACCGTCTGAAAGGATGAGAGCAGTGAACGAGCAATTATTTACGACAGAACGTCTGATGAGTAACTTCAGAGAATACATGCAACAAAATGAAGCGTACATGACAAAAATCCAAGCATTAAACGCCTATTACAAGGTCGTCGCCGGATCGATTCTGGCGGATCGTATCGCCAAAAATGCCGATTTGATCGTTCGGATGCGTCATCTCGAAGAAGCGTATCAGAAAGTGGCGCAGGAAACACGATGAAAGAAATTCGATTACATGACGTCAAACGCGTGTTTGCGTCTTCTACGGAACAGCTTCCTAAAAATGCCGCAGCCGTTTTAGTCCCACTAGTAGAGCGGGACGGGGAAGTGCATCTCTTATTCCAAGTACGGGCGAAGACGTTGCGTTCGCAACCGGGAGAAATTGCATTTCCCGGCGGTCGGATTGATCCCGGAGAACAGCCGAGAGCAGCGGCAGTGCGGGAAACAACGGAAGAATTGAATATTCGCGAAACTGAAATTGAAATCATCGGAACATTGGAACCGCTCGTCACGCCCAATCGTTCCATCATCTATCCGTATCTCGGCATCCTGACAGCGGAGGATATTCAGCCGTCGCCGATGGAAGTCGACCATATCTTTTATGTGGCGCTTGCCGACTTGCTTGCAGCAGAACCGATTCAAGGTGAAATGGAGTGGCGGATTCGTCCCGATAAAACCGTTCCAACGGATCGTCTGGCGAACCGGGATGCATATGTCGACCGGACATATAAAACAGTCGAACATTTTTACGAACATGAAGAGTATTTGATTTGGGGACTGACTGCGAAGATTTTACGGCAGATGTTACGTACCTTGACGCAATACTAGCTTTTTCACAGGTTCTTTTATATGATTAAGACTATCTGAACGTGTCAGGAGATGAAGAAGATGGAAGAAGAAGAGTTATTTGATTATATCGTCGGTGATATGGTAAAAACAAAAGAAGGTTGGGTGGCGGAAGTCACGGCTGTATTAACAAATACGGTAGTAGGCGATCTCTCGCATACAAAAAACTTCGAATCTCTTGGGTTTGAATTTGAGAAACAAGTTTTAATCAAATCAGAGATTGAATTATTAGAGCGTAAGACAAAATAAACAGTAAACCGGACAGAATCTTCTGCCGGTTTTTTTGTGTCTTCCAATCGTGTAAAGCAGGTTTCAGAACGGTTAAATCAGGGAAATTTTACAAAGATAATAAAGAATAGACTTGACTACATTAAGGTGCTGGAGGGATCGTACGTGATTGAATTTAAAGCAGTTGGAAAAACATATCCAGATGGAACGAAAGCGGTCCGCGATTTAAACTTTACAGTCGATCAGGGGGAAATCTTTTGTCTGATCGGTCCGTCCGGTTGCGGGAAAACGACGACGATGAAAATGGTCAATCGATTGATTGATCATACGGAAGGGCAAATTTGGATCAACGGTCAACCGATCATGTCAATCAATGAACACGAGTTGCGTCGTCAAATTGGTTACGTCCTTCAGCAAATCGCCTTATTTCCGCATATGACGATTGAAGAAAACGTAAGTGTCGTTCCGCATTTATTGAAGTGGGACAAAAAGAAGGTCGAAGAACGTGTCCATAACCTCTTCCAGTTAACCGGTTTAAATGAGAATTTAAGAAAAAAATATCCGGGGGAACTTTCGGGCGGCCAGCAACAGCGGGTGGGTGTCATGCGGGCTTTGGCGGCAGAACAAGACGTCATCTTAATGGATGAACCGTTCTCAGCCCTTGATCCGATTTCAAGAGACCAATTACAAAACGATTTGTTGCGCTTAAACGCAGAACTCGGGAAAACCATTTTATTCGTCACCCATGACATGAATGAAGCGTTAAAGCTCGGCAGCCGGATCTGTTTAATGAATGACGGCGAGATTGTTTTGATTGGGACAAAAGAAGAGATTTTGGCCAGCAAAGATGAATTTGTTCAAGAATTCATGGGTCAAGTCAGGGGGACTGTCCAATGACAGGATTGTTTGAGACGTACCAAGACCGAAAGACGGAATTGTTGCAGGCGTTGATTGAACATATTCAACTGTCTGTTTTATCACTGGTGATTGCCTGTGTGATTGCCATTCCCCTCGGTATCTATCTGTCGCGCCACAAAAAGTTCAGTGAATGGTCGATCGGGGTCACTTCAGTCATCCAAACGATTCCTTCACTCGCGTTACTCGGTCTGATGATTCCGCTCGTCGGCATCGGGACAGTCCCATCCGTCATCGCTCTTGTTTTATATGCCCTTCTTCCAATCGTCCGAAATACGTATACGGGCTTAGCGGAAGTAGACCCTTCACTGAAGGAAGCAGCGCGGGCTTGCGGGATGACACCGATGCAGAGTTTGATGAAAGTTGAGCTTCCGCTTGCCTTGCCGGTCATGATGGCCGGGATTCGGACGGCGATGGTTCTGATTATCGGGACGGCTACGATTGCCGCCTTGATTGGAGCCGGCGGACTTGGTTCGATCATCCTGCTTGGGATTGACCGCAATGACAATTATTTGTTATTACTCGGTGCGATTCCTGCCGCCTTGCTCGCTCTTTTGTTTGACGGATTGTTAAGACAGACAGAAGTCGCGACTAAAAAACGTCAAACCGGTCGACTTGTGGTCGCTCTAGCCTTGATTGCAGCATTAATCATTACACCATTCGCCCTCGGAAGGACGGAACAACCGGATCTGGTCGTTGCCGGTAAATTAGGGGTCGAACCAGAAATTCTAATGAATATGTATAAACTGGTCATTGAAGATCAGACGGATTTGAACGTTCAAGTCAAACCGAACTTCGGGAAGACGACATTCGTCTATAAAGCCTTACAGTCCGGTGATATTGATTTGTATCCGGAATTCACGGGCACAGTGCTTGCCAGTCTGACGAACGAAAAGCCGGTCTCGAACGATAAACAAGCTGTTTTTGAGCAGGCACGCGATGGTCTTGCTAAACAAAAGCTGGCACTGTTGCCTCCGATGAACTATAACAACACCTATGCTGTCGCCGTTCCGAAAAAGGTGGCAGACCAATATCAATTAAAGACGATTTCCGATTTACAGCAAGTAGCGGATCAATTAAAAGCCGGATTTACATTAGAGTTTAAAGATCGGCAAGACGGCTATAAAGGAATTCAAGAAAAATACGGTGTCAATTTCAAAGAAGTGGTGACGATGGAACCGAAACTACGTTATAAAGCCGTCCAGTCGGGTGATATTCAAGTCATCGATGCGTATTCGACCGATCCGGAAATCGCCAAATTTAACATGGTTGTGTTAGAGGATGATCAGCAACTATTCCCGCCTTATGAGGGGGCTCCTCTTCTTCGACAAGAGACGTTAGACGAATATCCGGAAGTCGAACAGGCATTAAAGCAGTTGGATGGAAAAATTTCCGACAGCGAGATGTCAAAAATGAATGAAGCGGTCGCTTATGGCGGGAAAACAGCCAATCAAGTCGCACGCGACTATTTACAGAAAGAAGGAATTCTGAAATGAGATTGCTATTGATCAGTAACCCGACGGCCGGGTCCAACCGCGCCGGACTTTTACAGGATGTGATTGATCCGTTGGCAGCGATGTTTGACGAAATCGTCATTCGGCAAACTGCCAAAGTCCTTGATGCCTTACATTTTGCAGAAGAAGCGGACGGTTTTGATGCCCTCGTCGTCATCGGCGGGGACGGGACTGTTTTTGAAGTCATCAATGGAATCGCGAAACTTGAGACCCGTCCGGTTCTCGGTATCATCCCGGGTGGTACGTGTAACGACTTTGCCCGGACGCTCGGATTACCAATGGTGCCACGGTTAGCTGCCGGAATGATTGCGACCCAGCAAATCGTCGAAGTCGATCTCGGGCAGGTCAATGATACGTACTTCTTGAACTTCCTTGGTTTAGGTCTGATTGCGGAAGCTTCCATCGGAATTGATACAGAAGAAAAAGCCCGTCTCGGTAAGATGGGATATTATCTCTCAACGATTCGATCCAGTATGGAGGCAGAACCGTTTTCTTACGAGCTCAAGTTAGCGGAAGGTCAAAAAATGACGGGAGAAGCCGTGCTGATTTTAGCTGCGAACGGGGAATCACTGGGTGGCATCGGAACCAATCTGTCAGAAGGCGCTTATAACGACGGAAAACTTGATCTTGTCATCGTTGATGAAGTGAACTTGACGACAATCCGCGATGTCATCTTACAAAAAATAGGTCTGGCGACAGAACCGTCGTTTACACATATTTTGACAAGCGGCTTCACGTTAAAAACCGACTCTCCGAAAGTCATTGATACGGATGGAGAAAAAGCGATGCATTCGCCGATCGAAGTCAAAGTATTACCAGAGTTTTTGAAGATGTACAGTGGACGGATTGATGCATTAACATGAAACGAATCATCAATTAAATAAAGTGTTTTCGGATCGAAGTTCCTCATACGGACTTCGATTTTTTTTAGGATGAAACATCGTTAATTCAGCGCGAATATGCGGTTATGCTTTGACGCTTTAAAGAAAATGTTTGATAAAGGATGACTTCCTGGATGAACTTTTGTACAATGGAAAAGTATTTTTGAAAAGGAGGGTGAGCACATGAAGGGAAATGCATGGGCTTCAAAGATTGGATTTATTTTGGCGGCAGCTGGATCAGCGATCGGGCTGGGCGCAATTTGGAAGTTCCCATACACAACGGGAACAAACGGAGGCGGGGCATTTTTATTATTATTTTTGGCCTTTACGCTTTTGCTCGGATTACCGGTATTGATTGCCGAATTCTTAATCGGGCGGACGAGTGGCAAAACCGCCTTACGAGCTTTTTCAGAGCTTGGTCATAAAAAATATACGTTTATTGGTTGGCTCGGTGTTATCGCGTGTTTTCTGTTGCTCTCATTTTACAGTGTCATCGGCGGTTGGGTTCTCATCTATATCGTGCTAGGGTTTTCCGGAAATTTAACGTCGATGAATGGGGCGGACTTGGGTGAATTATTTGCGACAGTCTCCGGTTCGCCCGGTTATGCCATTACAGGACAGTTAATTTTTCTGATCATTACGTGTGTGATTGTCTTACGCGGAGTGCAGGCCGGTATTGAAAAAATGAGTAAAATCATGATGCCTTTACTTTTCCTCTGTTTCATCGTTCTTGTCGTTCGTTCGTTGACACTCGAAGGAGCAGGCGCGGGAGTCCGCTTCTTCATCGAACCTGACTTCTCGGCCCTGAACCGGACATCGGTCCTTAGTGCGTTAGGGCAAGCGTTCTTTTCTTTATCGTTAGGCGTATCAGCGATGCTGACTTATGCTTCGTACATGAAGGAACGGGGACAAATCAATCGTTCCGCGATCTGGATCGTGTCGTTGAATGTGGTCGTCTCCTTGCTTGCAGGATTCGCCATTTTCCCGGCTGTTTTCGCATCCGGTCTCGATCCGGCGGAAGGCCCTTCGTTATTGTTCATCGTCTTGCCGACGGTGTTTAGTCAAATCCAATTCGGATCGTTGTTCTTGGTCCTGTTTTTCCTCTTGTTCGCATTCGCATCGATTACTTCATCTATTGCGATGCTTGAAGTGGTGGTGTCCGCTATTACGGACCGGAAAGAAACCGCGACGTTCCGGGATAAAAAACGAAATACGATCATTGCCACGATATTAATCGGGGTAATCGGTATTCCATCCGCTCTTTCATTTGGTATGGCAGCTGACATCACATGGATGGATAAAACGGTTTTTGACTGGATGGACTTTACCGTTTCCAATCTCCTGATGCCGATTGGTGCCTTGTTGATTTCATTTTTTGCCGGATTTAAATTGGATCGCGCTCTAGTCGAACAAGAACTTGTCACAAGTCCGCTGATGAAACGGATTCTTCCGTTTTGGCGTTTCAGTATTTGTTATTTAAGTCCGCTCGCCATTTTGATTATCTTGATTTGGCCGCTGTTTGGTTCTTAAAAAAAAAAGGATAGTGACAGATCATAGTAAAAAGTTCGTCTGCAGTGTTTTGCGGACGGACTTTTTTTGGTTGCCGGTATGATGGCAGAAATCAAACTTGAGACGGATGTCACGCTCGATAGATTATGGTGAAATAAGAAATAGAGAGGACTAACATTTCTCTAAAACGGGAAACTTTTTGTTATATGATGCGTAATGGTAAGATATAAGTAACAAATAATTAAAGTGCAGACAGTGAAGACAGAATAGAAGAAACAATCAAAAGGGGTGGTGATGAGGTGAAGTCTTCTACATGGTGGATCTTTGGTTCCATCGGTCTGATGTTCGTATTTCTTCAAGTGGCGGATGCCTTGAATTTTTCCGGCATTTTTATTGCACTGGGTCTCTGGTTCATTTGGAGCGGTTATCGTGCAAAACCGGGAAAACGGTATCGGACTGAACGGAAATCAACGGAATTAAAACGAAAAAATGTGAAAAAGAAACTGTTGCTTGATGATGAAGATGAGTTTGTCGGAAGTGTCATCTTAAAACCGGAACAAGCAACGCGAAGGTTCGATGAAACGGATGATTTAGAGCTTCAGGTCTTACAGCGGACGGTCGAAGAAGGATTTGCTAAACTTCAATCCTTCGATAAAATCATTCCGGCGATCCGGGATAGTGAAGTCCGCTCTGAAATGCGGATTGTTTCCCGGGAAGCCCATGTCCTGTTTGAAGAATTGTTCACGGCGCCGCGTGAAGTCAAAAAAGTCCGTGATTTCTTTACATTTTATTTGGATTCGCTACTCTCGATTTCAGAAAAGTTTGCGGATCTCGAACGGCGAGGAGCGCAAGTTCAACTTGACACACGGGAACAGTTGCAATCCAATCTGAAACTGATCGCCGAGAAGTTAAAACAACAGCAATCGTTGTTGTTAGAAGGCGATACAGTAGACTTAGAACGTGAATTGTTAACGATTGAAAAGGTTTTGGCACAAGAGTCAGAACAACGAAAACAGGAGGAGAGTTATAAACATGACCCATTCTGATAACAACAGTTGGCAACAATGGCCGGAAGAAGAATCAACGACACAACCGACAATTTCGGATCCGTCCGTTGACTTGAACCTTGCGGAAGCGACATCCCGTCCGGCTGCACCGGTCCGGCCGGTCGAAGACATGATCCCGAGTGACGTTCCGGCAGAACAACGCCAAAAAATTGAACGGTTGCTCCAAGTCATCGATTTAAACAAATCAGATGCCGTCATGCAGTACGGGGCACCGGTTCAACGCGAATTGTCACAGTTTTCAGATCAAGTGTTGAGTGAAGTGAAAATGAAAGACGGCGGCGATGCCGGCAAACTTTTGTCGGATTTAATGCAACGGGTCCGTCAGATGGATCCGGACACATTACAGGAAAAGAAAAGTTTCTGGTCCAATGTTCCGGTCATCGGCCGGGCGAAGAAAAAAGCAGAGACGTACTTTTTACAGTACGAAAAAATGAGTGCTTACCTGGAAGAAGTCGTTCATAATCTGGATCGTTCAAAATTCGGTTTGATGAAGGACATCACGCTGCTTGATCAGATGTATCAAAAAAATAAACGGTACTTCGAAGAACTGAACCTCTACATCGCTGCAGGGGAAACAAAGATTGCACATGTCAGAGAACATGAAATCGAACCGTTACGTATGGAAGTCGAACGGTCACAGGATCAGACGCGGATACAGGAACTCAATGACATGATTCAGCTCGCTGATCGATTTGAAAAGAAAATCCATGACTTAAAACTGTCACGGACAATTAGTTTACAAATGGCTCCACAAATTCGTGTCATTCAACAAAACAATCAAATTTTAGCGGAGAAGATTGAATCAGCGGTCGTCAATACGATTCCACTTTGGAAAAACCAAGTCGTTCTCTCGCTCAGTCTGTCGCGGCAAAAAACAGCCCTGCAGATGCAAAAAGACGTCACGAATACGACGAATCAATTGTTGGAACAAAATTCACGACTGCTCAAAGATTCATCGATCGAAATTGCAGAAGAAAACGAAAAAGGAATCGTGTCTGTTGAGTCCTTGAAAGTGGCGCATCAAAACCTGATCGAAACGTTGGATGAAACGCTTCGCATTCAACAGGACGGAAAACAAAAACGTCGTGATGCGGAACACGAGCTTGAACGAATGGAAAATGAATTGAAGCAAAAAGTCATGGAAGTGGCTTCAAAAAATCGCGAATTACCAAACCGCCCTTACTAAGGAACACATTTATGTGTTCCTTAGTGGTTTTTTTAAAATAGTTATTCAGGGGGAGAACGTTATGATGAAAAAACAACATCAATGGGATACGACCTGGCTTTTGTTTGCACGGATGATGGCGGATCGCCATTCAAAGTGTGCGTCAAAGTCAGTTGCCTGTGTCATCGTCAAAGATGAGAAACCGATATCGATCGGAATCAATGGAACACCGAGTCAGCACGTGAATTGTAATGAAATCTATTTAAAGCAGGACAACATCCTGTATAAAGCAGAAGCCGAAGGACAACAGCGAAAGACAGATGCCTTGTCAATCGTACATAACGGTCAAGTATTTTACCGCTGTGACAACCAAGAAGAACACCATGAATGGTCGAAGATGAACGAGATTCATGCTGAAATCAATGCACTCGGAAAACTTGCGGCCGACTCGACGAGCGCCCGCCATGCGACAGCCTATGTGACACACAGTCCCTGTCATGCCTGCAGCTTAGCCTTGATCGCCTCGAAGATCGATCGTGTCGTCTATTCAACAGGCTACGAATACGGGGATGGTTTGACACTGATGCGTCAAAGCGGGATCGAAGTTCTTCATCGTCCGTTAACAGAAGAATATTTTCTTGAAAGAATTTTCGATAAAGACTTGTAAACGCTTCCATTGCATTGTATTATGAAATTAAGCATTGCCATGGTAATTATTCACTCTTCCATTCGGGATAACTTCAGAAGAAGTTATCCCACTTTTTTTTGAAAAATAAATTGACATATTTCCAATATTCTGCAATGATGTATATAGAATATGACGAAGCGGAATGCCGCATTTTCATTAGAAATGTCCATCAAGGAGCTGGAATGCCAGGTCGTTGAAAAAAAGTCCTGACTCATTTGAGTCAGGACTTTTTGTATGCTTAATGCAGGATGGCCCAGGAAGTTTGAAGGCGCTCGGCTCGAACACGTACTTTTTTCGCCGTCGCGCCGGCTAACACGGTCATCAAACGTTGACAGAGAATGTCGGGTTGTGTTTGATGAAGAAACAGTTGCTGGATGAACCGTGAGAAAACGACATCGTTCGTTGCGAGTTGCCGTTTTAATGTCTCATGGGACATGCGATCGATTTCTACCGTATCAAAGCCGGCACCCGGATTAAATGACGAGACAATCAACAGCTTAACAGGGGCTGCTTCAAGTGATAAACCAAGTGCCTCCACTTGTCGGCATGCTAAGATCATTTCTTGATCAATGAGTTGATGTAATAAACAAGGATTTTTCAGAGCAAGCGGATCATAAACCGAAACGGCTTGACGAAGCTGTTCACGAGTGACAATAGTTTGTTCCGGCTCCAGTTCTGAAGCTTGAACAGTGTCATAACAAGTCGATAATGAAAAAATCATCCGGTAATCCTCCTTATCATGGATAATTTGTCTTCACTTGTCATTTTAAATCATAAATGAAGCGCTTACAATGAATGTTTTAGCATATGCAGGAATCAGGAAGATTTGTTATCATGAGAGGCAGAGTAAATGAGAGGAGTGTTGACGATGATTCGATTATTTAAAGCGATTCCCGAGCTTGAATTGCCGGTTTACAGCGGAGAAGACTACCCGGTCGACGGAACTGAGAAGACGACCGGCTTTCTGATCTCGAACCATGTTCCTGGAGAACAGGTGGAAGAAACCTTGCTTGTCGCATCGGCTGAAATTAAAACAAGTCAGACAGGTCGTGAATGGTTACAGTTCACCTTCAACTCTCCAAGTGGTTCCTGCAAAGGGAAACAATGGTTGAACCAGGGAACAGCAGAAGAGGCGATGCGTCCGTATCTTGAAACCGGAATCGTTCATGTCTCGGCCAAGGTAGATGAATATCCCGTTGATTCCGGAAACAAATCTTTAACGGTCCAGCGGGTGAAAGCTGTGCACGATCAATCGGGTACCGCCTATTTACCGCAAATGCCAGCAGGTGAATCCGCACAAGACTACCGTGATCAATTGATCGGACTGGTTGAAAAAATGGAGGCACCGCTCCGGCAAGTGGCACATCGGGTGGTAGCCGCCTATTGGGACGATTTTTCGACCCGTCCGGCAGCCTTGTATCACCATCATGCCTATATCGGTGGATTGTTAAAGCATACAGCGTGTATGATGACGATCGGTTTTGGGATTTGTCAATCGGAACGACCTGATTTGACGCTGTTACAATGTATTCAGGAAGCCGAAGCGGATCATAAAAATGATTTATTCCAAGCGGGTGAACGGGACATGCGCCAATTTGCCTGGGATGACAGCTTTGATGCTTTGTACCAGTCGGCCCGGTCGATTGCCCTGTTGGACGAACGACCGCACCAGGATGAGTTACTGTTGGGTATTTTATTGCACGATATCGGAAAAATCTTTGAATATACCCACCTTGGAGCAAGCGGTGACCGTTTTTCCCGTTTGGTCCAAACAGAACCAGCCAGTGAACAATTATCCGGAATCGCTTTAGATCCGAACGGTGTGTTGGTCGGTCATATGCCGTACGGATGTTTTGTCCTGGAACAAGCACTCCAAGCAGAAGCCGTCCGTCTCCCGGTCAATCAATATCACCGGTTGATGCATATGATTCTATCCCACCACGGCAAAAAAGAGTGGGGATCAAGCGTCACACCGCAGACAACAGACGCCTGGTATTTGCATGCCATCGATTTACTCGATGCGCGGAAAGAAAAATGGCGCCAGTCGCAGTTAACATAAGGAGTGAACCTATGTCTGAACGTATTCAAACGACCCTTGTCACCGGCTTTTTAGGGGCAGGGAAAACGACATTATTAAACCGGATTGTTTCGAATCCGATTGAAAAAGTAGCATTACTCGTCAACGAAGTCGGTGCCGTCAACATCGATGAAGCCTTGATCGAGCGAAGTGACGAAGAAGTCATCGAACTGACGAACGGTTGCATCTGTTGCTCCATTCGCGGTGACTTGCGGGATGCGTTACTTCGGATTGCGAAAAAAAGACGGCATGGTGAAATGACATTTGATCGTTTGATTGTGGAAACAACAGGGATTGCCGATCCGGGTCCAATTTTACAGACGTTCTATTTTGAACCGGCGGTTGAACAGCAGTATCAAATATCAAGTGTCATTACAGTCGTCGATGCTTATCAACTGGAGCGGCAGTTAACATTTGAAGAAAACGTCCGCCAAATCGGGTTTGCTGATACTTTGTTGCTGAACAAAACGGATTTAATTTCGGAGAATGATGTGACGGTTGCTCTCAAACGTTTATCCGAATTGAACCCAACGGCGTTAATTTTACCGACGGTCGAGTCCGAAACACCGATCGAACAGTTATTTGAAACATTCCATTTTCCGAAACAGGAAGAAGAACGATTGGCTCAACAAACGGACGGCTTGCAGAAGGCGGCCGATTCCTTTACTGCGTTAACGATTACAGAACCAGTCCCGTTGCATCGGCAACGTTTCGGTGCTGTCCTGCGAGAAATTCTTGAGGCGTATGCGGAAGATTTATACCGTTATAAAGGTATTCTTCATTTTTCGGATACGGATCGGAAAACCATTTTACAAGGAACAGGCATGATTTACGGAACGGCAACACGCGGTGAATTTGAAGGGTCCAAACAAACAACGCTGGTCTTCATCGGAAAAAATCTGGATGAACAAGCGATTCGAAAAGGTGTAAAGGCGGCGAGAGAACATGGTTGAGTTGTATTTTGACGGAGCGGTCCGTCCCTCGAATGATGATGCGGCAGTCGGTATTTTCTGCAAAAATTCAGAAGGTCAGGTCATTGAACGGACGTTTCGGATTACGGCTGAAAATAATCACGAAGCTGAATTTCAGGCATTTTTAAAAGCAGTGGAATTAGCGGAAGAATTAGCCGTACAAGGAGAAAGTGTGTTTTCCTTCCGGACGGATTCAGAAGCTGTTTCGTTGGCAGTCGAACGCGAATTTGCCAAAAACAAACGGATTCAAATTTATTTTGATCCGGCATTTGAACGGTTTTCCCGTTTACCGCTTGCATTCGTCAAATGGATTCCACGGTCGGAAAATAAAGCCGATCGTGTGGCAAAAGATGCTTTAAATGAATATGAATAAGAAAACTGACCGGATCGCACAGATCCGGTCAGTTTTTTCATAGAGACGTCTCATCGACCGGATCTTCCAGTCGTTCGACTAAAATTTGATCAATCCGCCGACCATCCAAGTCAACCACCTCGAAACGATAACCATTGCTCGTCACGTGACTTCCGCGGACCGGAAACTCGCCGAGCAGATATAAGACGAGCCCGGCGACCGTATGATAACTATTTTTTGCTTCGCCAGGTAACTCTGTTTTAATATCGAGTACCCGTTTTAAATCATCGATATGCAGTAACCCGTCTGCCAAATAAGATCCATCCGTCCGCTGGACAAGTTCCGGTTCCTCTTCGACCGTCGAGATTTCACCGACAAATGCTTCCAAGATATCAAATAATGTAATCATTCCCAAAAAACCGCCATATTCATCGAGTACAAAGGCAATGGAAACCGTTTCCTTGCGCATCCGTTCGAGCAGGACAGTCGCTTGCAATTGTTTCGGGACGATAAGCGGAGTGTGAATCATGGACTCGATGACAGCAATCGGTTGCTCGGCAGCGAGAATTTCCTTGGCATCGATGTATCCGACGAAGTGATCCAAATCACCGTGACCGACAGGAAGATTCCGGTGTTTTGCACTTCGTAAATCAGCCAAGATCTCGTCGGATGAATCCGTCAAATCAATCCATTCCGTCACCGTACGCGGTTCCATCAATTCATATGCCAACTGATCGTGAAACGCGAATACACGCGAGACTTGTTCTGCCTCTGACGTTGCGAACGTCCCTTCTTTTGTCCCGCGAATCAACAACTGTTTGACTTCATCTTCCGTCTCGTCTTCCATTTGCAGCCGGTCGAGTCCGATCATCCGGAAAATAACGCTTGTTGACTTACTCAAGATGAAGATGAACGGCTTTAGGACACTTGAGAATATCCGCATCGGTTGTGCCAGAAGCATCGTGACACGCTCCGGACTGACAAGGGCAATTCGTTTTGGGACCAGTTCACCGACGACAAGCGATAAATAAGTGATGATCGTGACGACGACGACATAGCCGATCGTACTGGCGTAAGGTGCCAGCCACTCAAAACCGGCGAGCCAGTCAATCAACGGAGCGGATAAAGCAGCACCGCCAAAGGCTCCGTTGATGATGCCGATTAAGGTAATACCGACTTGAACCGTCGACAGCAAATCCGTCGGACGTTCCAAAAAGTCGAGAGCGATTTGAGCGGATTTTTTTCCGTCGTCGGCATATTGTTGCAGCTTGGATTTTTTGGAGGACAGTAAAGCCAGTTCCGTCATCGCAAAGACCCCATTCGCCAAAATTAAAAGTAAAACAATTGTTAAATTGATCAACCACATCAAGCATTCACTCCTTTTCGATAACAAACTATTCCCCAAACCGGCCTCTATCATTCCCATTCGTGACGGTTTCCGTTAAACTATTAATGTATCAGCAGATAAAGGGGGAAATGATTATGGAATACCGTTTAGAACATGACACGATGGGGGAAATTCGTGTCCCGGAAGCACAGGAATGGGGAGCACAAACACAACGCAGTCTGGAAAACTTTAAGATCGGTACGGAAAAGATGCCAATCGAAATCATTCGGGCATTCGCCGTTCTGAAAAAGGGCGCAGCATTAGCCAATCGTGATCTAGGGGTTTTGGATCAAGAGAAAGCGGAAGTGATTGCGGAAGTCTGTGACGAAATCATCGCCGGACAGTTCGACGCAGAATTTCCACTGGTCGTTTGGCAGACGGGTTCCGGCACACAGTCGAACATGAACGTCAACGAAGTGGTTGCCCGGGTCGCAACACGGAAACTTGCCGAGCGGGGAAGTGACAAGGTCATCCATCCGAATGATGATGTCAATAAATCACAAAGTTCAAACGATACATATCCGACGGCGATGCATATTGCGGCGAAGACGATTGTCATCGATCAACTGTTGCCGGCAATCGATGCGATCCACGCAACGCTTGACGAGAAAGCCAAAGCCTTCTCAGACATCGTCAAAATCGGCCGGACCCACTTACAGGACGCAACACCGATTACACTGGGTCAGGAAATCAGCGGCTGGGTCCGTATGTTACAGCTTTCGAAAAAAATGATTGAATTGACACTGGAACCGTTGACGGAACTGGCAATCGGCGGAACGGCTGTCGGTACGGGCATCAATGCCCATCCGGAATTCGGGGACCGGGCAGCTGAAAAAATGAGTGAAGAAACCGGGAAATCGTTTGTCAGCGCAGAAAATAAGTTCCATGCCCTGACGAGCCATGATCAACTCGTCTTTTCCCATGGAGCCATCAAGGCACTTGCGATGGATGCGATGAAAATCGCCAACGACGTCCGCTGGCTTGCATCCGGTCCGCGTGCCGGAATCGGTGAGATTACGATTCCGGAAAATGAACCGGGAAGTTCGATCATGCCCGGAAAAGTCAATCCGACACAAAGCGAAGCGTTGACGATGGTCGCTGCTCAAGTTCTTGGAAATGATGCGACAATCGGATTTGCTGCAAGTCAAGGGAACTTTGAACTGAATGTCTTTAAACCGGTGATTATGTATAACTACATCCAGTCGGTTCGGTTATTGACGGATGCCCTGCAGTCGTTTAATGATCACTGTGCCATCGGAATCGAGCCGGAGCGGACTGTCATCGCCGAGAACGTCGAACGTTCCTTAATGCTTGTCACGGCACTCAATCCGCATATCGGGTATGAAAATGCAGCTCGGATTGCTAAAGCTGCGCACAAAGAGGGTACAACTTTAAAAGAGGCGGCACTTGCCACCGGTTTATTGACAGAAGAACAATACGATCAATGGATCGTTCCGGCGGACATGGTTCATCCGAACTTAAAAGCATAATCGAAAACGAGGGTCTTCCCTCGTTTTCTTTTCAGTCGAACGGATGATTTCGGCTGTATAGAAAGAGAGGGAAGACACGTGGAAACAACCAAACAACAAATTGAAAAACAAATCAATCAGACGATTCTGATGGTCGAACGTTTACTCCGGATGGATACGGTTCCGAAATCGGAGTTGCTTGTTTTCGCACAATGGCTGAACCGATTCAGCGAATATGATCAAGCAAATTTCTTTGAGCGGCAGACAGCAGGCTGGGGAAGTGAATTGAACGGGGCAGCGGAAGAAGTCACGCATGAACAAATCGTGAAGCTGCTCGCACCGGTCATCGATCATTTGTCAGAACGGGGACGGAAGAAAGTCGTGCGCAAGGAAATGATTCTTTCGGTCACGAAACGGTTTTTGGATAACATTCAATGGAAAAAAGCACTGGAGCACGAAAAATACATGACACGTTTTTTCGGTTCAATCGAAGATACACTGGAAGTCGGATACGATTTGCATGTCGATGCGATGCTGATTGATTACGAAATCATTCGCATGACAGAAGATGCATTGCTGAAGAAGTTGATTAAAAAATTGGAAACCGCGTTCATTCCGCTGATTTTGATTGGTCCGAATGACCCGACTGTCCGTCAGATGTGTTATGCACTTGGAGCAGATGATTACTGGGATGAGACGGTAGGGATCGACGAACGTAAGATTCGCCTTCAGCGGTTGCTGCGGAAATTACGTGCCGTGTCTTCATCGATGTTAGTTGATGAGTTAACAGGTGCCTTCAACCGAAAATATCTTCAAAATGCTTACCGGAGACGGACATCGCGGTTGGAACGTGATCATCAGCTGTTTGCTCTGGCCATTTTCGATTTAGACCACTTCAAACGAATCAATGATTTGCATGGACATCCAACAGGTGATCTTGTGTTGACTGAACTGGCAGCTTTGACGAAACAAGCTCTCCGACAAGACGACGAATTGATTCGCTTCGGGGGTGAAGAATTTATGGTGCTGTTTAGTGCAGACAATTCGAAACATGCCGCAGAGATGATGGAAAGGGTTCGGGCACGAATTGAACGTCATACCTTTCCAAACGGGTTGAAAGTAACGGTTTCAATCGGATTAACGATTATTGATGATGCTCTGATGGATCTAGAAGAGATGACGTCTGAAGCAGACGAAGCCCTCTATCAAGCCAAGCGAAACGGACGGAACCAGGTCATCCTGTACGCGATGGCAACTGCCAAGGAGAAGCTAGAGGTCGTCATTAAGGTCGAAAAGACGTTACTGCCATCTCTTTCACGGATGGAGTTACCGTTTCATCCGAAATACGATTTTAATCTCGTAGCTGACGATCAAAAAACAACTGGCGCGATTGAGCTTTACGTAATGCCGCTCGAACGACTGGCAACGTCAGATTTTAAGCTAGTTAAGCAGTGGAAGCAGGCACGGGAGGCCCTCATTGACGTGATTGCGATTGCCGATGAAGAAAATCAACTGCTGGGACAGGCGCTGGAACGCGGCGTTACGGATTATTGTTTATCTCCGCTTGATTCCCATCAGTTGGAAGAGCAAATTCGCCAATGGGTGATTCGTCTGCCTTAAAAAGACCGAATTAAAAAAGCATCCTGACTTCTTGGAAGTCGGGATGCTTTTGCTTGAAACGTCAATCGAATGATGTTTATTCAAGAACACGATCAAATTGCTTAATCGTAAAAGCCTCTGCATGTTGCGTATCCACAGGGTGATACGTTTCGGAGGAGCAAACGAAATGATCAGGAAGAACGGGATAGTAAACATCCCCTTCGATGTGGGCATCGATTTCCGTCGCATAAATCCGCTCGATAAGAGGGAGAGTCTGCTGGAACAATTCGCCGCCGCCAATCAAAAAGACCTCCTCGTCCGACTCCGCGTAATTCGCCAGTCTGTCTAAGTCATGCCAAATGGTAATGCCTTCCGCATGAAAGTCCGGATCACGTGTGATGACGATATTTTCGCGTCCCGGTAATGGCCGTCCGATTGACAGAAAGGTTTTTCGACCCATGATAACCGGTTTACCGTAAGTCGTTTTCTTGAAATGAGCTAAATCAGCCGGCAAGTGCCAAGGCATTTCGTTATCCCGTCCAATGACCCGGTTTTTTGTATAGGCAACGATATGCGAAATCATACGGCGACGACTCCTTTAATGTGCGGATCAGGGTCGTAGCCTTCGATAATGATATCGTCAAACGTAAAGTCTTCAATGCGCTCGACTTCACGGGCAAATCGAATCGTCGGCAAAGGTTTCGGATTTCGACTCAACTGGAGATTCACTTGATCCAGATGGTTCGAATAAATATGGGCATCTCCTAAAGTATGAACAAAATCGCCGACTTCAAGTTTACAGACATGAGCAATCATGTGCGTCAACAAAGCATAGGAAGCAATATTGAACGGGACTCCGAGGAAGACGTCCGCCGACCGCTGATAGAGTTGACAAGACAGTTTTCCGTCTGCTACGTAAAACTGGAACAACAGATGGCAAGGCGGTAAGGCCATCTCCTCCAGTTGTCCGGGATTCCAGGCACTGACAATCAAACGACGGGAGTCCGGATTGACTTTGATCTGTTCAATCACATCTGCTAATTGATCGACGGTCGTTCCATCCGGTTTCGGGAAAGAACGCCACTGAGCACCGTAAACCGGTCCGAGATTACCGTCTTCATCCGCCCACTCGTTCCAAATACGGACACCGTTCTCTTGTAAATAAGAGATATTCGTTTCACCGGAGATAAACCAGATCAATTCATGAATGATCGATTTCATATGTAACTTTTTTGTCGTTACCATCGGAAAACCATCCTGTAACGGGAACCGCATTTGATGACCAAAAATACTGATGGTTCCGGTTCCCGTCCGATCTTCTTTTTTTACGCCGTTCGTTAAAATTTCCTGACAAAGTTGATGATACTGTTTCATGAATAATGTCCCCCTATGAAAGCTATCTTCCTATTGTAGCCGAATCCGTTCGGTCGAATCAACCGTTGGAGGAAGTCGGAAGATGACGGCGGAACAAATAACTGAACAGTCCGAACAATGGCACGAGGTCTCGCCAACCGAGCCGAGTATTCTCGCGTGCCCGAATACGGTGTAACATAAACAACTGTAAAATATAAAACATCACCACATCGACGGTCATCGTCCGAACGAATTGATTTGTCATGAAATAAACTCCAAAAATGCTCCAGTCAGAACGTGCCAAAGCCAACCAGATGATGATTGCCGACAGAACGGCTAACAAGGCGACAACATAAGGGATGAACTTCCGGCGCCGAAACGGTAAAAACGTTTGACGGGGAATTGCCAGGGCGAGATACGGCATCAGAATAAAAGAGCCTAATGCGAATGCGCCGAAACTGGCCAACATCGGTGAAGGTTTCAAGAAGCGTTTTTCATCCAAGAAGAGCATGAAAAAGGCTGCAGGATAGATCCCGAGTAATGAAAATAAACTGAGCGCAGACGTATCAAATTGGCTTTGATCGAATCGTAAAAAGGACAGGAGAAAACCGGACGGGAAAACTCTGTTATTCCCGAACAACAGTATAAAGATGATGGCGACAGCCCAGACAAGAAATAATAAATAACGACGATACATGTTGGTACGCCTCCTCTCTTAAATCATTTTCCTCAAACGGAAAAATTCAAACGTGAAACGATAGGTCCAGTATACCTGATTGCGTACAAGGGAATCTTCTTGTCCTGATTACAAGATTCGTGATACGCTAACGATGAAATAAATGGAAGCGCTTTTATTAAATGCGCAATCGATTGCGCAAATTGTTCACAAGAGGAGTCGATCAATCACATGGAACGTAAATGGTGGCATGACAGTGTGGTCTATCAAATTTATCCGCGGAGTTTCAATGATTCAAACGGAGACGGAATCGGGGATCTCGTCGGTATCATTGAAAAACTGGATTACTTAAAAAAACTTGGAATTGATGTTATTTGGCTGAGTCCGGTCTATGACTCACCAAATGATGATAACGGATATGATATTAGGGATTATGAAGCCATCATGAGCGAATTCGGAACGATGGCGGACTTTGATCTTCTGCTCGATCAGGCGCATGAGCGGGGAATCAAAATCGTAATGGATTTGGTCATCAACCATTCGTCGGACGAGCACGCCTGGTTTGCAGAGTCACGAAAGAGTAAGGACAATCCATACCGGGACTATTACATTTGGAGAAGCGCCAATGAAGACGGGACGCTCCCGAACAACTGGGGCTCGATTTTTTCCGGACCGGCTTGGGAACTGGATGAGGCGACAAACGAATATTACTTGCACCTGTTTTCTAAAAAGCAACCTGATCTGAACTGGGAAAACGAAAAGTTGCGTCAAGAAGTCTATCAGATGATTACGCGCTGGTTGGATCGCGGGATTGACGGCTTCCGAATGGACGTCATCAACTTAATTTCGAAGACACCCGGTCTTCCGGATGCGACGGTTCCTCCCGGTGCTCTATACGGGGACGGCGGACAACATTATATTAACGGACCAAGAATTCATGAGTTTTTAAAAGAAATGAATGACGCTTCTTTCGGTAATTACGATGTCTTGACGGTTGGTGAAATGCCGGGGGCGACGACTGACGACGCCATTCTTTATACAGATCCGGAACGCAAAGAAGTCAACATGGTCTTTACGTTCGAACATATGGACTTGGATTCCGGTCCGGGCGGAAAATGGGATGTAAAACCCTTTGACCTTCAGAAACTGAAAGAAAACTTCACGAAATGGCAAGTCGCCTTACACGAAAAAGGGTGGAACTCGCTGTACTGGAATAATCACGACCAGCCACGCGTTGTCAGCCGATTCGGAAATGATACGACGTATCGCGTCGAATCCGCTAAAATGTTAGCGACCTTACTCCACTTGTTAAAAGGAACTCCCTACATTTATCAAGGGGAAGAAATCGGCATGACGAACGTTGCCTTTGAATCGATTGAGGACTATGAGGATATCGAAATCCGTAATATGTGGAAAGAACGGACCGAGCAAGGGGCTTCACCAGCAGAGTTATTGCGTGCTGTCCATGTTAAAGGACGGGACAATGCCCGGACACCCATTCAATGGGATGCGACGGAGCATGGCGGATTTACGACGGGTACACCCTGGTTAAAAGTTAATCCGAACTATCCGACCATCAATGTCGAACTGGCCTTGGCGGATCCGGGTTCCATCTTCTATTACTACAAACAGTTGATTGCGTTACGTCATCAGCACGATGTAATCGTATATGGTGAATATGCCTTGATTTTAGAAGAGGAAACGGACATCTATGCGTACACAAGAACATATGAAAATGAAACATGGTACATTTACTGCTCATTCAGTCAGGAAGAAGTAACTGTTCCACTGTCTCACGATACTTCTGATCCGGTCATTGGAAATTACAATGAATCACCGGCAGGATCAAAAGAAGAGTTGGTCCTTCGACCGTATGAAGCAATCGTCTACCGGACGACACGATAAAATCAGAAAAACGATTAAAAATAAGGGTGGCGGACATGATATCCGTCACCCTTATTTTTAATCGTTGAAGTCCGCTCCTTCTAAAAAAAGAGAACGTATCCTTCTTGTTCTAAGTAAAACACGAGTCATTCAAGACGTCGTTTTGACGAATTGTTTGATCGTATCGATAATCTGTTGTTGTTCCTCTTTCATCGTTTCGAGCCGGATGCCGTACAAACGCTGGTCATCAATCCATTTTTCATGTAAAATCCGTCCGTTCAGCTTCAAAGGTTCGAGACCGGATATAAGAGAAAATTCAACGACGATTGACATCGAACGATCAATCGGCAGTTTCAGCGGTGTTGCAATCGCCATGCCACTCGGGGAGAGATTATGAATTTTCATCGATCCGACCGGTGTCCGCCGTCCCTCTTTGACAAGATAGAATTCACCGGAAACCGGTTGATCAAACTGATACCGGAACGATTCATTGCGTTTGATTTTCAAATGAACACCTCCTGACTTCCATTATCCGTTAAAAGAGAACAATCTTCTAGCGAAATGTTGAAAATCAGGAAGGTGATTGCATTATGCGGCCAAATCTTTCGAAGGAGCCGTCGGATGAATCCGTTTGGCAATATACATGAAAGGAGTCGCGACCCAGGCAATGACGAATTTAGCGAGATAAGTGGTGATGAAAATCTGCCACCAGATATCAAAGGGTAAGCTGTGAAAGGCGATTGCACAAAACGTTAATGTATCAATCAATTGACTGAGGACAGTCGAACCAGTGGTACGTAACCAAAGTTTCTTTTCACCCGTCTTCTGACGGATTTTTGAATAGATAAAGACATCAAACAATTGTGAGACAAGGTAGGCGGACAGGCTGCCGAGCGCAATCCAAGGAAGCAACCCGAATAGAAGGTTCAATGAGTTTGACATGTCTTTTGCGAGTGTGTCATTGAGCGGCGTATACAGTAAACTGTATTGCATCAATAACGTTGTCGTAATCAATGAGAAAAAGCCCATATAGACACCTTGACGCGCGACTTTCTTCCCGTACTTTTCATTTAAGATGTCGGTCGCCAAGTAACAGCTTCCGTACACGACGTTACCTAATGTGAAAATATAAGAATAAAGTTCGACTTGTTGTGTGACTTGGATATTGGCAATGATCGTTGCGATGGCAATCCACATCATCAGACCGGTTTTGCCAAATAGACGATAACTGAGTAATAATAATCCCATCGTAATTAAGATGGAAGGAAACCATAACCATTCGTTCATGTGAGAACTCCTTTCTGAATCATACAAACCAAGATTTTACGCTGTTTTTAGTTTGATGTCAAAAAAACCGACGCCTGATTGCGTCGGTCGAATTTCAAGGGCGTTGCAGGGAGTAACGTTTACGACGACCCTTGCTGAAGTAATCATTCTGTTTGACGAATCCGTTCGTCTCTAAAATCTTAGAAGCGATCTCTTGATGGGGAGAGGTCGGCAGGATACGGGCACGCACTTCGTAAAGAGCCAATACGTTTGACTGCTCGAGTGCCTGTTTTACCGCCTTTGTTCCAAAACCTTGTCTACTGTACGGATCAAATACCATCAAATCAAGTTGGAAATAATGCCCCATCTTTAATAAGAGTACGCGACCGATCAACTGTTCGTCGACGAGAATATCATAGTAGAAATCTTCGGCATAACTGTGTTCGACAGAATCGAAGGCACGTTCGGTTCCTAGCTCATGGTCGTACCCTTGAATTTCCTGACGAGATAATCCGTAAGCCTGTTCGCCGTACTTTAAAAAATGTTCGAATTCAGTCTGATCTACATGACGTAGTGTTCGACGTTTTAAATCCATGACGGTGTCCTCCTCTGATCGCATTTCACTCTGCTCATTTATTATAGCGACTTGAGGAAACAAATTGCAAAAGATAGCCGGAAGGAATCTCGCACCCGGAAGAGCGAAAAAGCAAGTTGTAAACGGATTGTGATTGTTTCATTTCATGATGAATATGGTAAAGTAATGATGTAGACATCTGTATGCTGGAAGGGGTTGGAAAATGTGTTCACAGAACGCGATGGAATCAAATTACGCTTAGAACAAATCGAACGCTTATATTCTGATTTGAATCGGGAAGCGAAACAATTGACGGAGCGGTTACGCCAACTTGACGAACAAGGGGACGAAGTCCGTCACGATCTTGCCTTAAATAAAGAAGATCGCGATCATTTGAAATCAAGTATTGACGAGACGTTGCAGGCGTTATTACAACGGACGACTGTCGATGCTAAAGTCGAACAAGAAAAACAAGAAGATTTGATTTCTAAAAAAGCACTCATCGAAGACATCGAAGGGTTATTGAAGAAAAAGAAATAAGCTGGCGCAGGCTAGCTTATTTTTTTCTAGGAGTGAAACGGATTGGATAAACAAAAAGTGATCTTGACGACATGCTTAAGACCGACAGAGGATGTGAAGATCAGAAGACAACAACTTTTTGAAACAGAACAAAACATCGACTTTGCTGTCGTAGAACGAAAAAAAATGAGTCTGCCGGCACTTCACAAGCAACATCAGCTACCCGTTCTTGTCGTGGATAAAAACCGGTTGGAGTACTATCCGTCAGGAACGGACAGTTCCTTTTTCTTTCATCCGTCCAGTGCGGTTTTTCGGATCAAACAATTCGACCGCGACGGTCATGACCCCTTGATTGCGATTGCCCGATTGCAAGAGGGGATGACAGTCCTTGATTGTACGTTAGGTTTAGGAGCGGATGCAATCATCATGAGTCATGCGGTCGGCCGGTCAGGTCAGGTCACCGGTATAGAGAGTAATCCGGTCACGGCACTGATCGTCCGGGAAGGGTTGCGGCAGTGGATTGAAGGATATTCGCCAATCGTTGAGGCGATGCGTCGGATTAACGTTCAACTGACGGAACACTTCACATACCTCAAACAATGCACGAGTAATTCGGTGGATGTGATTTATTTTGATCCGATGTTTGAAAAAACGATTTCGGAATCCACACATCTAGACGGATTACGGCAATTGGCAAACTATGAACCGTTGACAGAACATGTGTTAGCTGAAGCGAAGCGT
The DNA here is from genome assembly GCF_040549175.1 of Exiguobacterium sp. PvP048. Taxonomy (NCBI): domain Bacteria; kingdom Bacillati; phylum Bacillota; class Bacilli; order Caryophanales; genus Exiguobacterium; species Exiguobacterium sp. PvP048. The sequence goes on along the minus strand of NZ_JBEPSU010000001.1, from coordinate 239 downwards.
GTCGCGCGACAAAGAATCGTCTTAAAAGCTCATTTTGAGAGTGATCTCTTTGAACGGTACGGATTTGAGCGTACGAAACGAAAGTCATCCAAGCTGCACTATGGTGTTCTTGAATTATGACGGCAAGAAACCCCTCTGAGTCAGTGAACTGCCCCATAAAAGTTGGACATAAAAATCCAACTTTTATGGGGTGTTTTTTATGGTCAAATATACGAAGGCGTTTAAAGTCCAGGTCGCTG